>DATNNO010000105.1:0-87859 GCA_035601775.1 Terriglobales bacterium | reverse complement strand
GACCAGAGTGTGAGCTGGGCCGGGCGCCCGAAGCAGCGCACTCCGGCGGCGTCATATTCAGGGAAGAACTACAACTCGATTGACAACATCGCGGAATTTTTCGCTTCGCGCGGCAAGAAATTCAACATCCCGAAGCTGCCGGTCGAGGAACCCAGGGGCAGGAAAGGATTCCGTCCAGGGCAAAAGGTGCGGCACCCGAAATATGGAGAAGGCACCGTCTACCAGCGCGAAGGAGAGGGTGAAGAGGCCAAGATTACGGTACAATTCCCTCGCTTCGGTTTGAAGAAGCTGGTGGAGAAGTATGCCCAGCTGGAACGGGCATAGATCTACGTGGGCATGCTTACGTGGGGACAGCCGTCGCCGGGTGTCCAGCCGAGTAAAGCTCGCAGTTGATTGCGAATCATCTTAAGGAGAAATAGACAGCACTCATGGCAAACACAAAGAAACTAAGCAAGGAAGAACGCAAGAAAGCAAGACGCGCAGCGCGCAAGAAAGTGAAGGCGGAAGCGCCGCTGAAGCCGCGGGAGTACGCCCGTGGCTCAAAGAAGCGCAAAGTGAAGAAGATGGTGCGCGGCGCGGCGAAACGATAAAAGCAGCCTCGGCATTTAGCATTTGGCACTTGGCCTCTAAACATTCCGGCGTTCCCAGCGGAATGTTCACCGGCCAAAGGCTAATTGCTAGCCGCCAGGATGCGCAACTCGGGGGACAATGCCTTTGGCACAAATACCGGCGGCAAAGACGGGAGTGCAAACTTCGGGCAGCCAGCTCCTGTGCTGCAAATCCATCGACAAGCTGATTGCGGATGCGAACGAGCCAGGGAAGCGTCTCGAGAAATCTCTCGGGCCGTGGTCGCTAACCGCGCTGGGCATCGGCGCGATCATCGGTTCGGGCATATTCGTTCTCACCGGGACTGCTGCCGCTGGAGAGTATTTTAAGGCCCCGTCCATCCTGCATGCGCAGGTGCTCGACCTGATCGTGAACTTCCTGCGCGGCGGCGGCACAGCCAACGTGCTCATGCACGGACGTCCCGCGGCTGGACCCTCCATCGCCATCTCTTTCCTGCTGGTGGCCCTGGCGTGCAGCTTCGCCGGTCTATGCTATGCGGAACTGGCCTCGATGATCCCGATCGCAGGCAGTGCGTACACTTATTCTTATGCAACGCTGGGTGAAATCTTTGCCTGGATCATCGGCTGGGACCTGATTCTGGAGTACGTCGTCAGCAACGTGGTCGTGGCCATTGGGTTCAGCGCTTACACCAAGTCGCAACTGGCCGCGTTCGGCTTGAATCTGCCGGAGCGATGGTCGACTCCGGTGTGGGAGTCGGGCCACTGGACTGGCTCTTACTTCAACATTCCCGCGTTCGTCATCATTTTTATTCTCACCGTGCTGCTGGTGCGTGGAGTGCGCGAGTCTGCCAAGGCCAACAATGTGATGGTCGCCGTCAAGATCGGCGCCATTCTTATTTTCCTCATGGTAGGCGGAGCGCTGGTGAACCCCAGCAACTGGAGGCCGTTCGCGCCCTCCGGATTCGGAGGCATCGTCACCGGCGGCGCGATCGTGTTCTTCACCTACATCGGCTTCGACTCGGTTTCGACCGCGGCGGAAGAGGCGAGAAATCCCCAACGCGACTTGCCCATCGGCATTATTGGCTCGCTGATTGTGTGCACGGTGCTTTACATCGGCGTCTCGATTGTTCTGCTGGGCATGATGAAATACACAACCTTTGTCTCGGGCGCTGCGGCCCAGGCCCCGGTGGCTTACGCCCTGCAAGTGTTGGGCGCAAACCGCTGGTCGCGCTCAATCATTGTGATTGGCGCGCTGACGGGAATGATTTCGTCATTGCTGGTCTTTCAGTACGGCCAGGCCCGCATCTGGTACGCCATGTCGCGCGACGGGCTCTTTCCCAAGCTGTTCTCCGCGGTTCACCCACGCTTCAAGACGCCGCATTTGTCCACTTGGGTAGCGGGATTCGCGGTCGGTGTGCCGGCGGGAATCTTTGCCATCAGCGACGCGGCCGACCTCTCGAACATCGGCACGCTCTTCGCCTTCGTGCTGGTTTCGCTCGGAGTCATCATCCTGCGGCGGACGCAACCGGATCGCAAGCGCGTCTTCAAAGTGCCCTTCGTGCCGTGGTTCCCGCTGATTTCGATCCTATTGTGCGGCGGACTCATGACCGGACTGACCGTCATCACCTGGCTGCGGTTTGTAATCTGGCTGGGGCTCGGCCTCCTGATCTATGTCTTCTACAGCCGCCATCGCAGCGAGTTTTGCAAGAAGGCATAGTTGGTTGCGGCTAAAGGTTAGGCTGGCGTGCATGACTCGAGTAGGGGGTCATCCGAGACAATCTCGAGAGGCGCCGCTAATCGGCTACAAAGGAGTCTTCAACGCTCAGCGGACTATACCGACTTGAGCAACGGGGCAGACTGCCGGCCTCATTTTGTGGCGGCGGTTGGATTGTCATTGACCAAGCTGAAGGTGCAGAACGCTCGCGCCCAGCTTGTCACCAAAATATCCGCAAGGCTGGATAGGAAATAACAGAGCTTTGACAACTCCCTGACAAGCTGTGAAGCGTTCACCGCTACATTCAACCTCAGTTGACGAAGGTAGCTAGTACCGGCTACCTCATATTTCCATCAGAGATTAGGGAGTTCAATCATGAAATGCGTTCTCAACCTGGCACTCGCTCTGTTGCTGAGCCTATCCTTCGCGACAGCGACTGCTGCAAATGCTCAAAAGCCCACTCAACTCTTCAGCTTCCCTTGCCCGAATCAACAATCCGGCTCTTGCTCAGACGGTTACTCGCCCAATGTGCTGATCCAGGCTTCAGACGGCAATTTTTACGGCGCGGCCCAGCTTACTACGTTTGGCTCTTCCAACCCGCACGGTGGCTCGCTATTCAAAATCACGCCCAGTGGTCAATTTACGCTGCTCTTTACGTTTGCCCATAATTCCGGCGGACACTACGTGCACGGCGATAACCCCGCAACCAGCCTGGTGGAGGGCAACGACGGGTTTCTCTACGGCACCAGCTTCGAGGGCGGCGCTAACAACAGCGGCGTCTTGTTCAGAATTGGCAAGAACGGCAAGGGGTTCAAGGTTGTCCATGATTTTTGTTCCGCAGCCAACTGCGCGGATGGCAACTTGCCGATTTCCCTCATCCTGGGACAGGACGGCAATCTCTACGGGGCCACGCTGCTTGGCGGATCAAACAACGCGATTTGCCAGGCCACCGGCGGTTGCGGCACGATTTTCCGCGTTATCCCGCCCGGGACTCTCGAGACGCTGTTCGTCTTCGACGGCAGCCCTAACGTTGGCGCAGGCCCCGTCGGCCTGATGCAAGGTTCGGATGGGAATTTCTATGGGGCAGGCGGCGGCAATGTGTTTCGCTTTACCTCGGGCGGGCAATTAACGATTCTGGAGACTATCCCTCCCATGAAAGGCTTTCTTCCAACGAATGCGAGCAGTGGACTATTCCAAGCCTCCAATGGAAAGCTCTACGGCGCCCTTACGACTTATAGTCTCGACCAGCTTCAATTTTACGAGATCAGACCGTCCGGCCGCGGGTTCCATGAGTTTCCATCGTTTGGAAACCGCACCGGCACGGGCGGTTCTCCTAGCCTGATTCAAGCTTCTGATGGAAATCTGTGGAATGCGGTTCCCGTAATAGGAGGTGGCAGCGGCAGCGTCATTGCTCTATCACCCCAGAGCGGCTCGGTCGTAAAGAGCTTCTCGTTTGAGAGGACGGGTTTCGGGTTCCCCGAAGCCTCGGTGGTGCAAGCTGCTGACGGCAAGATCTATGGCACCGCCATACTGGGCGGAACCGTTTCTAATGGCCAACAAGCCAGGGGTACGGTCTGGAGCCTGGACGCCGGCTTGCCCGCGCCGAAGGCGGCGATTGCAGCCCTCGCCACCTCCAGCGGCAAGGTAGGTTCAAAGGTGACGATCCGCGGCAACAACTTTATTGGAACGAAGGCGGTAACCTTTAACGGCGTCACCGCCACGTTTAAGGTTCTCAACGTAAACTTCATCACTGCCACCGTGCCCGCAAGCGCAACCACCGGGCCGATTGCTGTGACCAACCCTGGTGGCACGACTGTAAGCAGTACGCAGTTCACTGTGCAGTAACAGCGTCCACTTTCAAAGCAGCTGAAATTGCACAACCAAACGCGTGACGTATTGCGCAGACCGCATAAAGAAAATATTGAGGGGGACGTTCTCCTTCCACTGCATTAAGAGTGGAGGGGCCGTCCCCCTCGTATTGATCCGGTCTAGACATCGTGTCGCGAAAGCGTTAAGAAATTCAAGCCACCAACGACAAATCCCTGATGCTCGCCTACTCGGAATGCACCTCGGCGGCCTGCAGCCCCTGGGCGTATAGTCGTCGTGATCGGTAACTGAGGCCAGTTGTTATTCATTAGACGAGTGGATGAGTTGTAGAATCGCTCTATGGCGTCTACTGCATCGAGCGCCTTCATCGTTTCCCTGCCCAAAGCTGAGCTGCACCTTCATCTCGAGGGTTCGGTCGATCCTCCAACTTTGCTCGAGTTGAAGAAGCGGCACGGGAAAAAAGGCACGCTCGCTGAAGTGGAACAGCTTTACCGGTACAACGACTTTACTGGATTTCTGATGGCGTTCAAGGCCGTGACTGAAGAATTGCAGACTCCCGAGGACTACGAGCTCATCACCTATCGATTGATGGAAAAGCTCAAAGCGGACAATGTGCTGCACGCCGAAGTCTACGTCTCGGTGGGAGTCTGTTTGTGGCGTAAGCAGGATTTCGATTCGATCTTCGCTGGACTGGAACGAGGGCGGGAACGCGGGGAACGCGACTTCGGAGCGTCATTGCTCTGGATCTTTGATGCGGTGCGCCAATTCGGCGTGGACAAGGCACAGCCTGTCGCCGAGTTGGCCGTGCGGTACAAAGGCCCGAGCGTGGTCGGCTTCGGCATCGGCGGAGACGAGCGGCAGGCTGCGCCGGAATTGTTCCGCGATGTCTATGCCTATGCCGCGGCAAATGGCCTTCGGCTTACCGCACACGCCGGCGAAACTGCCGGGCCGGGGTCGGTATGGGGAGCGCTCAACCTCCCAGCCGAGCGGATCGGTCACGGGTTCACGGCCTGGCAAGATCCCGAACTAGTGGAAGCGCTGTCCACCCGGCAGGTTCCGGTGGAGATTTGCATTACGAGCAACCTGCGCACCGGGATCTGCCCGACGATAGCTGAGCATCCGGTACGCAATTATTTTGATCAAGGCATAATGGTCACACTCAACACGGACGATCCCGCAATGTTCGGGACCTCTCTGAGCCGGGAATACCAACTGGCGCAGGACACCTTCGGTTTTAGCGACGAGCACTTACGCGAGCTGGCGCGTAATTCGTTCGAGGCTTCATTTCTTCCAGCGGAAAAGAAGCTTGGTTTCCTGAACTTGTTTGACGCGGCCGCGGCCAGATCCTAGCCTCTTGCCGTCCTATAAAATCAAGACTCATGACCGCTCGTGCTTTGAGGTTTTCGTGGGTGCCCGGGAAGTTCGCCGTCTGCCGGTTACGGGCCATTGCACCGCTTCCAGACTGGGCATGGAGCGGTCTCTTTAGCTCGGTTACGCGAACCGAAGATGAGCTTTCCATCGTTTGTGCTGCGGATAGCGTTCCCGAGGAACATAAGCCAAAAACTCCTTGGGTGTGCCTCAAGCTCGAAGGCCCATTTTCTTTTTCTGAGGTTGGGATTCTGGCTTCGTTCATCGGTCCTCTAGCAGAGAAGGGAGTTCCCATCTTCGCAATCTCCACTTTCGATACGGACTATGTGCTCGTCGGTGAGGACTATGCCGGAACCACGCTGCAGGCTTTGCGGGATGCGGGTCATGAGTTTTTGCCCTAGGATCAATCCTCGCCGCAATGATCCTGCCTAGCTTGCGCTTTGACGGGCGAGACGCCCGTCCTCCATTGTGGATTGTGCGAATGGCAGCCGTTCGACCCCTAAAAACCTCCGATCGATGGCGAAACCGCGAACTCGGCGGCTGCGTATGGTCTAATAGAAAGCAATCGCAAACTTCATGCCTGCCAGCCTTACAACTCTGCGCCGCCGCGTTCTAGCGCTCCACCGCAATCTTCGCGGAGCGAGCATGATTGCGCGTGCGTTCATGTCCACGGATCATCCTCTGCTGGCGCACATCATCCCCATCCGGCGCTGCAATCTGGCCTGCGAGTATTGCAACGAGTACGACGACTTCTCCAGGCCGGTTCCGACCGAGACCATGTTTGCGCGGGTGGACAAGTTGGGGGATCTCGGTACGTCGGTCATCACCATCAGTGGTGGAGAACCGCTGCTGCATCCCGAGTTGGACGAGATCATCCGCCGCATTCGTAAGCGCGGCATGATCTCGGGGCTGATTACAAACGGCTACCTGCTGGTCGCGGAGCGCATTCAGCGGCTCAATCGTGCGGGACTCGAATGGCTGCAGATCTCGATTGATAACGTCACGCCGGACGATGTGTCCAAGAAGAGCCTCAAGGTTCTGGATAAGAAGCTGGAACACCTCGCCGAGCACGCCGATTTCCACGTGAACATCAACTCCGTGGTGGGAGGGGGCGTGTGCAATCCGCAGGATGCGCTGACCATCGGTAGACGGGCACTGGAGTTGGGCTTCAGTTCGACCATCGGCATTATTCACGATGGCAGTGGACAACTGCAGCCGCTCGCCGAAGAAGAAAAGCGCGTTTATCACGAGATGAAGGCGATGGAGAAGAGCAGCTTCACCCGCATCAATGGCTTCCAGGACAACATCGCGCAGGGACGGCCCAACCAGTGGCGCTGCCGCGCTGGGGCGCGTTACCTATATATCTGCGAGGACGGGCTGGTGCACTACTGCTCCCAGCAGCGCGGCTATCCCGGAATTCCGTTGGAGAAGTACACCGTGCACGACATCCACCGCGAATACGTGACAGAGAAATCCTGCGCTCCGCACTGCACGGTCTCCTGCGTGCATCAGGTGTCGATCTTCGATTCCTGGCGCGCTCCGCAGCACGCGGTGCAGGGCGAGCCGACTACACGCGACCTGGTGCAGATCGAGTAAACGGCCCCTAAGGACATCCCTGGAACGAGACCTGGCAAAGCTGAGACGTAGCACAGCTACGTCTCTACAGGGGAGTTAGCTACTTCTTCGGCTGGGCCGTGGGCGGCAGCAGGCCATTCAGGCGGAGATACATAGCAGCAGCGCTGTAATGGTCCGCCCAATCGCTGGTAAGAGCAAAAAGGGCAAATGCCACAGTCCCTTGCCTTCCGCCGTAGAGCTCGACGGGATCGCCGAGTTTCGAATCGTCCACTTTGTTCAGGGCCGCTTCGCAATACAGGAACGACCTTGTGAGCGCTGCCAGCAGCCTGTCCTTATCGGTCTCTGGCGCGGGGCGCAACGGGGGCGGCGGCATGCTCCCGACTTTGCTGCACAGTTCAATGTTGGACATGGTCATGTGCAATACCATATGGCCGAAGGTCATCTGCGCGGGAGTGGGACTGTAGCCGAACTTATCGGCAGGCATCTCCTCGACAGCGGCGATCAGATTTTTCTGCTGGCGCGGCAACATTTCCCTCACCGTGTCGGTTACCGGATTCTTGCTCGGCGCTGCTTTCGTTTGCGCCGTTTTGTTCGGTTCGGTTTTGTTTTGCTCAGGCTTGTCCTGCCCAAAGAGAATAGCGGTCGAAGCAAGCAGTGCGAGAAGAGCAAGCATTGGTTTCATGATGTCTCCAGTGTGTCCCCAAGGATAACTCCGAATCGGCTGCTTTAGCCAGATCTGGCTGCGTGCTCGCATGATCTCCCCTTGAACGAGAAACGGATTGTAGCTCCGGTATCGGGAAAGGCACAAGCGGTCATCAGAACACTTTCCCGGAAATGCATCACGTTTGCGGAGGCTGGGCATCCTCGCCCGGCTGGACGGGCGAGACGCCCTCCATTATTTATTTCGAGGAGTCACGCCATCACTTCTGGCGTTGCTTCCAGCAAACTTCGCGTGTAGGCGTGCTGTGGCCGTTCCGTGATCTGTTCGGTTGGTCCGACCTCGACGATCTTTCCGCGATACATTACGGCGATACGAGTGGCCAGATAACGCACCACCGGCATGGAGTGCGAGATGAAGAGGTAGGTCAGGCCGAACCCGCGTTGCAGTTGTGCCATCAGATTCACGATCTGTGCCCCGACGCTGACGTCGAGAGCGGAGACCGGCTCGTCTGCCACAATGAATTTCGGGCGCAGCGCCAGGGCCCGGGCAATTCCGACTCGTTGCCGCTGGCCACCGCTGAATTCGTGCGGGAAACGGCGCATGGCGGACTGATCGAGACCCACCGCGCGGAGCAACTCGGCAACTCGTATGCGCCGGGCGGAACGACTCATGCGTTCGTGGATAATTAGCGGCTCGCTGATGACATCTTCCACCCGCATGCGGGGGTCGAGCGATCCAAAGGGATCCTGAAAGATGATCTGCATATCGCGGCGCAGGCGTCGCATCTGACCGTGACTGGCCGCGAGCAGGTCACAGCCTTCGAACACAATCTTGCCAGAGGTCGGCTCAATCAGCCGCAACACGAGGCGGCCGAGGGTGCTCTTGCCCGATCCCGACTCGCCGACCAGGCCGAGGGTTTCGCCAGATTGAATATCCAGCGAGACCTCATCGACGGCACGGACTTCGCCTCGTGCGCCTCCACCAAAAATGGATTCGCCGAGCGGAAAGACCTTGGTCAGATTGCGGATTTCGAGCAGAGGCACGAGGAGGATGGTAACAGCAAAACAAGCCACGGACTCCCCACGATTTACACGGATCAAGTCTTTGGAGCTTCTTTTCCGACAGACGATCAGTGTCAATCCGTGCAAACCTGTGGTTGGTGTTCTTCAATGCCAAGCGATCATCGGTACGGCTAACAACGCCGCAACCATGCCCAGGGCTTTCCAGCGAGTGAAGTGCTCTTTGAGGACGAAGCGGGCCAGCAGTACGGTGATCGCCGGATAGAGTGAGCTGAGCACCACGGCGGCGTCGAGACGGCCGGTCTGGCTGGCACGGATGAACAGCACGCTGCCGATGATGTCGAGGCAACCCGCCAGTGCGCCGAAAGCGATCCCACGGCGATCAAGTTCGCGCGCGCCGCGTCCGATCAGAACGATCATGCCGGTGAGAGTGAACGACGACACCTTCGACGTAGCCGCTATCCAAAACGCCGAGCCGTCACCGGCCTGCTTGATGCAGAGATAGAATCCCGCGAAGCCGATGCCTGCGAGTGCGGCCATCCCAATTCCTTCCGGATGGCTGTCGTCTTCAGTGCGCGAGATGAGCCAGATTCCTGCTGCGGCCAGTGCGAAACCGGCGATTTGGGCGGGCTGTGGCAGGCCTTCGCGGAACATTCCGAACACGGTCGGGATCGCGGCGCCCAGCAGCGCTGCCACAGGGGCGGTCAGACCCATTCTTCCCGTGGCCAGTGCGCGATAAAAGATGGCCAGCGCGCCGCCTCCGGACAAGCCCGCCACCAGCGCCCACGCGACTGCGGTGCGTGAGGGGAAGGGCGAATGAGTTGCCAGCGCCACTCCCGCCATAAGGAACAGGCCGCTGACGTGCGCGATCGCGGTGAGCAGGAATGCATTGGTGCGCCGCGCGGCGTACCCACCAACAAAATCGCTCGTGCCCCAGGAGAACACGGCGGCCAGGCTGAAGCTGGTGGGCACAGATAGCGAGGGCAGCGTCATTCGTCGTTCATTACTTTCGGAGTAAATCAGACTAGCACGCGCTAAGATATTCCAGGCGTGCAATCCCACTCTAGTATTACAGGATGAGGCAACTGATGCCGGTGGCGCAGCATTTGATGGGGGGCGAGTCTAGCTGACTTTTTGCGGCGTGGAAGCTGCCTCGGGAATTTCCGCAGCTAGCTTTTCCAGCAGGGTTTCGAGATGACCCAGCACTTCCTCGGCGACGGTTGCCTTCAGCGGGAATTTCAGCATCCCGTCCGGTGTGAATTGCGCGCCGCGCTGTGAGGAGACGAATCGCGCCAGCTTCCCCGGATCGACTCCGGCATTTGGACGGAACTTGATGGTCACAAGGTCGCGCTTGCGCTCGATCGCGTTCACGCCCACCCGCACCGCCAGTAGCTTGAGTGAGGCGTAGTCGAGCAGGTTGCGCACCGGGGCGGGGGGCTCGCCGTAGCGGTCTTCGAGTTCGGCGCCGACGTCACTCAGTTGCGACTCGGTTTCGACTCCGGCAACTCGCTTGTACATTCGCAGTCGCTGGTTCTCCTCTGGAATGTAGTTTACCGGGATGCGAATATTGAGACCGAGGTTGAGCTGCGTCTCGGCCTCATCCGGTGCGGCCTCGCCCTTCATCTCACGGACGGCGCGATCGAGCATCTGCGTATACAACTCGAACCCGATGGCTTCAATATGCCCGCTCTGTTCTCCGCCCAGCAGATTCCCGGCGCCGCGGAGTTCAAGGTCCAGAGCCGCGATCTTGAAGCCGGCGCCAAGGTCGGAAAACTCTTTCAGGGCGGCCAGGCGTCTGCGCGCAATCGGCGTGAGCTCGATGTCCGCCGGAATCAGCAAGTAGGCATAGGCTCTGCGATTCGACCGCCCCACGCGTCCGCGCAACTGGTAGAGCTCGGAGAGCCCAAAGCGATCGGCGCGATTGATGACGATCGTATTGCAGAGCGGGATGTCGAGACCGTTCTCGATGATGGTGGTAGCCACCAGAATATCGGCCTGGTGATGCATGAACTTCAGCATCACCTTTTCCAGCTCTCCTTCCGACATCTGGCCGTGTCCCACTATAATGCGCGCCCGCGGGACCAATTCCTGCAATTTTGCCGCGATCTCCCATATGCTTTCCACCCGGTTGTGTACGAAATATACCTGGCCGCCGCGGTCGAGTTCCTGCTCGAGCGACGACTGAATCAGCTTCTCGTCCCAGCTTGCCACCACGGTTTGGATCGCGATGCGGTCCTTGGGCGGAGTCTCGATCACGCTCATATCGCGCATCCCAACCAAAGACATGTGCAACGTTCGCGGGATGGGAGTAGCGGACATGGTAAGAACATCGACTTCTTTCCGCATCTGCTTCAGCCGTTCTTTGTGACGCACTCCGAAGCGCTGCTCCTCATCCACCACCAGCAAGCCAAGGTCCGTAAACTTGATGTCCTTCGAAAGCAGGCGGTGCGTGCCAATCAGGATGTCCACCTTGCCGGCTTCGACCTTTTGCAGAATCTCCTTCTGCTGTTTCGCAGTCCGAAAACGGCTGATCATTTCGATCTTGACGGGAAATGCCGCAAAGCGCTGCTTGAAAGTTTCGGAATGCTGAAAAGCGAGCACCGTTGTAGGCGCAAGCACAGCGACTTGCTTATTGTCATTGACGGCCTTGAACGCGGCCCGCATGGCAATTTCCGTCTTGCCATAGCCGACGTCGCCGCACAACAGACGGTCCATGGGTTGCGACGACTCCATATCGCGCTTTACATCGGTGATCGCGAGATCCTGATCTTCGGTCTCCGTGAATTCGAAAGCATCCTCGAACTCGTGCATCCATTGATTGTCGGCCGAGAACGCAAAACCCTTAGCAGCTCTTCTCTCCGCATAAAGTTTGAGCAGTTCGTCGGCCATGTCTTTCATGGCCTTGCGTACGCGAGCCTTCGTTTTGGCCCACGCGGCTGTACCCAGATGGCTGAGCGGCGGTTTCGCACCTTCCGACGATCGATACTTCTGAATCAGGTCGAGCCGCGTGAGCGGAACATAAAGCCGCGCCCCTTCCGCATACTCCAGCAGCATGAACTCGGCGTTGCCATCGCCCTGATTAATTTCCTTTAGCCCCAAATATTGCCCAATCCCGTGCTCGACGTGGACTACGTAGTCGCCCACTTGCAAGTCACGGAAGTCGGAAAGGAAGGCGGAAACTTTGGACTTCGTGCGCTGCGGACGCGATACCACCGACTCCGACTCATCGAACAGATCTCGAGAGCCCAGAATCGCCAAGTGAGCTTCGGGCAATATGACGCCGTCCGGCACATAGGCTTTGACCAGCGTACTGGTGAGTATCTCGCCGGCGAAATAGGCGGTTTCGTCGGCGTAACTTTCTCCGCCGCGAGTGCGGCTGCCTAAGCGAAAGGAGAGGCTGTACTCGCTGAAGACGTCGGCCAGGCGCTCCACCTCGCCGATATTCGGGACAGCGATCAGCACGCGATTCTGTTCGCCGAGTTGCTTCTTGACCTCCTGCAGCATTGCCGGAACCGCGCCATGAAAGCGCTGCGCCGGCTGCGAATGGAAAGTGACCGCCTCGGCTTCGCCGGGACGCGCGATTTCGAGGTGCTCGATGGACGCTCCGGGAAGGCTGGCCAGTTTCTGCCACCAATCGTCGGGAGGAAGGTACAGATCGGTAGGCCGCACCAGATTGCCGACCTCGCTGCGTTCGTGCGCCTCCTCGATTCGTGACCAGGTGTGATCAAACTCTTTCTTCACGCTATCGGGTTCGTCCACCAGAACCACAGCTTGAGGGATCAGGTCGAAGACGGTGCGGTCCGCCCCCGCAACTGGTGCGTAGAACTCCCAGCCGGGAAATACGCTGACGCCGCCGGAGCGCACGGCTTGCTCCATAACCTCTTCCGCGCCGGTGATGCGCTTTCCCGACAAGCGGACGTGAATCGCGCCCAGCAGATCGTCGCTGATCGGAGTCTCTGTAAGGGGAAGCAGCAGCGCTTCGTCGACCGGAGTGGATGACCGCTGAGTCGCAGGGTCGAACTTGCGGATGGACTCGACCTCGTCGCCAAAGAACTCCATGCGCAGCGGACGGTCAGCCTCGGGCGAGTACACGTCGAGAATGCCGCCACGTATGGCGTACTCGCCAGGCATTTCCACCACGTCGGTCGAGGCGTAACCGACGGTGTTGAGGTGGCGCAGCAACGGCTCAGTGTCGAGCGCCTCGCCCCGCCGAACCATTCGCGCCAGATCGGCATAGTATTCCGCGGAACGAAGACGAAGAGCAGTCGCCCCAATTGGCGAAACCAGAATAGACACGGCGCCGGTGGCAATTTTCCAAAGCGCGACGGCGCGTTCTTCCTGGATCTCGGGATGCGGTGAGAGATTCTGGAATGGCAAGACGTCGCGCGTCGGCAGCGAGACCACGGAATCCGGGTCGTTCCCGCCAATCAGTTCGTGGAAAGCCTGCAAGACCGGGACGAACTCTTCGGCTACGCGGTTGTCGGGAACCACCACGATGAATGGGCGTCCAGCGGTCTTCTGCAGTAAGACCAGAAGCAGCGCTTTCGCGGTGGGAGTGAGTCCGGAAACACGTATCCGCCCCGTGCCCTCTCGGAGGTGGGAGGCTACACGTAAAAAGGCAGGCAATTTTTCCACGTCCGCGAATAGATCGCGGACGAAAGGCAAGACCATCGCCTTTGATTCTAACAGGAGATCCATGGAGGTGAATTTAGCTCGACCCAGACGGGCGAGTCGCCCGTCTCCACACGAGCATCCGTCCCACACGAGCGGATTGCAATCATCCCCGCAGTAACGGCCGGGTCAGGCACGTCGGGCCGCCACTGCCGTTGATGCAGAGCTCAGAGCCACGGAAGGTTCGCACATCAAATCCCGCCGCACGCAGCTTCTCATTCGTCTTTGCGTTTTCTTCCAAGGCCAGCAGACGTTTCTCTCCCAACGAGAGTACGTTGCAGGCCAGCGTCTCCCGCTCGGAGTAGTCGATCTCGATGAATTCGTAGCCTCGCGCTTTCAGTAGCTCCACGGTTTCCACGGCAAGCCAGGGCAAATCTACCAGCGCGGTATGTTCATCGAGTAAGCTGATCAGCGACATCAAATGCAGGCAGGCCGAAGGGCCCGGGCCGTGAGGCAGCGGTGCGGAAAGAACCTCCACGCCTTTAGGCGCGAGTAGTGCGCGCATTTGCTGGATGCCTTGCGCGTTCGTGCGATAGCCATGGCCGATGAGCAACGTCTTGGCGTCAAGCCACACCATGTCCCCAGCCTCCGTTGTGCCGGGAGCCGTAATCTTGGCGAGCATCGGAATGCCCAGGATGTGGCAGAAAGACCCATGATGCTTGCCTTCGGGAACGCGGTTCGTTTTGCCGGGACGCATCAGGATCAAGCCAAAGTCAGTCGGCAACGACGCATCGTGGGCATAGACAGCATCGAGGGAAAGTTCCATGGCCGGGGGGATATCCTCAACTTCCGCGCCGCACGCTTCCAATTCGCGACACAGAGACTCATGCTGCGCCTGAGCCATCGCGAAATCCGGTGGATGAACGAAGCCCAGTTCCCGCCAGCGGGCGGCCCGCTCGGGTTGGTGCCAGCAGGCTGTGCGCGGTGAACACACGAGCACGCGTTTCAGCACGCCTACCATGGAATGGCCGTTGAAACGGGTTTCGGTTGTTGGGGGCATCGTGTCCGCAACTAATTTTTCGAAGCCACCGGCCATAAAGGAAATCTAAACTGGTGCCATGGCAAAAGCAATATGGGAAGGCATCGTCCTCGCCGAATCCGACCAATGCGTGGAAGTGGAAGGCAACCAATATTTCCCGCCTGACACCATTAAACAGGAATACTTCAAACCCAGCGCGGCTCACACGGTTTGTCCCTGGAAGGGCACAGCCAGCTACTACGACCTCGAGGTGAACGGCAAACGGAATCAGGGAGCCGCATGGTACTACCCCGAGCCGAAACCGGCGGCCAATCAGATCAAGGGATACGTGGCGTTCTGGAAGGGCGTGAAGGTCGAGAGGTAGCTGTCGAGTTGCTCGACATGGACGGGCAAAAGACCCGTCCCCGCACGAGTTCTTAGAATTCCAGGTGGAAGCGGAAGCCCGCCACCAGCACCGGGCCACGATCACGGTTGTATCCGGGATTGTTGATGTGCTGCAGATCAGGGCCAACGAAGACTCCTCGCCACACGTGCGCGGTGTAGTAACTTTCGAAGATATTTTCCCGTCCGTAGTTCAGGGCCCCGTCGCCGAGCAGAAAGCCGCGCCCGTCCAACTTCAGATAATGCTGGTGATCCGCTGAGATTCCATTGGAAACGAACACTGCGCCGACTTTATCCAGCTTGCGATGCCAGGCATTCCCGGTCAGATCGGCGCCGAACTGTACGGTCTCATCGACTTCCGTATAAGCATAGGACTCGTGCTGACCTTCGTTCCATCCCCAGCGAGCGAAACCGCGCAGGTAATGCGCAAAGTCCTGCTCAAGGTTCACGCCGAATCCGTACTTCACTGTAGTTTGCAGCGGATGGGCGGTGATGTCGGGTACGGCAGTTTTTCCAGCCAGGAAGTTATTGACCGCGTCTCGATAAACGCCCATGTTGGCGTGATTGACGAACGATAATAATCGCACCGCGGTCATGCGCTCTTTCCAAAGCTTGGGATACAGCGTCAACTCGAAGTTTTCTGCATGGGCCCGGTGAAGATTCCACACCAGGTCGATCCCGTTGGCGACCTTTGGCATCAGTGCCTCTGAGAACTGGAACCCCCAGTTGCGGTCGTAATACGCTGCCGTAATGCCAAACGTGTAGCCTCGAGTGTCGGCGGCATAGTCGTAGGCGCCGTTGTTGTCCACGGTCCAGTTCATGAACTGGAAATGACTATCGCTGCCCGCCGCGTTGGTATCGAAAAAGTCCGCTATGCCGAACTTTCCCGCTCGCAGCTCCAGTCGGTGGACCGGCAGGCGGGTTGCCAGTTCGAGCGGCCCACGTTCGGCTTCCACGGTTTCAGTGCTGAGCGGAATAATCTGGCGCACCATGGCGCGAGCGATATACGGCGCTTTGGAAAGCAGCGGATTGCGGACCACGTCGAGGTTAGTGAACCCTGCAAGGCCAAGCCCGTCGCTGAGACCGCCGCCGCTGGCTTCCTCCACGTCGAGGTAAACCTCGGTCGTATCACGAAGCTGGTAACCAAGAAACAGCGTGGAGATATTCGATATCGCGTTTCTGGATTCGTGAGTAAGGCTGTTCGGTCCGCTGTACTTCGCGTGGAAGGACGGATGATATTGGAAAATGATGTTGTCCTGGCCAGAGATCCAGTAGCGCGCAGTCTGTGAATGTGGAAACATGGGATCGCCGGCGGATTGATCGGCGTCAGTGACTGGCTCGTTGTCCGATCCATGAGAAACGGCCGGGGCTTGGGCATGTGCGAGAGCCGTCCAGAGGGCAACGGCAGCCATCCAGAAACCGAGCGCTGGCCGGTGTTGTGCATGAGCCTCGAATTGGGCGTTCTGCTTTCTCATCTCATCTGTTCCGAATCACCGGGTTTGCTGGCTAACAGAATATTTAAAACTTTTTGGCGTGGCTTCCTAAATCCATCCTCGGGTTATAAGTTAACGTAAGTATATAACAAGTAATAAACCATAGTTAACAACACAAGAACGTCAACGTAGATGCATCGACTCCGCTGCTTCACGCCAGACTTGCGCGCTCCGAGCCTGCTGTCTTTATGAATGTATCTGTTCCACGAAGCCGACTGGTCAATAACGGTTTTGCAATGGCAATCGGAAAGCATCGAGGTCGGAAATCGCCGGCACTTGACATTTGTATCATACCCCCCTATAGTATAGTCAAGAAGAAATGTCACACACTATCCGAGAAAAAGAGAAGCTGGTTTTACGCATCCGGCGCATTCGTGGCCAGATCGAGGCCGTGGAGCGAGCTCTCACTTCCGATCAAGACTGTTCTGACGTTCTGCAACTCATCACGGCTGCACGCGGAGCCATGAACAGCCTCATGGCGGAGTTGGTAGAAGACCATGTCCGCTTTCACGTGCTGGATCCGAACAAAAAACCCAGCTCGGAACAGGCCCTCGCAGCCGACGAACTGGTCGACATCATCCGTTCTTATTTGAAGTGAGTTGACGCAGAGAGAAATCCGCCACAAGAGCAACGCGACTAACCAAAATACCAACCCAAAATAAAATCAGGACAGCTCGGAGCCCCCGAAGCTGTCCTTAAGACCCTCCCGGTTAGAAGGGCGTGTACTGAAGAGAGAGTATCCAGAACGTGTTTCAGGACTGTTGCGAGACTGTAAATATCCGGTGAATTCCGTCGCCTCGCTTGACGGCGAAGGAAGTCATGGCTCTTAGCACGCAAGGTCCGCCCGCTTCCGCTCCCCGCTGTTACCATAATATGACCAGTTTCCTTTCGGAGAGCCCATGGCCCGCAAAATGGACATGTCCCGCAAGCTGCAGCAGCGCGCCGAGCTGATGATTCCCGGCGGCGTCAATTCACCGGTACGCGCTTTTCGTTCCGTTGGCGGCGACGCGCCTTTCATCCTGCGCGGGCAGGGTTCCCATATTTTCGATGCCGATGGCAACGAGTACATCGACTATGTGGGATCGTGGGGGCCGCTCATTCTCGGACACGCTCCGTCCAAGGTGATCGAGGCCATTATGGACGCCGCATGCAACGGCACCAGCTTCGGCGCTTCCACTCCCGCCGAGGCCGACCTTGCCGAAATTGTGCTTTCCGCGTTCCCCCATATGCAGAAAGTACGCTTCGTCAATTCGGGCACCGAAGCAACCATGTCGTCCATCCGCCTGGCACGTGCCTACACCAAGCGCAAGTACATTGTGAAATTTGAGGGCTGCTATCACGGACACGCCGATGCCCTTTTGGTTAAAGCTGGCTCGGGCATTGCCACCCTGGGGATCCCGGGCTCGGCCGGCGTCCCGGAAGAATTCATTCAGTTCACTCTCGCATTGCCTTTCAATGACACCGACGCACTCGAACACGCATTCAAGAAGTTTAAGCATGAGATCGCCTGCGTGATCGTCGAACCAGTCGTGGGGAACATGGGTTGCGTGCCGGCGTCAGGCGGATATCTGGCAGCCCTGCGTTTAATCACCCAGCGGGAAAGGAGTGTGCTTATTTTTGACGAAGTCATGACCGGATTCCGCGTGGCCTTCGGCGGCGCCCAGGAACTTTACGGAGTGACGCCGGACCTGACCACGATGGGCAAGATTATTGGCGGCGGACTTCCGGTCGGAGCCTACGGCGGTCCTTCCGAGATCATGAACCTGGTGGCGCCGCTCGGGCCCATGTATCAGGCGGGCACCCTCTCGGGGAATCCGCTGGCCATGGCCGCCGGTTTGGCAACGCTGCGTCATTTGCGGGAACACAAACAAGAAATTTATCCACATCTTGACAAGCTCAGCGGAGAACTGGTGGACGGGGTGGCGGCTGCAGCGAAAGATGCGGGCGTGACTCTCTGCCATAACCGCGTGGGTTCCATGTTCACCTGGTTCTTTATTCCGGGTCCGGTGACGGATTGGGATTCGGCCGCGAAGTCCGACACCGAATCCTTCGGCCGCTTCTTCCGCGCCATGCTGGACAATGGCGTCTATCTGCCGCCGTCGCAGTTCGAAGCCGCGTTTCTAAGCACGGCCCACACCGAAGAAGACATCCAGCGGACGATCAACGTAGCCAAGCAGGCATTTGCATCGGTGCATGCCTAGCCGTCGAGGTTTGTCGACCTGGCTCGTGTGGGACTGGGCCTCCGACCCGGTCAGCCGGTGCAGAGCTGGGTTTATCTGAGAGCTGATTGCTGAGAGCTAACGGCTCGCTGCCCCATCATCTCCGGAACTGTCACGAATTCGTATCCTTCAGACTTGAACCGGGCGATCAGGCGATCCGTCGCGATCACCGTTTGCGAACGATCCGCGCCAAACGACTCGTGGCCGCCATCGTGTAACAGGATCACATCGCCGCCGCGGATCTTCCCGCGTACCCTCTGCTCGATGTACTCCGCTGGCTTTCCTTTCCAGTCCCGACCGGCTACGTTCCACATCGCCGGCTCCAGCCCTAGGGCTCGCGCGATTTTCAGCGTGCCCGGCCGGCGTCCGCCAAACGGAGGACGAAACAGCCGGGAATGCTCTCCCACCGCATCGCTCAACGCCTGCTCGCAATCTCGCAATTGCATCTTGGTCTCGCGCGCGGAAGCAAAAATCAGATTGGGATGGCTGAAGGTATGATTCGCGACCACGTGCCCAGCCCGCACCAGCTTGCGCGCGATATCCGGCCTCTGCCTCACGAAGCGCCCGATGAGAAAAAACGTTGCCTTCACATTTTGCCGGGCAAGAACCTCCAGCAAACGCAGAGTGTGCGGGTCGTTGGGACCATCGTCATAAGTCAGCGCCAGTTGCTTGGTTCCACGCTTGAGCCCAGTAAACGTTCGCCCAAACCACTGCCCCGTCGGAGACTTGGACTGATAGCCCAAAGCAACCGCCGCTACAGCAACACCAGCCCCGAATGCGAAGCTACCCATAATGCCGCGATTGTAAATTGTTTCTCTGTGCCTCTGGGTCTCTGTGGTGAAAACGGGGGTTACTATTCCCTCAATTGCGCACAAAGCTCTGCCGGGATATCCTGCCATTCGAAGCCCGAGCCCTCTAGCCCATGGCCAATCTTTTCGAACTGCCCCGCTACATCGCAGTGGAAGGTCCCATACGCGTCGGAAAAAGCACGCTGACGCGGATTCTGGCTGAGCGTCTCAACGCGCAGCGCGTCATGGAAACCGAGGACAACCCCTTTCTGCGCGCCTTTTACGACGGCGAACGCGGCGCCGGATTCCAGGCGCAGTTCGCTTTTCTGATCCGCCGCTTCGAACAGCTCCGGGCGCTCGACCTGGGACCACGCTCCCAGAAATCCGTGGTCACGGACTTCGTCTTTGAAAAAGACAAACTCTTCGCCTGCCTCAACCTCACCGACCAGGAACTCGAAACCTACAACCGTTATTACAACCACTTTCGCGAACAGCTCCCCACGCCCGACCTGGTCATCTATTTGCAGGCCACTCCCGAGGTTCTGAAAAAACGCCTGAAGAAAAAGAATGCGCCGGGAGAGAAGGCGATCAACGAGGAATATCTGGAAGAAGTGATCAAGGCCTACGAACACTTTTTCTTTCATTACACGTCATCCGATCTCCTGATTGTGAACACCTCGGAAATTGATTTTGTGGAGCGCAACGAAGACTTGCAGGAGCTGCTCCGGAAAGTTTCCGCCCCGATTAAAGGGACGCAATACTTCCTGCCGCTGGGAAATCAGGACGCGGCCAGCGCGTAGAAAATCGTTCGCTAGTCCATGGTCGTTAATGGTTCGCTGCCGACTTATCTTTTTGCCAATAAGCCTATTGTTTTCTGTGGCCTGATAACTTTTCTAACCATCGATTAACGGCTATCGACGAACCACCCGTTCCGGGGCTACAATAGCCCGAGCAGTATCCAAGATGCGTACGGGCTCTATCCGCCGAGGCGGAGGGGCACTGGAGGACATCGTGAGTCTCACCCCAATCGGCGGACCTCGCCATAAGATTACTGTCGCTTCCCTTCGAGAGAAGAAACTTCAACATCAACCCATCACCTGCCTGACCGCCTACGACTATGCCAGCGCGCGCTTGGTGGACGAGGCTTCCATCGACATTGTTCTGGTCGGCGACTCCCTAGCCATGACCATGCTCGGTTACCCGGACACGCTCTCGGTCACGGTGGATGAAATGCTTCACCACACAAAGGCGGTGCGGCGGGGCGTGAAACACGCGCTGCTCGTGGCCGACATGCCGTACGGCTCCTACCACGTCGGCGCGGACGACGCGGTGCGAAACGCAGCCCGCTTCATGAAAGAAGCTGGCGCCGAGGCGGTGAAGATCGAGGGCGGCGAGAAACGCGCCGACCTTATTCGCCGCGTGATCGACGCCGAAATTCCCGTGGCTGGCCACATCGGGCTGACTCCGCAGTCGGTGAACGTCATGGGCGGCTACAAGGTTCAAGGCAAGTCGCTGGCGGAGATCGAACAGCTCATGCGCGATGCCGTTGCGCTGGATCGAGCGGGCGTAGCCTTCCTGGTTCTCGAAGGCATTCCGCGCGAAGTCGCAGGCATGATCACGGCGGAAGTTGCGACTCCAACCATCGGCATTGGCGCGGGCCCGGAGTGCGATGGCCAGGTGCTCGTCTTTCACGACATTCTGAATCTGACCCTTGCCCCAGCAGCCAAGTTCGTTCGCCGCTATGGGGATGCGGCCGCGCTCATTACGGACGCCGTGCAGTCCTACCGCGAGGACGTGATCTCGCATCAGTATCCAGCGGATAGCGAGTCGTATCATTTGTCGAAGGAAACGCAGCAGGCGCTCGAGACAGTGCTGGAACGGAAACGGGGGATGCGCCGATAGAGACCGCTGGAATGAGATATCTGCGTCTAAGTATTTTGGCCGTGAGCCTTGCCCTGCTCGCTTCCTGCGCCAAGCCGCCCAGAGTACCAAAGGAAACGGTACCAGAGGAAACGGCTGCGGCGACCAGCCCGGAGGCTCGAATCCAACATGTCCCGCCCGCCGATCCGCAAAAATACGCTGGCATGCGGGATATGAAGGCCTGGCGAAATCCGTACCTGATCGTCAGAGTAGACGGCGTTGGAGTGCTGGACGTGGGCAACAATGAACAGCAGATCGTCGACCCAGACAAATTGTCCGAAGCGCTTGCTAAGCTGCCCGGCTCGGCTTGGCCCTATGGGCGCGTAGTTGCGATTCAAGAGATTAGTGCGGCCAGTTCTGAGGAAGACAAAGCAAAGCTTCGAAAGAACAGGGCATTGGTCGCCGGCGCATTGGAAAGCATGCAGGTACTCATAAACTGGGTTCCGTCCGCCTGAGAGCCGAAAGCCCACGCCGCGCGATGAAAATCTGCAAGACGATCGACGACATGCGCGCCGCCTCGCGTTCGGCGCGCCGCGCGGGGAAACGTTTGGGCTTCGTTCCCACCATGGGCGCGTTGCACGAAGGCCATCTCTCGCTGGTGCGCGCAGCCAAGGCAAAATGCAATGTGGTGGCCGTCTCCATCTTTGTAAATCCTCTACAATTCGGGCCAAGTGAGGACTTGGGGAAATATCCGCGCACCTTCGGACGCGATGCTGAGTTGCTGGAAAAAGAAGCCGTGGATATTCTCTTCGTACCCGCGTCGGAAGAAATGTATCCCGGGGGAGCCGTCACCTATGTCACGGTCGAAGGTCTGAGCGAAAAGCTGTGCGGCAAGTCGCGTCCGGGACACTTCCGTGGCGTGACCACGGTTGTCGCCAAGCTCTTCCACATCGTCGAACCTGACATGGCCTTCTTCGGACAGAAAGATGCAGCTCAGACCACCATCATCCACCGCATGGTACGAGACTTGAATCTGCCGGTCGAGATCGTCGTTTGCCCTATCGTGCGCGAACGAGATGGCCTGGCGATGAGCTCGCGTAATGCCTACCTCAGCTCGCAAGAGCGGAAATCCGCGCTCGTCCTGCATCTTTCATTGACCGAGGTGAGAAATCGATTCGATCAAGGCGAGCGGAATGCAGCCAACCTGATTGAAGCGGGAAAACAAGTGTTGGCGCCGGAACCCGCCGTGCGCCTGGACTACTTCGAGATTGTGGATCCCGCCACGCTCGATCCCACGCAAGAGCTTACGGGCAGTGCGCTCGTTGCCATCGCCGCCTTTGTGGGAAACACCCGGCTGATCGACAATATGCTGCTGCCCAAACCGCGCAGCTGAGAAAGAGCAGTGTAGGCGCGGGCGTCTCGCCCGTGTTTTCGTCACAAAGGTACACGACAAATGCGCGGGAGCTAGTGATTTGGCAGGTTCCGGATTTTCGGTCCTGAGACGAACTCATTCCCGGCAATCACGTATCGCAGCGGAAGCCCGGCCGCTTTGGTGATCCCGATTCGCGGGGTTGTCAGAATACGACGAACGCGATATCCATCATCCACAATGAAGAGGTCGGACCGCGCGCTGGTCAGGTCTTTCCCGTTGTCCCTTTCGCGCGTGATGCCGAACGCCTCGGCCAAACGCCCGGGCCCACTGGTCAACTTGTGCAGATCGCGAGTGCCGTTGATAGATACGCCTCGTGACGCCGCCATCTCTTCGATCCCAGCCAGCGGTTCGAGCGCGCGAAACAGAATCCCGCCGGCCACCCCGTCGGGCAAACACGATAGATTCAGGCAGTAGTGATTGCCATAGATGAAATAGACGTAGGCATAGCCGGGCGGGCCAAACAGCACGGCGTTGCGCGGCGTGCGGCCAGCAAACGAGTGCGCGGCGGGATCGTTTTCTCCCAGGTAGGCTTCGACCTCCACGATCCGGGCGGTCCGAAGCTGCCTTCCTTTTCTCCGCACCAGCACCTTGCCGAGCAATTCGCGGCTAACCCGGCGCGGATCGCGATCATAGAATTCGCGCGACAACGGACTTCGAAGGGCAATGGGAGTAGTCAAAATCCAACCGTCCTGCATTTCACGTCCGGTTTCCAAAAGGCCAATCCGATCATGGAACTTCCGTCACAAGACTCTGAACCTGATTTTGCCTATTGTGATGGAAAGTAGCTGACCCTTCAATCGACCCACTCATACTTTTAGGAGAGTCTATGCTCGGCAAAAAGATTGCTTTAGTGCTGTTGCTGCTCGTAACCGCCGCCGTGGCGGACACCATTCCTTCGGGCGCCAAGCTGAGTGTGCGCCTCGACTCGGGAATCAACTCGCGAACCGCCAAGACTGGTCAAACCTTTCATGGAACATTAGCCCGCGGCCTGGTCGTCAATGGCAAGAACATTGCCGAGGCGGGCGCACCCGTCAAAGGCAAGGTAACCCACGCGAAGTCCAGTGGACGCCTGCACGATCCCGGCGAACTCACGCTGAGGCTCACTTCGATGGAGATTCATGACAAGGCAGTTCCGATCGCAACCACCGCTTACCGCGCCAAGGGCAAGAGCCACACCAAGGGCAACGTCGAGAAGATCGGTGGCGGGGCGGCTGCTGGCGCTCTCATCGGTGGGCTGGCGGGAGGCGGGAAAGGCGCGCTGATCGGCACAGCCGTGGGCGCAGGCGCTGGAACGGGAGTTGCGGCTGCGACTGGGAAGGAAGAAGCCTCGGTTCCCGCCGAAGCGGCTCTGACCTTTACGACCACTGCGGCCGCGACGGTAAAATAGAATTAATTGCACTGACGGAAAGTGAAGCGTTGCCATTTTCAAAGTTCGGCCTAGCATAGCCACTGCGTTAACGCTACGAACTGCCGATCAGGACTCCGGTGGCGAAGACCAGGGCTCCCCCTAACGCCACCTGCATTGCGGCGGAAACGGTGGGCGTGTCCATGTAGCGGTGACGGATCCAGGTGATGACGCCGAGTTCCACTATGACGACCACGAAGGCGACGGCCAGCGCCAAGTGGAAGCTCGGAAGCAGAAACGGAAGAGTGTGGCCAACTCCGCCCAACGCGGTCATGGCGCCGCAGATTAATCCGCGAACCCAGGGATGACCGCGGCCGGTGAGGCTTCCATCGTCCGACAGCGCCTCGGCGAATCCCATGCTGATGCCCGCGCCGACGGAAGCTGCCATGCCAACCAGGAACGCGTCCCAACTTTTGTGCGTCGCGAATGCGGCAGCGAAGACCGGCGCCAGCGTGGACACGGAGCCATCCATCAAACCGACAAGGCCCGGCTGTACGATCTGCAGAACGAAAAGCTGGCGGCGCGCCCTCTCTTCGTCTTGCTTAACATCAGGGCTCAACTCTTCTTCTTTCAACTCCTGAGCGCGGTCTTCGTGGGCGCGCTCTTCCTGGGCCAGGTCATCGAGCAGTTGGCGGATGCTGGCGTCCCCGGTTCGTCCTGCGGCTTTCTCGTAGAACCTGCGGGTTTCGACTTCGATGGCACTAGCTTCCTTGCGCACGAGGTCGAGGCCAAGCGGTCGCGTCAACCAGACCGGCGTTCGTTGGACAAAACCTTTTACGTCGTGGCGGCGAATTAGGGGGATGTGTTCTCCGAACTTCTGGCGATATAGTTCAATCAGTCTTCGCCGGTGTCCGGATTCTTCGTCGCGCATGCCATCGAACACGGCGGCGGAGGCGGGGAAGTCCTGGCGTAAACCTTCGGCGAAATCGGCGAAGATGCGCTCATCTTCTTCTTCCAGTGAAATGGCCAACGCCAGAATTTCGCGTTGGGTAAGATTCTCGAAGTTCTTCATGGCGGATAGTGTAATCGGACGGGACGATCTGTGCATTACCAGTCAAATACACAGATCAGTTATAGATGGATGACAGCGTGAACTTGCGGTGCTACCACACCAGGAGCTCTCTGTAAGACTGAGCCACGTGTTTACCATAGGCTTAAGGCTATATACCCCAAAAAGTGGGTTTTCTCGCTAGATCTATGAAAACAAAGGAACTGTTTTGGAGATACCCTTGTAAAATATCCCTTCTAAAGGACTTACGCTTGGGATACCCCAAAGTATGCCTATCGCGGCATTGTGCCTCGGGTCGGGCTTGCACGTGCGGGGACGCGCACGCCTACACGATCTCGAAATTGTCAAAGAGCTGGAAAAGCCAGCGCTGTTATCAAACAGCTAACGTTCTTGTTAACAGGTTAGCTTGGTGGGGATGCCAGGTCAAGCAAAAAATCAGGGGAACCGGGTTGCCTATGCCCTCGTATATAACATCGTGGACAAGTGGGATAACGAATTTTGGGATGCTTCGTCTAACCCACGTAACCGATTGAGGAGCAGCCACATGGGTTCCGAAAAAGCGTGGTACTGGATAGCGGTAGGCGTACTGGCTCTGTTCGTCAGCAATAACTTCGCGGCCCGGCATGAGGGTGAAGTCCGCTGCCTCGCCAGCCGGTCGCTGGCCGCCGTCGAGCAGGTTTCCGGTCACGCAGCCAAGTTCATGGCGATGGCGGAACTGATGCTTGGCCGAGGTGAGACCCGCTTTGTCCGTACACAGACGGTGCTGGCCGGTGCTCAGACTCGGCTGGCGTCTGTGCAGACCGCGATCGCGCGCCATGAGGCCGCCTTCGCCCGGGTTCAGGCCGAGCACGCCCAAATGGTCACTATGCAACAGCTGGGCCGCACAGTGGTTTGCCCGCGGCAGAATCTAAGGATAGTGATCCCCGAGCTGCCTTCGATGCGGACTGACGGAACGATTTAGCCTCAGCAATCCGTTTCCGGCGGTTCTCGCAGGCCGAGACTATGGGCTGAGCTGGAACACCAAGCCGGCACCGTAGGCACCGCCGCTGTAGGCAGAACCATAGAGATTCCCATCGCTGCCCGGGGTCAAGGCATTGGGTTGGCTCCCGCGACTGGGGCCTATGAAAGTCTCAATCACTGTTTCGATCCAGGTTCCGTCAAAGTTCTGCATCAACTCGAATGCAGTGCCATTGCCGTATGTACCGCCTCCGTACGTCGTGCCGTAAAGGTTCCCTTTGCTGTCGAAGATCACGGCAGCACTCGGATAAATCCCCTCATGACCGTTGTCCCTGAACCTGTGCAGCACCAGTTCATCCCACTTTCCATCAGACATATGCTTCAGTTCGAAGACCAGGCCACATCCATCCTGGCATCCCTGCCCACCACCTTCAATGGTCGTGCCGTAGAGATTGCCTGCTTGGTTGACAATAACGCCAGCGACGGGAAGATATCCATCGGCCCCCCCGGTAAAGCCATGGAGGACACTTTCCTTCCAATGACGACCCAAATGCTTCATCTGGAAAACAGTACCTGCACCGTAAATACCACCACCTTCGGTTGTACCGTAGAGGTTACCCGCATTGTCGAACCCCAACCCTATAGGAACTCTGCCATCAGGAATTCCGAGGAAACTATAAAGGACGATCTCTGTCCAAGATCCTTTCGAGTATTTCAACTCAAAAACTGTGCCGCAATTGCAAGACCCGCCTCCTCCGTAAAGGGTTATGCCATACAGGTTGCCTTTCCCATCGCGAATCAAGCCCACGGGGCCACCACCACCAGTGCCGCCACTAAAGGCGTACAGCGTGCTCTTGGTCCAAACTCCACCAGAAGCGGGGGATAACTCGAAAACTGTCCCCGCATTCATAGCACCGCCCTGTTCGGTCACGCCAAGGAGAGTTCCTTTCTCGTCCCACACAAGAGGACCCATCGGATCGATTCCGTCACTGACGTCGGCAAAGCCGTGAAGGACAGTCTCGGTCCATCCTGACGCCGAGCGTGTCAATTCAAAAACGTCGCCAAACACACTCGCTCCCGTGCCGGACGGATTGGTCCCATAGAGATTCCCTGCACTGTCGAATACCAAGCCTGAGTTGGGAGACAGGCCATCGCTGCCGCCGGTGAATGTGTAAAGTACTTTTTCTTTGGCGGCAGCTGGCGTCCCGCCTGCGATGGTCAGTATTAATTAATAGCGCGCTCACAATCGCACGGTTTACGGCTGACTGCAATTTGTGCAGTGGCATCGGTCACACCTCCTCAGGAGAGAGCATCGCGGGAGAAAGAAGCCAGAAATCGGGCCGGATACATCCTCCCGGGAGCGCGAGGAGTATAGCATCCAACTGCTCCGACGCAAGCCATGTGCTCGCGAGTGGCTCTCCCACTGCTAATATCAAGATTGCTTCCCCACCTTTGGATCCTGTACCGAGGCTCGTCTAATTTTCTGCTTCCTTTTTCCAAGTGCAACCGTCAAAATCAAACGTCCCACTTCTTTGCAGGAGGATTTCATGCAAGAAACTCCGCAGCAGTACATGCAGCGCATTCTTGGCTACATCGATGGCAAAGATCCGTTGCGGGTGCAACGAGAGACTCCGAAGAAGCTCCAAAAGCTGGTCAAGCCGCTGGGCAAGAAGCAACTGACGCGGCGACCGGAACCGGGAAAGTGGTCGATCGCGGAAATTCTCGCTCATCTGGCGGATACCGAACTGGTAGGCGGCTGGCGCATGCGCCTCATTCTGGGGAGCAATGGCGTGCCCATTCAAGCCTTTGACCAGGACGTCTGGGCCGACACCCTGGGCTATTCGCGGCGTGACCCCAAGGTTTCTCTCGAAACCTTTCGCGTGCTGCGGGAGGCCAACCTGGCCATGTTGAAGTCCCTGCCCAAGAATCTGTGGGAAAATTATGGCATGCATCAGGAGCGCGGCAAGGAGACGATTGCCCACATCGTCCGGATGTTTGCTGGACACGATCTGAACCATCTGGGGCAAGTGGAGAAAATAACGAAAGGTCGCCAGAGCAGGCGAGCAGCTTGATCTGCCGCCGTTTTGGCCTAGATAAAGTCGAAGATCCTCGACCCAGAGGATGAAAACTAGAACCTGTCGGGAACCGCTCTCCTCAAGGCTCGAACACATCCACCGTCATGGTGCTCCAGTGGGCTGTCGCTTCACAACCACCTTCTGGAACGGTATCCGCGCAGCCAACACTCACAGCGATCCTGTGACTACTGTTTGCACTTGCATTCGTCACGGTCGCCAGCACTGAAGCCGGGTAGCTCTGACGGGCTTCAAAAGGAGAGCCGTTACTCCATGTGATGACATTCTTCCCGATGATGTAGTCTCCGTTTTTGTCGGTGGGTCCTATTGTCGGCGCAATTCCGTCGACTAAGAACTGATAGAAACCTGTAGGCCCCTGTTCCTCACATCCCGCGCCGCATGGGAAGCCGATTGAGGTCTTCGTGTCAAGTGAAATATGGAAGGTGCACGTCTGCCCTGTGGCAGCCGGACATGTGACTCGGATAGGGGCGAACATGGATGTTTTTGCGCGGCAGCCAGCGGTTCCGCATTGGGCAGTTGCAGGCTTCTTATTGACGACGAAAGTAGTGGTCACCAGGGTTTCATTGCCGATAATAGTCTGGGTTGTCGCAGCCGGCGTCGCGAACAGCGACAGCGCGACCAGAGCCAGTCCAGCGATAATCTCGAATAGGTGCGGGAATTTCATATGCTGCCTCCGTCAGAATCGCGTAAAGCGAAGGTCGAACCGCGATTCTACTACGCAATTGCCCGATCTTCGATCAGGTGCAGAGTGGGAAGGCTAGTTATCACCTTTTTGTGCAAAGGGCACCAACTTTCATCTATCTCTATTCGCGAAAAGCAGTTATAGTTGTTTCCGCTCTGCGATTCACTGACGACAACTGACCTGGATTGATGGCGCGAAAAAGCGGTTCCACCATCTCGCAGGAAGAGTTGTATCCACCGGCCCACGAGCCCGCGCGCCCAGTGCCTGATGACGCACTCGACGACGCGCGAATGCTCGACTTGGACGTGGAACAGGAATCGCCCTTCCTGCGCGGACAAAAGCGTGTCTCAGTGCGCCGGGGTTCTCTGCCGAAAATGGCCGCCACTGGCCTGACTTGGGGCATCCTTACCCTGGCTCTCGCCTTCCTGTGCTGCGCGGCCGTTGCCGCGCTTTACCACTACGGCGAACACTCGTGGCGTTTCCGGGTTGAATCGAGCGATGACATTGAGATCACCGGGCTGCAGAACGTCACCCGCTTCCAGGTCATGGAAGTCATGGGCGGGGACATCGGGCGCAACATCTTTTTCGTGCCGCTGGCAGAGCGAAAGAAGACTCTGGAGAAAATTCCCTGGGTAGAATCGGCCAGTGTCATGCGGTTTGTTCCCAACCGTCTGAAGATTGAGATTCACGAGCGCACGCCGTTGGGGTTCGCGCGCGTCGGGTCCAGGATTTTCCTGATCGACTCCGTAGGCACACTCATGGATTTGCCGGCCGCGGGCAAGAAAAAGTTTTCCTTCCCCGTGATTTTGGGAATGAATCCGGGCGAGCCGCCCTCGACTCGCGCTGCGCGCATGAAGATCTACAACGACCTGGTGAGCCAGATGGATGCAGGCGGGACACACTATTCGCAGGATCTCAGCGAAGTGGACCTTTCTGACGCCGAGGACGTGAAAGTTCTAGCCAACGATCCTCAGGGCGAAGTGCTGGTGCATCTGGGGTCTGCCAACTACCTAGAGCGCTACAGGCTCTACGTCAGTCATGTGCGGGCGTGGCGGCAGCAGTTCGACAAACTGGAATCGGTCGACTTGCGTTATGAGCGGCAGATCATCGTGAACCCCGATTTGCAGGGGACGGTGAAGCAAGCGCCGCTTTCGATGTTATCGGTCAAGGCAGCTATGGCAGCGGGGATGAAGCCTGCGGCGCTGATCACGCGCCAGGTCAGATCTCCGAAATCGATCGTCGCTTTAACCCCGGCCTCAAAGTCGGTGGTAAAAGTTGCCGCCGGGAAGAAAACTGTCAAGAAAGCACACCACAAAGTAGCGGCGAAAGCGATATCAAAACCAGGCGCGTTTGTTCAAAACAAAAACGTCGCGACGAATGGTCCTCCCGCGAGTCAATCCCCGGCTGCGCTGACCACGTCCGCACCGGCCACATCAGCACCGGCTACATCAGGAAAAACAACTCCAGCCGCGCCCCCGGCAACGGGAACGGTCGCGGTGAAACCAGGAAACAAACCGAGTCCAGCGATTGCCAAGGGAGAGGAACATCCATAGGCATGGCGAACCAGCAGCAGAATCTTCTGACGGCAATTGATGTAGGCAGCGCCAAGACCTGCGTGCTGGTGGCGGAGGCGACCGACTCCGGCCTCCGCTACCGTGGGCATGGGGTTTCTGAATCGCGCGGCTCGCGCAAGGGCGTAATCGTCGATCTCGAAAAAGCGGTGGCGTCCATCCAGAAAGCGGTGGAGCAGGCGGAAGACATTTGCGGCGCCCCCATCGAGCATGCGCTGCTGGGAGTTGCCGGTTCGCATGTTCGCGGGATGAACAGTCACGGCGGGCTCAGCCTGGGCCCGCGGGCGCGTGAAATTGCGCGCGATGAGATTCGCCTTGCGGTGGACAAAGCCCGCGCCATTCCTCTGCCCGCCGACCGCGAAATTCTGCACCTGCTGCCGCAAGAATTCATCCTCGACGAGCAGAGCGGCGTGCACGATCCACTGGGGATGATGGCGATGCGCCTCGAAGTTCGGGTGCACATGGTCACCGCAGGTTCGAGCGCTACTCAGAACGTGGTCACGGCGGTGAACCGCGCTGGCGTGCACGTGGACGATACCGTCTTCGAGCCGCTGGCCTGCGCCGATGCTGTCCTACGCGCCGATGAACGAGAGCTCGGCGTATGCCTGATGGATTTGGGCGCGGGCTCGACCAGCTTGATCGTCTTCCAGGAGGGTGCCGTGATTCACACCGCCGTGATTCCGATTGGCGGCGATCATTTCACCAGCGATCTCTCGGTTGGGCTATGCACTCCGCTGGCCGAAGCGGAGAAGATCAAAAAGCTGTACGGCAATGTGATCGTGACTCTGATTCCCGAGGGAAATGAAGTCGAGGTTCCCTCGGTCGGCGACCGGCCTTCGCGTCTGATTTCGCAACGCATGGTCGGGGAAATCCTGGAGCCGCGGGCCCGTGAATTGTTCGAGATGCTGCGCGACAACTTGCGCCACAGCGGCATGCTCGATGTTTGCGTGGGCGGCATCGTGTTGAGTGGTGGCACGTCGCGGCTGGCGGGGATTCTGGATATCGCTGAATCTGTGTTGCGTCGCCCCTTGCGTCTATCCTGGCCGACAGCGCTCGCGAAAATGCCATCCACGTTGGCAGAACCCGAATACGCCACAGTTCTGGGGATGATTTTTTACGGCCATCGATCACGAATCGCCCGCGGCTTGCAGGACACCCGCTGGAGTTCGCGCCTGATGGGGCTATTCGCAAAAAAGGGAGCATGAGAACAGTAGCAGCAGCGATAAGAACAAGTGTAGCGCCGGCATCTTGCCGCCGGGACGGCGGCGCTACAAACTAAATTCACTGAGGTGCAGCATACATGAAAAATGAAAACGACATTCGCATCAGCTTTAACGAGGAGGCCCGCAACGACGCCAAGATCAAAGTCATCGGTGTGGGTGGAGGCGGCGGCAACGCCGTGAACCGCATGATCGATGCCGGGATGGAGGGCATCGAGTTCGTGGTCGCGAACACGGACCTTCAAGCGCTACGCATGTCGCGCGCGCCCATGAAGATTCAGCTTGGCGTCAAGCTTACCAATGGCCTGGGCGCCGGCGCCAATCCTGAAGTCGGGCGCAAAGCCGCGCTCGAGGACTCCGACAAAATCATCGAAGCGCTCGAAGGCGCGGACATGGTCTTCGTCACCACCGGCCTCGGTGGCGGCACCGGAACCGGAGCCGCTCCGATCATCGCGTCACTGGCGAGCGAGATGGGCGCGCTCACCGTCGCCGTCGTCACCAAGCCGTTCGCCTTCGAAGGCAAACGCCGCATGCAGCAAGCGGAACGCGGCATCGCAGAACTGATGGAGACGGTCGACACCACCATCGTCATCCCCAACGAAAAACTGCTGGCGGTGGCGCAGGATGCCGGCTTCTTCGAATCCTTCCGCGTCGCCGACGACATTCTCCGGCAAGGCGTGCAGGGTATCTCCGACATCATCACCATCCCGGGGATCATCAATCGCGACTTCGCCGACGTGAAGGCCATCATGGCCGGCATGGGCTATGCGGTCATGGGCGCGGCCACGGCCAACGGGGCGCGTCGGGCCACCGAAGCGGCGCAAAAGGCGATTGCCTCTCCGCTGCTCGAAGCCGGAGCCATCGACGGCGCTCGCGGCATCCTTATCAACATTACCGGATCCACTTCGCTCAAACTTGCCGAGGTGCAGGAAGCGTGCACCATCATCCAGAGTGCCGCGCACGAGGATGCCAACATCATTTTCGGCGCCGTGCTCGATGAAAAAATGAAGGACTCGGTGAAGATCACGGTCATCGCCACCGGCTTCAAAGACTCGGATCATCGCCGCCGGAAGGAAGAGCGAACCGGTTTTGTGGTTTCGCGGGAGAGCGTTTCGCGCCACGACGACTTTTTTGACGAGCCCCGACCGGAACCCGAGTCTGATCCGGAGCCACCGCCGCGCATGGTGATGCAGCAATCCGCGCCGCAAGCCGCTGCTGCCGTAGCCTCGAGCGAATCCATCTCGATCGACAGCATGCGCAACGCCATGATCGCCAATTTCGAGCAGTCCGATCTCGACGTCCCGGCATTCCTGCGCAAACGGGGGGAGACCATGTAGGAGGAGAGGGAAAATCCTTTCCTCAACAAGGCAGTAACGTTCCAGTAATCGCCCATTGTTACCAAAGGGTCATACTCATGTCTGAAATAGAGCGCAACTCTCTTGTTCGCAATGGGTTAGATCAAGTGACGACGATTTGCCAGTAAATATGTTTTAGATTGCTTATCGAGAGGAAGTTTCATAACATCTAGATCAGCAGGAACTTAGCCAGTGGCGACGATCATTGGCGGGTTTCGTGCTACGTAGTGCGGGGTGAGCTCCGGGGATGGGGACGGGAAATTGACCTCAGGGAAACGTTTCGCTGGCATCGGTCTGATCATCGCATTCATCTTTTCTCTGGTGCTCTGCCAAGCTGGCATTGCCGCCACGGTCAGCCCGCGTTCCCTGACGTCGCACAAATCCAAGTCACAACGGATTAGTGAAAGTCAGCACGCTCGCAGACGCATGCGCCGACTGGCTCGCAGCCGCGCCGTCACGCCGACGAGCGCCATGCACACCGGTCTTCGCCGTCGACATCGCTACTACGAGCGTTTCTCTACCAGTTCCTTTGCCCACGATATTACCGAAGGCGACGTCACCGCTGGGGAAGATCCCATTGTGCGGGACGCAGCCATCGACGCTTTGGGTGGTATGAATGGCACGGTTGTGGCTATCGAGCCCACCAGTGGCCGCATTCTGGCGATGGTGAATCAGAAGCTCGCGCTTTCGAGTGGTGCGCAACCCTGCTCCACCATCAAGCTTTCGGTCGCGCTCGCCGCTCTGAATGAGGGCATCATCACCAAGGAGACCGAGGTTCGTTTGGGTGGCCGTTACCACATGAACTTGACCATGGCGCTGGCGCACTCTAACAATGCGTATTTCGAAGCGCTCGGCCGCCAATTAGGTTTTGAGAAAGTAAGCTACTACGCGCATCAATACGGGCTCGGCGAGTTGGCCGGCTACGCCATCCCTGGTGAGCAGTTGGGAATTTATCCTAACGAAGAAATCTCATCCAAACTGGGTGGCGTCGGAAAGATGTGCTCCTTCGGCGAAGGCGTTTCCGTGACCCCGCTGCAGCTTGGCGCTCTGGTCTCGGCCATCGCCAATGGCGGCACGCTCTATTATCTGCAGCATCCCAGTGCTCCCGAAGAGATCGCAAATTTCCAGCCGGTGGTAAAGCGCCGCCTGGACATCGCCCCGCTGATCCCCGAAATTTCCGACGGAATGGAAGGCGCCGTGCAGTTCGGCACCGCGCGCCGCCTGCGGGTAAACTTCAGTGAAGAAGACGTTCTGGGCAAGACCGGAACCTGCTCTCACGCGGGCACGCGCTTCGGATGGTTTGCCTCCTACGCAAAGACCGATATTGGTCACATCGTCGTAGTCGTTTTCCTGGAAGGCGGCCGTCCGACCTTCGGCCCCAAGGCTGCGGAAATTGCCGGACGCATGTATCGCAACCTCTACGATCACAACTTCTTCATCGCCAAACCGATCATGCCGGCAGACACCGCGACCGTAGATCAGGTCGGAACCCCGCAATAAGCTAGGCAAAACCTTGCGTATCTGGAACTAATTCCAGAAAGCGTCTGGCGACCGACCCCACCTCGCTTCTCCACCGGTTTCCCGGGTAACGTTTCGTCCGCAATCCTGGCTGGGACCATAGTTCGCGTTTTGCTCATTGGGGACCTCGTTTGGAGGTTTTTTGAGGTGGAGTCAGCAATCAGTACATGTGCAATTTTTTGCATCTTGACTTGTGGCCGCCTATGACCAACAATGGTGCGCCCCCAAACCACACGGGGGGATTAGCCGTCTCGACCAACAATCTGAAATGAGGAAAAATTTGATGAAGAAACAATGGCTCGGCATCGTATTGACAATGTGCCTGGCATCCTGCGCCTTCGCCCAGATGAACTCCGAGGTTCACGCGCTGCGCCCCTACGGCAAGCAGCCCAAGCCGCCAGCGAACTGCAACGGGAATCCCTGTGACATTAACTACAACGGGGGACCAGTGTTTGAGACAGCGCCCACCGTTTACATCGTCTGGTACGGTAGCTGGAGCGCCAAAGACAAGAGCATTATCAACTACTACTTTCACCACCTGGGTGGATCGACTCAAAACAAGATCAACCACACCTACAGCGACAGTACCAATAAGTTCGTCCCGAACTTGGTGCATCACACTGCATTGAATGACTACCAAGATAATTATTCGTTGGGAAAGAGCGTCAACGACACTGGGATTCAAAAGATCATTGCCAACGCTATCAGCGGCGGGCATCTCCCAAGCGACAGCAACGGAATCTACTTCGTTCTGACCTACAAGGACGTGAAGGACCCTGACGGCTTCTGCAGCCAATTCTGCGGATACCATGGCCCGTCCAACTCGATTGTGAGCGGCAAGGTCATCAAGTATTCGATGGTCGGCGATCCTGACCAGTGCCCGAGCGGCTGCGAGACGAGCTTTATACTTGGCGATCCCAGCAGTCCCAACAATGACCCCGGCGCCGATGGAACCACGGCCATTATGTGGCACGAGTTCTCGGAAACGGTAAGCGATCCCGAAGTAAACCAGCGGACAGCCTGGGCCGGCAACTTCTGCGGCGAGTCGGGCGACTGCTGCGCCTGGCTGTTCGGCACCGTCACAAAGGACTCGCATGGTCACTTCTACACCAACATCATTGGCACGAAGGAATACGCCATGCAGGAGATGTTGGAACTCACAACCAAGAGCCGATCGGGGAACATACCCGGCGTCTGCAAGAACGTGTTCTAGTTAGGAAGAGCACTTTTTTTGGTATGCAAAAGGCGTCCGCCGCGGACGCCTTTTGCATTGGAAGGCCGGCGGCCGTTCGGAATTCATGAAGAACCGACCATGGCGCGCTCGCTCAACTTAAGGTCCACAAGGTTGGGGAGAGCGCTCCGTATGCAACCGCCGCGATTGCGATGACGACAAGAACGAAGAACCCAATTTTCCCGCCGCTCATCGGTCCTTTCCTGAAAATGGACGGAATCGCACGAAGAAAGCGACTCCGATCGGATGTGAACCGTAAATTGGTTTGAACGCATCCGCTACGCCATAGGTGGTGAATTGCGCGCCGATGGCAGAAGCTACCCGAGGAATGAGATCGAAGTCATGGTCGTACCCGACAGTGTAGGCTTGAACGCGCCCAACTGGTTCCTCTCGGAAGTTTGGCGGGAGCGGATTTTCACCGATCAGCAGTTCGTTTGAGCGATCAGCATTTTCGATTCGCGTCCAAACGTAATTTCGAGTGTGGAAGCGCACGGTAGATTCGAGCAGATAGCTGTTAAGGACAGAGCTATCCTGGAGCGAGCGGGTGCGCCCCCAAAGGATCGTACTTGCCCAGTTTCCATCATGAAGTGGACGGTTGTACATGATGGAGGCGGTCATGCGTGCCTGATCCTCATTAGGAAATACGGCTTCGGGACTTTTAATACGGGCGTAGGAATATTGGCCGCTCCAATTCTTTTCCGGCTGAATAGTTAACCGCGTCGACCACGAGTCGATATTTCCCTGGTCGATATTCCACCGAAACTCGTCTGGCTCGCGACCGTGAAATCCTGACGCCTCGATTCGCGCTATCCCATGGGTCAAACCAATCGTGACAACATCATCCGCGATATGCGTTGAATCCTGCTGATGGTGGCCGAGCGGGCCAACCGGATTCTCCGTGGCGGAAGCACGATGCGGGTAGCCCGCCGGTCCCATAGCGGGGTCGCCCATCGGAGCGAAATACAAAGAGAGCAAAGTGTTCTCTCCCAACTTCAAGTCATACAGCGCTGCCAATTCCATCACGAAGTCATGTGGGTGTTGCCCATCCGCGATTGGAACTCCAAAAGCCGTTTCCCCCTGTTGAAAGAGTAACGGGTAGCGCCGATCCGTCACGGTGGCCGGCTCGAGACTCAGCATTGCGCGAACCGTGAAGACCCCCGGTCCGGCCTGCCGCTGAGCCATTCCCATGAACCAATTAGTCGAGAAGAACTTGTCTCCCCCACGTAGACTCGATTGCTGCAGGTCCGCAATGAAAACGTTAGCGTGGAACATGAGCATCCACGGTCCCCTTTTCGTCATGAGCATCGGTGCGGGAGTGGAATTTGGCTCGGCAGTGGTACCAGAAGTGCCGTGATGAACAATTTCCTGAAGAAAGCTCTCGGGATGCATGGTCATCAAACCGTTTTCATCCATTTGCATTCCGGGCATCTGTTTCTGGTCCATGCCGGGCATGTTCTGCATGTCATCAGTCTTCTTCTCTTGGGATTTCTGATCTGTAGACTGAGATTCATTCTTCATGACTTGCGTTTGATCGCTGCCGGTGCTCTGCTGCGCTGCGCCCATAGCGGGCAAAAGAAGGCAGAATAGATGTGCCGCGCAAAACACTTTCATTTCAACACTCCTCCTCAAAATCGGATTCGCATGTATGAACGCTGTCAGCCGAAGAACGCGTAGACGGATGGACTACGCGTCCACGAAAGCGTTCCTATTCAGGGATTGAGGAGAAATTCTAGATTCTGAGACTTGTCGAAAGAGGGTCTAGCGCAGACAAATTACGTGGAAAGCTGCCACTGTCGAAATGACGCCTCCTGGAAAACGTGTCGTCAGGCTGGAGATGAGCAACGACAGTCAAAACGGCAACGGCAAACTGAGGGGCCGTGGGCCTGATCTTGTGGAGAGAGAGAGTCGCAGGCTTGGCGCAAGGTTGATGGCACAAGCCCATGCTCGAAGCATGGATGGTTGCCAGTTCTATTCGGTCGAGTTTTGATTCGTGTGCGTGATGCGCGTGATCCGTCCCCTCCATCTGCATTGGCATCTGCAGCGGCTCGCCTAACCGAGTCCTCTGGGTTGTGGTGCTCGGCGGCGAGTCACAATTCGAATGAAGCTGATTGAACGCACACGAAAGATCGCAAGCGGCGGAGGATAACGATACAGACAGCACCATCGCTGCCATCAAAGCCGCCAATGTTGCCTTTATCCTCACAAAGTAACCCACTCCTCTAACGATTAAATGCACATACGCATTGAACCAGGAACTTCTTGGGACGACTTGCTAGAATGTGAACGCCACGCCGCCTCTTACCGCCCGTGCCGACTGCACCAGATACACCGTGTGCCCGTCATGTCCCAGGACTGGGACATATCCCTGCGCCAGAAGGTTGCGCAGATCGACGATGGCCTCGATGTGGCCGGGGAAGAATCCGGTTCCGGGGATGGGTTGGCGAAAGAAGAGATTCAGGTAAGGATCCGCCTGTCCCGCCGAGGCATTGAACATATCTACCGGGGTGAGGGCTTCTCCATTGATCCAGCGATAGGACGCCATCCAGCGAGTCTTGGATTTCGGAACCATGCCGGTGATTTTCCCCGCCACACTTTGACGGTTCCGCACCAAACTCGATTCCGACACGCTCTCCAGACTCTCATTCGGGCTGGCTAAATCCAGCACCCCGCCGTATTCGTAGTCCAGCGTGCCCGTAATATCCGAGGTCAACTTGCGTTGCAGCACGAGTCGCACGCCGCGTGTGTGGAAATCGTTCCCCCGATAGGTAAATGTCCCGGAGTAGAGATCGGGCAGCACATTCCCATTGTCGGTGGTGAATTCCCCAATCCCAGTTAGCGCGGGATCGGAGATGCGATCGGTGTACGCGGCAACCTGCAGGTTGTTTTTGCCGATGCGGTGCGAGAGCGAAAGCTCCTGGTGATGCGCGTGCTCCACGGTGGGCAAGTATCCGGTCATACTGACGCGCGGCCCGGATTCGTTCGAATCAGCGGGAGCTGAGTCGAAGCCTTTGTCCAACCGGTTATCCGGCTCCGACGTGGCATAGCCATACTCCAGCATGGTGTCCGGGGAGAGATGGAAGTCGGCCGTCCCGAACGGGCGGAAAGTGGTCACCCGCCCCATGAACTGGATGGTCTGCAGTTCACTGCCAAACTTGAGTTCCAGAATGTCGCCCAATGTGAGAGCGTCAGCCGTGGTCAGGGCAAGGGCCTGGAAACTGTGCAGAGTGATGTCAGGCGCGGGCAAATTCCGCATGGTCACGGCGAACAGCGGCTCTGACCCGTCGTCCATCTTGTGCCTGAACGAAGCCCGCAGAACGGTAGCCGGAGAACTGCTGCCGTATCCCACGTTGCCGCGCAAGCCAATCGTATTCGAGGAGAAGATGGACTTCTCCATGGAGAAACCCGTGCTCATATCGGATGCGCTGCCAAATCCTTCCGATGGCGACCCGGCCAGGAACGACAGCGTCCCCCTCAACTCACGATCGCCCTTCGCAGACTCGGCAATTACAGCCGGGGAATGATCGTCAACCACCCGGAGAATGGGGCGGTTGGATACCGAGCGAAGCACCCACTTCCAGTCGTCTTCGTCAGCGGGGCCGCGCCGGGGAGCCATCTGGATGGCCTCGAACAGCGTGCTCAATGTGACATTCACGATGGTGTTGCCGCCGGCATGCAGTCCAACGTGCTCCCGCAAGGCTGGCAAAAAAGCAGGAGCGGAAACTTTCAGATTGTAGACTCCGGGCAACAACCCTGCTGCGGAGTAGAAACCGTTCTCGTCGGTGAATACTTTGAGACTATGCGCCGCCGCGCCCAGGACTTCAACCATGGCTCCCATTTGAGGGATGCCACTGGCGGCGTGCACGTATCCGGAAATCGTACCTGGCCTGTCCGCACTCCACACCGGAAGCGCCAGGCCCAGCATCAGCACCGAGAACCCAAGCTTGCGGAGAATCAGCAACCCACCACCTCGAGAGGGACCAAGCGTTCAGTTTTACTCTACGGCGAAAGTCACCGAGGGATCCACTGTCTGCTTGGAAATGTTGTCGTTCACCTTGATCTGAATGCGATAAACACCCGGATCAAGGTTGCCGGCCGAGAGAGTTTTCTGCAGCGTCACTTGGTCGCCAATGTTGCCCATCTGGTCCGTGGATTCCATAGTATGAATCACGGCTTTATTCGTCGCCGCATTGACCACATTGTACTCGACCGTGGCCGAAGGCTTGTGCGTTTTGTCGTCCACACCAAGATTGTAAACTTGCATCCAGAAGTTCAGCTTCTGGTTGCGCTTGAACATCATCGGCTTACCATCGGCGGGCGGAACCCTGGGGCGGACTTTCGTCGCGCCAATCACAAAGCTTCCCGTGCCCACGTTCTTGGCCGCCACAGGTTCCATCAGATCCGCCACGATCAGCGAAGAAGCCTCCAGCCGGTCATCCGCGAAATCCGGAACTTGCACACCCTTGCTCCAGGTTCCCACCCGATCCCCGTTCACATCTTTCACCACGATATCCACGCGATAGCGGCCCGGCCGCAACGGAATCGCCTTCCAGTAAACCTGCGAACTTTCCGCCGCCCTGGCCAGCAACTCGGCTGGAATATCCGCCTGCACCGTATCTTCAAAGGTTTGCGCGATGTGCCCGGTCAGTGTCGTCACCCGGCCGAAGATATTGACGACACCGCGCTGCACTCCGTCCTTGTTTACGAAAGTGATGTCACGATTCTTCAACTGCACCGTGAAGGGAACCAGTACGGTATCGCCGGTCACTTTGACGAAATCCGCGCGCACATCAAACGGCATCAGGTTGACGCTGATCTTGTGGCTGACGATTTCCTCCAGGTCTTTGAATTTCACCGGTGGAGGAGCCTGCAACTTGGCGAACTGCTCCAGGCGGTCGAACTGTTTGCTCGCATTCATCGCGGTTCCGGGACCGGACCCCAGCCTCTCCATCCCGCCGTTAAAGCGCTGTGATTTACTGGCCAGTCCCATCTGCTCGTAAAGCGTAGCACCGCCGTTGGGCGTTTCGAGCAGCGCATCTTTCTCCGAGCGGTCCATGGTCATGTGATAGTCGCCGCACATGCAAGTATCCACAAACTCGATAATGACCTCCTGGCCGATGCCTTCCAGATAGCGATACCGCCACTGCTCGAAGGGAAAGGTCGAGGTCTCACCGCCTCCTTCGTCCATGGGACGCTCGTAGGTGCCGCCGCTGGGATGGGACTCAATCTCGTCCGCCGGCCCAAACTTGATATACATTTGGCCGCGGTCGGCTTTCCAGCCCGGGATTCCGGCGGCGAAGTGCTCGTTGGCGTACTCGATGCGCCGATAGTGCTCTTCCTTGAACTCGTTTTCTTCAGTGTCCGGAGTGGGATCGCGGCGCTGCCAGAAGGCTTCGATGAACTGGTCGCGCTCTTCGTCGTTGGAGAGTTGCTTGAAGGCCTTGCGTTCTTCGTCCGAGATAATGTAGATGACGTCTTCGTCGAGCCATTTCTTGTAGGTCTTGCTCAACTCCTGCTTCAGCGCTTTGGCGTTCTCTTTCTTCTGCTTTTCGGTGATTGGACGCTTTAGCGGATCGACCGCCTGACCTGTTTGCCCGGGAGAAGATGCTGGGGCAGCCTGATCGCTGCTACCTTTCTTGCCTTCCTGCTGGGCCACTGCGGACAAACCAAGCCCAAAAAGAGACAGCAGCAGAAATGAAGAAAGGCAACGACGCAAGCCTACCTGCAACATAGAAGGGACACTCCTCGCACACACACTCTGGTGACTAACATTCTATGTCTTCGGGTACCCGAAGGCAAGGCTAACCCGCACGGCCTAAACAAATTGTAGGATGCAGGCAACCTTCCCGGAGGTGCCTGGCTCGCGGAGCCGGATCGGGTCTTTTCAGCTCAATGGCGCTTTACTGAAGCCAAAACATAGTCCGTCAGGATCTTTTCCGTCTGCGCGTCCCAGGCCGCGTGGCTACCTTTGGCGTCCGACTTGCCCGCGACCGGCTTGGCCTTCATCCCAATGTAGACAGCGTTGTAGGAGGTATCGCCCAGGTTCTCCACCTTGTGTTTGAATGCTGGGAACCACCGCGATTCGCCTGGCTTGGCGAACACCTCCCTTGTTTTTCCATTTTCATCGGTGAACCTGAGGTGTCCCGCGGTGAGCACGACGACCACTCCCCCGGGATGGTCGTGCATGCCCGACTTCTCGTGCGGGCCGTAGTGCACATCCAGCACCTGCACCGCTTCATTCTCAAAGGCTAGTTTGTAGTGCGTCGGCTCGACCTTAGTGGGATCTTGTGCCAGAGCAGTATGGAGAGCGAGCCCCACGAATACCACCGCCCAGAATAGCTTGGAAAACATGATGTCCTCCTGTGCGCGAGCTTGAGAATCCTGTGCGTTGACTTGGCGCAACGCTACTCCCGCCCCAAAGCGCTGTCAACGTAGAAACGGGGACTGACCCAAACTGATTAGAGGGCCAACTGCGCAGTGCCCTGGCCGGCGACCGGGAAAGCCTTTCGCGTTTGGAACTCGCACTTGACGGCGGCCCCGGCTGAGCGTAGCGTGGCCCCCTGCAGCAAATTCCAAGGAAACCAAGGAGGTTTCTATGAAGCGGAAGGCCATGTGGACCGCAGTTGCATTGGTGTTGCTAGCGACGCTGGCTGCCGGCCAAGCGCCAGAGCAATACCTCGATGTGTACTCAGTTCAGGTGAAACCGGACAAACGGACAGAGTTTGATGCCATCTCGAAAAAGATTGTGGCCGCCAATCGTCAAAACAAGGGCGATGCATGGCTGGCCATGGAAACGGTTTACGGACAAGGGGACAGAGTCACCTTCATCAGCATGCGCCAAGGCTACGGGGATGCAGAAAAAGCCACGGGAACTTTCAATGATGCGATCGAGAAAGCTCTGGGCAAAGCTGGAACCGACAAGATGTGGCAGGATTACAGCCAGTGCGTGGTGAGTTCCCGGTCCGAACTCCGTCGCCGCCGTTGGGACCTGAGCAGCAATGCGCCTGCAGATCCCGCGGCGATGGCAAAAATGCTGGGAGACGCCCGCTGGCTGCGCACCACGGCGGTGCATCTGCGGCCCGGTCAGGTAGTCGCTTACGAGGCGCTGCTGAAAGACGTGAAAGCGGCCCGCGAAAAAGCCTCGCCACCTATAACGACCCTCGTTTCGCAGGCGGTCGCCGGCCAGGAGGGCACGGTTTTTTATGTCACCAACCTGCAAAACTCTTTGGGTGAATTTGACAAGTTCCCATCCATGCAGCAGACGTTAGGAGACGAAGGCTACGCAAAGTTCCTCAAAACGAATGCTGAAGTGGTTGCCAGCGCGGAGACCGTGATCAATCGCTTCTTGCCTGACCTGAGCAATGCTCCCGAGGATGTAGTCGCGGTCGCACCTGCTTACTGGAGACCGAAGGCCGTTGTAGCTTCCAAGGCCAGTGCCGCCAAACCAGGCGTGGTCAACGCAGCAGGCACCACCAAGGTAGACGACAAAAGCGAACAGCATTAACGGGAGGTTCGCCCATCGAGCCGCGTAACGCTGGCATCTTGCCGGCTGTCCCGAGGGCGTCTCGCCCTCGGAAGTGGGGGCGAGGACGCCCCCACGACAGCCGCCGGGACGCCGGCGCTACACTTCTTGACGTTTGTTGACTTCCGTAATATGAACGCTCCGGGATGGACCCTTCATCCGCCGGCCGGGGAGTTTCAAGGATTACTGGGCGGTCAGCGTCAGTGGTGTCTTTCATTGCGAGCAAAGCGAGAAATCTCGCCTGCCTTCATACCGTGATGTACTCAGTGGTCGCGCTGGGAGCGGGTATCGCATCACCATGCTGGCGCAAGCCTTCCAGATGAAATTCAATGGCTTGGCGGATCAAATCTTTTGCCTCATCTAATGTTTTGGCGGCGATACCAAGACCGGGCAGGTCGGGAGCATAGGCGCCCCACCCTGTTGCGGACTTCTCGTAGATCACAAGATATTTCATTTCAGACCAGCCTGCTTGAGGATATTGTTCAATGTTCCTGGTGGCATGTCCAGTGACGGATGTCCCGCAACAGTAACCGTCCCCGGCTTAGAAGGATGATGATACTGGCGGTGGCTGTCTTTGGTTCGAACCAGTCGCCAGCCGTCCTGCTCCACACGCTTGATTACGTCGCGGACCTTCATTTTCTGCTCTGTCGTTCGTTCTTCTACGGCGCTCGTCGGCAGCAATCGACTGAAAGGCTTCATGCCTTTGCCGCAGTTGATCTTCAGAAAGACCGAATATTTCCTTCCAAACCTCGCTAATGATGGCCTCGACTTCCTCTCTTTTTGTGATCTTATGACTAGGAGCCTTCGACTCCGCCTCTCCCACGTGGTCAACAATCATCTCCGCTTCAGATTCGTCATCCGGAGCCCCCATTGAGAGCAGACCCCGATAGCCTCGTGCCGAAGGAGTTCATTCGTCAGATCAGCCAGCTCATCATGGAAGCCTCAATTCCTCAGCGTCTTCCCTGTCTTCAGCGTGAACTGAATCCGCTTCTGCAACCCGGGCTGAGAGCAGCGTCAGACCGCTTTTGGCCTTCCGCCTAGCCTGCCGTTCACTTTGGCGGCGGCGCGCTTGGCCGCGCTTCGGGATTTGCCTCCGGTTTGGCCGAGCCTCGACGCCATCCATCGTTTTGAGCCAAGAAAGCCTTCCAGGAGGCCGGGAAGGTAGAGGTCGGCATCCAGTTTGGGGAAGTGAATGCCGAAGCCCGACGGACTGATCTGGATGGGGTCGAGCTGTGATGGCCGGGCGTGCTCCAAACCCTGGGCATCGCGCGGCGAGAAGCTTACATCCAGCCTGGAGCTGAGGCGAATCACAATGCGGCCGCTGGTGCGGTCGTAGTGGGCCGCAAGAGCTCTGGGGACCGACGACTGCAGGTCCTTCGCTCGCCGGTTCGCTGCTTCGAAATGGTCAGAGGTTCCCATGAATGCTCTCCCACGAGGCACTGAGCTCTGCCATGTGATGCGTCAGCACGTTTCCGATGTGCCTGAGTTCGCGCGGCGAGAACCCATAGTTCTCTCGAAGTTCGACAGCACCCGCCGGACAGTCCAAATTGAACACCGCTTCACAACCCCTTCCGATCACATGCACGTGCGCTGACCGGTGATCGTTTGGATAAATCACTACCCGCAGTCCTTCGAACCGCAGAACCGTTGGCATTTGCTATTGTATCCTAAGCGATTGGGTTTGTGAAGATGCGAATTTGAAGTCTCGAAACCACTCAATTCCTCAGCGTCTTCCCCGTCTTGAGCGTGTACTGAATCCGCTCCTGCGTCTTCTTCTCCCCGCAGAGCGATTTGAATCCCTCCCGCTCCAGGTCGAGGATGTACTGCTCGCTGACCGGCGTACTTGACGTCACGTTGCCGCCGCACAAAACTTCGGCGATCTTGGTGGCAAGCTTCACTTCGTATTCGGTGATGTAGTCGCCCTGACGCATGAGGTGGACGCCCATTTTGAGCGCGGCGAGGATATTTTCTCCGGGGGCGGGAATGTCAGTGCGGGGTTGCGGGGGTTCGTATCCGGAGCGGACGAGTTCCAGGGCGCGGGCCTTGGCGTCGGCGAGAACGCGCTCGCGATTCATGGTGATGCTGTCGGAATTTCGCAGGAAGCCGAGGCCGCGGGCCTCGTGGGCGGAAGTAGCGACTTTGGCGGTGGCGATAGTCTCGAAGGCCTTCTTCATTGCCTCCATCAGTTCGACGGATTCGCCTCGGCCGCCGGGCCGAATGGAAGCTGCGCTGTCCACCGCGCGCAGCAGCATCTCTTTGCAGCCGCCGGCTCCGGGAAGCAGGCCGACTCCGACTTCGACCAGTCCCATGTAAAGCTCGGCATGAGGTTGAAGAGTGGGAGCGTGCAGGGAGATCTCCGTGCCTCCGCCAAGCGTCAGGCCGAAAGGCGCGGCCACGACTGGCTTGGGCGAGAACTTGATCGCCTGAGTCATGCCCTGGAAAGTGCGGATGGCGAGGTCGACGTCGTCCCACTCTTCTTCCTGGATGGACATGAGCAGCAGCATGAGATTGGCGCCGACGGAGAAGTTCGTGGCGTCGTTGGTGATGACGAATCCGTCGAATGCGTCGCCGGGGCCACCGGGCTTCAACGTTTGTGAGATGAGTTGCACGATGTCGGTGCCAATCGTGTTCATCTTGGAGTGGAACTCGATGCAGGCCACGCCGTCGCCGAGGTCGACCAGCGACGCACCGGAGTTCTTCTTCACGACTCCGTTTGATTTCTTCGCGACTTCGACCGACCAGACACCGCTCGGGACTTTCACCGGTTCATAGTTCCCACCTTTCAAATCCCAGTAGGCGCGGCCGGAGGCAGCCTTGGGATCGTCCAGATACCAGGATTTTTTGCCGGAGGCGATCAGTTGCTCGACATTTGCCGCGACCGGCCGATCTTCTTTCTTCATGCGCTCGACGGTAGCTTCGATGCCGGCCGCGTCCCAAAGTTCGAACGGACCCAGTTCCCAGTTGAAACCGAGGCGCATAGCATGGTCGATCTCAACAATGGAATCGGAAATCTCCGGAATGCGGTTGGCCGAATAGTTCCACAGATCGGATAAGGCAGACCACAGAAACGCGCCTGCTTTGTCATTCTTCTGCGGTCCACTGCCGTCGAGGGCCAGCAGCATCTTCACCCGCGCACTGGTCTGCTCGACGTTCTTGGCCATCTCGAGGGCAGGGAACTTGGGCTTCTGGCGGGGATGATATTCCAGCGTCTTCCAGTCGAGGGCGAGCCGTTCGTCTTCTTCACCTTTGCCGCCCTTCACCTTTTTGTAGAAGCCGCCCTTGGTTTTGTCGCCAAGCCATTTGCGCTCGAGCATCTGCTTGTAAAAATCCGGCAGCGTGCTAGTGTGGGGCGGGCGCCCTCGGCCGCCTTCCGCGTCCTCCGTCATATTGCTGACCACATGTCCCAAAATATCCAGTCCAACCAAATCAATCGTGCGAAAGGTCGCGGATCTCGGCCAGCCCACAGCCTGCCCGGTGAGCGCATCCACCTCTTCAATGCTCAGATCCATCTCCTGCATGAGGCGCATGACGTTCAACACCGAAAACGTGCCGATGCGGTTGCCGATGAAGTTCGGTGTGTCCTTGGCGAGGACGATGCCCTTGCCAAGATGGAGATCGCAGAAGTGGGCAACGGCGTCGATGGCGGCACGGTCAGTGTCCGGAGTGGGGATAAGTTCGAGCAGGCGCATGTAACGCGGCGGATTGAAGAAGTGCGTGCCAAACCACGAGCGGCGAAAGTCGTCGGAGAAGCCCTCCGCAATCTTTCCCACCGGCAGCCCGCTAGTGTTGGTTGTAATGATCGTGCCGGGCTTGCGAACGGCGTCCACCTTTCTTAGTAAAGCCCGCTTGAGGTCGAGATTCTCCACCACCGCTTCGATGATCCAGTCCGCGTCAGCGAGACGCTTGAGGTCATCGTCGAAGTTGCCGATCGTTATCAGTCGCGCCAGTGAGGCATCCATGAAAGCGGCAGGCTTGGATTTCTTCGCAGCATCGAGCCCAGCGGCAGCGATCTTGTTTCGAGCCGGCGCGTCGGCGTCAGGTGGAACGATGTCGAACAGGTAACTGGGGACACCCGCGTTAGCGAAGTGCGCAGCGATGCGCGCCCCCATTGTCCCTGCGCCGAGTACAGCGACTTTGTGAATGTGTTTCATCAATCAAACACTCCCCCATCTACTGTAGAGACGTTGCTTGCAACGTCTCCGTTGTGGACTTTTCCAGCGGCCTGGTTCAGCCGCTGCTCTCTCCGAATTGTGAGGCGCATGGCTTGTCAGCGACTGAGACGCAGCCAGCTGCGTCTCTACAGAAAAAAGAAAAAGAGTTATGCAAGCAGTTTATCCATCACGCGGTTGTTTTGGCCACTCTTGACGACCAGCATGTGGGACGGGACAGGAAAAGACTCCAAGAACACCGCAGGCGCGTGTCGCAGTAGATGTGGGGTGAGGATGGCAGCGGCACGCGCCCTATTTAAGTGGTCTCAAGATAGACCTCGAAATAGGTTCGAGGCAAGGTTAGATATCACAGTTGTGTGTGACGCGTGGACTGGCCAGCCCTCGCTAAAGTTCCGGGTGGGCCTTCAGATAAGCCTGTGCCCGGCGAACCATATCCTTTTCACCTCGGTAGGCCAGCCTGGCCACGGCGTCTTCCAGAGGAATCCACAGCGCCCGTTTGACTTCGATGCGCATCTCGGGGGCGATTTCGTCAATCTGACCAGACTGGTAGCGGAAAAGATAAAAGCTGACAATTTTGAAAACGCGCGCTTTGTCTCCCCAACTGCGTACGTAGGCGTACTTATTGTCGCCGAGTTTCGTCACTGGCACGGCGGTGAGACCAGTCTCTTCCACCACTTCGCGGACCGCGGCTTGCTCGGGTTTTTCGCCGGGGTCGACCAGTCCTTTGGGTAAGGCGAGTAACATTTTTTGCGATGTTTTCTGTCGCGCATGGGCGCGGAAGGCCGGAAGCGACTCTTTCTGAGGCTCAATGACGGCCATCTGCCACCCCTCCGAGGTGTGCCGCACCACCACGCCACCAGCGGAAACCTCTCGAACCATACACCCTAAGTTATCAAAAACACAGGAGTTAGTCACGCGTACGCGACACGCCGCTGGTAATCCTAGGTAACCTGGGTCGTAATCTGGCGCGGTTACCGTCACTATGAAACGATTAGTGATGAACTGGCATCTTAGTTGCTAGTTTAGGCTAGGTATTTAAGGAAGAGTCTAGCCGGGCAAAACTGGGATGGGTGGGGTTCCCCGTGAAGAGTCTGGGTAAGATTATTCGTTCGGTGCAGGCGTTCGGACGTGGGCTTTCCGGCCTTTCCTCGGCCCCGGGGCCGCACCAAGCCAGCGTGGGCATCGGTCTCGCTCTGGGTGGCGGGTTTGCTCGCGGCATCGCGCACGTCGGTGTTCTCAAAGTCCTCGAAGAAGAAAACATCCCCATCCGCTGCATTGCTGGGACCAGTGTGGGCGCTCTCATCGGCGCCGCCTACTGCAGCGGAATCTCGGCGGCGGAACTCGAGCATGTTGCCTCCCGGGTACGCTTCAAGCATATTGCCAGTTGGACGCTCTCGCGTTACGGCTTCGCCAGCAATCAGCGCATGATTGGATTTCTGAACAACCTCCTGAAGGTCAAGACGTTCGAAGAATTGCGCATCCCCCTGGCCGTGACGGCTACGGATTTTTCCACCGGAGAGGGCGTAGTGTTTCATTCCGGACCGCTGGTCGATCCGGTACGTGCCAGTTGCGCCTATCCAGGAATGTTCTTGCCGGTAAAGATTCGTGGACGCCTGCTGATCGACGGCATGCTCTCGCACACTGTACCCACCCGGCCATTGCGGCAAATGGGAGCCGATCGCGTCCTAGCCGTGCATCTTAGAGGCAAATGGACGGACGGCGAGGGCCCGCGCCATTTATTCGATGTCATCGGACAATGTTTCGCCATCGCCCAGGAGATGAACAGCAGCCAGTGGAAGCAGGCCGCGGACCTGGTGATCGAGCCTGACGTGAACGGCTACAAGTACGATGCCTTCGAGCACAGCGCCGCATTGGTGCGAGCCGGAGAGCTAGCGACCCGCGCAGCGCTCCCAGAGATCCGGAAATGGCTGCAAACGGAACTGCACCGTCAGAACACAGCCCGCGCAACCCAGCCCGCCCCGGTCCCCGCGGACTAAATTTTCCCGGTCAGCAAAAATCACATGGGGACAGCCGCCCCCGGCTGTCCAGTCGAGCGAAGCTCGACAGTTGGGCTGTCGCGTCGGCACCTGCTGGGCATTAAGCTAGAAGCTAGTAGCTCCCCCCCTCACTTCATCACCCCGCGCTGCGCAATCCCAATGTTATCCCGCGAAGTATTCTTCACCAGATACATCATTTCATCGGCCTGGCGAATGATGTCGTGCGGTGTCTTGGCATCGTGCGGATAGGTAGCCACCCCCATCGACGCGCGCACATTCAGATTGAGTCCTTCCTCTTTACAGAACATGCTGGTGCGCAGGCTGTCGCGCAAACGTTTCGCCACCACCAGGGCCGAATCTTTTCCAGTCTGCGGCAACAGCACGACAAATTCATCGCCACCGTAGCGGAAAGCATAGTCGATCAAGCGCAGCTGGGCTTTAACTAAATACCCAATTTCGGCCAGCAGTTTGCTCCCAATCAAATGCCCATGAGTATCATTGACCTGCTTGAAATGATCGAGATCAATAAACACCACCGTGAACTCGTAACCGAAGCGTGACGAGCGGTAGACTTCGGTCTCCAGCGTTTTATAAAGATGCCGCGCGTTGTAAAGGCCGGTGCAGTCGTCGGTGATGGTGAGTTCCTGAATCTTTTCGACAGCCCGCGCATTTTCAATGGCAATCGCCGCGTAATCGCACAGAGACTGCAGGAAGAAGATCTCCTGATCCCCGAAGTGTTCCATATCCACGTTCACCAGTTGAATGACCCCCAGGACACGCAGCCGCGAGCTCACCGGGAAACAGACAATCGAACGGGTCTCCCACTTGGTCATCTCATCAATGCGTTTGGCGAACCGCGGATCGTTCATGACATCGGGGACGATCAGCCGCTCGCCATGTTTGGCCACATAGCCGGCAATTCCCTCACCCACTTTCAGGCGAAGGTTTTTCAGCGCCTCCGACGCACTCCCCACCGCAATCGCGAAGTAGAGCTCGTCGCGTTCATGATCCACCATCAGCAACGACCAGGTGTCGGGACGGAAATACTCCGCCATCTTTTCCATGATGGTCTGCAGAATGGAGTCGAGATCAAGCGACGAGGTCAGAGCCTTGGCCACATCGTGAAAGATGGTCAGTTCTTGACTCTGCCGATTGTGATCGGCCTCGGTGGCCCTGGTCATCAACAGCAACCTCGAATCTAGAGCGGGAGTATCAGAATTATATGCGGCCCCGAGAAGTCCGGGCAAAGAACCATGGTAACCCGAACCCGTAACGATAAGTGGCGCAATGCATCGGACCCCGTTTTTGCCTCTGGGGAGGGAGTCCCGCTTTTGCCTGTGTGGGGACACGGCACCTGCCTGGGTGCTAGCCCCCGCATTGCTCACGTAGGGACAGCCGCCCCGGCTGTCCAAGCGGAGCAAAGCTCCGCAGCGCCTTTGGATGCCGCTGCGCTTTCGGCCGTGCGGCCGCTTTTTCCATGATCTTGGCTTCATCTCCTTTGCAATCTGTTTGGACCGCGCGCAGTCGTTGCTTGATCAACGCCACGCCCCGGCGCGGTGTTTCCCGGGGGCATAGTGACCCTTGTTCTATTAACGCTCATGGCGCGTAAACTTTCCGAGGTCTATTCCGTCCCGAGATCGAGAACGTTGGCTGCATTCGGTTTTGCCTTAGGTGTGCTTCTGCTCCCAACGAGCTTCGCGGTTGCCGCAGCGTATTACTTTGTGATCTACACTTTCACCGTTGCAAGCGGGAACAATGGCATGTGAGGCCAGGGTGCGACTTTTTTGTGAGCGGTTACGAGCTAGTCATTTTCGTGCCGGTTGCATGTTCGCCTCCCACGCTTCCGCAAAGAACGCCGAAAAGGATTGGGCATCCTGAGTGTGAGTACCGAAAGTTTGGGCCAGCCCGCCCAGCCCCCACCCGCCCGAGTGGGTGACTAGGCGGTTCGGATGGGAATATTGGACGTCCATACTCGATCTTGCGCATCCCCAATCCCCGCGCTCGTGAGCGATTCGCGAAAAGCATCGAACATTGGCCACGGATATGGAGAGGGGCCGATGATTAGTCGGTGAAACATGCGCGAAAAGTCAAGATCGGCAAGAGCGGGCGAGACCGTCACGTCAAGGGGAAGCTGGTAAACAGCTTGCGGAACTCCCCCAACAACTTCGATCATGGGCTCGATCAAAGGAGAATGGTTGAATTTGGGACAGTAGATGGCTCTCCACTCGCGTTCCTCGCGAAAGCCTTCGTGCTTCAGACACGTCACGGCTGCCAGAAGCATGTTAAAAACAGTTCCAATCACCACTTGCCGATCAATCGAGCGAAGGAAGTCACGGTTGGGACCGAAATTGTCGATCACTTCCTGAATGACCGCGTGGACCTCATCTTCAGACAAATATGACACTGGGCTAAACAACAGTTTCAGCACAAGCGCGCCTTCTGAAAACCTTGGGACCTTAAAGACGACGGCAACGCGAGCCGTGTTCATACCAAAGGCGCGCCACATAGACAGCCGGCCGTGCAAATCTTCCGAGGTGTCGTGCTCCGAAACTGAAGTGATGAACGTGTTGAATCGAATGTCCCTCCACCAACTGTTGAACAAATTTTATCGCATCCTGCGCGGCGCCCGGAACACACGCGTCAAGAGCGTTAACGAACAGTTCCGTCTTGACTTTGTCGGAAAAAAATTTGTTGAGGATGTCGAAGCCATGCTGCACCTCGCGATAGTCAGACATGCAAGTCGCATTGCGCATCCATAAGCGTTTGCTTCTGATGATCTTTAGAGCCGCCTCAGCTGAGGTGTAGTGAACAAATCTCAGCTCCTGGACCATCGCATCCCCAGGTGTCGATTGCCTCTTGTACGCCTCATCACGTTGTCTTTTGGCCTGAGGCATGAAGATTTGCTCTAGCTGGAGAGCAACTTTAATCAGTTCTGGGGTCAAACCCGAAGTGTGATTTTCATTCGTCATGATGATCGGCCTCTGCGATCGCGCGGGTCCGTCGTGCTTGGGCAGATCGTGCTCTGGTCGGTCGCGGGCAGGAGTGTCCGCGTCACACGGGCTTGGGTTTGGTTCATGTGTCCTCCGGCCAGACTGCGATTTGAGGGACACTCCGGGGTCTGATTTCTGGGGAAGGAGAAACATACTCCGAGGGTTTGGGGGAGTCAAGGTGATCTGCGGCGGGTCGATAAGGAACGGGAACGCCCTTGCGGGACGTGAATCGAAATAAAAGGCTTGGCGGCACTGCTGAAAGCCATGGCCTTTCATCCGCGCCTAACGCGTTTTCTTGTTGACTGCGCTTTGCCAACCAGATAACCTATGTTAAATCACATTGCCTATTTGATAATGTGCGGTCTTTGACAACCTGACCAAGGCAAGGGCGCAGCGCGCCGGGCAGAGTGTGCGTCGTTCCGCAGCCGGTTTCAGCCGCTAAGCGGCGTAAGAATGCAGCCCATGGCGCAAGCCATGGGAAAAAGCGGAAAACAGAAAAGCCCCAGCGGGGCGAAAGACAGGTTCTCACGGACAGGCCTCCCGATGCCGACCGTTCCAGCTTTCCAGTCCCAAAACGGACCGCGAGCCTGGCTGCATACCCGCCGTAACTCCCATGTTGTCTAGATTTTGCGTGTAACTCCTGTAAACTCAAAGATCTAGCGCATAGTCATAAATTAGGTCCTTTGTTTTCTAGATTTTGCCCAGCAAAGGGGGAGGGGGGGTACCCGGTACTAAACAGTAACCTCCGTCCCAATGTGGGAAAAGGGCGAGTGGGCCAGCGCGATGAGACTGCCGAGCTTCGCGCTCGCCAGGCGGAGGAGGGCGTCCGCCCTACGTGGGTGCCGATTCCGTCATCCTCGGGCAGATCATGCTCGGGCAGGTCGCGCTCAGGCAGGACAATTAGGTCAGGCAGAACTGGCCTGATCGTCTCTCGCGCCGGACAATGGCAACGCTTTGCGGCGCGATGGGCGCACTTGAGTTTTCCGGGGCTGAGAAAATTCATAAGAAGGGTGTCTCTTAATCGCAGCGATGATCATCAATCGCGCTCCGAGAAATAACTGTTCCAAATTGATCTGTAATCGCTTCGGACTGGTGAGATTGTAAGTATAGCTTCACAGAATCTTCCAGACGAAATGAGCTAAGCAAGTGAACAGCAGCAGACCTCCGACGCCACAAATCCAGATGAGAAAATTCACGGTCAACTTTGGGGAATTGATTTCCTTCTTGTCCATGACTGAAGAATACTCCCATGTTTCGGATTCTCACTGGAATCTACAAGCACTTGGCCACGCATGACAAGCTTCACACGAAGTCGAGCGCCAGCGTCAGACAGGTTCGCCGAGCCTGGAAGGAGCGGACAAATGCCACCTGCAAACACTTTGACCCTGCAAAAGCGATCCCACAAAATCGCGGTCGTGCAAAAGCGATCCCACAAAACCGCGATCGTGCTGGTTTCGGCTGCAGTCGCGCTTGTTGTGGCGCTGGTTGTGCTGACGGTGAACTGGCCCTTTACCAAGCAGGCAGTGATCAAATCGTTGCAAGAAGCCAGTTCCAGCACGGTGGAGATCGCGGACTTTCACGGTACATATTTTCCGTTTCCGGGCTGCATTGCAGAAGGGGTCACGTTCCGCCGCAGTTCGGATCCAAACGCACCTCCTCTTATAACCGTGGGCAAACTAACAATCCGGAGCAGCTTTATTGGCTTAGTCAGGCACCGTGTGACACAAGTTCGAGCCGAAAAGTTGCACATCATTATTTCTCCGTCCGGCACTGCCGAGAACTCACCGAGTCACAGCAATCCAACGATCGACGAAATCGTAGCCAATGGAGCCATTCTCGAATTCACGCGCAGTCCAGGCAAGCCGCCTCTAATCTTTGCCATTCACGAGAGCACGCTGCGCAACGTCGGGACGCTGCGAAGCTTATCCTTTCAGGTCAAGCTTTCGAATCCAGAGCCTCCAGGCGTTATCGCCTCCAGCGGACGTTTCGGACCTTGGAAAGCGGGCGATGCAGGGCAAACCCCGGTTTCAGGGGATTACACGTTCCAGAATGCAGACTTAGGCACGTTTCACGGAATTGCGGGACTGCTCTCGTCTCACGGGAAATTTCAAGGGACACTCGAACACATCGGCGTCCAAGGCTCAACAGATATTCCCAATTTCGAGGTGACTTCAAGCGGTCACTCGGTCCAACTTGAAACCCAGTTTGATGCGTTCGTAAATGCCAAGAACGGCGACGTAATGTTGCAGCAAGTTAATTCGAATTTCAATAAGACGACCGTTACTTCGACGGGCAATGTGGTGGGAACACCGGGCCACAAAGGAAAAACTGCAACCGTGGACATGCAGGTAAGCAATGGACGGATTCAGGATATCTTACGAATGTTTACGAAATCGGACGAGGCTCCCATGTCGGGCGCGGTCAGTCTAAGAGCCCGGGCCACGATCCCACCCGGGACAGGGCCGTTTCTGAAGAAAGTAGAGTTGTCGAGTGATTTTGGAGTGGACGCTGGCAGCTTCAAAACAAAGACGCAGGAACACGTGAACCAGTTGAGCGCGGCTTCCAGAGGCGAGAATGACGACAATCCAGCAACCGTGCTCTCCGACCTGAACGGACACGTCGTGCTGCGCGAGGGGATCGCAACGTTTTCCAATCTTTCGTTCGGTGTGCCGGGCGCGTCCGCGGAAATGCATGGTACTTACAATCTGCTCACGAAAGGGATCGATCTCCACGGAATTTTGAAGTTAGATTCCGATCTTTCGAAGACGGTGCATGGTGTGAAGTCTCTGTTGCTGAAAGTCATGGATCCCTTTTTCGCGAAGAAAGCTGGCGGATCCGTAGTGCCGTTTAAGATCACGGGAACCTACACACACCCCTTGTTCGGGCTCGATCTTACCGGCAACAAAGAAAATAAAGCTTCGAAACGATTACAACACTTTTATAGCAAGCCTACAAAATGAAAGAACTCTTTTGAATTGCGTCTGCAGCTGAGGGATAAGGTTTGCCTTATGTCCCCGGCAGCCGATCCTCCAATGTCTGAGTAAGCGACTCAATCGAGGTGTTCTGGCTAAGCTCACGGATTTCCTTATCCGCCATGATGTTCTGAAGTCCCATGTGCCCGCAAATTGCGCGTACCATCTGTAACAGCTTGGTGATCTCCTTCTCTGCCAACAAGTCAACTTGCAAATTCAGGTGGTCCCGACGCTCCCCTCGGCGCATCATGCGGTTCTGACGCATGAGTATGAAGCTGGAGAGAATGACCGCCTCCACGGCAACAATCACTCCGAGCAACGAGAACGGCCAAGGGTCGAACGGCCTTATCCTGGAGATCTGGCCGCTATTCACCAGCAGCCACGCGATCACGAGCACTAAGTGAAGCACAACGAAGGGAAGGCTTCCTGCGAAAACTCCCACACTATCGGCGAGACGTTCTGAGCTGGACCTTCGCTCTAGTGCTTCTTCCTCCTGCCTCACAATCGAGTCGATGTGCGACTGGCTCTGTCGGGAATTTTCGCTCATGAACTAAACCTCTTGGCGATAGGATACGCCGCTTGGTCGGTTATCACGCGATTGATTGGCCTGCCCGCAAAGAGATTCCCAAAGCCGGACTACCTTTTGATTCTTTCCTAAGCGGTGAGCAATTCCGAACAGCGGCGACGTCCTTTGACGTCGCACGCCGTCTAGCTATGTGCTCAATCCTTGTTGGCGTCTCTCGTGCTCGTTCATTGGCATAAAGTCCCGTCTGAGGATTTACAAATACGTCAGATTTAGCTCATTTGCCTGAACGGGCTCGTTCCCACTATGGGATTCACACTGACCCACAATCGCACGTTTCTTGATCTGGCAGGATGGGCTGAGCTTAGGATAATGGATATGAAGACGCTCATCACCCTTGATCAGGTGGAAGACGCGCGGCGCAACATTGCTCCGGTCGCGTTGCGTACGGCGCTGGTCCCGTGCAACGCGGACGCGCCTGCAAATCTGTATTTGAAACTGGAAAACCTGCAGCCGATTGGATCGTTCAAGGTCCGGGGGGCAGCGAACATAATGGCACGGACTCCGCGGGAGCGGCTGGCACGCGGAGTGCTGACGGCCTCGGCCGACAACATGGCGCAAGGAGTGGCGTTTTGCGCGCGGTGGTTGGGTGTTCAGGCGACGATTGTAGCTCCGGAAACGTGTCAGGCAACGAGAATGGGCGTGGTGGAGCGGATGGGCGGGCGGGTGATCAAAGTTCCCGTTGCCGATTGGCGGCGGACTTTCGATACCCGGTCTTATCCGGGAGTGGACGCCACATTTATCCACGCTTTTGATGACCCTGACGTCATGGCGGGCAACGGTACGATTGCGCTGGAATTACTGGAAGACCTGCCTGAGGTGGAGGCAGTGGTGATTCCGTGGGGCGGTGGAGGTTTGTCGTGCGGCATCGCGGCGGTGCTGCGAGCACGTGCACCGCGAGTGCGCATCTACGCGGCCGAGATCGAAACCGCGGCGCCGCTGGCGGCATCGCTGGCGGCGGGCGAGCCGTGCACGGTGGAATGCAAACCGTCATTCGTGGACGGCATTGGCAGCCAAGTGATGTTCCCGAATATCTTCGAATGGGCGGGGCGGTTGCTGGATGGCTCTCTGGTCGTGACCCTTGCGGAAGCGGCGCGGGCCATGAAACTGGTGGCGGAGCGGAACCGCATTATAGTCGAGGGTGCCGCGGCATGCGCGGTGGCGGCGGCTCTCTCGGGCCGCGCGGGCGCGGGAAAGACTGTGGCGATCGTGTCCGGGGGAAACATCGACCTGGATCAGTTTACTCAGATTGTCAGCCACGCCGCTTGATGGGGCGATGGTTTGATCAGTCATCATTGCCCCCAGTGAATTTTATCTACGAAGCGCCGATATTGTTGGGCAGAGCTGTAAACCGGCCCAACCGTAGTCCCTTCGTGGTTAAAGCCCTTCTGTCAATCCCCGCTCTAAAACTAACCGGTTCACAAAGGAAAAACCTGGGGTAGCGGTTAAGATATGGGGATGCCCATCACGCTGGCCCAGGTGGAAGACGCCCGGCGCAACATTGCTCCGGTTGCGTTGCGTACGGCGCTGGTCCGGTGCAACACGGACTCGCCAGCGGAGCTTTATTTGAAGCTGGAAAACCTGCAGCCGATTGGATCTTTCAAGATCCGGGGGGCGGCGAACGTGATGGCACGGACTCCGCGGGAGCAGTTGGAGCGGGGAGTGCTGACCGCCTCGGCTGGCAACATGGCGCAAGGTGTGGCGTTCTGTGCGCGGCGGATGGGGGTTCGGGCAACGATTGTGGCTCCCGAGACGGCTCCGGCGACTAAGATTGGCGCGGTGGAAAGGATGGGCGGGCGGGTGATCAAAGTTCCGTTTGCCGATTGGTGGCGGACTTTTGAGACTCGGTCTTATCCGGGAGTGGAGGCCACGTTCATTCATGCCTTTGACGACCCGGACGTCATGGCGGGCAATGGCACCATCGCTTTGGAATTGCTCGAGGACCTGCCTGACCTGGAGGCGGTGGTAATCCCGTGGGGCGGTGGAGGCTTGTCGTGCGGCATCGCGGCGGTGTTGCGGGCGCGGTCGCCGCGAGTGCGGATCTACGCGGCAGAGATCGAAACCGGGGCGCCGCTGGCTGCATCGCTGGCCGCCGGGGGGCCGCGCACGGTGGAATACAAGCCGTCATTTGTGGACGGCATTGGCAGCAAAATGGTGTTCCCGAATATGTTTGAACGCGCGAGACAGCTGCTGGATGGGTCACTGATTGTGACTCTGAAGGAAGCGGCGCAGGCCATGAAACTGGTAGCGGAGCGGAATCGCGTGATTGTCGAGGGGGCCGCGGCTTGCGCGGTCGCGGCTGCTTTGTCGGGCCGTGCGGGCTCGGGAAAGATTGTGGCCATCGTGTCCGGCGGGAACATCGACCTGGATAAGTTTGCTCAGATTGTTGGCCAAGCTTGATGGATGATAGGAAGCGGGCGAGTCAATGTGACATTTGTTGGCCTTGTAAGGAGGTGTGTAGGTACGACACGCGATCCCAAGTCTAAGGAGGAAGAACTGCCATGAAGCACAAGTCTGTGTTCTTGTTGCACCGCGTTTTCGCGATCGGTTTGGCGGCTATTTTCGCGATTGCGCTCACGATCGTGGCGCTTCCGGCGCAGGCGCAGCGAAGCGAAGTGTCGCCGAAAGCGGTAGAGCGCATTCAGAGAGAAGTGCGCCACGAACTGGTCATGCTGCCGTTTCTGACGGTGTTTGACAACCTGGCCTACAAGGTTGACGGCTACAACGTGACCTTGCTGGGGCAGGTCACGAAGCCGACGTTGAAGTCCGATGCCGAAAAGGCGGTGAAGAGAATCGAAGGCGTGGAAAAGATCGATAACCAGATCGAGGTGCTTTCGGTATCACCGATGGATGACAGGCTGCGGCAGAGCCTGTACCGCGCTATCTACGGCGATCCGGTGCTGCAGCGCTACGCGATGCCGGTTCTCAAGCCCATCCGGATCATTGTGAAGAACGGGCATGCGACGCTGGAAGGAGTGGTGGACAGCGAGGCGGACAAGAATATTGCGGGCATGCGTGCCAATGGCGTCCCTGGAGTATTCTCGGTGACGAACAATTTGGCGGTCGCGAAGTGATCTCAGGGATGCCGGGCAGGTTGGGAGGCCCTGTGAAGGGAGAAAGTCCGATGCATGGGTTCCGCCTGCACGCGGTGAATTGCATATTTTCACAACTGCGCATTAACGGCTGTCCGGCGGGACAATGCCGTTCATGCGGAGATATTCCACCAGCTGTCCATAGTGATCGAAAGAGTGAGCAACGGCGTCGATCGCGAGCCCGAGGCGAGCCCGTTGCCAGGTGCCGGAGGTACCCGTGATTGGTTCGACCTGGTTGTTTTCGTTGATCGCGGCCACAGCTTTGTGAAGAGACGCGAACGAGCCCTCCAGATAGTCCACGATCTCGGCTTTCGTTTTTACTGAATCTGGTCCTTGCTCGCTTATTTGGTCGGCGGTTGGCTTGTCGCCCAGGATCACCGCGGCCTGCCGGTAGTTGTTTGCTGCCAGGTGTTTCAGTTGCTCCGCGAAAGTGCGTACATTGTTGAATTCGCCATGGCTGGGCGCGAATGGGTACTTGTCCTCGGGCATGGCGTTGGCAACCGGTACGAGATGGTTCTCGGTGTTGGTGATCCAGGCATCGAGCACCTGGCGGGTGGTCAGTTGAGCGGGTTTGTCCATTTGCGCGGGGGCGAGATGGCTCCACGTCAGCAGGAGTAGAGAGGCTAAGATCCATTTCATCTTTTTCATAGGTGTTGTCTCCGGATTTTGTCGCTCGGCTGCTTGGACGAGGCGTCCGGGGCTACGTGTGGGTGGCGAGAACTGGTTCATCGTTTGATCCATGAGGAGAATTCCGCGTGGATAAATTGTTTTACGCCCTCCCGTCCGGTGAGGCGCCACCAGAGTTTTCCGCCTTCACGCTCCAGGCGAATGCTGACGTCAAAGAATGGGCAACAGGCGCGTTCCAGGGGAGTAAATTCGGTCAGAGCCTGGTAATTCGAGGGGTCGGAAGGAAACTCAAACTCAAATCCGTCGGGCAACTCCTGGATGCCCAAGACGGACGAACCCAGAGTCTTGCCGAGTTCCTGTTGCCGTTTGCGTTGCTCCGGGGTCAAGGCTGTGCGGTCGCAGAAGAATGGAGTTTCCGGTTTGGTGGTGGCCGAACGCTGGGCAGCCGCCTGACGTTCGGAAACGATGTGGGAAAATGCGTATCCGCCCAGGATGGTGACGGTAATTGCGACGACCAAGAATATTTTCACGGGTTCTCCTCCGCGGGTGACGTCTCTTGCTCGATTCTCCCGCTAGCAGAACCTTACAACTTAAAGGCGACTTTAAGGCAAGAGTGAAGTTTGTAAATTATTTGTCAATTCGAGGAGCAATGGGGTTGAGAAGTCAAGGCAGCCGTGGTCTAAAATGTGGGCATGCCGCAACTAACCATTTCTGAGGTGGCGCGACAGGTTGGACTTCAGCCGTCGGCGATTCGGTATTACGAGCAGATTGGAATACTTCGTCCCGCCCAGCGAATGAGTGGGCAGAGACGTTACGACACGACAGTGCTCTATCGGCTCGCGGTCATCCAACGGGCACGGCAGACTGGGTTCAGTCTGGATGAAATCCGGGAACTGTTCTTTGGCTTTCGGGATGCGGCTCCGGCGTCGCAGCGCTGGCAAAAACTGTCGCGCAGGAAATTGGCGGAACTTGAGGAGTTGATGGGGCAGATAAAGACGATGCGGCATTTGCTCCAGAAGATGATGGACTGTTGCCGTTGCGATACTTTGGATCAATGTGGCAGAGGGATATTTAAGAACGGGTTTGCCGAGGTGACAGTGAAATCTCTGCCGGTGAAGGGTCGAGCTGGGCGGTTGAACCGGTAGGGGTCCTTCGACTCCGCCTCTGCTTCGCTTCGCGATGCAGAGGGCTGCGCTCGGGATGACCCGGTTGGAGGGTTTCGGCCTCTGAAGCCAAGATGCAGTTCCTTCTTTCAGCTACCACTAAAGCTTCGTCCTTTTGCTGCTATTGTTTACAATAGAGAGTTTATCCACAATTAGGTAAAGAGATCTCGACTCCTAAGTCTCGGGTACAAAGCAGAAGTTGAAACAGTCGAATCACAATTCGGGCGACGGCGGGGCTGCTCCGAGGGTCTATTGGCGGGTGGAGGGTAGTCTTCTGGAGTTGACTACCGTGCGTCCGATCGCGTTTTTTACCTGGAACGGGCAGACATTTATCGAACGCTGGATGCGGCGGGGGCTGGTGTTGCTGATGGCGGTGCTGCGTCCTTTCTTATACGCCGCGAACCGGGTGTTCGCTACGCGGGTGGTTCACACGGTGCTGCGCGGAGTCAGCCGGGACCGGTTGGATCTGCTGGGCGAGGAATATTTCCAGTACAAGCTGAAGCCGCAGTTGAAGCCTGAGGGCGTGCGAGAGCTTAAGGGGTTGATCGATTCGGGTGCCGATGTAGTGCTGGTCAGCCAGGGACTGGATCACGTGATGGGTCCGCTGGCGCGGCATCTGGGCGCGAAGTGGGTGATCGCGAATCGCCTCGAGTTTCGCGACGGCATGGCAACCGGGAGGTTGGTGGACCCTGTGATTCGTCCTCGCGGAGTGTTTGCGATGATCACCGGGGCGGGGCCGGATGGCAGGCGGGCCCCGGACCAATTGGTTCGGGATCTGAGCCTGGATAGTTCGGGTTCACCCGGGGTTGAAGCGTTGCAGTCGGCGGTGATTCCCGCAGTGCGGCAAAAGCCGGTGCTGGCGCATCCGATTGTTGATTTCGACGGAGGACGACAGGCGGGGCCACTTTCGGTTCGATCAGCGCTGGCAGGGAAGCACGTCATGCTGATTGGGGTGACCGGGTTCATCGGCAAGGTGTGGCTGGCGAATTTGCTGATGGATCTGCCGGAAATCGGACGGATTTATTTGCTCATCCGGCGGCAGAAATCGAATCCGGCGCAAGGGCGGTTTGAAAAGTTGGTGGAGGAATCGCCAGTCTTCGATCCGCTGTACAAGCGCTATGGCGCGGGGTTGGCGCGGTTCATGCGAGAGCGCGTGGAAGTGGTGGAAGGCGATGTGTCGCAGGCGGGTCTTGGGATAGCGCCGAACGTGTCCGAAGTCCTGCGCAAGAATCTGGATCTCATCATCAACAGTTCGGGTCTGACGGACTTTAATCCCGACCTGCGGGATGCTCTGCTGACCAACGTGGATGCGGCGGTGAGCATCGTCGAATTTGTGCGCCAGTCGGATCATGCCGGGTTGTTGCATCTTTCGACGTGCTACGTGGCGGGAACCCGGGATGGGCGAGTGAGCGAAACCCTGCGGCCGAACTACACGCCGGCTAGAGTGGCGAATTTCGATGCAGACATGGAATGGCGCTCGCTCCACGAATTCGTGAAGCGGGCGGCGGAGAAGGCAGAGAGCGCCGAGGTTACGGAGGAACTGCGGCGGCAGGCATTGGAGAAGGAGCACGCGTCCAAAGACCTGAAAGGCGCAGCGCTGGAGAATCAGATTCGCAAGAACCGGGTGCGTTGGCTGCGGACATATTTGACCGAGGCGGGAAAGCAACGCGCGAACGAATTGGGTTGGGCAAACACGTACACGCTGACCAAGAGTCTGGCGGAGTCCCTGATTCATACGTACGGAGCGGGCTTGCCGATTGCGATGGTGAGGCCGTCGATTGTCGAGACCTCGGTGGAGAAGCCTTTTCTGGGCTGGAATGAAGGCATCAATACCTCGGCTTCGCTTTCGTATTTGCTGGGGACATATTTCCGGCAACTGCCATCGAACGAACGCAAGCGTCTGGACGTAATCCCAGTGGACTCGGTGTGCCGCGGGATGACGCTAATTGCGGCTGCCATCGTGGAACGGCGGAATGCGCAGATTTATCAGTTAGCCACGTCGGTGACAAATCCGTGCGATATGCGGCGGTCGATTGAACTCACTTCCCTGGCGCATCGCAAGCATTACCGTGCTCTGGAAGGTTTGGAAAGCTGGCTGCGATTGCGCTTCGATGCGATTCCAGTTTCAAAGCAGCGTTACGAGCGCATGTCGGCTCCGGCGCAGAAGGCGATCATAAAGTCTATTCAGCGCATTATGTCACCGCTGCCCTTGCGCAGGACGCCGCTGGCGCGGGCGGAGCGCAATCTGGAAAAAGTTGAAAAGCTGATCGAACTGTTCAAGCCATTTATTCTTCTGAATGAGCACGACTTCGTGGCGGAGAATGTAGAAAAACTTGCGTATGCGCTGGCGCCGGAAGAGCGGGCTGACTTCGGCTATGACACGCGCAGCATCGACTGGTGGGAGTACTGGATCAACATCCACATTCCAGCGCTGCGCCGATGGACTTATCCGCTGATTGAGGGTCGTCCTCTGGAAGCGCGGCCATCGCGGAGTTTTCAGCTGGCGGAGGCCGAGAACAATGGAGAGACCATCAAAACCGGCACAAACGGGGCAACGTGGCGATATTCCTGACCGGGTCCACCGGATACATCGGCGGGCACGTCGCCGCCAATCTGCTGGAAGAGCATGGGGCTTCTTTGAACGTGCTGGTGCGGGCACGGGACCCGCACGAGGCCGAAGTACGTTTGTGGCATGCGTTGCAACTGCACCTGGACTTCCCGCGCTTTTACGAGTATTTGCAGACGCGCATCAGGATCTTTCGTGGGGATTTGACCGGGGCGCAATTCGGTCTTGCCCGGGATGATTACGATCGATTGATCCACACGACTGATTCGGTAATTCATTGTGCGGCGTCGTTGAATCGGAAGTCGGAGAAAAGCTGCCTGAATGTGAATCTGCGGGGAACGCTGGAAGTATTGCAGCTTGCCATGCGGGTGCACCACTATCATGGGCTCCGGCGCTTCAGCCACGTGAGCACCGTGGCCGTGGCCGGAAAGCGCAAGGATGAGGTGGTCACGGAGGAGAAGTCGATCGATTGGGAACGGTCGGATTATGATCCGTATGCGCGGACGAAAAAGTTCTGCGAACACATGATCCGGCAGCTTCTGCCTGAAGTGCCGATTACGATTTTCCGGCCGAGCATCGTGCTAGGTGACAGCCGTCGTGCCCAGACCACGCAGTTCGACATGGTAAAAGCCTTCGTTTTCCTGGCTGGTTTGCCGGTGCTTCCGTTTCGCCCCAATGACAAGATCGATATTGTGAACGTGGACTTCGTAGCTGACGCAATCGCGAGGCTGCATCAGAAAGATAATCCGCAGCACGACACGTATCATCTTTCGTCGGGGCGGGAGTCGCAGACGTTTCGTGAATTGACCAGCGCGCTAGCCGCTTCGCAACAGAAACGCGGACCCATGTTTGTGCCAGTGCTGGAGCGTCCTTTCTCCGGGGCGGTGAATACATTGGCGAATCGCAAGGGCGCGGTTGCGTACGGAGCTTCGCTGATGAAAGTGTTCATGCCGTACCTGCTCTGGAATACGGTGTTCGACAACACGCGAGTTACGTCTGAGCTCGGCAGTAAGCCAGTTCCATTCTCGCGGTACAGCTATCCATTGTTGAAGTTCAGCCGGGACACTAACTTTTCCTACACGTACCAGGCCTGGCCTGCCAAAATCGGAGGTTCCGCGGCATGATGGACTTCCTGCTCGAAGCGTGGGTCAGCGCTTCGATTGAAAAGTCGAAAGCTGCGTGGATGCTGGGCAAAGGGAAGCCTTGGCAGCCGGGAGAAAAACTGAAGCTCTTGTTTGCGGGATACAACGGGACGCGCAACATGGGCTCGGACGTGCGCGTGGAGGAGATGCTGCGGCAGCTTCGTCACATACTGGGCGCGGACCGAGTGGGGTTCAGCGTGATGACGCACGTTCCCAAGTTTTCCCAGGGATATTTTGAGAGTACGGCCCAGGTGCATTTGCCGGATATTTTCCCGCCTTTCTTATCGGACGAGGTGCCTAAACATCACGGCGTGGTGGCCTGCGAAGGCTCGATGTTCAAGAGCAAGTTCGCCAACGCGCTGACCACCATGATGATCGGATCGTTGGGCATTGCGGCGGCGCAGAACAAGCTCTCGGTGGGCTACGGCGCTGAGGCTGGGCACATGGATCCCATCGTTGCGAAAATGTGCGCGCGTTATTGCCAGAACTCGCTCGTGATTACGCGGAACGAGGAATCGCGCACCATTCTGCGCGAGTTGGGAGTGCCCAACGAACTGGGCACGGATACGGCTTGGACGTTTGAGCCGCATCCTGCGGAATATGGGAAGAAGGCGCTGCGCGAGGTTGGATGGGATGGAAGCACGCCGGTGCTGGTGGTGTGTCCGATCAATCCTTTCGAGTGGCCGGTGAAGGCTTCGGTGGCCAAGTTCGCACTGCACGGCATGGTGGGAGCATATAAGGATAGCCACTACCGCTCGGTATATTTCCACAACTCAGGGCCGGAGGCTGATCGCGCTTACGAGCACTATCTGACGGCGATCACAAATGCAGTGGACGCATTCCGCAAGCAGCGAAAGGTGTTCGTGATCCTGGCGGCGACGGAGCGGCTGGATGCGCGTCCGGCGGGGCGAATTTCGGAAAAGCTGGGTGGAGTGCCCGTGCTCAGTTCTGAAGACTACAACATGTATGAGTTGGTGAGCGTGCTGCGGGCTTGCCACATGATGGCATCGTCGCGCTATCACGGGATTGTGACATGTATGCCGGCGCTGGTGCCGTCGGCGGGCATCACCATGGACGAGCGCATCCGCAATCTCATGCGCGAGCGGGGTCATGAGGAGTTGTTGATGAACGTGGATGACGCCGATCTGGAGCCGAGGCTCCTGGCGGCGTTGATCAAGCTAAGCCATGAAGGCGAGAGGATTGCCGACGGGATCGGGAGGACGGTGGTGCGGAATCTGAAAGTGATGGCGCGCATGGGCGTGTACTTCGAAGAAGAAGTGCAGCGGCGTTATCCGGAGTTTCCAACACGCAAGGGAGAGTGGAGTTGGGAAGATTATTTGCCGCCGATGAGTGCGGGGCTGCGTAGCTTGGCTGAGGCGTACAGCTGATAATCGTTCACTACCGAGACATGGAGCAAAACAAATTCCATGAGTTTTCTGGACGACATATTTGCGCAGCTTGAGGTGGCGGGTGAGACCGTTATCCTGCAAGAGCTTCGCGGCGGGGAGACGCAGCAAGCTGCGTTTCTACAGAGCGGGCGCGACCTGCTCGGGTCGATCGCCGGGGCGCGGGCTTTTCTTGCCGCCAAGGAGCTGAAAAGGGGCGACCGGTGCGCGTTGCTTGCGCACAACAGTGTTCGCTGGGTTGCGATGGACTTGGCGATCATGGCCGAAGGGCTGATCGTTGTGCCGCTTTATGCGCGGCAGGCTCCGGCGGAACTGGTAGCCATGATGAAAGATTGTTCCCCGGGGCTGATCTGCTGTGGGGATGCGGTGCTGCGTGATGGGATCGTGCAGAACTGGCCAGAGGCGCCGTCGCAGGTGCTGTTTGAGGATGTGTTCGGCGATGTGTTCGGCGATGTCTCCCACCCTTTGCAAAGAACGCAAAGGATGGGGCACCTAGAGCAGGTTACGGACTTCGATCCCGTCACTATTATTTATACGTCGGGTACATCGGGTGAGGCGAAAGGGGTTGTGCTCACCGCTGGCAATGTTGGCCACATGCTGGGCTGCACTTCCGGGCGACTCGATGCGCTGATGCAGAACAAACCCAGTCAGGATCGCGTGTTTCACTATCTTCCATTTTGTTTTGCTGGTTCCTGGATCATGTTGCTGACCTGTCTTCTGCGCCGCAATTCGCTGATGCTGAACACCGACCTGAGCAAGATCGCCAGCGACATGCGCCAGGCCGCACCCGACTATTTCCTCAATGTTCCGGCGCTTCTCGAACGGATGCGCAAAGCTGTCGATGAGCAGCTTTGGAAGACTGGTGGCGTGGCTCTCAGCATTTACAGCTGGGCCAAAGGTGCGTGGATTCGCAAGCAGGAGGGGCAGACCAGCTTGTGGGATTCAATGTGGCTGGTCTTGGCTAATGCGATCGTGTTTCCGACGATCCGCAAGAAGATGATCGGCTCCAACCTAAAAGCCCTGATCTGCGGTTCAGCGCCGCTTAGTTTGGAGACGCAGCTCTACTTCATGATGCTGGGGATTCCGGTGCTGCAGGTTTATGGGCTAACCGAGACCACCGCCATCTGCACCATGGATGATCCCGGTCATGTGGAGCCGGGGCGCGCGGGCCCGGCGATCAGCGGGGCCGAGATGAAGCTGGGCGAGAACGACGAGATTGTTGTGCGTGGGCCGAATGTTTTTCCGGGCTACTGGAATCGTCCGCAGGAGACCGCGAAAGCCTTACGCGACGGCTGGTTTCATACCGGCGATCAGGGCGAGGTGGATGCGACAGGGAACTGGCGAATTGTCGGACGCATCAAGAATTTGATTATTCTGGGTTCCGGCCACAACATTGCGCCAGAGCCGATCGAGGATGAAGTGTTGCGGAATTTGCCGGGAGCGCTGCAGGTAGTGCTGATGGGCAATGGGCGCGGATATCTTTCGGCGGTCGTGACCGGAGCAGTGACGCGCGAGCAGGTGCAGGCTGCGCTGGATGCAGTCAATCCGGGGTTGCCGCATTACAAGCAAGTGCGTGCGTTCCGTATTTATGCAGAACCTTTCTCAATTGAGAATGGTTTGCTGACTGCGAATGGGAAATTGAAGCGGGATTTGATCGCGACGCGTTTGAAGGAAGAGATCGAAGATATGTACGGGGTAAAGCAAGCCTCGTAGAATCGTCGAAGGAAACGAGGTGTCGGGGAAGACGCCGTCGAGCCGTGATATTGCGAGGTGATTTATGCGACATCTGGGGCCCCTCCTTACGCCGGCGATAGTCGGTGCAGTCGTATCATTCGTGGTCGCGATCCTCAGCAACGCTCTGAGCTATCGCGCCAAGGTTGATGAAGGGTTACGGGATACGCGGCTTGCCTTGTACAGAGTTTTGTGGAAGAAAACCGAACTCTTGCCAAAGTGGCCGCGTCGAACAGATGTGACGTACGAAAACCTTCGCGACTTGAGTGAAGAACTAAGGGACTGGTACTTCGGCGATGGAGGAATATTCCTCTCACGCACGGCCCGTAAGTCATACGGCAAGTTGCAAGACACTATCGGTGGAATCCTTACCCAGCCGGCGAAGGGTGAAATAACCGACCCCGATTACGATAAGGTAAGGTTCCGGTTGAGTAAGTTGAGATCACAGCTGACGGACGATTTATTGTCGAGAAGAGGAGCGCGCCGTTGGTTCTAGCTTGGATCCACGAATCTCCGGCAATTTGGCGGTGTGGCGGCTGACTTCATGTTTATGGAGAGTTTCGACGGCCAATCCCTTTCCTGGGAACTGAAGGATGGCGTAATCGAGCTGGCGCTGCATCGCGCGCCATGCAATGAGATTGGTTCGCTCACGCTTGACGAGCTCGAACAATTTATCACGGTCCTCGAAGGCTTCAAAGACGGGGCCCGCGCACTCGTTATTTATAGCGAGATGAAGGCTGGGTTTTGTGCCGGGGCCGACCTGCGGGAACTGTATCAGCAGTCCCAGGAGTTGGAGCCGAAGGATGCCGCCAGAGGTGTTCGCGATTACCTGGAGCGCATTCACCGGGTGCTGAACGCAATCGATGCTTCGCCGTTGACCACAATTGCGGCGGTGCACGGAGTAACTTTCGGCGGAGGCTTTGAGCTGGCGCTGGTATGCGATCTAATCATCGCCGACAAGATGGCGAGGTTTTGTTTCCCGGAGCTGCGGTTGGGATTGATTCCTGGCTTTGGGGGGATTCCGCGTTTGAAGCGCGATCTGGGGAACGCGGTGGTTCGCGATCTCCTGCTTACCGGTCGAAGTTTCAATGCGACCAAGGTTCAGCAGGTTGGGCTGGTGAGCCAAGTGGTGGCTGAAGGCCAGTCGCTGAAAGTGGCGCGGGCTACTGCTGCCCAGCTCGGGAAGTTTGATCGGCGGACTGCGGCGGCGGCAAAGAAATTCATCAAGCCGATTCCCTACGAGGAGTTGCGGCGGGAAATCGATATTTTCTGCGAACTATTTGCGCAGCCGGCGGTGGAGGCCGGTCTGAGAAAGTTTGCGGAGAGCGAGGACCCGCGGCCATACTTACCCTAGTTGGTCCGGAATCCACAGATCTCGCTCAGAGTGACAATCTCGGCGTTGTGGATTTATCCCAATACAGAAGAATACGATAATGACTATACCTAAACAAACACTTGAAGAAATCATGAATCTCGCAGCCACCCACTTTAAGGTGCCTCGAGAGAAGCTTACCCCCGACGACGACTTCTTCAAGACGCTCGGTATCGACAGCTTGCAGGCGCTTGATCTGCTTACCAGACTGGAGCATCACTTTCACATCGAACTGCCGGATTACGAATTGCAGGGAGTATCGGACTTCCGCACACTGGCTGACCGCATTCAAGCAAGGTTGTGAGCAAGATCCGCTACGGAAACATCTTTCGGTTTCGCGTAGAGCAAGCTCCGGAGAATACGAGAGGAAAAATCTCCAGTGGCCAGCTTCTCGGTTCTCAGCTTTCCACGGGTGATGAACTGATTAACATGCTTTTCTCTGTCGCTGGTGTGAAATAGATCTTTCATGCTCAATCTCGACCAATACAGTTGTCTCGGCGCTGCCCTGCGGGATGCGCTGGACCGCTGGCCGAACGAAATTTGCCTGATCGAGGCGGACCGGGATCGAGAGAAGACGCGGCTTACCTACTCCGATTTCAAAGACGTGGCTCTGCCTTTGGCCCGCGCGCTCGAGGATGCTGAATTCAATCCCGGCGATCGCGCCGCGATCATCATGACCAATCAGTCGAAGTGGCTGATTTCGGCTTACGCCGTTTTCTATCGCGGCGGCGTGCTGGTGCCGCTTGACTACAAACTGACGGCGGCTGAGCATCTGCAATTGCTGGCGCACTGCAAAGCGAAGTTCTTGATCGTTGAATACTATCTGTGGCGCGCAATCACTCAATCGCCGGAGTTCAAGAATCACAAGCTAAAGAAGGTGCTGGTCACGGAAGCGCCTCTGGGAGCCGATCTTGCGGGCGCATATCGGTGGGAAGAATTCCGCCGCAAAGGCGATCCTGGGTTTGTTCCGCGAGGGCGGGAGGACGTGGCTTGCATTGTTTATTCTTCGGGCACGGGTGGGCGTCCCAAGGGATGCGTCCTTACTCACGAGAACTATCTTGAGCAGTGCAAGTCGCTCACGGCCTGGTACCCATTCTGGCCGGGGGTGCGCTACCTCAGCATTTTGCCGACGAACCACGCGATTGATTTCATGGTTGGGTTCATCGGCCCGTTCGTGTGCGGCGCCTGCGTGGTACACCTGCGTACGCTGCGGCCAGAGTTCGTGCGCGACGCTTTCGTACGCTACAAGATTACTTATGTCGCACTTGTTCCCATGATTCTCAAGAACCTGGAGCGCGGCTTGCGCGCAAAGTTCAACGAAGCGTCCGCAGGGAAACGCTTCCTGCTCCGTCGCATGATCGCGTTGAATAAATCTCTTACTCGCGGACGCCCCAAGGTCGGCCTGAGTCGCAAACTTCTGTCGCAGGTTCATCAGGGGTTCGGCGGAGAATTGCGGGCAATGTTTACCGGGGGCGCGTTCATGGAGCCTTCGACGTTGCAGTTCTTCTACGATCTGGGCATTCCGGTCGCCAACGGATACGGCCTTACCGAGGCTGGCACTTCGCTCACGCTGAACGACCTCAAGCCGTTTCGCGCGGATACCGTGGGCAAGCCGTTGCCGGGAGTCGAACTTCGTATTCTCAATCCTGATTCCGATGGAATCGGCGAAGTTGCGGCGCGGAGCAAAACCGTGATGTCGCACTACCTGGATGATCCAGAATTGACTGCGCAGACGATCGTGGAGGGCTGGCTGGTGACGGGTGATTTGGGCCGCTTTGACGGCAACGGGCACTTACAACTTTTCGGCCGCAAGAAGAACATGATCGTGACCGAAGGCGGCAAGAATATTTATCCCGAAGACATTGAAACCGCCTTCGACGGACTGCCCGTGAAAGAGTACTGCATTTTCGCCGCGAACTATCTCTGGCCGGCGAAGAGTCTCGGTCATGAGATGTTGGTTTTGCTTGTGGGACTGGAGCAAGGCCAGGAATTTACCGACGCGCTGAAAGAGGAGATCATCGCACGTAACCGCCGTCTGCCGGATTTCAAGCGTGTCGGCGGATTCCTACTGTGTAGTAAGGATTTCCCTCGAACTGCGTCCATGAAAATCAAGCGCACCGTGCTGGCCGAAGAGGTCCGCAAAATTCTTGGCCGTGCAGCCGTGGTCGAGTTGTGAGCGACGCGGGCACGTTCTTCGCGGTGGTGAATCCGGCTGCGGGCGGGGGACGGTGTCGTAAACTCGTGCTGGCCGCGCTAGATCGCCTGCGAGCGGGTGGGATCAAGCTGGAGGTAGTGGAAACTGTCTCCCCAGGTCAGGGAGCACCTCTAGCGCGCGATGCCTATGCCCGCGGGTATCGCAAGTTCATCGCCGTGGGCGGCGATGGCACGTCGTATGAGATCGTCAACGGACTTTTTCCGCGCCGAGAATCTGACGAACCTGCCACGCTGGCGTTTCTTCCCCTGGGCACGGGCAACTCATTTTTGCGCGAATTCACCGATCGCGGGGTCGAACACGCAATCGAGGCATTACTCGCGGGGCGGTCGCAGCCGTGTGACGTTTTGCGATTGCGTCACACGGAGGGAGTTCTTCACTACATTAATCTGCTAGCCATGGGATTTGCGGCGGATGTGGCTACTTTGCGGGCACGGCGTTTCAGCGGGTGGGGAGAACTGGGCTATCAATCGTCCATCTTCATTTCTCTGGTTCGCTTCCGCCGCCGGCCTTTCCCTTTGCGAGTCGATGGGGAACGAGAGATCGACCGCCGCCCTTGCCTGTTCCTGACCTTCAATAATAGTAAGTTCACCGGTGGCACCATGATGATCGCGCCTCAGGCAGAGGTGAACGATGGGCTCATCGAGTACGTACGCTGGGGGCCCATCGGACGGCTGGGGCTGATCCGTAACTTGCCGACGCTCTATGACGGCACGCACATTCATCATCCCCTGGCCGAACGGCGGGGGGCGAATCGAATCGATTTCCATTTGAACGCGCCGGTGGACGTGATGGTCGATGGTGAGGTGCTGACATTACAATGCCAGGCACTGGATGTTCTGCCATCCGCTTTGCGCGTCGTGGTATAAGCAATTTATCCCTATGTCAGAAGAGCGCAGAAAACGACAACAGGAGCGGCAAGGGCAAGAGCAACTGAAGCCGGGGCCGCGTTACATGATTATTGCCCTCGCGATTGTGGTTGCGTTTGCCGCCGCGTACTACTTCGGATGGCGCAGGCACACCAATCGTCTGGACGCTTTCGCTAAGTGCCTGACGGCGAAGCAAGCCAAAATGTACGGTGCCTTTTGGTGTCCGCATTGCGAGGACCAGAAAGAGAAGTTCGGCTCGTCCTTTGAGTACGCTCCTTATGTTGAGTGTGGAATCAAAGGTTCGAAGGACATCGAACCGGTTTGCACCGAGGCCGGCATCAAACGCTTTCCTACTTGGATATTTGCGGACGGCACACGGGTCGAGGGTGCACACGAGTTGGGGTTCCTGGGTGAGCAGACTGGATGCAGCCTGCCATGACCTCAGCATCGCGACGGGTCTTTCAGGTGATCGCTACTCTGGCGTTGGCTGGAATGGTGGTCTCTTCCGTCTCGCTGCGTCACCACTATGGCACGTCGCAAACTAGCTACTGCGATTTCGGGGCGAGTTTCAATTGCGACATCGTCAACCGCAGCATTTACTCGACCGTGCTCGGCGTCCCAGACGCGCTGATCGGCATCGTTGGTTACGGCCTGCTTCTTGCCCTGGCAACGTTTTATCGGGCGAGAGCGGAAGCTCCCTTCATGCTTTTGATCGCCTCCACGGCGGGGCTGGGCTTTGCTCTCTATCTCACGTATGTCGAGAAGTTCGTGCTGGCGACGTGGTGTGTTTTGTGCCTTTCGTCGCTGACGTTGATTGTTGTGATTACGGCGCTCTCGTCATTCCTGGCGGCAGGTTCCATGCGCCGGGGCTGACGCGGGAGGCCAATCACGGATTTCCTTGCCGGCCCGCACGGGTGGGGACGCCCGCGCCTACATTGAATGATGGACGAAATCACTCAAGAGCACGCCATGCCGAGCGGGGAACAGTCTAGCCTGCCGCGGAACGAATCCGCCACCGGAGACCTTCGGTTGCACGAATTTCATAGCCGGATATTTCGCAACACGCGGATGCTGCGGGTATGGCTGCCTCCACGATACGACGCGCCCGGCAACGACACGCGGCACTACCCCGTGCTTTACCTGAATGATGGCCAGAACCTGTTTGACCGCGCGACGGCTTTCGCTGGGGTGGAATGGCAAGTGGACGAAACCGCTGACCGTCTGATCCGCCAAGGGGAGATTCCGCCGCTGATCATCGTAGGCATCGACAATGCCCATACTGACCGCATCAAGGAGTACTTGCCGTACCGCTTGTTTCATCCGCCAATTCTGCGGCCGCAGGGGAAGCGCTATCCCGGCTTCCTGATGAACGAGGTTATGCCGTTTGTGTACGAGCGATACCGCATCGCAAGAGGTCCTGAAAATACTGGGTTGGGTGGGTCGTCCCTGGGCGCGCTCATTTCGCTGTACACCGTCATCGAGCGGCCCGGGGTGTTCGGCCGCCTGCTCCTGGAGAGTCCGTCACTGTTTATTTCCAATCGAAGGATTTTGAAGTACAGCCGCCATTTTCGGCGCTGGCCGGCGAAAGTGTTTATGGCCATAGGCACCCGAGAAGCGGGCCGTGAGGATAAGGACAGGCAGGTCGTGGAGGATGTCCGCGAGCTCGAACAGAGCCTGCGCCGCGCGGGCCTGGACGAGCACCGCTTACTGGTGAAAATCGACGAGGGCGCAACTCACAACGAGGGCGAGTGGGCGAAGCGCTTTCCGGGTGCGCTGACTTTTCTGTTCGGGGAAGTTCCCCGTACTTAAGTTATGAGGTGCTCTTGAGCAAGGTTAACGAATAATCCGCACGAACGGCATCGCCGGTGGGACCGCGAGTGGTACCATCGGCGGTCATGAAGCGCGCTGCCATTCTCGCAGGAGTTATCGTCATTGAGATAGTCATGGCGATTATGCTGGTGCCGTCTACGGACCACGCGCATATTGAGACCACGGACTTTCTAAACTTCTATGTGGGAGCCACCATTGTCCGCGAAGGGCACGGACGGACTCTCTATCAGGCTGAGACCCAGCAACTTGTTCTCCAATCCATCCTGGGTCGCAGGGTTACCGAGTACTACTTGCATCCTCCATTTGAGGCAGCGGCTCTCGTCCCATTTTCATATTTAAGAATCGAGCGGGCGTTCGTGGTCTGGACCTTGGTGAATGCAGCGCTGCTAGGCTTGTTGCCGCTGCTCTTCACAGGATGCGTTTCGTTTGTTGCTCGCAGACCCTATCTTGGGCTGCTGGGTTTCGCATTCCCCCCCGTGCTCGCGAGCTTGACGCTCGGGCAGGACTCGATTCTGGTGCTCTTTTTCATCAGTGCGGCATACCTGCTTGGCGTGAAAAAACGTGACTTCGTGGCAGGCTTGGTGTTGGCTTTGGCCACCTTCAAATTTCAATATGTGCTGATTCTCGCGCTGCTCCTCTTAGTCTCTCGCAAATTCCGTTTTATTGGCGGATTCGTTGCAGGCTGTGCGGTTCTGGCTCTTGCGTCTGTCCTGGTTACGGGCGGTTCCGGGATCATCGAATATTTCAGATTCGTGCATCGGTTCGATCTTCACAACGGCTACGGCAACGTCAACCCAGCTGCGATGATGAACTGGCGCGGCTTTCTGGCTGGAATCGGGTGGGAAGACAATCGACGACTATACTCCACAATCGGCTCGGCGATACTCATTGCCCTAGGTATCGTCTCTTCGCGATGGATTCGCGCCACAAAGAACCAACAGCTCGGTTTTTCGCTGTACGTTGCGATCGCATTAGCTGCTTCACCTTATAACTATTTTCAGGATGCAGCTATTCTGCTTCTGGCAATTTTCCTGGTCATGGATCTGGTTGTAAGAGGGCGAATCATCGGAATCCGGGCGAAACTTGTCATTGTATGCTGCGTACTGATGTTTGTGTGGCCCGTCGTTTTGCTTATCTTCGGCGGTCACTACTTTTGGAATAGCCGTATTTATTTGGTGTTCCCGGTTATTATTTGCTTCATCTGTGTGCTGGCCGCTGAGCTGTACTCGCAAAACGCAGTTCTTCCAGCACCCGCGGCTCGGTGTGGTTAGTGATCACAGCGGAGGTGCGCTGCGGCTCAACATTACTACCGGACGCACTGCTACAATGCCCTCCACCGATGCGGCGCGTGCCGATCATTCAGACCGTGTTGAACGTCGTTGCCTCACCGCGCGTCGTTTTTCTAGCAGCGCTCGCCGCAAGGCTGTGGGTGTTGTCTCAACTCTTGCCCGCCAACGCTTGGCGCGATTTCTACCAGTACAATGAACCGGCTCACATCGCATGGTCGGTAGTGTCGGGATCCGGCTACAGTTCTCCGTGGGCTAACGCACTGCCGACGCCGACCGCGCAACAGCCCCCGGTCTACCCCTATCTGCTGGCGGGAATTTTCAAAGTGACGGGAGCCTACAGCTACCGGTCGCTTTGGATCGCGGTTGGACTGAACGCTGTTTTTTCCGCGCTCACCGCAGTCGTGATTCTTAAGATTGGAAAACGGACCTTCGGCGCTTCCACGGGCGTGTTGGCGGCTTGGATCTGGTCGTGCTGGATCTATGAGGCGGTCATATCCATCCGACTGTGGGAGAGCAGCCTGTCAGCTTTGCTGCTGGCGGTTGGATTGTTGCTGCTGCCGAAACTGGCCGGTTCGATCCGTCCCTGGCTTTGGCTAATCTTTGGAGTGCTTGCCGGTGTGGCTGCTCTTACCAACACGACTTTGCTGTCCGTTTTTCCATTTTTCTGGCTGTGGCTATGGATCAGCTTCCGTCGTCGCGGACTCTCGTGCAGTAAGTGGCTGGCGGCTTCGGTCGTCATGTGCGTGCTTGTCTTGCTCCCTTGGACAATGCGTAATTATGCAACCTTCCATCGGATGGTGCCGATCCGCGACAATTTCGGTCTCGAATTGTGGATCGGGAATCATGAGGGCGAAGCTCGCTTGAATGGCGATGACTTCCAACGGATGGTTGCGGAATATAGCCGCTTGGGAGAGATGCGCTTCATGGAGACCAAGCGCCAGTTCGCAGTGCAGTTTATTCGTCAGCACCCGCGGTCGTTCTTGCGCCTGTCTGCCCAGCGTTTCTTCAGGTACTGGACCGCGCCCGATGGGTCCGCTTGGATGTTCGTAAGCCTGCTGGCATGGGTCGGTATGATCGTGGCGCTGTGGCAGAAAGGGCTGGAGGCTGTGCCTCATGCCATTGTGCTAGTGATGTTTCCTCTCGTGTACTACGTTACCCACACCGGCAGCACGTATCGCCATCCCGCCGACCCCGTGATACTCGTGCTGGCGGCGTACGCCAGTGTCACCACCGCCCAGGTGTTCGCCAAACGGTTGCGCAAGATCGCATAGGAGAGCATGCCGAAGCCGCTCCCCTCCATCATCGGTGGATTACTTGGCCGCGACCGGTACGGGTGGTGAGACTGTATAAGTGGACTTTCACGCCGGAAGTTTCGAACGCCTCTAATCGAGTACCTAGCAGTTTCAGTTGATCGCACAAAAGCGTTCCCTCGTCGCAGCCGTCGTACGGCAGGATATGGGATAGAAGGACCCAAATACGAGGGTTGCCACGAAACTGGCCTAGATCAACGCCGCAGCACGCTCTATCCGTTCCGCAGTCGGCCCAATGCGCACATTTGCCATTGGCAAGTTGTAACTGCGGCGTAATAGGCGAGCTGATACTTTGCGCTGTACACGTACCAGCGATCTCCTGGCCATTGATGCGACTCAATGTAGCGAATTCCAGCCTTGATGTCGTCTCGCCGAACGGGGTGAATCAGAGTGTCGGAGCATTAGGGTACGGAGAAATTCTCGGCGGGGACTCGTCCGGATCGAGCAGCCACACGCGTCGATTTCCAAAATACCGCAGCAATTCCTGGTTATCCTGTTCATCCATATCCCGCGCCCACACCACCTTCGAGGCGTCGATATCAGCCGCATTGTACACCCACTCATGATCCGCTAGATGAGATGGCCCGTAACGTACGATGATCAAGTGTTGTCCTTGCGTGTTCTCCAGGCTATGCAGGATCCGGGCGCGGGGTATGTTACCTCGCGGCCAGGGGTCCTCAATTGTTGCGTGCGCCTGGATCGCCGTAACCCGGATGACCACGATTGCAAAACAGATCAGTGGAATCGCTCGCACCAGTGAGGGACCCAGCAGCGTCCCCCGCCAACGCCAGAGTCTCAGATGTCGCATGCACTGAAGCAGAACCACATAAAGGAGGCCTGTGGCGGGCGCGAAATAATGTGGCCGGAACCAGGTTTCTACACCAAGCCCCAGCAGGAACGCTGCAAGTGCCAACAGAGGGAATCGAATCCGACGATCACGCCAGGTCCAGGGTAGGGCTAGCAACGGAACCGTCAGGACGGGACCCAAGAAGAAGCGCCAGAACCAGGCAACCTTAGACGCGCTCTGCCTCATGAAACCAGCAAAGGTGCAATTATCCTGATAGTACTTGAATTCTGTTCCTTCGTAAAAGTTTTCCATGACCGCGTAGCGATATTCGGGTTTCGGCAGGGCATCCTGCCAGACAAAATATCGAGCGCGCGAGTAGAGGCTGCGATCTACCTGGTAGCCCATACGAAACGGGCTGCCAGTCACGCGGTAGTTGTAGTAGCCGGTGGCGATGGCTGTGATCGCCAGGATCAGGGCAATCGGCGTGAGCACACGACTCAAGACAGTTGGAAATTTGGGATGCAATGGGCTGGCTAGCCACGCCGCCATCGCTACCGCGACCGTTGCTGCCAGAACGAGTCCTTCATAGGGCCGGGTGTTGGCCAGGATGGCAAGACCCAGGGCCATCCACATCGCATCTCGCATGCGTACGTGGCGCCTCAACCGGGGCAACGCACCCAGCACAAGCGCTCCCCCCATAGCGGTCACCGAAGCACACCAGTAGCCATTGACCCAGTAGCCGAAAACGCCGAGCCGGAGCAGGCCAAGCACACCGCCGAGCAGCGCCCAGCCGGGCGGAAGCCAACCTTGAAGCATCCAGGTCAACGCCGCGCACATCAGGGCAGTTACCAGAAGGTTGCCGATCCAAGGATGTCCGAGGAGTTGTCCTGCAGCTAGTACCAAGCCCTCAGCGGGCGGGTACATGGACATATAGGTGGGACGCTGGATGATGTGAAAGCTTTCGAAGTGCATCCACATCGGGTGTGTTGGATTTGTAAGTCGGCCATGGGCAAACGTATCGGCAGCCAGCAGGTAACTGTACTCATCGTGATAAAAGGGTTCGGGAATGCTAAGGATTGGAATCAGCGCCGCTCGAATTAAGACGACCATCAGACCCACGACAGCGACGGAAAGATTTTCTCTTCGCGCCAGAGGGAGAAACCTTCTCTCCAGCCAAAGAAAAGCGGAGGCCGCTGCGCGGCCTGGGCGCGGCCACAGGATCATCGCACCGGCGGCGAGCACCAGCAGCAATTCGATGACCTGGACCGCGTATCTGATGAGCAATTGCTCGAAGACTGGCATGAATAGCAGATTCTTAATTGCGAACGGACCATTGTCAATTTGAGGCTAGGACTTTTGCCTCAGTGATCGCGATGAGTTATGCTCTCGCGCAGTGAGAAACGAACTCTGCGAGAGTATCGCGGCTGCGATTGGAACTCGAAGTGTCTCAGCTTTTCGTTTCAGGCTTTGGCTGGTTCTTGCTGTTGCCTTGGCAACCGCGCTAAGGCTTTTTCGGTTGGGAACAAAGAGTTTCTGGCTTGATGAAGCCATCAGTGCGGTGTTGGCGCAGGTGGATAGGCACGTTTTCGTGGGCTCAATCATCCACCGCCAGGCCAATATGGTTCTGTATTACGTGCTTCTGCGTGGCTGGATACGGCTGGGTGACAGCGAGTTTGTCATACGTTGTTTTTCAGTTGTTACCGGGGTAGCCGCGATTCCGGCAATATATCTGCTCGGCACGCGTCTTTTTGGACCAAGAGCGGGAAGAGTGGCTGCGCTATTGCTGTCTGCTCATGCATTTCACATCAGGTATTCGCAGGAGGCTCGCGCCTACAGCTTGTCCATGTTGCTGGCGGTAATGTCGTCTTTGCTTTTCCTAGGGAGTCTGGAACGGCCCTGGCGCAAGAACTGCGGAGCGTACATTCTGGTGAGCACTCTGATGGTGTACGCCCAAGTTTTCGGCGGCTGGATTCTGCTAGCGCAGTGGGTCTCACTACTCTTCCGACGGCGCGAAACCTGTTGGAAACAATTCCTTTTCAGCGCTGCGGTAATTTGTTTCCTCATCTCTCCCTTGGCCTATTGCCTGCTTTTTGTTTCAGACCGCTCACAGCTTTACTGGCTTACAAAGCCTGGGATGCAAGATTTGTACAAGTTTTGCCTCGATATGACAGGAGACGGTGGTCCGTTGCTTCTGTTGGCGTATCTGGCGCTGGTCTTGGGTGGGGTCGCAGCCGGCGTCAGTCGCCTGAGATCTCATTCCGACGCTGCTGATATTTGGAAGTATTGCTTCCTGCTGACCTGGCTGATTCTCCCCGTCGTATTAGTTCTGGCCATTTCCCTCCGCTGGCCTGCGTTTGAGCCCCGTTTCCTGATCTTTTGCGTTGCTCCGCTGGTGCTGCTCGTGGCTGATGCCTTGACCCGAATTCGTTCGAAGGTTTTCTTTGCCATTACTCTGATGATTCTGCTCGGACTGTCGCTGAGTGGTACATACTCTTATTATCGCGGCCGTGCGGACGACGAACACACTGACGACTGGAGAGATGCGACCCGCTACATCTTGTCACAAGCGGAAGTGGGCGACGCTGCTCTTTTTAGTTATAGTGAGGAGAGACTTGCTTTCGACGAATATCGGCGGCAGTTTCACAAGACCGGCTCTCCGATTCACCAATTTCCAGAGGAGACGGATTTGGAATTACTGACTCTACGTCCATCGCGTCCCAGCGCTGAGTTGCTGGACAACATTGTTGCACGGTACAGACGCGTATGGGTGATCTCCGCCTTCCAGCCCAACCGAGCCAGCCGCCAGGCAGACGCGGTGCTGAGAGCTCATTTCAGTGAACATGAGGATCGGAGTTTTGGCTTTGTCCACGCGGACCTATTCGCGGATCGGATACTGAGCCCGCCAAATTAACAGAGGGACCGCCGCTAACGCAAAACGCAATGACAATATCCATCCGAATCCTGCTTTGGCTTGGCGTTGCCGCTCTCGGCGCGCTTGCGCTGGGCACGATTGCGCTGCACCGGGGTGAACAGATCAATGCCATGTGGCTGGTGGTTGCGGCCTTTTGCGCATACGCATTGGGGTACCGTTTCTACAGTAAATTCATTTCCGCCAAAGTCCTTGCGCTCGATGCTCAGCGAGCCACTCCCGCCGAACGACTGGAGGATGGCCGCGATTTCGTTCCCACCAACAAATGGGTGGTCTTTGGGCATCATTTTGCCGCGATTGCTGGGCCGGGGCCGCTGGTGGGGCCGGTGCTCGCGGCGCAGTTTGGCTATCTTCCGGGAACGCTTTGGATATTGATTGGCGCGGTGTTTGGCGGCTGCGTGCAGGACTTTGTCATCCTGCTGTTCTCGGTGCGGCGGGACGGAAAATCGCTCACTGAAATGGCCCGCGAGGAAATCGGTCGCGTAGGCGGGTTCGTGGCCTACGCATCGGTTATCAGCATTATCGTGATTCTGCTCGCTGTTGCCGCGTTGATTGTGGTGAACGCCTTGAAGGCCAGTCCATGGGGGGTATTTACCATCGCAATGACCGTTCCAATCGCGCTGTTGATGGGCTTGTACCTGCGTCGCTTGCGTCCCGGGAAAGTATTGGAAGCTTCGGCTCTCGGATTCATTCTGGTGATGCTCGCCATTTGGGGCGGACAGTGGGTCTCGCAGACTCCGGCGGTCGCGCCGTGGTTCACTCTGACCGCATCCACGCTTGCCGTCGTGATTATCATTTATGGGTTCGCCGCCTCCGCATTGCCCGTGTGGTTGCTGCTTGCGCCGCGCGATTACTTGAGCACTTTCGTCAAGCTGGGGACGATCGGATTGTTGGCATTGGGAATCATTGCGCTGCGTCCCACGCTGCACATGCCGCCGCTGACACGATTCATCGACGGATCAGGGCCAATCTTTGCCGGCAGCATTTTTCCTTTTGCCTTCATCACGATCGCTTGCGGCGCCATCAGCGGATTCCATTCTTTGATCTCCAGCGGCACGACTCCGAAGCTCATTCGGCGCGAACCCGAAACTCGCATGGTCGGCTATGGCGCAATGATGGCGGAATCGATGGTAGCAATTATGGCAACGATCGCCGCCTGCGTGCTTGAGCCGGGAACCTATTTCGCGATCAATAGTCCGGCGGGAATCGTGGGCCAGTTGCCTGAAGCCGCCGTCGCAACCATCAGCGGCTGGGGATTCCCGGTCACGGGCACCGGGATGCATGCGCTGGCGCAGGCGGTTGGCGAGCAGACCCTGTTCAACCGCACGGGCGGCGCACCCGCCTTCGCTGTGGGGATGGCCCATATTTTTTCCAGCAGTTTGGGTGGTCAGGCTGTAATGGCCATCTGGTATCACTTTGCCATCATGTTTGAGGCGTTGTTTATTCTTACCGTTCTCGATGCGGGAACACGCGTGGGCCGCTTTATGGTGCAGGATGCGCTCGGCCATGTTTGGAAACCGCTTGGCCGTACCAGTTGGTATCCCTCGATTCTGGCTACCAGCGCTTTGATCGTGGCTGCCTGGGGATCGTTCTTGTGGCAAGGAGTGAAAGATCCGCTGGGCGGAATCAATTCGCTGTGGCCGCTGTTTGGAATCTCCAATCAGCTTTTGGCAACCGTGGCGCTATGCGTGGCCACGACCATCATCGTGAAGATGGGGAAGGCCCGCTATTCGCCCGTGACTCTGGTCCCGCTCGCATGGTTAGTTGCGGTGACCTTTACGGCGTCATGGCAGAAGATGTTCGATGCCAACCCACGGATTGGATTTCTGGCGCATGCGCGGCAACTTGCTTCCTCCGCGGCGCCGAGTCATGAGATTTCGCGGTTGATCTTCAACGATCGGCTCGACGCTACTGTGACGGGAGTGTTGGTTTGCATGGTTGCGCTCATTTTGCTGGAGTCGGCTTTTATGTGGATGAGCGTGCTCTCTGGCCGTATGCAGGCGAGGGTAAAGGAAGCGCCGTTTGTCCCGACGAGGTTTGCTGCGGAGGAGCAGGGATGAGTGGATTGAAGAACCTGATGCCGGATTCGAACAGAAGGCCTCCGGCCGAGCGTCGCTCGGCCGGACAGCCGGGGGCGGCTGTCCCCACGTGGTTTGCTCGCGTGACACGATTGTTGCTGTCCACTCTGCGCGAGATTTTCGATGAGTCTGCCTACTCGCGCTTTCTTGCCCGCCATGAAATGAGCTCTTGCCCGAGCGCCTACGCCGCGTTTCTGCGCGAACAGGAGGGGATCAAGGCTCGTCGCCCAAAATGCTGCTAGCTTTGACGGGTCAGCGTGATCTCGAATAGTCTGTACATCTTTCACGTGTAAACCAGCATGAGCGAACCAGCCATTTCCGTGCAGGCATTGCGCAAGGCCTACGGGCCGGTGGAGGCCGTCAGAGGCCTGGATTTTGAAATCCAGTCCGGAGAAGTCTTCGGCCTGCTGGGTCCCAATGGCGCGGGCAAAACCACGACCGTTGAAATTCTGGAAGGCTTGCGCCCGCGCAGCGGAGGAATGGTCTCCGTGTTAGGTTTCGATCCGGAGAAGCAGAAACAGCAACTCAAAGATCGTATTGGCGTTTGCCTGCAAGCCACGAATCTACCGGATAAGATTCGCGTGCGCGAAGCTCTGCACGTGTTCTCCTCGTTTTACAGCCGCAACGTTGATGCCAACGAAATCCTGCGTCGGCTGCAGCTCGAGGATAAGCGCGACGCTTTCTACAGCACGCTCTCTGGCGGCCAGAAGCAGCGGCTAGCTTTAGCCCTGGCGTTGGTCAACGATCCTGCACTGCTTTTTCTGGACGAACCCACGACCGGACTCGATCCTCAAGTTCGCGCGGAGATTCATGGGCTGCTCGAGCAACTGCGGGATGAGAAGCGCACCATCCTGCTGACCACTCATTACATCGAGGAAGCGGAGCGTCTTTGTGACCGCGTTGCCATTATCGATCAGGGCCGCATCATCGCCATGGACACGCCACGCAAGCTGCAGCAGCAGAGCCGCGCGGCTTCGACCATCGTGGTGACGTGCGATCAGGCCGTCCCGGCGCAGCGTCCAGTTTGGGTGGAGGCAATCGAGAGCAGTGTGGATTCGACTGGCCACACCCTGACGGTGATTTCGCGGCGTCCGGCGACCACGCTAGTGGACTTGATCAAATGGATTGACCAGAGCGGTCTTGAGTTGGTGGATGTTCATCTCAAGAAGCCCACGCTGGAGGATGTGTTCATCGAATTGACGGGAAAGCGCCTGCGCGACTGACTGATACGACTGAAAATGAAAAGTTACATCGCACTCATCCAACTGGACCTCAAGCTCGCCCTGCGGCAGAAGTCTGTCCTGTTTTTCAATTACATGTTTCCGCTGATTTTCTTTGTCGTTTTCGCGCAGGCCATGCATGGAGATCGCGGCAATGGCATGACCCAAATTGTGACGATGGTGATCATCATCGGAGTGCTGGGTAACGGGCTGTTCGGTGCGGGCATGCGCGCAGTGCAGGAGCGCGAGTCTAACGTGCTTCGCCGCTACAAGGTTACTCCCATTACCCCGGCGCCGATTCTGATCTCCGCGACCGTCGTCGGATGGATCCTTTTTATGCCCTTAGTAGTGTTTGTGTTTTGCGCCGCTCACTTCGGGTACGGTATGCCGTGGCCGGCGAGGCTGGGATCGATTCTTTTGTTTGCCACGCTGGCGATTCTGGCCTTCCGCGCCATCGGAATGATTCTCGCGGCAGTGGCGAATTCCATGCAGGAAAGCCAGATCCTGGTCCAGTTGGTTTACCTACCGATGCTGTTTCTGAGCGGCGCCACATTTCCGACTTCGATGTTTCCTTCCTGGCTGCTCATCGTGACGCAATTCTTGCCAGCTACATACTTAGTATCGGGACTCGAAGGAATGATGCTGCGTCAGGAAAGCCTTGCGGCAAATGGATTTCCGGCTCTGGCGCTGCTGATTACCGTGTGCGTCGGACTATTCATTTCGTACAAGCTTTTCCGCTGGGAAAAGGAGGAAAAGATTCGCGCTTCCGCCAAGCTTTGGGTGGGCGCGGTCCTGCTGCCGTTCGTCGTGCTGGGCGTGTGGCAGGCACACACCAAGCAAAATGTGGCCAAGACCAAGATGCTGAACCGGCAACTGGCGCGCGGTGAAACCTACCTGATTCGTGGAGCGCGCATTTTCGTTGGCGACGGAAAGGTCATCGAGTCGGGGGCAATCCTGATTCGCAGCGGCAAGATCGCTGAGGTTTATGAAGGTGAAGGGCCGGACCCCAAGATGGTGAAAGCCACGCCCATCGAAGCCGCGGGCAAGACTGTTCTGCCGGGATTGATCGATGTGCATGTGCATCTCGTGGCCACGGGCGGCTTCTATCCGGACATGAGCAAGTACGATCCCGAGCCCCACATGCTGCGCAATCTGGAGGCTTACCTCTACAGTGGCGTGACCGCGGTCAGAAGCGTGGGCGATCCTTTGGACCTCGTGCTCAAGGTGCGCTCAACTGTGAACAATGGCGAGAGGCTAGGGGCTGAGCTATTCACATGTGGACCACTGTTCACCGCTCAAGGAGGGCACGGCACCGAATACTTCAAGGACATGCCGCCAAACATTCGAGATCAGGCGGAAGCGCAGTTCACGCGGATTCCCACTTCCACCGATGAAGCCCGTCGCCAAGTCGACGAACTCAAGCGCTCCGATGTTGATTGCATCAAGGCCGTGCTTGAGGCGGGGGGCGGGGGCTCCAGAATCTTCAATCGTCTCGACAGTTCGATTTTTCAAGCTATTGCCCAGGAAGCCCATACTCAGGGATTGTCTCTCGCCGTGCATACGGGGGACGTCCGCGATGTGACCGATGCGGTTTCCGCCGACGCAGATTCCATCGAACATGGCTCTTTCCGCGAGGCCATTCCCGATGCTTTGTTCCAGCAAATGGTCAGCAAGAAGAGTTTCTATGATCCGACGCTCAGCGTGGGTGAGGCGTTCAAAGATTTTGCCGCCGGCAAGACGGATCTTCTGAAACGCTCGCTGGTGCAGCAAGTAGGGCCCACGGATCTGATCGAAGGCACCGAGAAGGCGATGGCGTCCAAAGACATCGCGCCGATCCGCCAGCGCATCGCGCAGTTCCCTTTCAACCTGGACATGGGGACGCAAAATTTGTTGCGCGCCTATAAAGACGGCGTCACCCTGGTAACCGGCAGTGACGCCGGCAATTTCCTGGTATTTCATGGGCCGACGATTCAACATGAACTTGAACTGTGGGTGCGTGCCGGTATTCCTCCCGCGGTTGCGCTTCAAGCTGCGACTTACAACGCGGCCCGCCTGTTGCGCGCGGAAAACCACATTGGTTCGATTCGCGTGGGCAACGATGCCGATCTGCTGTTGGTCGATGGGAATCCGCTGGAGGACATTACCGCAGTCGAGCGAATTTCAATTGTCGTTTTCAAGGGCGAGCAACTTGACCGTTCCGATCTGTTCAATCAGGAGTAAACAAGAATCAGAAGTAAACAAAATCCCTCGCGCCGGATGCTAGACTCTGGTGGATGCGCGTTCTCGGGATTGATTGTGGGACCGAGTACACCGGCTACGGTGTCGTCGACCTCTGTCACGACGGCAAGTTGATTTGCATGGCCTGTGGCGCGATCAAGCTTTCGCCTCGCGAGCCTATGCCGGCGCGCTTGTCAACCATCTTCGACCGCTTGAGCGCGATCATTGTGGAACACCGGCCTGATCGGGTTGCCATCGAAGACGTTTTTTATGCGTTGAATGTGAAGTCGGCGCTCAAGCTGGGACAGGTGCGTGGGGTAGCTATGCTGGTCGCGTCCTCAGCGGGGCTGGAAGTCGCCGAATACTCACCGCTCTCCATAAAATCCGCGGTAGTGGGCTACGGCAGAGCGGAGAAGCAACAGGTGCAGCACATGGTCACGCGGCTGCTGAATCTGGCCGAGATTCCCGAGCCGCCGGATGCTGCCGATGCCCTCGCGATTGCGATCTGCCACTTGCATACCGCAGCCACGCTGGAACGCCAGCGGGCATGAGGGGATTCCACGCCGTAGGGACATTTTGGCATAATTGTTTGTACATGTTCTGCAGCCAGTTCCGACCCGGGTGTGTTCCGATGGAGCGACGGGCGTCCCCGCCCGTCCGGCCGTTTGAGTGCTGGAATGGGTTCCGTATTGTCGTGCTGGTGGGCTTAGTCGTGTGCATCCTGGTTCCTGCGCAAGCCCAGCAAACGGTTGCCACTACTGTCACCTTTACGTGCGATTTTCCCGGATCTGAACCGGATCACTATGTTATCTCGGTGTCCGACGACGGCAGCGCTTCCTACGACTCTGACAGCAAGCTCAGCCCGGAGTCTGCTGCTGGTGATCCTTTCCATTCAGATTTCAACCTCTCCCAGGCCGCGCGTACTCGCGTTTTCGATCTTGCCAAGCGCGCCCACTATTTCGAAGGGCAGATTGATTCCAAGAACAAGAACCTGGCTTTCACCGGCACCAAGACCCTGACCTACAAGGACGCACAGAAAAGCACGCGGGCGAGCTACAACTATTCGCCAGTGCCCTCGGTTCAGGAACTGACCGCGTTCTTTCAATCTCTTTCCACCACCTTGGAATTCGGGCATCGGCTCGACTATTACCTTCGCTACCAGAAGCTTGCCTTGGACGAGGAACTGAAGCGGATGGAGGAATTGTCGAATAGCGGCGGGCTGGGAGAAATCTCAGCGGTGACTCCTGTCTTGCAAAAAATCGCGGATGCCCCGGCCGTGATCAAGGTGGTGCGAGCCCGAGCTCAGCGCCTGCTACAACTTGCGGAGACTGGAAGCAAGTAGCGGGCTGGCCTTAGACCGAATGTATGTTATTTACAGGCAACAAAATGGCGCGAACAGTGTTCTAATAGAGCAAGAGGGGCCGTTCCGGAGGAGTTCCATGTCCAAGTTGAGCTTCAAGTTGCTGCTGACCGCGGCTGTATCGTTTTCTTTTCTTCTAACGGTTCCCGCCTTTGCCGATTCGCAAGCCCGCGTGGTGCGGTTGAGCGAGGTTCAGGGCGACGTGCAAATCGACCGCAATGCCGGACAAGGCTATGAGAAGGCATTCCTGAATTTGCCTATCACTCAAGGCGCCAAGTTGCAGACCAGGAAAGATGGCCGCGCGGAAGTGGAGTTCGAAGATGGAAGCACGCTGCGCGTGACTCCGGACACCGTGATCGACTTTCCGCGGCTCTCGCTCCGCGACTCGGGGGCGAAGGTTTCGGCGGTGCATCTGCAGGAAGGCACGGCGTATGTCAACTTCGCTGGCGCGAAGGGCGACGAATTCACTCTGACGTTTGGTCATGAGAAACTCTCGCTTGCACATTCGGCTCATCTTCGGATTGAAATGGCGGACACTGTTGCCACTGTAGCCGTCTTCAACGGCGACGTGCAGGTCGAAGGCGATTCGGGGACCGTGGCTGTTAGTAAGAACCATACTGCATCGTTCGACCTTGCTAACGGGGATCGCTCCACATTGGCTAAGAATCTGGAACCGGATCCCTTTGACGCATGGGATAAGCAGCAGGATCAATATCACCAGCAATACGCCAGCAACTCCTATAGCAGCTACTCGCCTTACGCGTACGGCACCAGCGATCTCAACTATTACGGCAGCTTCTCAAACGTGGCGGGCTACGGCATGCTGTGGCAGCCT
>DATNNO010000104.1:0-282079 GCA_035601775.1 Terriglobales bacterium | reverse complement strand
GGTCAGCGAGTTATTCGTGTCCCAGGCATACGACCCCACGAACGCATCCGTATCTTTTATTGTGTTGTTCTTGATTCCGTCCAGAATGGTGTTCGGGTGCGTGGTTCCCCCCTGGTTGCGAATGTTCTGGACGGTAAAGCTATTGCTCGAGGGATAGTTACCGCTGATCTGCACCACGTTGCTGCCGGCTTTGTTAGACGGAGGACCCACGATTCCCCTCACCTGCTCCCCGGCACCGACGTTAACGGGATTGTTATTTGTCCCTATCAGCACATGTGTGTCAACCATTTTATTACCCAAAATTGATCGTTTGTTTTCTAGATTTTGCAGACAAAGGGGGAGGGGGTACCCGGTACTAAACAGTAAACTCGGTCCCAATGTGGGAAAAGCGCCAGCGGGGGCTGGCCCATCCTTTCACGACCCGGAGCTCGGGTGGGTGCCACGGCTGAAGCCCTTCCTTTCCCAATACCATTTATGAAACCAGTTCTAGCGGATGCACGTGCTCGGCACGACAAATCCGGCCAGGTAGTAGCCGTGCCAGCGGCGTACTCTTTCGCGCGTCGTTGCAAAGGTGTCGCGTGCCTGCGCGGTTGCCATCAGTGGGGCGCGCGATGACAACCGAAGGTAATGAAATGAAGGTTACCGGTGTGCTGGTATCGGTTCAGTCCCCCGGGGCATGGGAGCGAGACTCCTTCTTTCTCCGCAGTTGGCGGTGATGGACGAAGCGCGCCGCCCTTGGCACAGAACGCGAAAGGGGAGGGCACCCTCAAGATCGACATTCCGCGAGTATGCCGGTTACGGAAAGGGAGGGCCATCCCACTGCCTGGGTAACATCAGTCACCACTTGCTGGTTACAAGGGATGGCGTGCATTACCAAGGAGCCATTGTTGAGTGGGACTAGCGATGGCAATCTGGTGCAGACGAAAAACAAAGTATCTGGATGCCAAGCACTGGGTCGGCAAACGGAACCTAAGGGTTGTGACCTACCACAGGAGAAAACATGAAGAAAGCTGCATTGTTCGTAATCTTGATGGCGATGGTCCTTGCAATAGCTTCCACAAGTTTTGCGGCAACATCCGTTGCCAGCCTGCATGGCGTGTATTCTTTCCAGCTTCAGGGCTTGACCAACCAATGGGGATATTACAGTGGCAGTACTTGGGTGAACCTCAACAACCAGCCATGCCCGACGGGGCATTCCTGCTTTAATCAGGCGTTCAGCAAGGCCTCGTATGGCACTCTTTCCTTCGACGGGAAGGGACACGCAACGTTCCTCTCCATCGCCAATGTCAATAGCGGCAGCGGCGGACCGACGAAGGGGACGGTTTGGACTTATTCGGTCTCCGGCTTCAACGGGGCAATCGGCACTTCCACCAACGGCGCGTATCTGTCGCTCGGAAATTTCAACGCGGCTGGTATTGCGCAGACCGTATTTATTCGTACACCGGATAGCAGCCCAGAACTGGGTGTAGCAATCCTCCAGTAATGTTCGGACGGCGAAGGCGGGGCCTTTCGGCCTCGCCTTTGTCGAGGGCAACCTCACGGCCACCTCTGTTCATTTCCGGACACCTTATTCCACGCCCGCACAGTTATCTCCTGACCTTTTCCTTCGTCCAAGCTGTTGCTCCCTTTCAAATCAACGTTGTGTGATCTACTGAGGCTGGCCCACGGGGTGCAATTCCCTTCCGCATGGAAAGCTTACAGACCTCCCCTTATCGAGCCGAGAGTAGAGCGGTCAAGAACACGACATCCGCGCGCGTGCTGGTGGCGGACGATCAGCCGCACGTTTTGGATGCGCTGCAATTACTGCTCAAGAGCCATGGCTACCGGACGGAAACTGTGACCCATCCGGCGCGCGTGCTGCAAGCGCTCAAGGCGCGCGAGTTCGATGTCGTGCTGATGGACTTGAACTACACCCGCGACACGACTGCGGGCGGGGAGGGTCTGGAGCTGGTTTCGCAGATTCGCTCGATCGACGAGAACCTCCCGCTGGTGGTGATGACCGCGTGGAGCAGCGTCGACCTGGCCGTGGAAGCGATGCGGCGAGGGGCATCCGATTTCGTGCAGAAGCCCTGGCAAAACCGGCAACTGCTGGAAAAGCTGGAGACGCAAGTGGAGCGCTGCCGGTCCTTGCGGCATGCGCAGCGTCAACACGCGGACGAACTGCAGGATGCCCGCGAAATCCAGAACAATCTGCTGCCTAAGAATATTCCTCAGGTAAAAGACTACGAAATTGCGGGCATGACGCAGCCGGTGCGATACGTAGGCGGCGATTATTACAACGTGGTGCGGATTAGCGAGACGCAGACCGTGCTCTGCATTGCCGATGTGTCGGGTAAGGGGATGCCGGCGGCGCTGCTTATGTCCAGCCTGCAGGCGGCGCTGAAACCGCTGATGTGGGACTCGCGGTCGCCGCGCGAGTTGTGCCGCAGGCTGAATCGCATTCTGTGCGAGATCGCACCCGTGGGTAAGTTCGTATCCTTCTTCTATGCCGTGCTCGACAGCAAAGACAATCGGCTGACCTACTGCAATGCCGGACACAATCCTCCGGTGCTGGTGCGGGACGATGGCACGGCCAGCGAATTGAACGCGGCGGGAGCGGTCCTGGGACAGTTCCCCGATTGGGTTTATGAGCAGAGCGATCTGCAACTGCGGCCGGGCGATGCGCTCATGTTATTTACCGATGGCTTGGTCGAGGCCTGCGATCAGGACGACGAGCCGTTTGGTGAGGAACGTGTGATTGGGATCGCGCGGGAGAATCGCGGGGCAGGCGCGGAAGGACTGAAGACATTGCTGATGCAGGCAGCATCGGAGCACTGCGGCGGGCATTTTCAGGATGACGCCAGCATGATCGTGTTGCGGGCGGTGTGAGTGTACGAGCCATCATTTGTCGTGGCTCGATCGGCACGGCTGGATTCGATCTTCGAAGCGTGGGCCCTGGTTAGAGAAGTTGTGTGTGAATTGCCGTGGCGCCCATGCGGGGCGTGATATTGTTTCCTGCCCTTACCCAGGACTTCGTCCTGGGCTATTATCGGCCGCCCCGTCCGGGGCTGGTGCTTGTTGGTTTCTCGCCATGCCGCTCAAATATTGGACTTTGGGAAAGCCCTGGCGAATCTTTGATCAAACGCGAATGTAAGGCGGCGCCGCACGTGCGGGGACGCACGCGCCTACATTCGCGAGTTCGCGGGTACAATAGGTTCGAAGAGGAAAACCCATGTCCGTTACCCGCACAGCTCATCCGGAGAACGCGCGCGCGCCAATCGTTTCGACGGAGATTCCGCCTGTCCCATTGACTATTGAAGGCTACAGCGTGCTGCATCAAATGATGAGATTTCGCTGGTCGGCGTGGCGGCCGCTGCGCGCGTCACAAAAAACCGAGATCATCCATCAGGCCAGCAGCGTGCTGGCGAAGATGGAACAGAATGCGTCTGGCCAGTCCGGGCTTTACTCCCTGCTTGGGCACAAGGGCGATCTGATGTTCGTCCACTTTCGGCAATCGTTTGCGGAATTGCATCACGCGGAATTGCAGATGGCCCGACTTCGGCTGAGCGATTTTCTTGAACCTACGACGTCGTATCTTTCGGTCATTGAGCTTGGGCTGTATGAATCCACGATCAAGGTTTACAACGAGCTTGTGGAACGAGGCGTAGAGCCGCACTCGGAGGAATGGAATCAGGCGATCAAGGAAACGCTTGCCCGGCAGAGAGAAGCCATGCGGCCGCGCTTGTTTCCGGAACTCCCCAAGCATCGATATCTTTGTTTCTATCCCATGGATCGGCGCCGCGGAGAGGATCAAAACTGGTATCGGTTGCCCATCGAAGAGCGGGCGCGGCAGATGAGCGAACATGGGCTGGTGGGCCGCCGGTATGCGGGCGAGGTCAAACAGATCATCACCGGGTCGATTGGATTTGATGACTGGGAATGGGGCGTCGATTTGTTCGCCGATGATCCGCTGGTATTCAAGAAGCTGATCTACGAGATGCGGTTCGATGAAGTGAGCGCGGTCTATGCGCTGTTTGGAACCTTCTATGTTGGGCTTCGCTGCTCGTGGTGTGAGTTAGGGAAACTGCTTAGCGGGCAGGTACCGAAGGGCTAAGAAGGTCCGCGTAGTGCGCTGAGAGGATCTGTTCGGCGATCTGGAGACGAAATGGCGACGCTTGGACTGGTTGAGTACGCGGACGCGAGCCCAGAGGTGCGGGCGGTTTACGACGACATTAAGGCCGTGCGTAAGACCGACTGGATCAACAATTTCTGGAAGGCTATTGCGAACGACCCTGTCACGCTCAAGAGAACCTGGCAGGACGTTAAGCAGATCATGGGGCCGGGAGCTTTGGACCCGCTGACGAAAGAGATGGTCTACGTCGCTGTGAGCGTGAGCAACCAGTGCGATTATTGCATTGCGTCCCACACTGTTTCGGCGAGAAACAAAGGCATGACGGATGAGATGTTCAAGGAGTTGATGGCGGTGGTCGGCATGGCGAATGAAACCAACCGCCTCAGCGCCGGCTACCAAGTGGAAATCGACGAACAGTTCAAGACCGGGTAAGTGGCACACTAATGAGAAGCAGCGAGCAACGCAGGTGGCCGTTCGCTAGGACGTTGCCCAATCCGGTTCGTGTGCTTGCGTAATGTTCGTTGTCGAGTATCGCGCGTTATCCTTGGCACATGGTCGCGACAAGACTCCTTACGTTTCTCCTGCTCGCCACGATCACAATTGGTCAGCAAGCCCCAGCCTCGAAGTCAGCGACATCCGGCATCCCCGAGCCTGAGCTTCCAGTGATCGACTACAACGCGTGCCCGGGCAAAGGCCGTATCGTTCCCCGCGTGAGAATCAGACGGAACGACCGAATATATTCCTCATGGCAAGACAAACGCGCCCTAGTTGGTGCGCTGAAGGCCGGAGAGGAAGTAACCGTACTGGCAGGCGTGAACGTAATCCGTGAACCCGATAGAGCGTTGGTCAAGCAGGGCATTACGGATTCGTCCCTCAAGTTAGGCGACGAGGTTCTTGGCTACGGTTTGCATGGCGATGGATACTACGACTTCTGGGCCAAGGGAGTCTGGTTCCTGGAGTACTTCGAGGTGATCGCGGGGAAAGGCGACATGTGTGGCTTCGCCGACAAGAGTCAGTGCACCATCGTGATCACCAAGAACGGCGTGAAGGAGTGGTGGCTTGAGGTGAAAACCAGCAACGGTCGGACGGGGTGGGTGCTGGCCCGCAAATTCACGGGCGACAAGTTCTTGGACAGCGGCAACTTCGACGAACTGTGCGGGGACTGAAACGACGGTTCAAGTCTTCATCGCGACGCGAAGACTGTCTAAGTAGCCGCTGAGACTCATTCGTGCAGCGCTGGAATGGCTGCTCCACCCAAAACCGGGCCTTCTTTCGCAGGCGGCTATCGGCTCGTGGATGCTCTCCGTCGCAGAGATTTTTTCTTAGGCCGGTAGGCTGCTGCCTTCACTGGCGGGAACTTGAATTCGTGTTTCTTCATGTCCACGCGACGGCCTCGAAAGGCCACTCCTTCAGATTCCAGTCGCAGGCGCTGTTCGATGGCCGAATCTCCGCGTAGTTTGATTTCGCCTCCGGCGCCCAGTACCCTATGCCACGGCACGTCAAAGGAACGGCGCAGCGTCCCAACTACCTGTCTGGCCGCTCCGGGATATCCTGCGGCCCGCGCGATTGCACCGTAGGTCGAAACCTTGCCGCGAGGGATCTTACGGATGGCGGCCAGGATGCGGGTGTGCATCGTCATGTCAGTAGCCGTTTCATAAATGTTTCCCGAAGGGGAGGAGCGCTTTCCTCCGAGGGTAAAGAGACCGTGTCACAGGTAGTCTTTCGCCCCGCTGGGGCTCGGCGGTTTCCTACTTCCTACCCACGGTTTGCGCCGTGGGCTGTATTCTTGCGCCGCTTCGCAGCTGGTAGGGGCCAGCGATGGCACTTCCTCGGCAGATCGCGTGCCGGTTGAGATGGGAAAGGCTGGCCAGAAAAACAATTCTCTGCATCACGCGGGAAGCTTAAGACCGGACGAAGGCACACGGGGGCGAGGGCGCCCGCGCCACACGAATCCACCAACATTACGCGGCCGCGCCCTTGCGGAACGACTCGAGGGCCTTCTCCTCGCTGTCATAGACATCGAAAATGGTCACCAGCTTGGTTACTTGCAGCAGGTCTCCCACGCGCTGCGTCAAGTTGGCCAGCTTGATCGAACCGCCGCTGGTGCGAGCGGTGGTATAGAGCGCTACTAGCGTCCCCAGACCGCCGCTATCGATATAGGTAACGCCCGCCAGGTTGAGTATGATGCGCTTGCTCTGCGTGATCACCATTTTTACGGTGTCGCGCAGGTCGGCGGATTCTTCGCCAAAAACGATGCGGCCACTGCAATCGACGATCACAATGTCATCTACGGTTCGGACAATCAGTTTCAGTTGCACGGAAGCCCCCCTTCGGCCAGAAAGCCGAGAAAGAAGCCTACTCTGTCGAGTATCTTTTCCGCAAGGACTTCGTTGGAGGCGAAAGCAGACAGCACCAGCGACCGAGCTTCGCTCGGCCCGGTGATCCCGAACCTCAAAAAAGGCAGCGGCTGAAGCCGGGCTGATTCGAGGGCTTTTAAGATATGGCTGAAGCCATATCCTGATACGAATCGTGAGTTTGCCAGTATTCTGAGCCGAGATCTTCGCTCGGCCGCCTGGACGAGGCGTCCGGGGCTACGTGGGCATCGCGAGAGACTCACGGCAACGCCCGCCAGCTTCGGGCATCACGTATAATCGAGCTTCCACCTCATGAGCTACCAGGTTCTGGCGCGCAAATACCGTCCGCAAAAATTCTCTGAAGTCATAGGGCAGGAGCACGTTACACGGACCCTGAAGAATGCTATTGAGCAGGGACGCACGGCCCATGGGTATATCTTCAGCGGGCACCGGGGCATTGGTAAGACGACCGTGGCCCGTATTTTGGCCATGGCGCTGAATTGCCGGTCTTCGGATAAGCCGGTGATGGAACCGTGCGGCATCTGCGAATCCTGTACCGAGATTCGGGCGGGGAATTCCGTCGATGTGATCGAGATCGACGCCGCTACCAACCGGGGCATTGATGAGATCCGGGAATTGCGCGAGGCGGCGCGGTATCGTCCGGCGCGCGACCGTTTCAAGATCTACATTCTCGATGAAGCCCACCAGATCACGGATGCGGCCTTCAATGCGCTGTTGAAAACCTTGGAGGAGCCTCCTAGCCATGTGGTTTTCATGCTGGCCACGACCCAGCCGGAAGACATTCCTCAGACCATCCGCTCGCGTTGCCAGCACTTCAGTTTCCGGGCGGTTCGCTTCGAGGAAATTCTGGGACAACTGAAGGATCTGGTTGGCAGGGAGAATGTCGAAGCCGACGAAGATGCGCTGGCACTGTTAGCGGAGGCCGGGGACGGTTCTATACGCGACGCGCTTTCCATTCTGGACCAGGCCATTGCCTCTTGCGATGGACGGCTCACGGCCGAGGCAGTGCGGCAACTGGCCGGCGCCGCGCCTTCGACCGTGCTCGAAGAAGTGATGCAGGCGGTAGCGCGGAGTTCCAGCGAAGAAGTGTTGCGGCTGGTTGACCGACTGATCGGCGAAGGCCACAGTCCAACTCATTTCGCGCGGCAGATGGTTCGATTTCTGCGCAACGCCGTTGTGGCCAAGATCGCCGGTGGGGACTCTTCCCTGCTGCAGATTTCCGGGGATGAGCGCGCGCGGGTGGCGCGCGTCGCTGAACTATTCGGCGAAGAGGATCTGGCGCGGCATCTGCAGATCATGTTGCGCACTCATGGTGAACTGGGATATAGGCAGGAACAACGCTTTCATCTGGAATTGGGCCTGCTGAAGATGACACACGCGCAGAGGTTGCTGCCCATCGAAGAATTGTTGAGCGCTGTGGGCGTGGGCGGAGCAAGTGGTCCGAGAACGCCTGGCAGGCCGACGGTTGTTCCCGATCCAAAGAAGGCGGAATCGTCGGCGACGGCTCGATCAAATCATGTTCCGCCAAGTCAGGCTTCATCGAATCAGGTTTCACCATTCGCGGCTGATTCGGCGCGAAAAAGCGGCTCGAAGCCACAGCTCTTGGCTGAAGACAATCCCGCAGCAGGCGTGCCTGGGTTCAGGACCGGTAAGGCGACAGCGAGCGTGGTCATGGGAGCGGCAGCGCCGGCGGCGGTCGCGGAGGCTGCACTGGAACTATCTGCCGGACCGGAGAGGGTTCCAGAAAAACAGCCGGCGCGGACGGACGACCTGCACCGCGACGTTCTGAATCGCGACGCCCTGCGCAACCCAGTGCTGAATGCCTTGGCGGCAGCGGGTCATCAAATGCTGGTTTCGATGCTGGAAGGCGGCGAATGGCAGGTCGAAGGAAGCGAGTTGGTGATCAAAGTGGCTTCGTCGGCGACCGTGATCGATATGACGTTGGGAGCGGATGCCAGGCGCTTGGCAATCGCGACTGCGAGTGGGGTTGCGGGACGGGCGCTTAAGCTGAAAGTGATCCCTGGTGACGTTGCGCCGGGCGCGGCAACGAGTCGTCCCTCCTCCAATGGGGGTGGGCGCAGTCGTGCGGAACAAGATCCGATTGTTCGCCGAATGAAGGAAAAGTTCGGTGCGGAGATCAGGACGATTATTGATTACAAGGAACGACGGTGAGGACGGATTGTTATTCGGGCCGCACGGGCGAGGGCACCCGCGCCACACTTACGCTGGGAAGGATGAAATGGGCGGATTCAACTTGCAGGAGTTAATGTCGCAGGCAAAGCGGCAATATGAAGTGCTGCAAAAGAAGATGGAGGAGACCGTGGTTGAGGGCTCGTCCGGTGGAGGCAGTGTAGTGGTCAAGATGGACGGCCGCAAACAGGTGTTGAGTATGAAGATTGATCCTGAGGCGGTGAAGAGCGGGGACGTCGAAATGTTGCAGGATCTGATAACCGCGGCGATCAACGGAGCGAGCCGGAAAGTGGATGAAGCCATGCAATCCAGCATGGGCGGAATGCTCGGTGGGATGGGGCTGCCTGGATTGTGAAATTTAGTAATTGTGTAATTGTTTCCTACTCTTCAATTATCCAATTACTGAGTTACCCGATTACTCAATCATCAAATACTTCTATGTCTAAATTTGCGGAGCCGATGGCGCGACTGATCGACGAACTGAAGAAGCTGCCTGGGATTGGCAGCAAGACCGCACAGCGGCTGGGGTTTCATATCCTGCGCTCGAATGATGAGGATGCGGAGGCCCTGGCAGCGGCGGTGCGCAACGTGAAGGCCAAGCTGCGTCTGTGTTCCATCTGCAACAACATTACGGACGTCGATCCTTGCGTTTACTGCAGCAGCGCTACTCGCAACCAGCGGATGGTTTGCGTGGTGGAAGAACCTACCAATATCGGGGCCATCGAGAAGACCAAACACTTCAACGGCGTTTACCACGTGCTGCATGGGTCGATTTCGCCGTTGCACGGAGTTGGCCCGGAACAATTGCGTATATCCAATTTGATGCGGCGGGTGGACGACGGGCAAGTGGACGAAGTCATTATCGCCACCAATCCGACGGTGGAGGGCGAAGCCACCGCGACCTATCTTTCCGGAAAACTGCGGCGTGCGGGGCTCAAGGTGACGCGGATTGCCATGGGCATTCCGGTAGGTAGCGACATCGAATATGCCGACGAGATCACGATGCTGAAGTCGATGGAGGGGCGCCGGGAACTCTAAGGGGCGACCAGCGGTTTCGGGCTTCTTTCATCCTCTCCAGTGATCAAGTTGTGCAAGAAGTTTGCCTCCGAAGCTGCTTTCCCGCAGGCTTTCGCCATTCATTGGATAATCTGTATCTATCATATGTATCAGTCAATTAAAGTCATTTTCATCGTGTAATAGATGACGGCAGTGATTGGAACGGCGTTTGCAGGTAGAAGTAGCGTTCCCGCGCCCTTCGATTTTCGGCTGACGCGAGGAGTTGCCTCCGAACAGATCTGGCCAAACAGGCCGGAGGCACTTTCGGCGCCAGCATGCGCCGCGCTGTGATGTAACCGCATCTCAACTCGACGCTTTTAAGAAGCCGGGCTAACCAGCCCGGTTTTCTTTTCGCCAACGAACCAAGCGGCCACGGATTTGCGCGGATTCACACGGATCAGAGAACCTTGTATTACGGTGCACACTCAATTCGAGGCAGCTTCGCCATCCAGGAAGAAGTTCGGTTCTTCCTCCGCGGGCACAATGCCTTCTGGCAATACGCCGCGGTTGTACTCGGCGAGGCGATTCTTCCACTTCAAAAACTCGGTCAGGTTGCGGGGTTCGATACGGATTTCGACGCGGCGAAGACTGGCGAGCAGCAGATTCATTTCGTAGCGAAAGCCGGTCGCAGTGCGAAGATCCTTCGCGGCGGGCCGACGCAGCTTGACTTGCCGGTTGTGGCATTCGAGCAGTCCCCAGCCAGCCGGTAATTCTTCGGGACGAAGCATAGCTGCGGGTGTGAGGTAGAAGCGTTCACAGCCCAGGCCCTGTTCCTGCTTGCTGCGAAAGGGCTTGTCGTGGTCGGCAAGAAAGTCAGCGCGCGAGATCTTGCATTCGACGAGCACGGAGTGGCAGGCTCGTTTCCATCCGATGGCGTCTGGCATTTCGCCGCTGAGGCAAGCCTGTTCGGAAAGAATCACTCCACAGCGATACGAGCGCAGCCATGCCACGGCTTTCTGGACTAATTGGGCGTGAGTCATAGGATGCTTGTACTCGTTGGCGAGGAGAGAAGGAAGTGACTGATTAGTTTCTTAAAGGCAGTTCTCAGTTTCCGGTTCTCAATCTCAGTCTTGTGCTGGTTTCGAAACTCGCAGAGGCTTCACCATGACCGGGCGGCGGTAAACTACTTCGAGCAGGTGACGTGCGGCTGCAACGCTTTCGGCCATGCGATCGCGTGCCGAGTAGCCTTGGGCAGCGACCAGTAAGAAGCCATTTTGCTCGCGGACTTCGAGGCGCTGAATACGGCTGTCACGCTCAGAGTCGAAGGCGTTCGCCAGGCGTAGAATTCCGGCTAATTGCAGTACGGACTGACGCTGACTCGCGCTTAGGCCGAGCAGCGTTTTTTGCCGGGCTCCGGGCAGCGCACCGCGATGATAGCGGGCGACGATGCCAGCCAAGCGCATCTTCTCTTCACTCCAGCTCAAAGGAGGGGTTAGCCGCCGGACCAGGTTGTATGTAGTTTTGTGATGCCCTTTTTCATTCTTGGATCGGCCGACGTCATGCAGCAACGCTGCGACCTGCAGAATGGAGCGTTGATCTGCGGGCGCGGAATCCGCTGGCGGTTGTTTGACAGGCAATCCGTCATAAAGCTGAAGCGCTAAGCGGGCGACGTGAATCGAGTGCTTGAAATCAGGGTCGAGGAACGACGCCCACAGTTTGAGGCGGCTCAACGCGGCGGATTCGATCTGCTTTCCAAGCGGCAATTCTGCGCGCCACACTCGCCATAGCGAGGCTTGGCCCAGCATCTTTTCCCGATATTTCTCGATTCTGCGGGTTCGCTCTTCGACAATCCTGGCATGCCAGCGGGAACGTGTGTCGTTATCCGGAAGGGCTTTGATTCGCAATGCAGTTGCCCAAACGACATCGAGGTCGTGTACCTCGCCCAGCAGATCTTGCAGTTCCTTAAGATCGTCGCTCCATGCAGCGTGCTGCTCGGGCAAAAAGTTTTCCACGATGTAGCGGAAACGCTTTAGTCCGATACGCAGCCGGTGAAATGCGAGTTGCGAGCGATTGCGCAGCGCGCGCCGATGCAATTCGTAGGCTTCCGTCCAACGCTCGAGCGCGAGGTGCTTGAACAGGGAGCTTCCCGTCCGCATTCGGGCGGCACGGCGAGGCAAGGATGTGATCCATCGCCTCCACTGCTTGCGATCGAACTCCTGCAAGGCCAGGGCCGCTTGCTGTTTGAGTTGCCCTTCACGGCTGGCGAGGAACTGCAGCAGTGTGCTGGTCACCGGGTCATCGGGCCCACCCAAACGGCGTACCCACTCGTCCATCACCTGCGCGTCTCGCAGCTCTCCCAACTGGCTGAAGAGCCGCTTCCCTGCTCTCTTCATCTCTTTCCATGCGGGATTGGGATCCATGCCCAGAAGGCCATCGGCCACGGAGCGGCAGCGGCGCAGAGCCACTCGTAAATCGTGAACCGGATCGGCAGCAAGGTCCACGCCCGTGCGGTCGCACTCTTCCAGTACGCGTTCCATCCAGAACGCCAGACCGGCTTTCTTCGGTGTGTTTTTTGCTGCGGCGACGACTGGCGTGGCAGACATGAGTAAGTTTTGGCGGCAACTAGCCGCCGATCATTCTCCCCGTGATTTGATAATGGGGGGCATTGTCCTTGGTTTCAGCAACATTTTCAATGTCCTAGCGAAACCGCGCTGGGGGCAAGCCTGAATTTCCCGGAATTCGACTGCGTGGGCGCGGTCCGCTGCGAGACATTTCTCACGTCAGGCCAATTACCTCCGTAACATGCATCCTCTTACCTTGTGCATTAACCTTATACCGGAGTTTCAGGAGCCACGTATTTCCACCGCCGCCACAACTAAGAGAGAAGACAGGAATGCGTCCGCTCGCGCTTTCATTCATAGCCTGAACATCCTGATAAAGTACGTGCGGCTTTATGGCTTTCAGCACAAGCGCACGGAGGGACAATTCGAGGTCACCTGGAATGAGCTGCAGCATGGCTTGCCTAAGGACGGCGATGGCGGCTTCCTGCTAGGAGTCCATGAGAACAGGCTACTACTGGACGGCGTGGCGTTGGAATCGGGACAGGCTGAACGCAGCTTTGCCCAACTTTTGACAGCAGCCGGTCTGGCCAGCATTCTCTTTTCAAAGGGAGTGACGGTTGACGATTTTGCCCGGCTGATCCGAGCCTTTGCCGTGGGCGGCTCCAAAGCCCAGGACGTGGTCAAGCAGATCAAGGACACGTTCGGAGATAACACGCATTCCACGATTCGGATCAATGAAGTCAAATTTGTTGCGGCTGATCCGGGCACCGCCGATGTGAGCATCGCGGCACAGATTGCTGCCCAGACCCTGGGCCCCGAATTCAAAGAATGGCTGAATGATCCGCAGAAACTGTTGCAACTCATTGCCGCAGCGGAAGGCTCGCGCGCCGGCGGCGGAGGTGCAGGGGGTGGCGCACCCATTGGCAGTGTCCCGAATGTTGGCGGCAATAATGTGGGCGGCAACGATGCGAGCGGCGGCAATGCTGCTGGCGGGGGTACCTGGACGGGTGGGGTGGTGCCGCTTCAGGAAGAAGAGGTTATTCAAGCCATCCGTTTGCTGACCAAATTCGGAGAAGTTGGTGCCGACCCCGGCGCCAAGACGGAATTGCTGCAGAACGAACTGACCCAGACAGATCCGAATACCAAGCTCAACCTGCAACAACTGCTGGAAAGTCTGGCTGCGACAAATCCCACGGAAAAAACCGATACACCTCTTTTGATGAAAGCGGCCGAACACATGGCGATCCGCTTCGCCATGGAACGCTTCCAAAAGGGAGACATCAAGGTCAATGCCGTGCACCAGATGCTGGAGCACATGAGCCGGCAAATGGACACGTTGCGGCAGATCCTGCGCGTACACGAAGACAAAATGAGCAAGGCAGGGATTCTGGTAGAGTCCCATGCCGACATTCTGGACCGGATGTTCTGGGCAGAAGTACCGGAGGCCGGGAAGAAGAGCGTGCTGCTCTCAAGCGAGGCCCCCTGCGTGCCTCCGCGCAATATCCGCCAGTTCATGGACGTTTTGCTGGAGCGCGGGGACAAGGAAGGCGCCAGCGCCATTCTGCAGAATTATACGAACTGCCTTACGGCAAGAGATTCGGATCCTCGCCGCAAGGCGGCCGTTGGATTGAGCCAACTGGCCGACTTATTCGCCGCTCCTGGCATTGATTTGATCGGCTCCGTGGTTCACAAGATTGGTGAGGCTCTGGTGCGGGATCCCGATCCGGAAGTGCAAAGTCTGCTCAGCGCGGCCTTTGTGCGCCTGAGTTCGGAAGCCGGCAATCGCAAGCAGTACAGCGCTTTGAGTGAGGTTTGCGGCGCCATTGAAAGCGTCGCCAAACAACGTCCGGCCCTGGCAAATGAATTGCGCCCACGGATTGGAGTGGAGAACCGCCTGCCAGAGTTCATCGAAGAGGCGTTGCGGCTGCCCCAAATTCCGCCGGATCTGATTCTCGTGCTGCGCCGCACTTCGCAAGCCGCAGTGGAACATCTTGCCGACCGATTCTTCCGCTGCATGCGGCGGGAAGAGTGCGACCGGATGGTGGACATCGCGAACGAACTCGGCCCCGCCGGCTTGCAACAGGCGCGAGATATGCTGCGCCTGGGGCCGGTTCGGCAGGCAGCGTCGGTGGTGGGGCTCTTAAGCCGTCTGGACGTAGCTACCTTGCTGGAATTGCTGCCCATCCGGCTGCCGGAGTGGAACCGGTTCTATCACGATATCGTGGTACGCCAGATCGCTTATGGCGCTGCTCCGGACCGCGGACGTACCTTGCTGGAAATCCTGGAGCATCTGGACGCAATGGTGCTGCCTCAGGCCATCGATGAGATCGGCATGAGCGGTGACCGGACGACCGTGCCGCCCCTGATGGTAATGGCGGAAACCGGCGAAGCCCAAGGCCGCTCGGTGATCGTCCAGATCAAAGCAGTGGAGTCGCTGGGAAGGCTGCGCGAACCCGAATCGATTCCCGTGCTGCGCAATTTGTTGGAAGCCAAGAAGATGTGGAAGTGGGCGAATCATCGTGAGCTGCGAATCGCGGCCGCACAAGCTTTGGCCAAGATTGATCCGCGTTACGCCAGCCAGGTAATGTCGGATAGCGGCTTGGCGCCGGGCGAACTGGCGATTGCGCCATTGGATGCAGCTCCGGCATGCCCATGGGTACGGCAGCGGCGTTACGAACGAATCGTCTTGCGTAAAACGCTGTCCGCCATCATCAGCAGTTCCTGGGGGAAATCCAGCATCGTACTTCGCGAGCTGAGCTTAGGGGGCGGGATGGGCACAAAGGCAGACAACCTCCGCGTGGGCTCGGAAGCAAACATCGATATTTCGACTGGCGTCCGCCACATTCGCGGGCAGGTACTGCTGCGTCGCGCCCGGGTGACCGAAGTCGGATTTGAAATTGTGAACACTGATATGGAAAGCCGCCTTCGCCTGCGTGGAGTGCTGATGGAGGCTGTCGAGCGCGCTCCGGAGATAAGAAACAGCGAGTGGAGGGGCGAGCGTAATACCTGACTTTCTTGAACTGGCACCCCAAACAAAAAGCCCCTGCTCCGTCGAGCGGGGGCTTTTTTCATTTCCAAAACACGGAGTTACGTCACCTTAGCGAAGGTTCACTTCACGACCTTAACGAAGATGATGAGAAACGTGAACAGAACCAGCGACTCGATGAACGCCAGTCCCACAAACAGTGCAATCTGAATTCCAGGCCTTGCAGCAGGGTTACGTGCCAGGCCCTCGCAAGCAGCCGAGGCGACGCGGCCCTGTCCCAGCGCTGCGAGGGCAGCAGCAAAGGCCATGGCGAAGCCGGAAGTGATCGCGACCCAATTAGTAGCGCCTGAGGCGGCCGCTTCCGAACCCTGAGCGAAGGCGGGCATGGCGAAGACCGACAACGCCGCCATCGTTATAACTAGAAAAAAACATTTACGCATTTGCGGTTCTCCTTAAGGATATTCGCTAGGAGGTGGTTGACGTCATCCTCGAGCAGACGCCCTCACGCTGGCGAATTTTAGATAAAGCCAAAAATCAGTGTTGGTGTGCCGTGGCCTCACCAAGATAGACGCAGGACAAAATCACGAAAATATAAGTCTGGATGAGCGAAACTCCGATATGAAGACCCTCGAAGACGATGGGCACGCCGATTGGAATCAATGAAAAGAATACTAACGTGACCATTTCGCCGGCGAACATGTTGGCATATAGACGGACGGTGAGAGACAACAGACGGGCGGTGTGACTGAAGATTTCAATGGGCAACATCAAGGGCGCAAGCCACCAAACGGGACCCATGAAGTGCTTAAAGTACCCCAGACCATTTGTTCGCAAGCCTTGAAAATGGTAGTAGAACCAAGTAAGGAGCGCACAGCCCAAAGGAACGACCGGCACGGCGGTTGGCGACTCGAAACCAGGAATAATACCGATCAAATTGCAGGTGACGATAAAAAGCCCAAGGGTGACAAGATAGGACTGATAGGGCTTGTAATGATGGCCAATGATTTCTTCCCCCATGCCACCGATGAAGCCCTCAATCCCCTCGATCGCGTGCTGCAGCCCGCCCGGGTTGTCGACGGACAGCCGAAACCGGACTGCGATAAACAATGAGGTCAACGACAGCACCACCATCAACTCCATGGCGGCGCTATTTGCGACCGGAGTGGCCGGGTGCTTTGGGTGGATTCCTAATGCAAGCAGCAAGGAAAGTATCGGTCCGCCAAACAGGCGGTTGACCAGCGCGGTAAACCAGAGTTGCTCCATGAAGAATCCCGATTCCAAGTATTTGAGGCTTAGTAGCCACGACGCAGGGCTACGTAAGCCTCGCAGCCAGCTTCCATCATCATGGCTGCCACCGGCGTGCACAACCCGAAGAGAAACCCTCGGAAGGCTTGGGAAGAACTTGTGAATATAACATACGCGACCATTCCAGCCAAGAGATAGCGGAGAGTGAAGCGTGCGACAAGCAAGGGCCCCTGCGTTGGTCGATTCGTCTCAGCCACACGTTTGGCTAGGGTTTCTACGGCTCGACTTAGAGAATGAAAACTTAGGTAGGCAGTCGACGCCCCCGCACCGAAGCCGAGACCGATGAGCAAGCCGAAGCGCCAGAGGGCGGCAAGGGTGAACGCCAAGCCAACAATGAGAACAAAGCGCAGCATTCTCCGGATGGCCCCAGAGAAGAAGCGGTTCGACTGGGTTTCGATAACCGGAGATTCTGGCGGATGTGTAGGGCTGGTGCTCATGGCTTGTCACGCGTTAAAGCCCAAGCCATGCGAATCATCTCGATAAACCCTGCAACGGCCCCAAAGATCACTCCCGCGAGATAGAGCCAATGTGTATGAAGCCAGTGATCGAGAAGCTTGCCGAGAGCATAACCAAGGGCGATCGCAGCTGGGATGATGAACCCAATCTCCGAATAGCGGCTGAGAGAAACAATGAGGTTTCGCTCATCCGGGCGTTTGGAATCCTCGGGCATGGTGGATGAGCCAGATTGTATCTCTTCCCGAGTCTTAGAGGATTTGCTTTGCTAACCCAGGCCCATCGACCAAGTAACGACGCGGATGAACCGCTCGGGGAAGATGCCGATGACGACGGTAGCGAATGCGGTTACGCCAAGCGCCACCCGCATGGCGACGCTGATGGGGAGCCGGGTTTTGTCCATCGCTTCGCTCATGAACATGGCATTCGCAATCCGCATGTAATAGTAGAGCCCGAAAACCGCGTAGAGTACGGCCAGGGACGCCAGAATATAATGACCGCTCTCCATCAGGCTCAGGAAAATGAAATACTTTCCGTAGAAGCCCGCCAGCGGAGGAATCCCGGCCAGCGACAGAAGAAAAATCAGCATGAGAACGGCTTCAGTCGGGGCTCGGGTGAAGAGTCCGGCAATGTCGTCGATTTCGTCGCCGATCACATTCCGCTGCCGCAGCGAGGTGACTACGGCGAAAGCACCCAGGTTCATGAACGTGTACACCAGCAGGTACAGCAAAATTCCCTTGAAGCCGTCAAAGAAAGCGGGCGCCGGGTAATCCACCGAAGCCAGCGCAACCAATCCCAGCAGCATGTAACCGACGTGAGCGATCGAAGAGTAGGCTAGCAGCCGTTTGAGGTTGTTCTGCGTGAGTGCCGCCAAATTGGCGCCGGTCATGGTGATGACCGAAACAAAGATCAGCAGCGGTACGTACACCGTTCGCAACGGATACAAGCCCCACAGAAAGATGCGCAACAACATTGCCCAGGCCGCCGCTTTTACCGCTACTGACATGAATCCGGTAACGCTGGTCGGCGCACCCTCGTAAGCGTCAGGCAACCACTGATGGAAAGGGATGGCAGCAATCTTGAAGAACAGCCCAGTCGCCGTGGTCAGCAGGGCAATAATCGCCACGGGACTGACATGATTGGAATTCTGTGCCACCTGTTGCGTAAGCTCCTGCCTGATCCCCTCCAAATTCGTATTACCTGTGAGGCCGTACAGAAGAGACAAGCCGTAAGCGAAGATTCCGGACGAAAATGCTCCTAGCAGCAGATACTTCAGCGCCGCCTCATTGGAGCGGCGATCGCTGCGCAGGAACCCGACCAGCACGTAAGTGGAGATCGCCATCAGTTCCAGGCCAATGAAGATGAGCACGATGTCGAAGCCCGAGGCCATGCACATCATGCCTACCACCGAAAACAGGACCAGCGAATAGAACTCGCCGTGGTTTTCGTGTTCGATCTCGAGGTAGCGGACGGACATCAGGATGGAAAGACCCGCTCCGGCGAGAAACAGATAGTAGAAATAAATAGAGAAGTGGTCGAGCACCATGGAGTGCACGAAAGCAACTTCGAGCGTGCGGCCAACCTTTGCAGCCTCGAATTGGGCGTACTGGATCTTCAGCACTCCAGCCGCGGAAAAAAGCACGCCGATAAATGCGGTCACCGCATTTGTCCACTTCCACTCCGGCGGGATCATCAGGTCGCTCAGCAGAATGCCCAACGCGAACACGGTGAGCATGACGATGGGAAGGGACAGGAGATAGTCCGTGCCGGTGAAGTATTGTGGCATGCCCGGCACTTATTTCTTCCCCTTTGCGATGCCGGAAGCAAGCGGAACTGCGAGGGCCGCTGTGTCCGGTGCAGCCGGTGTCTGTGGGCGAGCGGATGCATTGACCGCCCCGCCGATCCCCGGATAATCGGGCCGGACCGTGAGCACAAGCTGGTTCACCGGCTGCTGCAGGATCTGAAAGAACGGCTTGGGATACAGCCCGATCCAGAATGCCATTACGAGCAGCGGCGCGAATGTCAGCACTTCGCGCGGCGTCAGGTCATGCAGTTTCTCATTCTTCGGATTGGTCACGGTTCCAAAGAACACTCGCTGGTACAGCCAGAGTAAGTAAGCTGCTGCCAGAATCACGCCCGGAACGGCCCACGCCGCCCACTTCCAGTTCTCCATGAACGTGCCCTGCAGGATGGTGAACTCGCCGACGAAGCCGTTCAGCAGCGGCAATCCCATGGAGGACAGGAACATGATCATGGTGATCGTGGCATATAGCGGCATCACATTCGAGATGCCTCCGTACTCGGAAATCTCGCGCGTGTGCCGCCGCTCGTACAGGATGCCGACGATCAAGAACAGAGCGCCGGTGGAGATGCCGTGGTTGATCTGCTGCAGCACCGACCCGCTCAGTCCAGCCGGATTCAGGGCAAAGATTCCCAGGGTGCAAAAGCCCAAGTGGCTGACCGACGAGTAGGCCACGAGTTTCTTCATGTCCTTCTGCATCAGCGAAACCAGCGCGCCATAGATGATTCCGATAATGGAGAGGAAGATCATCCAGAATCGCACCTTGGGGTGCATCACTACGTCTGGAAAGAAGGGCAGGGCAAATCGGATAAAACCATACGTCCCCATTTTCAGCAGAACGCCGGCCAGGATGACCGACCCCGCAGTGGGCGCCTCTACGTGAGCATCCGGCAGCCAGGTGTGGAATGGGAACATCGGCACCTTGATGGCGAAGGCCACGAAGAATGCCAAGAACAGCACGATGGCAAACGTCGAACCATAGGCCGGGTCGTGGAAGATATGCGGCGCGGTCTGATAAAGCGCCTGGATGCTGAACGTGTATTGGCCCGTCTGGCGGAAGTTGTAGAAATACAGAAACAGGACGGACAGCAGCATCAGCACCGAACCAAGCAGGGTGTACAGGAAGAATTTGATGGCGGCATAAAGCTTTCGCGGACCGCCCCAGATGCCGATCAGCAGGTACATCGGCACCAGCATGGCTTCCCAGAAAACGAAGAACAGGAAGAAGTCGAGCGCCATGAAGACGCCGAGCATCCCGGTCTGCAACACCAGAAACCAGATGTAGTATTCCTTGACCCGGTTCTCGATCGCGCTCCAGGACGAGAGGATGGAGATCCATCCGAGCAGCGTAGTGAGCATGATCAGCAGGAAGGAAATGCCGTCGATTCCCAGCACGTAACCCGCGCCGATGGAGGGAATCCAGTTATTGGGCGTGCCCTCCATGAACTTGAATCCAGGCTCGAAGCGCTGCGCCCAGAACCACGGCACCAGCGGGATCGAAACTAATAGGCCGGCCAAAGAGAACAGGTTCGCGATCCAGCGAATGGCGTCCTTTTGCTCCTGCGGAACAAATATGAGCAAGAGAGCGCCGGCGAGTGGCGTGAATAAGATGATCGAGAGAATATGACTTTGCATAAAAGCAGTTCTCAGTTGTCACTTTGTAGCGGCGCCGTCCCGGCGGCTGTCGTGGGGGCGTCCTCGCCCGCACTTCCGAGAGCAGGACGCCCTCGGGACAGCCGGCAAGATGCCGGCGCTACGCTATCGCCACGCATAATAGGCGACAAATCCTACCAACCCCATCACCATCACTAGCGCATACCATTGCACCAGACCCCATTGCAGCAACCGCATCGGGTATGACACCATCCGCGATAAGATCGCCGGACCATTGACCAGCACGCCGTCGATAATCCACTTGTCCCACCAATTCGTAAGTGTCCCGAAGGCGCGCGTCGTCGATCCGGCGCCGTTGACCAGGCCATCGATCACGTGCGAATCGAACCATGACGACAGTTCGCCCAGACCCATCACGCCCAGACGTATGTCTCCAACCTTGCGGCGACCGGTGAAAGCATAGTCGTAGCCTTCGTCGACGTAATACTTGTTGTAGAGCACGTCGTATAGCGGTGGCGCCGCAGCCGCAATGGGCTCGGCATAACCTTTGTCGGCATTACGATACGCGCGCCAAGCCATGCCCCAACCAATCACCGCCGCGCCCACCGAGAGGAACATGAGTCCGTATTCAATTGGGCTCGTATGTTCGACTTCCTTCTCCCCGGCGGCAAGCTGTGCGATCTTCCCTTCTTCCTGGAAAACCTTGGCCTCGTGCGCGAACACCGGCTCCAAGAACTTCGCGAAACGATCGGACCCGCCGAGACTGTGCGGCCATCCGAGCCACCCAGCGCATATCGCGCAGACTGCCAGAATTACCAACGGCGCCGTCATCGACTTCGGGGATTCATGGATATGGTGCTCCACCTCGTGACTCATTCTTGGTCGGCCATGGAAAGTCAGGAACATTAACCGGAACATATAGAAGGCCGTCATCAACGCGGTGATGAACCCAATGAACCAGAGGAACCGATATGCGCCGCCTTCGGAAGACCATGCCTGCCAGAGAATTTCGTCCTTCGAGAAAAACCCTGCAAACGGCGGGATGCCGGCAATAGCGAACGTCGCAATGAACATGGTCCAATGCGTAATGGGAATGCGCTTATGCAGATCGCCCATGTTGCGCATGTCCTGCTCACCGCTCATGGCGTGGATTACCGATCCTGATCCGAGGAATAGTAGCGCTTTGAAAAAAGCGTGCGTAAAGACGTGGAAGACGCCAGCGGAGAATGCACCCACGCCGAGCGCGAGGAACATATATCCGAGCTGCGAGACAGTGGAATACGCCAGCACACGCTTGATATCGTTCTGCACCAAGCCAATGGAAGCGGCGAAGATCGCGGTCACCGCGCCGATGATGGCGACTGTCTTCATAGAGCTAGGCGCAAGCACGAACAGCGCGTTGGATCTCGCGACCATGTAAACGCCAGCGGTCACCATGGTTGCGGCGTGGATCAGCGCGGAAACCGGGGTTGGACCTTCCATAGCATCGGGCAGCCAAACGTAAAGAGGAATTTGTGCCGATTTTCCGCAGGCGCCGACAAATAAAAGCAGAGTCGCAGCGGTGATGATGGGATCGCCAATGGCAAAATGGCCGCTGCGGGCCAAGTGCGTGACCTCGGTGAAGCGCAGCGATCCGAAGTACCAGGCGATGGTGAACATGCCAAGCAGAAAACCCGCGTCGCCGATGCGGTTTACGATGAATGCTTTGTTGGCCGCGGTGCTGGCACTCTGGCGATGGAAATAGAATCCGATGAGCAGATACGAGCACAGGCCCACGCCCTCCCAGCCCACGAACATCAGCGCATAATTGTTCGCCAGAATGAGCGTGAGCATGGAGAACATGAACAGGTTCAGGTATCCAAAGAAACGGTAATACCCGCCTTCATGCGCCATGTAGCCAGTCGAGTAAATGTGGATCAGCGCTCCGACGCCAGTCACAAACAGCAGCCAAATGCTGGACAGCGGATCGAGCAGGAAGCCCACATCGGCCCGGAACGTGGCCGCGGTCTTTCCATCGTGCATCACGTAGTTCATTTGGCCGGTGTCGGTCCCGAGCCAGGTGTAGACAATGGTTTGGTAGGGCTTGCCAGGATTGTCGTGGGCGTAATCCGTGTATTGCCAGACCGCGCCACAAGCAAATAGAAATGCCAAGACCACGACGCCGACACAGACCGCGCTGACCGTCGCCTTCTGGAGCTTGCGACCAAAGAAGAACATCATCGCCGCGCCGAAAGCCGGCAGAAGAGGAATCAGCCAGATGTAGTCTAGAAAGAACATGAGTTAGTTAGCGTCGTGCATTTAGCACTTGGCACTTAGCATTTGGCCCTTCAGCCGTGTCGCAAAACTTCAGAGACTAAATGCCAAGTGCCAATTGCTAAGTGCTGCTTTCCTACCATTTCAGCAAATCTACTTCGTCCACGTTCACCGTTTCTTTATTGCGGAAGAAGGCGATCAAAATTCCCAAACCAACCGCCGCTTCGGCCGCTGCGTCGGTGATCACGAAAATCGCAAACACCTGCCCGTGCAATCCCCACAACCGCGAGAACGCCACCAGGTTCAGGTTTACCGCGTTCAAAATCAGTTCGATCGACATCAGAATGATGACCACGTTGCGGCGTGTCAGCACGCCGATCACCCCCAGTATGAACAGGGCCGCGGCGGTCACGAGATAATGAAGAGTGCCGATTGGAGCCATAATCACCGCTGTAGAAACGTAGCTAGCTACGTTTCTACAAGAACGACTAAATTCTTTTCTTTGCCATTACCACCGCGCCGATGATCGCCACCAACAGCAGCAGCGACGCAATCTCAAACGCAAACATGTATTGACCATAAAGCATTACCCCGATCTGTTGCGTGTTGCTGTTCTCAATCGGCTGGGCGATACGGTAAGGAAACAAAGTCTTGCCCTTCACGTAAACCAACACAAACAGCGCACCCAGTGCGACGGCAGCGAGGAATCCAACCAACCATTGCTTATTGAACTGTTCTTCTTTTTGCGATCGCTCGATGTTCACCAGCATGATCACAAACAGGAACAGGACCATGATGCCGCCCGCATAAAGAATGATCTGGACGCCAGCGACGAACGGCGCATAGAGCATCAAGTACAACCCAGCTTGCGCGAGCAGGCCTAGAATCAGCGCCAATGCGGAATGCACCGGGTTCTTGCGCGTGACAACGAAAACCCCGCTCAATAAAGTGAGCCCGGACAAAAAGTAAAAGAAGAACGTTGTGGCTACGGGCTGCATGCCGGGCTGCACAATTGGCTGCATACTAGAGCAACACTCCCAAAATAGCCGTCAGGATGAGCACACCAATTCCGATCGGTAACAGCACTTTCCATCCCACTTTCATGAGTTGATCGAAGCGGTAGCGCGGGAACGTGGCGCGATACCAGATATATAGATACATGAAGCCCGCCACCTTCGCCACAAACCAGAAGATGTCCTGAATGCGGTCACGCACCGGAGGCGCAAACAATATCAGGCCGATCAAACCCAGCACGGCACCGAATCCGGCCAGGCCAATGGTCTGCACCCGGAAGTAAGGATGCTTCGGCATGCGTGCGACGCCCACGAACGCGATGACCGCAAGCGCCAGGAAACTCAATCCTGGAAACAGCGAAAACACCAGGTCCCAGGTCGGACCGGTCAATGTGTTGGGGAAAGGCCGGAACCATCCACCAAGCCACAAAGTCACGGCAATCGACGACACTGCGATCATCGCCGCGTATTCGCCCAGCATGAAGAGCGACCAACGCAAGCCGCTATATTCGGTGTGGAAGCCAGCGGTTAATTCCGATTCCGCTTCGGGCAGATCAAACGGCGCGCGATTGGTCTCCGCGACCATGGCGATGGCGAAGATGCCGAACGCAATGAAGCCCAGAGGGAAAAACTTGAACAGGAACCAAACATGCTGCTCCTGCTGTGCCTGAACGATGCCAATCATGCTCAGCGTTCCCGTTCCCGACGTGCCCGCACCAACTCCATAAGGTCCGAGCCCGTGCAAACTGGTCATCAGCACAGCGGAAACGACGGCCATCCCCATGGCTACTTCGTAGGAAACCATCTGGGCGCTGGACCGGAGTGCGCCGATCAATGGGTAATGCGAGTTGGACGCCCAGCCTGCCATCACGACCCCCAACACACTTAGCGAGGAAACACCGAGCATGAAAAGAATCCCGATATTCAAGTCCGTAATAGCATGTGTAGGACCAAAAGGCACAACGATGTAGACGGTGAACGAAGCACAAAGAATGATCAGCGGCGCGATCCAGAAGACAAACTTGTCGGCTTTGTCCGGCACGATGTCTTCTTTGGTAAGCAGCTTGATGGCGTCTGCGATCGGCTGCAGCAGGCCGTGTGGGCCCACACGCATGGGGCCGAGGCGAATCTGAAAATGTGCCAGAGCCTTGCGCTCCAGCCAGTTCATCGCCATAACCGCGACGGAGACTCCGCCAAAAACCACCATGATATAAACGAAGGCCCAGAAAACATTGCCCGCTTGTCCCGGCGTCGTATCGCTGCTGAGATAGGATGTGATGTAGTTGAGCATCAGCGATCCACCTCGCCCAGCACTATGTCCAGCGTGCCGATGACCGCGATGACGTCGGCGACGAGGGCACCGCGCACCATCACCTCAAGTGCCTGCAAGTTCACGAATGACGGCGGCCTTACGCGCACACGGTAGGGCTGCGTCGATCCATCGCTCACAATGAAGTATCCCAACTCGCCCTTGGGCGCTTCAATTGAGTGGTAGATCTCGCCGACCGGCGGCTTCATTACTTTGGCGACCTTGGCCATGATGGGACCTTCGGGAATCCTCTCGACTGCCTGCCGGATGATGCGCAGCGACTGCCGCATCTCCTCCATGCGGACCGTGTACCGGTCGTAGGTGTCGCCGTTCACCCCAATAGGAATTTCGAAGTCGAAGTCGGCGTAGGCGGCGTAGGGCTGGGCTTTGCGGAGATCCCACTTCACGCCGCTGGCCCGCAGCACCGGGCCGGTGACACCGAGTGCGATGGCATCTGCACGGGATATCACACCGACGCCCTTCGTCCGCTCCAACCAGATGCGGTTTGTCGTAAGGAGCTCCTCGTATTCGTCAATCTTGGGAGGAACGAAATCGAGAAACTTCGTCACGTCGCGCTCGAAGCCCTCGTAAGTCTCGTATTGGCAGCCGCCGATGCGGAAGGCGTGTGTGGTCAGCCGGGCACCGCAATACTTTTCAAAAATCTTGAGAATCTCTTCCCGGTCGCGGAAGGTGTAAAAGAGCGGTGTCATGGCGCCAATATCGAGAGCGTGCGTACCCAGCCAGAGCTGATGGCTCGCCAACCGGTTCAGTTCCGTGAGGATCACCCGGATGTACTTGGCCCGCGGCGGCGCTTCGATGTTGAGAAGTTTTTCAACCGCTTCGCAGTAGCCCAACCCGTTCGAGACTGCGGCCACATAGTCCATGCGGTCGACATAGGGATTGAACATCGTGTAAGTGCGGTTCTCGGCAATCTTCTCCACCCCGCGATGGAGGTAGCCGATTACGCATTCCGTGCCCAGAACCTTCTCGCCATCCAGCTTGAGGATTACGCGGAGCACTCCGTGGGTCGCCGGATGCTGCGGCCCCATGTTGATGATGAGCTCGTTGCTGTCGAGAAAGGTTTTGTCGGGCTGATTGAGCTCCAGGTGTGAGAGACGGGTGTCGGGATCAGTCGTCATCTGGTCTGTCGTCGTTCGATCCGTCATTGGCCGCTCTCGATCCCGAGGTTGGCCTGCACCCATTCCTGATCCTGTTGAATGATGCCGTAGTCCTTGCGAAGCGGATGCCCCTTCCAGCCGTCGGGGAGCAGGATGCGCTTCAAGTCCGGATGCCCGTCGAAGCGGATACCAAACATGTCATAGACTTCACGCTCCAGCCAGTTGGCGGTCGCCCAGATCGACACCGCGCTGGGCGCGCTTTCGCCGTCCGCGACCATAGTTTTTACGCGAATGCGTTCGTTCCTTGGGAAGGAATACAGAATCCAGATGACCTCGAACTGTTTCTCCCGGTCAGGATAGTGCACCGCGGTAACATCCACGCAGTAATCGAATTGCTCCCGGTCGCGCAAAATCTGCAGCAACTCGGAAACAATAGAGGGTTCCACGACCATGTAGTTCTGGCCGAGGTAGCTGTTCGCTTCGCGAATGCCCGAGCCGTATTGGCCCTTGAGCTTGCCAATCATTAAGGACTCCCACGGAATGGGAACCGGCCCAGTTGGCTTGGCTGGCGCAGCAGGGGCGTGACCCGCTGCAGGGGCTGCAGGTTTCGGCTCACCGCTCGACGGCCGAGTGGGCGACTTGGTTTCCTCAAGCATACCTAGGAAGGTACAGACCTCCGGCGCTGCAACAGGTTTGGAGAACGTTAACTTCTACCAGCTTGTTCCTTTCCCGTCAATGAAAACAAAGAAATTAAAGCGGATCACTCTGCAGATCATTGCAAAGTCCTGCAAAATCCGCAACCCCCGCGCAACAAGAATGGGGCAAGTGAGGGGCACCATGACGCGGCATGAGCAAAACCTTAAGCGCCAGCGCCGCCGCCTCGGTGCGGGTGGATGGTCCCCCCTGCCGCTTTAGCGGTCTGGGACCGCAAAAACACTGAGGACAAGCGATGCAATGCCAGAAGAAAAAGCGGGACGGTAAGCAATGCAAGGCACGGGCACTTGCCGGCAAGGAGCAGTGTGCGTTGCACGCGGAGCCTGGCAGAGCCAAGGAACTCGGCAGTATAGGGTGGTCGTAGACGAACGGTGGATCGCCCGGATGCTCTGAAGGAGTGTGCAGCACCGAAGACGGCCGCCGATGTTCGCGATCTGCTGGCGGAGTCGATCATTGAAATTCGTGCTGGGAAGCTGGATCCGAAAGTCGCTAAGGCGCTCGGCTACTTGGGGACGAGCCTGCTGCGTGCTCTCGAAGTGGCTGACACCGAGCGGCGGTTGGACCTGCTCGAACAGCAAAGCCTCAGGGTGGAGGATATGGTCTTCCAATCTGGAGTTCCGGCTGGGAAACCATAAGAGGAGGAGAAAAAAGAACAATGGCATCAATTCAGGACCGACTGAAGCAGTTGGAGGACAGACAGAGATTCATAGACTGGTTTTTGTTCGACCGCTTCCTGGAAAGTTTAACCCGAGAGCAACTTGAAACTTTCGCACATGACGGACGATTGCCGGAGCCGTTACCTGAACCATTGCCTAAAGGGGCAAGCCGACTGGACGGGCTCGACCGGAAGAGTCTTATCAAGCTGTGGGAGGAAAGTGAGCGCATGTTTAGGCACGAAGCCGCGACGCGGTGGCCTTTTACAGCGAAACCGCCTATTGGCCAGAGCAACGAATGCGGCCTCGCTATTACCTGCAAGATGGGTGTTTATCGGTCGAATGGCAGTTTCAGTCCGAGGGAGAAGACCAACGTGAAAAGAAATAATCAACCGGACCTCTTCTGGTGCAACAGCAAAAAACCAACCAAAACAACTGCTAGAGCTGGCACACCTTGAGATCAGAAGGCGCGAACTCTTGCAGGATCTGGCACACGTCAACTGTGAAATGTATCGGCTACGGATAGCACCAGGCAGCTTAGGTACCGATCAACCTACCTTGGCTGACCGCCGCCATTTGGCATGCAACCAAATCAGGATGCCTATCGCGCAGACCTCCACGGGGCCGAGGGGCAACAGGCTGAACTGCAATAGGCCCGCGAAGTCTTTTGTACCCTCGTATGTGGTCCAGATCGCGCCGGTGGCGGCAATTAGACTCGCTAGTCGTTCCTCTGTCTGGATTCTAAACATGCTGATGCCATTGTAAGGACACTCCGCACCGGCAACAAACATTACCTCGGTAATGAGAGTTTTGTAAGCATGGTCGTGTGGAAGGAAGACTCTTCCCAGAAGCGAAGTACTTCCGAAATCGGCGGCGTCCGTAAGCATTGCCGTCAACGGGAAGCGATCCGTCAATTCGCGGTCGGTGAGAGACTGCATCTTTGCATCCTGGTCGATGAGGATATGCGCTACCTCATCGTCGTCAGATCCGGCAATGTGTAGTTCAAACGGTGGAGTCCAGCCGCGCTCCCGTGCGGTCCGCACGATCTCCGCAATCTTGGCGGCCAGTAGAGTTGTGCTGGTTTTGTAATCGTCGGACGTTAAGATCTTTCCGGGATTCATCAAGACGACACCGTTCTTAGTGCCTCAAGGCCGCGAAGGCCGAAGCCCAGCGTTCCGTTGAATGGCGGAAAAGTTACGGCAATCTTACGCGCTCGTCGGCTCCAGATCGAAACTATTCCGTCCCGCGGGGGTTCAACTCTGTATGGCGAACTAGACCTTAGCTTTCATGTCGATCAAAATCCATTCCCGGCATTGCCAAAGGGTAGGGTTCCTTCTTGTGCTGTGGGCGGTAGTTTCGGGCACCCTGGTAGCACAACAAGACGCTGAAAGTGCAGGGGCGGCTCACCGAACAGTTCGCGAATCCGAGGCTATTGCACCCGGGCTTGTGAGCACAGACCAGGGGCTCGCGATTATTGGCGCCGCACTAGAATCCCGCAAGCCCACGGATTCCAACGCCGACTGCTCAAACCTGGTACACGCAATCTATGAACGGGCCGGTTTAACGTACTCTTACTCGAACTCCTCCGATCTTTACCGAGGGATCAAAGAGTTTCGGCGGGTCCTACATCCGCAACCGGGTGATTTGGTGGTATGGCGCGGACATGTCGGAATCGTGATTAGTCCGGTGCAGCACTCCTTCTTCAGTGCGATGCGTTCGGGGCGTGGCGTCGAATTCTATGATTCACCTTATTGGCAGGCGCGTGGACGGCCGCGTTTCTTTCGTTACTTGAAAGCAGCTTCGCGAACTCAGTTCTCCGCTTCGACTCGAAACGCAAACTTGAAGCTCAGAGGTTCGAGCACCGCTGAATCGCATGACCCGGTTGCCGCTGACGAAGGCTTCGCTCTAGCTTCTGGCGTTTCCAGCGCTGGACGGGCCACCGGCACGAGCATGCCTGGGCGCAGTCCGGATGAGCCCGCGAGCGGCGCCGCCCGACCGGCAACGGTCACGCCCGCGAGGATCAGCAGAGCGGATGCGCCGGCAGCGTTACCTGAGAGTAAGGGACCGCAAGCAGCAGCGCTTCATAAGTCAGAAAGCCAGACGACAAGCGATGCGCAGAGCGCGAGGGATCGGAATAAGCAGACGCCAGCGAGTCACAAGATACAAAGTCTGGGGGATGGTGTTTGGGAAAAGACGGCGACCAAACCTTCTGCGGGAATACCTTTCGACTCCGTGGTTACGCCCACGCGGCCCTACGAGCCACGGCCTCCGCAGGGCTTCAGGGCGTCGAACATCGCCCCGAAGGCCGGTCACGCAGGCGCGAGACCGCCTTCTGCGGGCGGACCGCTGGTGAATGAGGCGAGGTCTGAACCCGTTCAGTGGGCGATGAGCCGCTACGTGCCGCGCCCGCCGTGGAGTTCAAGCAGCGGAAGGACTTCAGAGCCTTCAGTTCATCGCCCGCCCGCAAGACGGGTGCCGCGTGCATCCCAGGGTTCGGCGTACTGAGGTAGGCAAACGGCACTATCGGGGCAAAACCTCATAGTCGGGATTGCGCCAAGACCGCTGGCGTACGAAAATATCCCACCTTTCTGAGTGAGGGCCGCGAGAATGATTCATTTGCTAGACCGTTGTACGGTCTAACACGCACGGAGTCGCACGCCTTACGCCGAAGACTTGAAACGCATTGCGAACCAAGTGCTCCAACAGTCTGCGAGACTTAATCCATCGCTTAGCCAGCCTTGTTTCTTAGCTTCGCTGCTTGTTTGAGTTCTTTCAAAACGGCCATGGTACGTGCCGTGTAGTCTACACGCTTCCCCGACTTCGGGCGTCGGTGGCGTTTGGTTGCGGTATCATGTTTTGACATTGTCCTCCTCGTATTTGCTTACCGTACCACGTTGTGTTGGCCATAAAGGCCGCGGCTTTGGCAGCAGCGGCTTTAATTGTTGCAACTCAATCCGACTCTTTGCGAATCTTTTTTCGGGCACGTTTTCGCGCCAAAGCTTGCTTCACTCTGCGCTTCTCGCCCGGCTTCAGGTAGAAGGAGTGACGCTTCATCTCCTTGATGATGTCCTCGGTTTGAACCTTGCGCTTGAACCGACGAAGCGCGCTCTCCAACGACTCGCCCTCTTGCAATCGAACTTCTGCCAAACTCATCACCCCCAAACCGGTTCGAATCGGACATATTAGAGCCTACTCCATTTGTGCTAGCCCCCGTCGATCTACTTGCTGCATAACACGCGGGAGACTGGGTCGGCCATTTCTGAGCTAAACATGCTTCAGTTGGTACTCATCCATCCCGAAATAGTGTCCCAGTTCATGAATCACCGTCAGACGGATTTGTTCGCGGACTTCGGCCTCGCTGGAGCAGACCGCTTCAATATTCCTTCTGATAAAGCACGATGTAATCGGGGCCGGTTGGTAAGTGAAATATGCTCTTCTTGGTCGTGGGCACGCCTTGGAAGAGACCAAGAAGCAAACGCCTTTGCTCCCCTGACTGCGGCAATGGCTGGTTCGGCGGCATATCCTCCACCAGAACAGCAACGTTACGAATACGACTGCGAAATTCTCGTGGGATTGAATCCAGCACCTCCTCGACTACCTTAACGAAATGTTCACGCTTCATCCCTCACCCGCTGAAATAAACACGGGCGGCTTCACTCCGAGTAGCCGTCGTCGTCTCTGTCGTCATCATCGTCATCTTCTTTGCCGTCGCTTTCGTCTTCCTCTTCGTCTTCTTCCTCGGCTGGCTCCTGTCGAAGGAGTACATCGGCGTTTGTGGATACCGACACTGGGGACTTCCAGGAACGGCGGCTGCAACACCGTGAGGAAGCGGAAAAGTTTTATCGCGATCTTGCGGCCCAAGGGATGAGGGTGCGCGTGGGGATGGAGGCGAGCGGGCATGGGCGCTGGTTTGGACGACTGCTCTGCGAGTTGCAAATTGAGGTGTGGATCGGGGACGCAGCCGAGATCCGAACCAAGCGAGTGCGCAAGCAGAAGACGGATCGGCAAGATGCGCAGCCTGATTCTGAGGTTGTTGCTGGAAGATCGCTTTCGGCAGATCTGGGTACCGAGCTGGGGGAATCGGGATCTGCGGCAACTGTTATGGCACCGGCACCGCATGGTGCAGGCACGCATGCGGATCATGAACCAGCTCCAAGCAGTGGCGCTGAACGAAGGACTACGGTGCAAGAAGGGGTTGTGGCGGGAAGCTGGGCGGAAGCAACTGGAGTCGTTCGCGTTAGCCCCGTGGGCAAGCCGGCGGCGTGCATATCTATGGCCACCTGCTGAAACGCTATTTACTCCCGCACTTCGGCGCCATCCGGATAAAAGCCCTCCGCAGAGAGCAGGTGAAAGACTTTCTGGGCCAGTTGTCGGCCAAGGGCGAACTCTCACGAAATACCATGCGGCTGATTCTCGCTACGCTGCGGGTCACCCTGAACCATTCGGTTGAGGACGAAATCATTGACCACAATCCCGCTGACCGGCTGGGACGGTTTACGAAGACCCAGAAGCCTACGCGCCAGGTGGAGGCCAGTTCGGGCAAAGCGCAGAGGATTCGAACCGCTACATCCTGGTGCAGCGTAACTACTCGCATGGCCGGTTCGGAACACCCAAGAGCAACAAGTCGCGCCGTGTTGACCTCTCGCGGAAACTGCGCCAGATTCTGCTCGAGCTACGAGACAAGCGGATGCTGGATGCGTCCCTGAACGGCACGGGCACGATCGCGGACGAGCTGGTCTTTACGTCGAAGGCTGAAAGCTGATTAACCTGAGCAACCTGACTACCTACCAATTGCTGCCGTGCTTGGAACGAGCATGGCTGCGGCGATTCCGCTTCCATGACCTGCGCCATACCTTCGGGAGCCTCCTAATCCAAAGACGGCGCCTCGCTCGCTTACGTGAAGGAACAGATGGGGCACAGTTCGATCAAGATCACGGTCGAGACCTACGGACACCTGATTCCGGGTGCTGACATCAAGTGGGTCGATGGACTGGATCGCAAAGCAACCCCTCAACAAAATGCAACTCCCGCGCAACTGCTGCGGGACGGCAGCGAACTCACCAAAGAGGATCATTTGCAAGCTATCGCGGCACTAGAGGATGTTGGCGGGCGAGGAAGTAGCCGAGCAAATGAACTTCTAACAGCTTGCTAATACCGTGTCAACTCCGAGTGCGGAATCCATGTTGACGCGCCGCTTCACGTCCGGCGAGTTGCGGCCTGATACGACTCGATCAGGTCGCGAATGCGCTGCGCATCCGCCTTGCGATGCCCGTGACTGGTGATCGGGTCCGTACCACCGCTCGACTCAATGCGTATCTCAGACCACAAAATCCCGGTCGAAATCCGAACCGAGGCTACCTGCGCCATGGCGATGCTCTCCTCGTTGCTGCCGAAAAGGCGAGGCTTCACCCTGCTCACGTGCAGCGAGTTCACCACGATACGAGTCGGGAAAAACAAGTTCCCTTTCGTCCAGCGGCTGGCGCTAAAAGTCTCTCCGTCGGAAATCGCGTTGGTCATAAGTTGGGCAAATCAGTAGTTGGGCAAATCAGTTCAGCTCGGAGGATTCGTGATCCGAGCAGGGAACGTTCCTGGCCGAATGCTGAGTGCTGAGTGCCGCCGCTCTACACCCACTCAAGTGCTCCTTTTCCCCAGATCCAGATGTAGCCGACGATCAGGATGCCAAGAAAGATCAGCATCTCCACCAACCCGAATGTGCCCAGAGCCTTAAACTTCACCGCCCAGGGGAACAGGAAAATGGTCTCCACATCGAAGACCACGAACAGGATGGCGATAATGTAGTAGCGAACGGTGTAACGTCCTCGGGCGCTGTCTATGGGATCGATACCGCATTCGTACGGCATCAATTTCGCCCGGTTCGGATTATCGGGCCGAACCAGCTTGGCTGCAAGCAACGTGATCGGGATCAATACCCCCACCACCGCGATGAATATGAAGATTGGAACGTAGTTTTGCGGCATTTGGCCTCTCGCATTCTTACCTGTTTGTGTTCCAGAATTCTTGAACAGCCATACTAAACGCTGAGTGCTACCAACTTCAAGAAGAACTGCCTCCTCGGGGAAAGCCGTAAGACGTTACAATACTCGCGAGTGCAGCCTCCAAGCCCGCCGTCGCCGCCGTACGCCCAGCTTACGACTGGCGAACTGCTGAAGCTTGCTGGCGAGGCCACATCGCTTAGACCCGAGGCAGCCGCTCTACTGCAGAAAGAAATAGAACGGCGGGGTCTTACAGATCAGGACATCCGAGCTCACAACTTGGAAGATGGAGAGCTACAGGGCGAATTTCTCAGTGAGTCGTCACTGCAGTTTTTGCGCACAATCGTGTTCTTCCTTGGACATCTTGCAATTTCTACTCTGGCCGTGGGCATGACATCTGCCATACTTTTTTATACGTTCAAACCGGTACTCGCACCTTTCCTTTCGCCGATCGTTCTCAGGCACGACCTTCCACTCATGCTTCCCTTCTTCCCGATCCAAAGCATCGTGGCACTTGTCATCGGCTTTGTACTTGCCAGGAAAAAGGGCAACTTCTGGGGCCACGCTAGTGCGCAGTGGGTGTGGATTGTCCCGACACTTTGGCTCCTGCTTAGCCTCGCTTCGTACCAGCCAAGTTCCGTGATGATGGAATCTCGTTGGCGCCACCTTTTCTGGAGTCCTTTGCTTGAATCCAGACGCGCCAACTGGGAACAACTTTGCTTTTCTTAATGTCCGTCACTTATGCACTTGGAAATTTTCTGGCACGGAGGCTTGGAGACACGAACCCGAACTAGGTTTGACATTTCGCGGACCTTCCTCGTTCATCGTATGGCAATTGTTTATAATCGCTGATTCGTTCGGCGCAAAATAAGTAAAGGAACCCAGTGGCACTCGACGAGAAAATTTACGAACTGCGGCGCGACAAGCTGAAGCAGATTGAAGCGCTTGGGCAGCAGGCTTATCCAACCAAGTACGACGTACCCAATACGATCGGCTACATACGGGACAAGTATGCGAACTCGTCCAGTGAACAACTAGACTCGGAACGCCCTCCGGTGCAAATAGCCGGGCGCATCACGGGTATCCGTTTGATGGGCAAGGCTGGATTCGCGCATCTGCAATCCACGTCTCGGCGGGATAGGGTTGGCGAAAGGCAGCTTCAGATCTATGTGAAGAAGGACGTGGTGGGTGAAAAAGGCTTTGAATTGTACAAACTTCTCGACATCGGCGATATCGTTGGTGCCCGAGGATATTTATTCCGGACGAGAACAGGCGAACTGTCAGTTCATGTCGAGGAACTGACGTTCCTCGCCAAGGACCTGCTGCCCCTGCCGGAGAAGTGGCACGGGCTGACCGATGTGGAATTGCGCTACCGGCAGCGCTATGTCGATCTGGCAATCAATCCCGAGGTCCGCGAGGTCTTTCTCAAGCGCACGGTGCTCATAAAGTCTATGCGCCAGTTCCTGGATGACAGTTGGTTTATTGAAGTCGAGACTCCGATGATGCAGCCAATTGCGGGAGGCGCCGTCGCCAAACCGTTTGTCACGCACCACAACACGCTGGGCATGGATCTGTATTTGCGAATTGCTCCAGAACTTTATCTCAAGCGGCTGCTGGTCGGTGGGTTTGATCGTGTGTACGAAATCAATCGCAACTTCCGCAACGAGGGCATCTCTGCGCGGCACAACCCCGAGTTCACCATGCTTGAGTTTTACCAGGCTTATACCGACTATCGCGGGGTGATGGATCTCACGCAGCAGTTGATTGAGCAAGCGGCAGTCGAGGTCACTGGCGGAACAAAAACAAAGTGGGGCGAAGACGAGATCGACTGGGCGGGATCGAATTGGCGGCGCATGACCATGCGCGAAGCCATCGTTCACTATTGGCCGGAGGCGGCAGGGGCCAAGCCAGAGATGTCAGACTTCAGTTCTCATGATTCGGTGAAAGCGCTGGTGGGACGCTTCAATACCGCGCACGCGCACATCGCTTACGACCCTAATGAGCCCGTCGGAAAGACTATCGCGAACTTGTTTGACATGGTAGCTGAAGAGCACTTAATTCAGCCGACGATCATTTACGAGTTTCCCACCGCGGTCTCGCCGCTCTCCAAGCAAAAGCCGGACGAGCCCGATTGGACCGAGCGCTGGGAGATCTTCGCCGGGAAGATGGAAATTGCCAACGGCTTCAGCGAACTCAACGATCCCGAAGACCAGCGCCGCCGTTTCGAACAGCAGCTCAAGGAACGCGAGCGCGGCGACGAAGAGGCTCACCAGATGGACGAAGACTACATCCGGGCACTCTCGTATGGAATGCCACCGGCCGGCGGCGTTGGCGTAGGCGTAGACCGGCTGGCGATGCTCTTGACCGATTCCCATACCATCCGCGATGTAATTCTGTTCCCGCTGCTGAGGCCAGAAAGAGCATCAACCACGGAGGACACTGAGAAGTTGTCGTGAAGGATTCATGCAGTTTTTGTGCACGGAAAATGCATGAATTCTTCGCTTCGTTCAGAAAGACACCCGACTTTGTTTTTGCGACCAATCGCCGCGAAACCGCAAGGTTCGGATAGACTGCCTGCTTCCTTTCCCTTACCAGTCAAAAATTGAGCACGAGACCGTCCGCTGGATCGGGGAACGCGTGGGCTGGCCCGGCGAATTCAACGGGACGTTCACCACCGGAGGCAATGAAGCCAATTTCAGCGGGCTGGCGCTGGCTTTGGCGTCAAAGTTCCAGAACGCGATCGAGGAAGGCGTCGCTTCGATTGGTGCACAGCCTGTCCTCTATGCCTCCGACGAGGCTCATCACTCGATCGATAAATCTGCTGGCCTGCTCGGAGTTGGGCGCAAAGCGCTGCGGCGCATCGCCGTGAATGAGAACGTGCAGCTTGATCCACAAATCCTGGAGCGGACGATACAGGCGGATATTGCTTAAGAGAAAAAGCCCTTTTGCGTAATCGCTACAACCGGAACTACAAACACCGGAGCGGTGGACGATCTTGTGGCCATCGCTAAAATATGCCGGCGCTACGATCTGTGGCTGCATATCGATGGCGCCTACGGTGGATCGGCGATCTTTTCCGATCAACACCGGAGGCTGCTGTGCGGCATCGAGCAAGCCGATTCGATCACGATCGATCCCCACAAATGGCTGGCGATGCCGCTCGCGGCGGGCGTAATCCTCACCTGCCATCCCGAGATGCTGGAGCGAGCTTTCGCCGTCGCCGCTCCGTACATGCCGAAAGCGGCGAAGTCCAAAGGGCTCGACAATTCCCGCATCAGCACTCAGTGGACGCGGCGCATGAACTCACTCAAACTTTGGCTCACGCTGCGAGTCCACAGGAGGAAGGCTTACGAGGAACACATCGATCGTCAGCTCGATCTGGCGGGAAGTTTCGCCTCCTGGGTGAAGGCCTCGGAGCACTTCGAGTTGGCGGCGCCCCAAATTCTGCCGATTGTCGCGTTCCGGCTTAAGGCAGCGGCGCTCAGCCCGCAACAACTTGCCGTGGCCCACACCGGCATCGTGGAGGAAGTCACACGCGACGGCAGCAGGTGGATTTCCGACACCAGGGTAAACAGTAGCAGTGTGCTGCGCATGATGGTGGTTGGTTACCTCACCGAACAATGTCATCTGCGCGAACTGGAAAACGCGTTGGCGGCAGCTGTCACCAAGCTCGGGCTGACCGTATCGCGGAGAAGCTAACTTGATCTTGCGTACGGTCTCTACTTCCGTGCTTTGTGGGAAGGGTCTCGGCGCCGACCTCGCCGGGCAGAAAGCTTGGGGCCGTTCGTGGTTCGCTTAACCGCGACGACATTGCCTGCCTCCGCCTCAGAAGCTTGCGTTCCGGGATTGGATGAAGGCTGTGACTGAGACAACCTGAAAGCGTACAGCACTACTTCCACGCGGCTGGAAACTCCAAGCTTATCGAAAACGCGGAAGAGGTAATTCTTCACCGTGTGCTCGGTGAGGTTCAGGCGCCGCGCAATCTCCCGATTGGACAATCCATCCGCGACACAGCGGACGACGTCCTGTTCCCGCTTGGACAGGAGCGGAAAGCCGTCGCCGTCTCCCCAACGCACAGGCATAGCTTCGGAAAGTGCAGCCAGCAAGTACCCCAGTTCGCGGCTATTTGCCCACACCTGGCCGGCGTATGCGGAGTAAATACATTTGGCCAGATTGTTCAGCGATTCGGTGCGAGAGAACACACCCCGGGCGCCTGCGCGAAAGGCCTCCACGACCGCGTCGTGGCTGGAAGCATCGAGCAGCATTACCGTACGTATCTTGGGGTAGGCCGTGCGCAGATGGCGCGCCACCTGGAATCCCAGGACGGGGCTGTCCTCCAGCGTCGAACTGAGCAGAACTACATCTGGACTTTCGTTGCTTGCGGCCGCCAAAATCGCAGCCTCGCTGGGCTCCGCTTCGGCTACCCGGAAGATCTGGTCGCGGGCAATGGCATCCGCCAGCAACTGGCTGTTCATACGAGTCCGATCGGCCACCAGGACTCGGATAGGCGCTGCAATCTCAGGCGAAGAGATATGGTCTCCCATGTGGGCTTCGTATCGTCGCGCGCCGTCAGCCGAATGCACTCAGGGCCTGGTCTGGACGAAGCTAGCCGCACTCCCGCTTGTTTCCGGCCCACTCTGGTGAAGCTTCGTCGAGAGCCCGACTCTTGCCCACTCGACTCCTGTGTAGTACTTTAGACTCTATACAGTGCCTAGGCGTACAGTACTTTAGTACTGTATCGTCCCTGCCTTGCTGGTTGGCTAGAATTGCCCCTCCCCCTTGGGAAGCCTGCGTTACCCTAGGTGAATGTGCCGTTTCCGTGAACCGCAAGCCGGTCATAAAGTTGCGATCATTTATCCAGCCCGGACACCCTTGGCCGATCCGAGAGCTCCCATCCACGAAAGTGCTCTGCTAGCGATGCAAAGACGATGAGAAGCTATCTAGTTCTTCTTTTTTGGGCAGTCCCGCTCTTCGCACAAAGCAACAGCGGAGAATTGCGGCTCAAGGTCACCGATCCGGCCGGGTTCGGCGTGAGGAGCTCGATACAACTGGTCAGCGAGGTGAACCAGGTCCGGAAAACATTGGTCACGGACGAAGGGGGGAATCTCGTCGCTAAGCTGCTTCCTTTTGGAGTGTACCGCCTCGAAGTGCAACGCGAAGGTTTCGCGCCCTTCTCAGATTCAATCGAAATCCGATCCGCTATCCCGGCTGAATACCACGTGACTCTCAGAATCGCTCCGATGAGCACTTCCGTGACAGTCAACGATGCAGACACGCTGATCGATCCCCATCGCTCCGGCACGATCAATCGAATCGGTAAGGACACAATTGCAGACAGGACCACGTCGCTACCTGGCCGCTCGATGCAAGACTTGGTCAGTTCCCAGCCCGGCTGGCTCTATGAGGGCAATGCCGTTTTGCACCCGCGCGGCTCCGAGTATCAGACTCAGCTTGTGGTTGACGGGGTTCCGCTCACCGACAACCGCTCGCCGAGTCATGGGCCTGAGCTTGAGGCCGACGACGTCCAGTCCATGAGTGTCTACACCGCTGGCATTCCGGCCGAGTATGGAAGAAAAATGGGCGGTGTCGTCGAGATGGTCACCACCAAAGATTCGAGGCCAGGCCTCCACGGCGAGGCCGTATTGGCGGGTGGTAGCTTCGCGACTGCGGACGGCTACCTTCTGACCGAGTACGGGTGGGGAAAGAACACGCTCGGGGTCAGCGCCCAGGGCGCTATGACTGACCGCTATCTGAATCCTCCGGTGCTCCAGAACTACACGAACACCGGCACCACCGGTGATTTCGGCGTGAGCTACGAGCGGGATTTCACGAATCATGACCGCTTGGGTTTCTCTGTCCGCCACGAGCTTTCTCGTTTTCTCGTGCCCAACGAGCAGATTCAGCAGGCGGCGGGTCAGCGGCAGGATAGGGACAATTTTGAATCCATGGGAATCGCATCTTATCAGCACTTGTTTTCGCCCAACGTTGTGGGAGATTTCCACGGAGTGGTTAGGGATGACTCGGAGGGGCTGTCGTCGAACCCATTTTCGACGCCCATCATTGCCTTCCAGAAGAACGGCTTTCGAGAGGGCTACTTCAAGGGAACGATTTCGATTCATCGCGGCAATCAGGAGTGGAAAGCTGGCATCGAGTCGGACTCCACGTTTCTTCGCGAGCGGTTCAGCGATGTGATCACAGACTTCACCCGGTTCGATTCAGGCACGCCACCCACCTATAACTTCTCCGGCAATCGCCCTAGCCTCGAGCAATCGGCTTTCGTCCAGGATCTCGTCCGCCTGGGCAAATGGACAGTCAGTGCGGGTCTTCGCTGGGACCACTATCAACTGTTGGTGAACCAGAATGCCGTGAGCCCGCGCCTGGGAGCCTCGCGATATTTCCGTTCGGCCGATCTCGTGTTGCACACATCCTACGACCGAGTTTTTCAGACTCCAGACTTCGAGAACATCTTGCTGTCGAGTTCCAGCGAGGTCGTGTCGCTGAATCCGCAGGTCCTGCGGCTACCGGTCCGGCCTTCTCATGGCAATTACTACGAAGTCGGGTTAACCAAGGGCTTCTTCCAAAAACTCAGGCTGGAGGTCAATTACTTTGACCGAAGGGTTAACAACTTTGCCGACGATGACCAGTTGCTCGACACCGCTGTCAGCTTCCCTATCGCCTTTCGCAAAGCGAATATTTACGGAGCCGAAGGGAAACTCGATATTCCGCACTGGGGGCGTCTGTCCGGATTCGTAAGCTATTCCTACATGGTGGGTGCTGCGTATCTTCCGGTGACCGGTGGACTCTTCCTCGGCGACGCCGTCAGCAACGCACTCAGCCCGACCCAGGGACGCTTCTGGGTTACCCAGGACCAGCGCCATACAGCGAGGACTCGCTTTCGGTATCAGTTCGTGGAGCGGGCGTGGGTGGCGCTGGGCGGTGAGTACGGGAGCGGTCTCCCGGTGGAATTCAACGGTACTGAACCCCAAGCAGCGGCACAGTACGGCCAAGCAATCGTGAATCGCGTGAATTTTGACCTCGGTCGCGTGCGGCCGTCGCTCTCCCTTGACGCTTCCGCAGGAGCAGATCTCTGGAAGAAGGACAAGCTCAGCATGCGCTTGCAAGCCGATGTGCAGAACCTCAACAACCGGCTGAATGTGATCGACTTTGCCGGCCTGTTTTCTGGAAATAGCATCGCTCCTCCGCGCAGCTACAGTCTCCGCCTCACGACGAATTTCTGAATCTCCTGTCTGGGGAGTCACAGCCGGCCGATGTCCGAGCCTGTTTTCAGTCCGGAAGCGTTTTCGCAACTCCGTTTCCCATTTGGGGAGAAGCCAATCAACCTTCCATCGAGGCCTCAGGATCGCACGTTGACGGGTTATTGCCCGTCGCTTATTCTGGATGCCTCTGGGCGAGGGACGATTGGTTGAGCTAGGCACCGCTTTTGTCCGATCAAATTCCAGTCCAGCCGTTTCGGCTGACAAAGAACTGTATCCAAAATTGTGCGGATGAGGAGCGCTCAGATGAAGATTCTAGTGGTCGGAGGGGCTGGATACATCGGAAGTCACACGGCCCGCGTTTTGAGAAGGGCGGGCCTCGAGGTAGTGATCTACGACAACTTGTCCACCGGCTTTGATTTTCTGGCCAAGGGTTTCGAAATGGTGGTCGGCGACCTCCACGACAGCAAGAAGCTTTTGGAGGCGGTAAAGCAGTCGGATGCAGTGATGCATTTCGCCGCCAATCACTACGTCGGGGAATCCATGGTCAATCCCCGAAAGTATTACCGCAACAACGTGGAAGGCGGGCTCTCCCTCTTGAACAACGTTGTAGAGGCTGGAAAGAAAAGCATCGCGGTCATCTTCTCCTCCACCTGCTCGGTTTACGGCGCTCCGGCTAAAATGCCAATCAACGAGGACTATCCGCTGACGCCGGTAAACCCTTACGGAGTTTCCAAGGTCTTCTTTGAACAGGCTCTGCATTCCTATGACACCGCCTACGGTATTCGCTATGCCAGCTTGCGCTACTTCAATGCGGCAGGAGCGGATGAGAGTGGAGAGATCGGGGAGTGCCATGAGCCGGAGCCGCACCTTATCCCTTTGGCCTTGCGCGCCGCGGCTGGTTTTGGTCCCGAGCTGCAAGTCTACGGCACCGATTATCCCACGCCTGACGGCACCTGCGTTCGTGATTACACTAATGTGGTTGATCTGGCCGAAGCACACGTGAAGGCCCTGCAGCACCTGCTGGCGGGAAATCCTTCTTTTACGGTGAATCTGGGTACTGGAGAGGGTTCTTCTGTGAAGGAAGTAATTGCGAGCGTGGAAGAAGTGACGGGAAGGAAGGTGCCCAGGAAAATCGTGCCCCGCCGGCCGGGCGATCCACCAGCTCTGGTAGCGGATCCAACTCGCGCGCGGCAGCTCTTGCAATGGAAGACTACGCGCTCCCTGCGGGATAGCGTCGCGACCGCATGGAAATGGATGCAGCACAGGGGTAAATAGCGTCAACACCCTCTCTCCTGCCCCAAACATCCGCTGCGTAAAGCACGTGCAAAATCAAACATTAACAGGGGTCGGGGACGCGGGCGCACTCTTCCTGGTTCTCTCCTCGAGATATCTAGGCAGGGCGTCCTTCCAGGATGGAATTGACACACCCAACCCACGAAGCTTCGCCTTCGAGAGTACCGAATTCGCCGGACGTTTCACCGGACTCGCGAACTCGGAGGAGTTGACTGGCGATAGCTTTGCGTCAAGGCCGGCGCGCTCGAAGATGTAGCGGGTAAATTCGTACCAGGAGCATTGGCCTTCGGAACTGACGTGGTACAGCCCGTAGTTTCCCGTAAGGATCACCTTGCGCGTCGCCTCCGCCAGATCGCCCGTATAGGTAGGGGTGAGAGTCTGGTCGTCGACCACACGAATGGCATCTCCAGCCATCGCCTTCTTCAGCATGGTCTCGACAAAGTTGCCGCCTTTCCCACTACTTCCTGCAACTCCGTAGAGACCGCATGTCCGGATGACAAAGTAGCGGTCGGCATAGGCGGCGATCAGGTGTTCCCCGACAACCTTGGAAGCACCGTATACACTGAGGGGTGAAGGCAGATCTGTTTCCTCGTACGCGGCATTCTTCTTCCCGTCAAAAACATAGTCGGTGCTGAAGTGTGCCAGAACCGCGCCGGATCGCTGGCACGCCAAAGCCAGATTCATCGCACCCGTGCCGTTCACCTGAAAAGCCAGCGCAGGCTTCTTTTCGCACTCCTCGACTTTGTGGAAAGCGGCCGTGCTCACCACCACGTCCGGCTTGGTCTCAGCCATGATCTCCGCCACTCGCTCCTCGGAACATACGTCGACCTGGGCGTGAGTCACTGGTACTACAGTATCGCCCGCCGCTTGAAATACCCTGAACAGATCGCTGCCCAGCTGCCCGTTAGCGCCAATGAGAAGCACTTTCATCGGGTCACCTCGGCCAATGTGCGCAAACCATTGTTCGCAGAGAGCAACTTCAGGGTCTCGATGTTGTAGTACTGCGGATTGTCCCAATCCTGGAACTTGTCCATGTGCTCGATCAGGTTCTTGACGATGGACTTAACGTCATAATTAGGGTGAAAGCTGAGCGTGGTTTCCGCCTTCTGGATGCTGACCTTATAGTTGCGGAAATCCTTCTTGTGATTGATGGTGAGATGTACGCGGATTCCAAGCTGCTCTTCGATGGCCATCCTCACCAAGTCTCCCACTTCGCCGACGGTATAGTTCCCGGAAGCAACGTTATAAATACCGGAAAGCTTCTCACTCGCCTCGATCGAGCGGATGTAAGCATTGGTAGCATCTTCGATGCTCAGGATCGGCCGCCAGATAGACGGATTGTTCACCGTGATCTCCCGGTTGCGCACGCCGTTCTTGAACATGGTGTTGACGATCAAATCGAAGCGCATCCGCGGACTATAGCCGGAAATAGTGCCCTTGCGCAGCGAGATCACAGAGAAGCCGTCACCGACCAGGTTCATCACCGCCTGCTCACCCTGCAATTTGGAAATCCCGTAAGGATACGATGACGAGACGGGTCGGGTTTCATCGAATAGTTCGTTGTCGGTGTAACCGTAGACCGAGCAGGAACTGGCGTACACGTAACGCTTCACATTCGCTTTCTTGGCGATATAGGCCAGGTAAGCCGGAGCCGCAGCATTGAAGATGAAATTCTCGCTGGGCGAGTACTCGGCCATGGGATCGTTGGACAAACCGGCCAGAAATACGACCTGCTGGTAGGGTTCCAAATCCTGGACGTTGATGTCGAAGATATCCTTCCGAATGATCCCTGTCTGCGAGGGCAGGTGGTTGCCGAACCAAAATAAATCAACTACGTCCACCTCGTAGCCACGGTCGAGAAGCTTTGGCACCAACACAGAACCGACATAGCCTGCGCCACCCGCAATTAAAATCTTCATGAGCCCTTATCTCCCAACCATGGTTTGAGTTTCCGAATATCTGAAATGTTCTGATTCTGGCCTCGACAGCCACTCTTTCAAAGTCTGCGCTTTGCGATCTTTGTCGGAAAGCTGAACGTCGCGGATAGGCCACTGAATACCGATCTCGGAATCGTCCCAGCGTATCCCCGACTCGCCTTTGTTGCTGTAAATTCCGGTACATTTGTACTGAATCTCAGCGTACTCAGACAGTACACAGAACCCGCGCGCAAAACTCGCCGGCGCCCAAATCTGTTTGCGGTTTTCCGCTGAAACCTCCGCGCCAAACCACTTCCCCAGTGTGGGCGAACCCTTACGTATGTCCACTGCCACAAGGAAGGCTGTCCCGCGGGTCACTCGCATCAGTTTTCCCATTGGCGGTTCCCACTGAAAATGCAGTCCGCGGAGAACCCCACGCACCGAACCGGAGTGGTTGTCCTGGCCAAACTCAGTCGGCAGACCCAGCGCCTTGAACTGGTCCGCGCGGAAGACTTCGGTAAAGAATCCGCGCTCATCCTGGAATACTTGAGGGGCCAGTACGCAAACATCCCCCAACTCTCTCGATTCAATACGTATTTCCACGATTCCTCATTCTCGCAAACGGCGGTCGTAACTGATTGCCCTGAATCAAACCCGGCAGCCACTGATTGTAACAAGCTCTCGCGCCCGGGTTCGGAAAACCGAGATACTCGCGGTAATTGCTGTTGAGAAGGTTTCAGCCCGGAAATGAGCGATCCACCTGTCCGAATTTCGTAAATGAAAATAAGGTTGATGAGGGAGTAGCCTGCCGAAACCACATTGCCTTACACCTTCTGCACGTAGAACTTTTGGCGGTTCTCGCGCATCACCAGCACGGGTTCTTCCAGCTTGTCTGCCAGGAATTCATCGATGGCCTTTGTGCAGCCCGGCCAGCGCGGATCCTTATACTCGTCAAAAAGAATAATCCCACCTGGACTTGTGCGCGAGTAAAAAAACTCCAAACATTCCTTGTAGGATTCGTAGATATCACAATCCAAGTGGACCAAGGAAAACCGGCGTTCCGCATGCCGCTCAAGAGTATCGCGGAAAAACCCTTTCACCAATGTGGCATTGCGGACTCCAAATCGTGTCAGTTTCGCTTGCACAAACTGCACAGATGTTTCATTGAATGCGGCGACATGTTTGTCTTTGGACGGCAGTCCGCCCAAACGAACATCCACATTGACGGCATCATCGAATCCCTCGAACGAATCAAAGCCAAAAATATACTTTGGAGAGCCGTTCTGAGCAAGATACACCGCCATCGGGACCAAAGTTCGGCCACGGAAGACCCCGCACTCTGCAACGTCCCCGGCGACGTGTTGGGTCTTGTCTAGCAAGTCAAACAGGATGTTTATATTCGCTCCACCGGCCTTAGCACGCACCGCCTTGGGGACTTTTATGTCGTAGAGCAAAGCTGTGACCGCAGGCCAGGACCTGATTGGCTGGCTGCGGTAGCGGGAGGGCGGAATCAGGCTCCCCACGGGATACATCGCGCCGATAACCCTTTGGCGCAGGTTCATGGACACTTGACACCTCCTGGAGTCCAAACCACGTCAAGCAAGTTCCAACAGCGGAAAGGATCGTACGAATCATTCTCTGCGGAGATTCTAGCCCTTCCTGGTGCTTGCTGCCACTCGAAAAACTGGAGCACCCGGTCGTCAAGCAGGTCCACCGCCACTAAACCGAGATTTAGACTGATTGCGCTGGTGACTTCGAGCCCGCTCTCTATCCCGCCCGTGCCGGTGGCAGGCGATCCGGCCCGCTCAAACGCGGTCCTTCCCCGCGCAACCCCATCCTGGCTTTAAAAGGGAACGTTCTTGCTAAGCAAACAACTTTGTACTTTGTGTTGACAGATACAAGAGCTTGCAACCCAATCGCGACCGCACCGAGGAGTTAAGCCATGTTATAGATAACACATATGTTATGTTAATGTTACACCTTGCGGTTCGCTCCAAATTAAGCGACACCTTTCACAATTGGACCACCGAATAGGGGCATCTCCAAGCCTCATCCGCTTCGGCCACCAACAGCCACCATGCTCCCGTAACCGCTGTCTTCTAAAGCACGAGCTTTCTCTCTGGCGCTGCCCGTAACCTCCTTTTTCTTCGCCTCTTCTACTACCGCAAAGAATGTACCTCTGTGACTTGTGCGGCTGTCTTGAGTTGGCGAGAATCCAGGCACTAATCGAGCGGATCAGTGTCATCGCGGCGGAGGAGAAGCGGCCTACTTGGACCGTTTGTGGGCGGTGTCTTCTAGATCTTCTTGGTTCACTTCGTTGGAGGTAACCTGAATGAAATTTGTTGGATTTTTGTCGCGCACACTCAGGCTCTTGACATTGCTTTCACTCGGAGGATTGATGTTTCCCGCTGACGGTCAGGTCTCGCCCCAACTGTTCGATATGTCGATGAACGGTGGGGTCGTTGCTAATTGGCAGCCGCAACCCTGGCCCGTCGATAGCTTCACCAGTTCGCGTGTGATGGGTGGTGGGGCGGGCTGGTCCGAGATCAACACTGCCCAGGGTGTCTACGATTGGACTATCCTCGACGCATGGCTGGCAGCTAGCCAGCAGCATAATATACAGATCCTTTACACCTTCCTATTTACGCCCCGGTGGGCCTCCTCAAACCCAAACGATCGCAACTGCAGCTCCCAGCCCGGAACGTGCGATCCGCCTGACGATTTGAACTCTGATGGGTCGGGGACCGACCAGCATTGGAAGGATTACGTAACCGCAATTGCGCAACACAGCAAGCAAAGTTCCGCCGGCCACATTGCAGCCTGGGAGGTGTGGAATGAGCCTCACAACACTTGGGAGTGGAACGGTACCCAAGCCCAGCTAGTGCGGATGGCGAGTGATGCCCGCAGCATCATCAAGAGCATCGACCCCAAAGCGATAATGCTGAGTCCTACTCTCGGCTGGTCAGACAAGCAGGCTCGAGATTGGATGGCAAACTATCTGGCCGCCGGCGGCGGTCAATACTTTGACGTGGTCTCTCTTCATGGCTACGTGTTCAATGCGGGGAGCTACGGCCCTCCCGAAAACATGATTGACCGTCTAGCCAAGTACCGCGCCGTGCTGAAGCAGTACGGTCAGGGGTCCAAGCCGATATGGGACACCGAGACCAGTTGGGCGAATACGCAAAAGGCGCGCCTGAACGACCGGGATCTGCAAGCCGCCTTTGTCGCGCGCATTTACTTGTTGCATGCCGCCAACTCGATACACCGACTCTTCTGGTTCCTCTGGAACGGAGGCCTTTTGGGAGGATTGTGGCTTCCCGACCGGCACGACCACACGAAGAAGGGAACATTGCTCAAGGCAGGAATAGCCTACCAGCAAATTCAAGACTGGCTGGTTGGCGCCACTATGCCTACCGGCTGCTCGGCCAACCTCACAACTTGGACTTGCCAGTTGAGCCGTCCCGTCGGCTATCAGGGCCTGGTTGTCTGGGACACTGCGCAGACTTGCCACAATGGCAAATGCCAGACAGTTCCCTATTCCGTCGATTCGAAGTATTTGAACTACCGCACACTGTATGGCGGCAGGATTCCAATCACTAACGGCACAGTGCAAATTGGAGCCCTGCCGATCGTCGCCGAAAATCAATGAAAGCTCGAAACGAAATGTGCGCGGCGGTTGGCACCTGTCCGGTGTCAACCGCCTGGGATTTCGGGAACTATTTTTCCGGCAGAACTGAGGTAGCCTGACATTAATCTCACTGCTCTGCAATCCTATTCACGGATCAGTTTCGTACGCGCTTCACTCATTTCGTTGCGGTGTTAGAGGGCTTCGCTTCAGCTTATAGTGGCAGGGACTTGCCTCGCGGGCTACACTGGTGCTTACAGAGACTCTTTGATGGACGAGTATCGCAGGAGGAAGGTTACCATGAAGATGGGATTTGCGGTATTCATTCTCAGCGTGTTGTTGTTGTACCCGTCATGTTTTGCACAAGTACAGGAGAACTTTTTTGGACTGCACCACAACAAATATAGACAAGGTGAGCCTTGGCCCACAGTGCCGTTCGGAGTACTTCGAACCGTTAGCGGCCTGGTGAAATGGGCCGACCTGGAAAGCTGCCCCGGAGGATCGGATCCCAAGAATTCCTGTTATCACTGGGGCAGGAACCCAGCCGGTGGAGATCTGGACAAGCTTGTGAACGGTGCCAACGAGCACCACGAGGAAGTGATGTTCTCGATCCACGCCACTCCCGACTGGTTGTCCACACGGGGATCGCGCTGTCGCGGCGCGGGCGTTCCGGACAAGAACTGTTTAGGTCCCACCGACAATGAGTGTGGAACGAGGGCGATCGGTTCATGCGACCCTCCCTATGACCTGGATGCAGTAGTAGGCAGCGGTGAGGGCGATGGTCCGGACAAGATGTTCAAGGACTTTGTCACGGCGGCGGCCACCCGGTATGGGAAGAAGATCAAGTATTGGGAGCTGTGGAATGAAACGTCGAACATTCTCATGGCCAATCCCAAGTATTGGACCCCCAAGCAATGGGCCAGATTATCGAAAGATCTTCATGATGTTGTGAAAAGCATCGACCCGGATGCCATTGTTCTCGGAGCCAACATTTGCCGGTGCACGCCGCCGGGTTCAGCCAAGTTCGAGCCGTGGACAGAGGACTATTTCTCCGCGCTCGACAAATACGGCCCGTCGGTCGTGGACGGAATCGGCTATCACGGATACGCAAATCCTCCCGAACGTGCCCTGGAGTTTGTGAACACCTTAAAGCGGAAGATGAATGACCATGTGAGCACGCGCAACAAACCCATCTACAATACCGAAAGCGCCTGGCCTGGTAACCACCAGCTTTTCAAGGCAGACCAGACTCCCGACTGGGATGCGCGATCGGCATGGTTGGCGCGCGCTAACATTCTGACCGCGGCCCTCGGAGCAAAAACCTTCATTTTTTTTGGCTGGGATCTGGGTCCAAACTCGGGTTCAATGTGGTTTCCTGAACGAACGTTCGGATGCACGATTCCAAACAAAAATGGTGAGCCGGGTTTTCTGTGCCCGACCGCGCTCGCGTACGAACAAATTCGAAGCTGGCTCTTGGGTGCGGTCTTCGAGAAAGAGTGTAGCGCAAAGGACCAGAGTTCAGGAAGGCTCTGGACCTGCGACTTCACCAAGAACAATGGCTCATATCGCGGCCGTTTTGTCTGGTATGACGGGGACGGGTCCACTACAAACTACACTCCGGAAAAACAATTTGCGGGCAAGAAAGATCTGGATGGAAGTACCGCAGCATTGAAGCCGAACAGTGCCATTGCGGTTGGGAAAGCACCGGTCTTGCTGGAAGCAAAGTAGCTAGAGTTTCCCGGGTGACCGAATCCCTCGGCGGGCGGTTGTGGCGCCTAATATGCTAGACGATCAGTCCGGCACGAGTGGAGGCGCGAACATTCGCCGGCGTGGGTATGGAAGCCTTCGACAATACGAATCGGTCGATGATGAGTGCATCGAGGCCAGAAATGAAGTAGCTGCGCATCGCATCTCGCGGAGTCACGACCAGGGGCTCCCCAAACAGATTGAACGATGTATTCAGCAGCATTGGGGCCGGCGCCTGTTCACCAAAGCGCTTCAGCAGAGCCCAGAACAAGGGGTTGCTGCGCCTTTCCACCACATGAAGACGCACCTGCTGATTGGGCAAAAGGAAAGTCTCTGGTAAGCATTGGCGGCCCGGCAGGACTCGACCCACAGAATTCATGAAGCGACACTGTCCGGATGCTTCGAAGTACTGCGGGCAATCTTCCTCCGGAACAGAAATGGCGAAGGGACGAAACCATTCTCGGTGCTTGACGAAATCGTTCAGGTTTTCTTTGACGAAGGGCGCCCAAGGTGATGCCAAGACGCTGCGATGGCCTAGAGCGCGCGGTCCAAATTCCGCCGCTCCCTGAAACCACCCAACAATCTTGCCGGCTTCCAGCAGTTGCACGGCCGCATCCAGTCTCCGCTCCTCGGTGTTGGGCAACGCGTAACGGCTTTTCGAATTGTCTAGCACATCCTTGATGTCTTGGGAATTGAAGCTCGGCCCTAAGTACGCATGTGGAACAATCTGGGTTCGTGGTTTGCGCGAGACATGGTGCCAGGCCAGCGCGGCAGCTCCGAGGGAGGTTCCAACATTCCCAGGAGCGGGCGGGACGAAGACTCGCTCCATCCCCAGGTTTTTCTCTAGCGCAGCGACTAGCAGCACGTTCTGGAAGAGACCACCTGCAAAGCAAACGTCTTGGATTCCTTCGCGACGGCAAAGATCTTCAACCAGAGCCGTCACAACTTCGGTGCAAGCTGCCTGGATGCTGCTGGCCAGGGCTTTACGCTGTTCTTCTCCGATCCGACTGGTGCCAGAGGGCGGGAGACCGGTGCTGCGGTAGAACTTGTTGGAAAAAGAAAGCGGCTTCGCAAGTCCGTGGTTGAAGAAGCTGTAATCCAGGCGAGGCAGAGACCGGCTGGCGCCACCAAATACTTTCAAGAAGACATCCTTGAACAGCGGTTCACCTTCCAGGCTCAGCCATTGTGTCTTGTGCTCCTCGAGATGCGGCCGGAAACCGATCAGATGGGTGACCTGTGAATAGACCCAAGCGAGCGAATGGGGAAAGGCCATGGTGCGTAAGACCCGGATGTGGTTGCCTTCGCCCACCGCCACCATCGCGGCGTTGCCGTCACCGTCCTCATCCATAGTGACGATCAATGCGCGCTCGAATGGTGACAGGAAAAACGCGCTCGCAGCATGACAGAGGTGATGGTCGAAGCCGACGACTTTGTTTCCAACACCCGCGTAGCGGCGCAGCACTCGCAGGTCATTCAACTCGCGGGCAAGCGTACCAACCTCGTTCACTCCACAATAGGCGCTCGCCACCGGCGCCACGACTGAAAATTTTGTCCGCAACCACGTTTTTCGAGACCAGTTCCGGAATGGCTGCGTCGCCACTGCAATCAGGTCGATCTCTTTCCATCCTGTCCCGAGACTTTCAAAACATGACCGTATGGCGGCCTCGGGCAGACCCAGGTTACGAACACGGGTTAGCTTGTCATCCTCGATGGCCCTTTTGACTATGCCGTCTTCAAGCAATGCGGCGGCCGTATCGTGTTTGAAAGACGACAATCCAAGTATGCGCATCGTTCTAATCCCACAACTTTCAGATTACTGTCACCGCAGGCCATTCAATCCAGCAGCATCAATCGCCATCTCCGACGAAGGGAGGGATCATCTGCAGGCTTTTTAGCAGTGAGCTGTTTCTGTCCCGCAGTTCCACATGTCCACACCGTGGGCATTCCATGATCGCATGGAGATGACCCGCGCCATAGGCGAGACACATCACGGCTGACCGGGGAAGACTTCCAATCCAGCTAGAAGACGGGCCCGTACCTCCTCGTCCATCTCTGACAAAAGGACGGCCACAGACACAATCCTACCGTCGTCTGCGGCACCTTTTTCTTTATCAGTTGGGGAGGGGTTCTTCAATAACTTAAGAGCAACCCAAACCAACCCGTACCTACGTGGAGACAGGGTATGCAAGATACCCAACAGGTGCAAGTGGCCAAAAGGCCCTAAGAACGACAAAGCGCATGCAGACTAAAGACTCCGACGCATGGAGCTGTGCCAGGACGCTGGCGGGCACAAATCCAATCTGAAACGCAGCCGTCAGAGATTCTTTGCGCGACAAGATTGAGGAGTCAGCCCCTTAAGGCGCGGAAGCATTCTCGGTGATGATGGGTGCAGCGCCTATGGCAGTTGGTTGCCCGTTATAAGTATTCCCGGCTAGGTCGCGCCACTGCGTCGCAAATGATGGAGCAGTAAACGCCGTCGCCCCACACTGGGGATTCAAGCAGGGTGAGGTCGCGGAACTATCCCACGCGATCTGCGCTTCGTAGCCTCCACTGCGAGTGATGTTCACCGTAAAGATGCCGGAAACTGGACGCGAGCAGGTTCCAGGGCAGTTGAAACTTGCGACCGTCGCGCCGGAGAGCCAATCGGCAATCTGTGCGTACGCGATTCCTCCTGTGCAGGTATAACCACCAACTGGATCCGGTGTTGTGCATTGCATAAAGGGAAAGGTCAGACTCGTCGGCGCCCACAGGCCCCCGGCGCCGTCAGCCTGAAACTCGTCCCAAGCGAACCAATAACCACGCTGCACACCGGCTATCAACAAGGCCAGATACCAACGGGCCACATATGCCCCATGCAGTCCAGGATCAGGGATCGAAGCTGTGTTGTTTTTGCCCCAACTTCCCTCGCCTGCAAAGTATGGCTTAGCTGCATCAACTGGTGACAGGAGCGCCTTTTCAGCTGCAACATATTTTATTGTTCTTTCGGGTATCTCGCCGAGACTAAAGTAGGGGTGCCCACTGATCACGTCGGTCGCCGCACTGCCTGCGCTTCCATAGTTGCATTCACTACCAGCCGGTGGACTGCTATTACAATACAAGTAGTTCTGCAGTGTAACGGCGCCATTGTCCAAGGAGCCTCCTCCTGCGTCCCCTTCCATGATTAGCGCTGACACATCCAGTCCGATTGCGGAATAACCAGAGGTTCCACAAGTCGACAAGGTTGCAGTGATCGGATCGTTGGAATGCCCCTCAACAATGCAACGCAGGTCTTGTGTCATGCGCAACATTTGCGCAAAGGTGCCTCGATAGCTGCAGGGTTGCCCCGCGGAGTCTCCCGGCGGATAGCATGTGGCTGTGTTAACGGTGTCGGAGCGATGAAACTCGTCCCAGATTTCGTAATACTGAATGTGTGCATGTGTCGACCGATAGGAGGAGGACGCGACATGATTGAGCAAGGCGGTCAGGAAGTTACGCCATGCCAAATCAGTGCCAGTACCATCGGCGTTGAGATCGACCGGCGGATCGCACATACCCGGAGATAAATAATGTTGGTTTGCGCCGTCGCAGAGCGGATCTGTCGGATTGGACGAAATCCAATTCGGAACATATCCTAAGGTTAGGAACACGTCATCAATACCGCCACTCTTTAGAGTGGATAGCAGCATGTCAAGGCCTGAAAAATCAAAGGAATTGTTGGCGGGATTCATCTGTGCCCATGTAGTCCTGCAGGTAGCAAAAGCCCGAATGGACCCAGCAGGAGCAGAGAAAAGCGGAAATGCCCAATCCCCCGAATTGCAGCCAACCAGGTGCGATTGATTCATCCCGAAGAATGCATCTCCTCGCGAGAGCGCTGCGCTCTGGTTCTGCGCCTGGGAGTGACCTTGGGATAACCCACAACCCACCAGAGGCAAGCACATCAAGATAAGCGCCACATGCAAAACAGAACCTACCCGGACAAACGTGACTTTTTTTCTAGGCCCCGTACGTTGATGTGTTGTCCCTCCAGTTGAGAACTTGAATCCCGCAGCACCAATGGCGGAGTAGCAGACTGGCGCAGCCGGGCGGCGGGAATCTTCGCCCGGCGTGCAGGGACGCAGGAGTAGCCCTCGGGATTGAACACTGCTCATCGCCTTCCTCGCTGTTCCCGCACGTCTTCCATGTGAGTCGCCCCGCTAGTCGCTGGCAGGCTGCACTCATCCGCACGCACGCGCGGCGGATAGTACGCTGCCACAACTTGTCCATCACTCGCTGAACAGTTATAACCCTTGTGCCCCGCTTATCGTTTCGCAATTGGTACATGTCCTTGTGTGCTAAAGGTCGGTGTCCGTCGGTTATCTAGGATGAACCGCAAATCCAAAGCTAGAGTGATTGCGAGGGCTCGAAAGGCGAGGTCCCCCAATCTCGTTGGTGAGGGTATGCTATGTCACCCAGTACTTCAGCCTCTGCAAAGTTCTGCAGTATCCGATCTCACTTTACAGGCCTTGTTCTAGCCAGCGTCCTTACGATGACCGCCTGGGCAGGCGCCGCAACCAGCGCGGATTTCTACGTCGCTGTCAACGGCAACGATTCGTGGAGTGGGACGCTTCCAGTTCCTAATTCACAGAATACGAACGGTCCTTTCGCTTCTGTCGCTCGAGCGCAGATCGCGGTTCGGGCGCTTATACGGACCCATCCCAATAGGCCGATTACCGTTATGTTGAGGCAGGGGATTTACTATCTTCCCTTGAGTCCCACAAACCCGGGAACTCTGCAATTTGCAGCTAGCGATTCCGGGACTTCGGGCATGCCCATCACGTGGGAAAACTATCCGGGCGAGACTGCAATCATGAACGGAGGAGTTCCGGTAGGGACACACGGACTTGGTCTTACCTGGAACCACGTTTCCGGTAATCTCTGGCAAGTCCAATTGCCCGCCAACATTCAGCCTTTCGAATACCTCTACTATAACGGTCGCCGGCGGCTGCGCTCGCGCCTTCAGTCGTCGTCGGGGGTCGGGTATTACATGAACGGCGGTTCATGCATGTCGACGCAGACCGGGCAAGCGGCCGACGTCTCGCTCTGCAACCTGGGAACATTTCTTCGAATCGCGAATACGGTTACACCAGGTGACACGGGCTGCCCCGCAGTTAGCGACGGGAACAACCAGTCCAAGTGCCTGGATCGCTATTACTACAACCCCAGCGATCCGGTTACTACTTGGACCAATTTAAATGGAATTTATACCGGCGACCCGTCTCATCCGTGTCGAACTAATGGTTCCAATTCCTACCCAGCAGGCGATGTCGAATTCAATGTGATTAATGCGTGGACCGTGGACATCATGCGGATAGCCTGCGTCGATACCACAAACCACATCGTTTATTTTACGGGTGCAACAAAGGGGCTCGGTGGCGGACAATACAACTACTTTGGCCCGACGGTTGGTCATCGCTATATGATCGAGAACACGAAAGACGCCTTTCAGAAGGCTCAGTCTGCAGGACAGACTGGCCTTTGGTTTCTCGATCGCTCGACGAAGCTCTGGACCCTGAGCTACCTTGCCAATCACGGCGAGGACCCCAACCAGGGCCACGTGGTGATGGCGCAGCTGGGAGGCGCCATTCCAGGAGCACCGGCGAGTGATTATGTTGGAGCGAGCCTGTTGTTCGCCAACAATCTCAGCTACGTGACTTTTCGAGGTCTCGCCTTCGCCGTGGATAACTTCATGCCGTCAGCTAGTGGACTCAACAACGATATCAATGAGGCATACACGCTGCCGCAGGCCGTCGACTGCGAAAGCTGCCAGAATGTCACTTTCGACAGTGTGGTTGTAAGGCACACTTCCGCCAGCGGCATTCTGGTCGCCACCCTGCTGCCCAACAACAAGAACGCACCCTCAGAAAACGACTTCATCCAAAACTCGGCGTTCTACGATATCGGCGCCTCCGCAATTCGCGTTGGGCATTCTCCTTCCGGGGGCGACTGGGAAGCGAACGTTCCGCAATTCATTACCGTCCAAAACAACATTGTCCAAGCCTATTCCCGCGTCTTTGTCAACGGGGAAGGTATTGCCATGGGGAGTGGCCATGACGTTATTTTCCAACATAACGACATCAACGATGGCTACCACGCCGGAATCTCCATCTGTAATAACGGGTGTCCTTCGTACCAGCGGCAGGCTAATGGCAATCGAATCGTCACCCAATACAACCACATTTGGAACGTTATCCAGGGCGTCACCTCGGATGGAGGAGCCCTGTACTACGACGTGGGCTCCCCCACCGGAAGCGGGAGTGGAAACAAAGTCCTCAGCAACCTTATTCATGATGTGAGCGACTCCTCCATCGTAGATAGTCGATTGCATGGAAGCGGTTATGGCGGGGTCGGGGTGTACCTGGACATCGAATCAGCGGGTGTGGATGTAGAGAACAATGTCGTTTATCGCGTTTCCGGTGACGGGCTAGCGATGACTCTGGGACCAGCACCTGGGCATCCAGCAAATACGTTTAATAACAACATCGTCGCCTTCGCCCGCAAGAGCATGTTTTTGGAACAGAGTCCCTGGCCGGAGAATTGCAGCAGCGGAGTCAGGGTCAATGTTACCAACAACATCTTCTATTTCGATCTCGACCACACGTCCGGATTCTATGCCTTGAGAGGGTGTGCCGACTCGTGCGGAATGGATTACCACAAGTTCCAAAATTTTCAAGGGAACCTGTATTGGAGAACAGATGGCGGATTCGCGAACGACGTCCAAGCATTTCATGTTTTGACCAACCCTCCGCCACCAGAGCAAGCAAAAACCTGCGGTCAGCCCCCAAATCCCAAGGACGTATGGACTTTCTTCACCTTTTCCGACTGGCAGAAGGGACATCCGCTGGTTAACGGAAAACCCTTGTCGATGAACGAAGACCCAGAAGGAACCGTGAGCGTGAATCCCGGTTTCAGCAACAGCGGCCAGGCCGGCGATTTTCTGCTCTCCGGTTCACCTGTCGCAGGCTTTGATTACACCAAGACGAACGACACAATACACAATGCGGGCCGGAACAATCCTGTGATCAAACCCCCGAACCTGCCGGCTACCTTCCCGGCGTACGACTACACCAGCTTTTGAATGAAGCGCAGGCCTTGGTCTGCTCCCTAGTGATGCGGAATGAGGGAGCAGGCCGGGCGAACTGCACCCTCGAAACAAACAAGATTCTGGCTTAGGGACGGAACGGATGGCACTTGAAGGCGGGACGCTGGGGAATCCGGATTCTTACTTCCCGGTGTTCCCCGAACGTAACAGAAAGGCCGGAGAGAAGGTGGAGTTTAGGGACGACGTTATCGCTTGCTGGTCGGTTCTCGCGGAGAGGCGACGGCAGACGATTAGGCGCAGGGCGATTCCTGGCCTATGTCGTCAACGGTCCTTCGTACCAAAGACTTGCTCACCTGAAGCCAGCTAGAACATAGTGTAAATGAATGGCGCGAGCGAGGTCGCTTCCCCCACCACGAACAACACGCCTAGCAGCAGCACCGCCGCGATCACGGGCAGAATCCACCAGCGCTTGTGGCCGAAAAAACCAACCAATTCGCCAGCAGTAGAAAATTTGCGCCCAATGTTCCGAAAGACTTTCATATAGTTTTTCTCCTCAATTATTCGATCCTTACAGAGTTATCACATCCGAACAGCGCACCGGCAAATCGCAGGTGCGTACCATAGAACCGTTAAAAGTTCAAAACCCTAGCCGACGCTGAAGCCGCTGAACGCGAACGGCCGGTCGTCACGGCCCGCAACTCAGGCCCTCGCGTAATCGGGTTGTCCGCCGGCGGCGTCTATCGCGTGAGCGGCGGGTATTGCTTGCCCCAAAGGCTCTGCTTTGCGTCGGCCAATCATGATGAACAAGCCGCCGGCATCACCACGCCGCAGCGCCAACCCCGCTTCCGTCAAAAATCGCGTCGCGCTGGTTCCCCGGTCGTGAGGCTCAAAGAGCTTCTCATCTGCCGTAAATACCCCTAGGTCCGGTTTGGGAACGCTGAACAGAAACTCAAACCCATTGGCATCAAACCAATCGGTCAGCACCTCGCCGTAGGAATGCTTGCTTTCGTGGGGATGTTTGTATTGGTCCATGTACCAGGCGCGCTTTCGAGCCTCCGTGTAGTTTCTGTTTCGAACGTGGCCGTCGAGGAACCGCAACTTGTCGCCCGAGACGCGGAAAAGGAACCTCAAAAAATCTGTCCCCAAACGGCCAATCGCGTTGTAGAGCCCGACAATAATGTACCTTCCCGGCTTCACCAGAGAGGAGATGGATTTGAAGCCTGCCAAAGGATCACCGGTATGGTGCAATACACCATTGCTGATAACCAGATCGAAGGATTTCTCTTTGAAAGCTGGGCAGAAGAGATTCATCTGCACGAACCCTGCATTTTTGATGTCACCGCGATCTCTAAACCCCTTCGCCAAGCGCAACGAGTTGAGACAAAGATCCGATCCGAACACGGTCCGATTCCAACGCATCCCCAAAAAGTTGCTCAGCTGCCCCGTCCCGCATCCACACTCGATAACGCGAGCCCCTCCAGGGATTTGCTCATCCAGAAGGCGCGCGAAGATCCCGCGGTTGGCCTTTTCTGCCAGACTCTCCTTGGAGTCGACCTCGTCATAGTTGGGGAAGGGATTCTGTTCATAAAATGCCTTCACGACATCGGTGACGTCGCGCGATTGGTCCTTTGCCTGGTGGGGATGAAAAAGCAATGGAATTCCACCGTCGCTGAGATACACAGCACCACAAGCCTGGCAAATCAGAGTTTCGCGGTCGGCTTGGAAAGAGCCGCGGCAGCGAGGACAGCAGAAGATCTCCAAGTTCTTCATGAAAACGTCAAGCACAGAAGTAACTCTCCTAACGGTCTACTTTTTGCGACGCGACTGAGTCAACGCCTGAAACAGCACGGGAAGTACAAACATGTGCAAGTCGGCATAATGCCGCTTTTTCCAGATCAGGCTGGGATCCTGGCTGATGCGATACCAAAATTCCAAGCCCCGATGTTGCATCCAGCGGGGAGCGCGCTTGCGCACCCCGATGTGATAATCGAATGCCCCGCCTACGGCCCCTGTGAAGCGCGCCTCAATCCGTTGCCGGTTGTTCCAGACCCAGCGTTCCTGGAGAGGCGCTCCCAAGCCGACCCAGAATATATCAGGCTGTGTGCGGGCAATCTCGCCGAGGATATATTCGTTCAACTTACCCTCGATCGGGCCCATCGGAGGTGTCCAGGCACCCACGATCTTCAGATTCGGATGCGCAGCCTGAAAAGCAGCTGCGGTGCGCTCCGCTTTTTTGTCCCCCCCACACATGACATAGACGGTGTAGCCCTTCTGAGCAGCGCGAGCATTCATGGCTACAAGAAAATCAGGCCCACACACGCGACTGGCAACCGGTCGTCCCAGGATCCGACTTGCCCAGACCAGTGGGATACCGTCGGGCATGGGAAAATCGGCGCCATTAAGGGCTTGCTGGTACTCGGGATTGCGGCGGGCCTCAATCACGTTGTACACGTTGATAAATACCGCGTAGCGGCGCTCACCCCGCCTGATAGACTCATCAACCGCGTCAAGCGTTTGGGCCAGGTTCCACCGGCGCACGCGGACACCCAGGATGTCCAGACGATCGTCATTGCTGTCAAGCGACGAAGGTAACGTACACATGTCTAAAGAAGACATCGTTTTCTACCAGCCCCTATTTTCGATCGGAATGCCCCGATCAGTCGTCTCGGGTAAAACATCAAACGGTCCTGCCCTGTGCCTAGCAACCGCAGATTCCTTGTTCAGCGAGCCGGGAGTTTGTCGGCGGACCCGCGGCCGACAGGTGCTTCCAGCTGTCCACCTTAGTTTCCGGTTATTTTTTTCCGGAACACGTTGAGATCTTGAAATTCCCGATCCGTGTGTTCCAGCCGATCTGATTCCCGGTCTGATTGGTAGCGAAGTATTGGGTGACATACCAAAACGTGCAGCCGTCGACGGGATCGACCGTCATGCTGGCATAATCGCCCCAGTGCCAGGAGTTTTCCTCATCCCCGGTGCCATTCAAGATGGTGAGCTCAACTGGCTGCGTTTGATTCGGCAGATTCCACCACGATGCCCGGATGCCCGGATCAAGTGCACTGCTTGAGATGTTGTAGCCGACAGCCGCATTGCCAACTCGGTCCTGCGCAATGCTCGGCATGTAGCGAAACGAGTACTTGGGATTGACGGTGCCACTCTGATACAGGCTGGGCGTGCCATTGCCGCGAAGCTCGTACCACCGGATTCCCGTACGCTGGCTTCCATTTAGACCGGTTTGGATCGTATGGCTGACCAGAAACGACTCGTAGGTGCCAAAGTTGCGATAAGAAAAACGCGGCATGAGCCGGTCGCCGACCGAGTCAACTTTGACGTGAGTAGTCGCACTCGAAGGCTCCTGTACACAGAGGGTATTCGTCACGCGGGTCAAGTTATAGCAACCTGGGATATACGGTGTTACGGAGAGCGGCGAGTTGGTGAATGTCGAGTTGGCAGAATTTGTCCAGTCCACATGAAAATCCCACAAATTAATCGAGCTTGATGTCGTGGTCTTTCCATCCTTGGGAGGATTCTGAATGCTGACCAAAAACTCGTGTCGACCGGCAGGTGGCGCCGTCGTCCCTTCCACATCAGCGGGGATCAAACTGTGCCTTAGATACAAGTTGCCATTCACTGGAATTGGAGTTGGATCGCTGAAACACTGCATCGGATCCGGTGTGTTTCCCGTGAGCATGTTGGTCCGGTCCAGAGCACAAACCACCACTCCGATCTGCTGCCCCCCGTTGTCTGGATCTTCCAAATCGAAGCTCACGTAGTAACCATCGGACCAGCTCCCCAGCTTCGGCCAATCGGGATAATACACATGCCCCTTGGAATTCACTCCCAGTACCGGGTTCAAGGCGAATTGGTAGGTGTACCAGGCGAGCGTGCCGGAACTTAGATCGTCGGTGTTAGAAACGGCAACGCAATAGTAGTAGACTCCGTTTCTTGGCGGAGTGTGGGCCGCGATAACCCAGCGCGAGGCCAGACGGTCGAAGGTAATGACGCCATCTCCGCCAATGCCGTAACAGTTGGCCATGTTATTCTTGTGAAACGGTTGGGTGCCAAGCTGAAGGCTGGGCCACACAGCAGCCAACGTAACCTTGTCGTATGCCTGGTAATATACGTTGACCCACTCGACATACTGCCTAGTTCCTACACTACCGTTGGGGTCCACGTCGTACTCGGGATGAGCCGCTTGGGACGCATCAATGCCCTCAAACGAGGTGATCGTCTGGGCCTGGAGCCCGCCCGCGACGAGCAAAAAAAACAGCATCAGGATCCTTGGTTTCATGCTTGTTACCACCATCAAGTCGCTCTCTGATCGGCAGGACAGTCTGGGGGAAAGCTTTAAACTAGCATATGTTTCTGCTCTTGAATAGGGACGAAAGTCCCTCTGGCAACGGGGGAGAACAGCTCTGGTAACCCTTAGCGCATCGTGTTAGCATCCTCTCCATTGCGGCCAGGAATCGGGCGTAACAGCGGAGGCCATCCGGCTGGCAGTATCTTCTGCCCTCGCGGGAGCATCTCGCATGATCGCGACTAAGCTCAAGAGGAAGATGTTCTGGATGTTCTCACGGGCGGGAATGGCCGCTTACTCCCGTTTCCCAGTTTTTGGAGTACTGAATGCCTCGCTCGGAGTCATCAAGAAAAATGACGCTTTCCTGGTGATTGAACGCAATGACGGACGAGGAGTGTCATTCCCTGGAGGGTTGGCCTTCCCTTGGGAGACTGCGGAGCAGGCAGCAGTGCGCGAGATCGAGGAAGAAACTGGTTTGAAGGTTACCAAGTCTATTCTCAAATCACGTTATTACTCGTCGGCGGAACTCCCTGTGCAGGTGACTGTGTTTGAGACAGAAGCTGATGGCCAGCTTCGTGACTCCTGGGAAGGCTCACCATCATGGTTGCGCCTCGACGAGCTACGGCCACGCATTATTCCCAGCCAACGCTGTATTGCTGAAACACTATGAGGTTGATGGATGGACCCCGAAGTCGGCCGCCTTTGTGCGGCTGGCTAAGAGCCGTCTACACAAGTATTGTCGTCCTCACAGACGGCATATGAGCCCTCTTTGCAGTGATACCAGATCAAGCGCTCATCCACCTTGCACGCGCATTGATCGGACCCCCCACATTCGCTGTACTCTCCCCCTGCACACTGGCTCCAGTGTTTTGCAGCCTCCGGAACCGGGTAAACCTCAGAGCAGATCTTCTTGTCTGACACCTTGGACCGGGCAGGGCGAAGGCCGTCCCGCACGAAACCGATATCGGCCCTGTCCAAGGAGGTCAATGGCTGAACGTGGTCAGCTCCAGGCAGAAAGCAGGTCGCCCCCAAGAACAGCACGACGCCCAACCACGATGTAGCGCAGGTCGGGCGCGTGTTGACTGGCTTAGTTCGGATCACTGATGGCATGTCTATGTAGCCTATTCCGATCCCTAGTTGCCGTTTCCGGTCAAGACAACTGATTGGATGCGGGCTGGAGCGTTGCTCCCAATGGTCAAAAGGCCCTCAGCAGGCCCCTTCTGTGTCGGGCTAAAGACCACGCTGATTTGGCATTGCTGACCTGGGGGCAGACTTGAACCGCAGGTATTGGTTTGTGAGTATTCCCCGATGATTTGAATGGGGGCGAAATTCACGGTACTCGTCCAGTAGTTTTTCAGAGTAACTGTCTGAGGTTGGCTGTTGGTGCCCACCCCTTGGTTGCCAAATTTGAAGGCTGTAGCGGATTGACTAACGCCAACGCCGACTCCCTCCAACCGGACGGTGTGGGGGCTGCCAGGAGCCCCATCGTTGACCACTAGGTTGGCGATCTCGAATCCTCCAAGCCTGTAATCTTGTGGAACTGGAGTGTACGTCACTTTGAATATACATTTTTGGCCGGGCATCAAGGAGTTACCGCAGTTGTTTGTCTGAGAGAAATCTTGAGCGTTCATCCCCATAATGCTTACACTCGAAATGTGCACGGACGAGCTGCCCAGGTTGGTCAGGTTCGCCTGCAACGTCATGTTAGAACCGAAGTTGACAAACTTGTACACTAACCCCGGGTAGCCAGGTGCGATGTTCACTGCACTGCCGGTACCAGTCAATGCGATGGTCTGCGGGCTGCTGGCATCATCGTCGTTGATGGTCAGAGTGCCAACTCGCGTTCGCACGGCGGTGGGCGTGAAGGTAATCATGAAGTCACACGCTAAACCCGGCTTGAGAGTCTTGCCGCAACGGTTGGTCTGGGTGAAATCACCGCTAATGCTCACGCTGGAAATCGAAACGGGATTGCTCCGCCAATTCGTGAAGGGCACCTTGATGGCTGGACTCGAAGTACCCACCCCCCGGCTGCCGAACTGGACGTAGGCAGTCGAATTCAGCGGGCAGGAGCGTTGGTTCAGAATCAACGGAGGTACCTTCTGAGAAAAATCAAAACTGTCCCAGAGGAGATTGGCCTTCGCATCCCGCTGGGTCAGCGCTGCCAACCCGAAACGGTCTTCGATGGTACGGAGAACCGAGGAGAATTCATAACGGGTATGGGAAACGTGGCTGGCAAGCGGATAAGCGGAAATCAGCAAGAACGGAACGCGGGGGCCCAAGCCAAGGCCGTCCACTATGGGCGGAGGGACGTGGTCGTAGAACCCGCCAAAATCGTCCCAAACCACAATAATCGCTGTTGAATCCCACTCCGGCCCCTGCATCACAGCATTAACCATCTGCACGGTCCAATTCTCCCCGATGCACGTGCTATGAGGGAAATGTTCGCTCTCCAGTCCGGCCACGAGCCAGCTTACATTAGGGAGGTTCCCGTTCTGTGCGTCGGTGACAAACTGCGAGGGTGGTACCACGTGCTCCGCCCAGCGACCAGTGTTTCGAACGCTGTCGATCGCATCGAATACCGAGAAAACGTAACCTTCCTGTCCCTTGTTGGGGGCATAGTATTTCCAAGTCAACCCTGCAGCTTCGATTTCATCCGCGATGGTGGTGACGTTGTGAAAGCAGGGATACTCAGGATCCACAGTGCCTTCGGAGTCGAGCAGCACCGGCACGGTCATGGTCGCGGGTGAGTCGCATCCCCAGGCACCTCCGTCGGTGTTATTGCTTCTCTTGAAAGGATCACTTGGAATCTCAAGTGCTCCGTAAGCTGTAGCAGCGATCGGATAAAGATGGTTGGGAAAGCTGGAACCGGCCTCAGACGAAAACATGTGATCACCCAGGACGAAGTTCTGAGCATATGTCCAGTAGTTGGGAATGTCCGCTTGCCGAAATTGGCGATAGGCCAAAAGTTCGCCATTTTCGTTGCCATGGAAAATCAGGTCGTAGTTGTCCATTTTACCGTTATCCACGGCCCACTCGGCGGAAGTCATTGCGTGTCCGGCATCGTGCGGCATTACGTCCACCATGGGCGCAAGGGGTATACTTTGCCCAGTCGAGATCAAGCCGTGGGTGGCACGATCCGGTCCCGGAAACGTTCCGAAATAGTTATCGTAAGTGTGGTTCTCCTTGATGATGAAGACGAAGTGCTGAATTTGCGCCCCTGCCTGGGAGGGGTGCTTCGCCTGCACTGGCGCAGCGTGGTTTCCTCCTGCGGCCTCGGCGCTCCAACTGGTCAACCCGGCGCCTAAAACCAAGGCTGTGGTTAGCAGGAACGTGTGAACTTTTACTCGGCTTGCATACTTCACGGCTCGATCCTCCTTGGCGACGATGTCCCTGTGTTCTCGACCAGAGTCACGAGGTTGTAGCGGCTGACGAAGTCTTGTAAACGGAAATGGTCAGAGGACAAGGGGGATGGACTTGGCCGAAGCCTTCCACCTCGCCCTTGGTCTCATGACTGAACGACTTTATTGGGAGGTCCCGACCAGGTACACCTGGTGCTGCCCAAGGTTGTCCGTAATTGTCAGGTTGGCGCTCCGCGTTCCTGTCTTCTGTGGGGTGAAGGTGACACTCACAGAGCAACTCCTACCGGGAGCGAGCTGGGCGCCACACGTCTTTTGGGAGATTGCGAAATCTCCAGAATTTCTCCCCGTGATGACGACATTGCTGATGGAAAGATCGGCAAGGCCCGTGTTCTTCAAGTTGGCGTTCAACGGCTGCCTGGTTTGCCCAACCGGCGTAGTCGTGAAACTCATCTTTTTGGACAAGTTAACCCCCGCCACCAGATCCACTTGACGAACACGATTGTTGCCTGTATCCGCGATCAGGAGCGCTCCCGAACTGTTTACCGCAAGACCAGTGTTATTCAGCGTGGCTTGGGTCGCGGGACCACCATCCCCGGCAAAACCGAAGTTCCCCGGCCTTTTCGGGTTGCCCGCCACGGTTACTATGGTCTGGCTCGCTGCGTCGATGCGCCGCACCACTACATCTGCCCCCCCGCCGACGTAGAGGTTGCCGGCTGGATCAAGCTCCACTTCGTATGGTTGTTGCATTGTCGCTTTTAGGGCGGGCCCACCGTCGCCACTGAAGGTGGGTTGGCCGGAAGCAAAGGCGTAGGTAAAGATGCTACCCACGGCGAGGGCTGAACCGCCGCAACCACCGGTTGCACCTACTACACAGCGGATCTTGTTGTCGAGACTATCCGCAATGTAAACGTTGCCAGCGGCATCCGCGGCTACTCCGTATGGGCGATTTAGCTTTGCTAGCTTGGCTGGGCCACCATCGCCGGTATGGCCACGAGCACCCGTCCCAGCTAGAGTGCTAATGGTGCCTGATGCATCCACTTTGCGGATGCGGTTGCCGAAGTAGTCCGCAATGTATAAGTTGGCGCTGCCGTCGAGCGCCATGGCGGTCACGAACGTAATACTGGCTTTCGTGGCCGGCCCCCCATCACCACAGGGTGCGGTCGTAGGAACGCAAGGACTTTTGTTGCCTGCTATGGTTGTAATCTGTTGCGTACTGGCGTTCACTTCGCGGATGACAAGATTTCCCGTATCGGCGATGAAGATATCGCCGGCGGCGTCTACCGCTACTGCCCGCGGTTGATTCAGAGTGGCAGCCGTCGCGGGTCCTCCATCACCGGTGTAACCAGCGCTGCCATTGCCGGCAACGGTCGATATGACTCCGCCAGGCGTCACCATGCGGATCCGATTGTTGGCAGCATCAGCGATGTAGTAGTTGCCAGCCGTGTCCCAAAAAACAGTAAGCGGTTCCGCCAGCGTGGCCTGGGTAGGTGCCCCGGAATCCCCCCCGGTGCCACCTCCGGCGATGGAATTAATGTTCTTGTTTACCACTTGGCGAATGCGTTGATTGCCGCCATCGGTGATGGTGAGGGTGCCTAGTGAATCCACTATTATGCCGGCTGGTGCGTCCAGTTCAGCACTTTTCGCGCTACCTCCGTCGCCAGCGAAACCAAGGGTTCCGGTTCCGGCCACGGTGTGGATGTACTGGTTGCCGCTGGAATCGACTTCCCGGATGCGGTTGTCCAACGTGTCCGCTATATACAGATTGCCAGCGCTGTCCAGCGACACGGCCGATGGATTGTGGAAACGTGCGGTGGCTTTGGGACCACCATCTCCGCAAAGGAAGGTTGGATCAGTGCAGCTAATTCCTCTGCTCGCGTAGGCCGAAATGACCCCTGTAGCCGCGGTCACGAGCCGGATGCGCTGATCTCTGGTGTCACCAATGTAGATATTATCGGCCGCGTCCACCGCTACTCCAGCTGGCAGGTCTAATTGAGCTAGCGTAGCTGAACCATTATCGCCGCAGGGTTGCACTGGACTATCGCAAATCTTACCATTGCCGACAACTGTGGTGATAACCCCTCCGGACACCTCCCGAATCCTCATATCCCCAGTATCGGCGATGAAGAGGTTGCCCGAGCCGTCTACCGCCAAAGCCTGGGGAGTGGAGAATTGCGCCTGGAGAGCCGATCCGCCATCGCCGCAGAGTGCCGTCGAAGGGTTGCAGGTTCCCCCTGTTCCCGCAATGGTGTTAATGTTGCCATCCGGGGTGATAACACGGATGCGGTTGAGGTCCACGATGTAGATATTCCCCGACTTACTATCGATCGCTAGCGCGGCGGGGCCCATCAGCGTGGCCTTGATAGCCGCTGCCCCGTCACCTTTGAACCCCTGGATGCCCGTGCCGGCGAAAACGCTCAGCGTGTTTGTCGCGGGGTTCACCTTGAACACGTAGTAGCTGCTCGGTGAGGCAATATAAATGTTGCCGTTCGCGTCTTCTACCGCCGAGCTTGGGCCCGCGATATCCGCCGAAGTCGCTGTGGCGTTGGGTAGAGCTCCGCCAGCAACTGTTGCAATGGTGTTGTTTTGCTGCGCCCAAGTCTGCGATGGGGACAACAGTGCTAAACAGCAAAGGGTCAAGGTTGCCAACATCGTGCAAAAGAGCTGCATTTTCCTGTTTCGGCGGGCGGGTCCGCCGACAGAGGACAAACGGGCGACAAAACTGAGAGTAGGGTACGTCGGGTACATTGCGGCCTCCAAAAAACCTGTCGTCTTGTTAAATTCGATCGATTTAATTGCCTGCGTAATTGCGTAGCAGGGCCAGTATCCGGGTCTGGGAAAGAAACCCGGTTAGAGATACGACTTTTCCACCAGAAAATTCTCCATCACCAAAGCATCCATTTCACTCTTTGAGAAGGTATTGAAGGCATTGGCCGGCGTGTTCACGATGGGCTCACCCTTCAAATTGAACGACGTGTTCAACACCACGGGCACACCTGTGGCTTGACCAAAGCGCTCGATCAGGTGATAGTAGCGTGGGCTCTGATCCTTAAAGACCGTCTGTAGGCGCCCTGTTCCGTCTACGTGCGTAATCGCCGGCAGCGTGCTTTGCTCAGCCTGCTTGACCGGCACCACATAGAGCATGTAGCGCGCCGGATAATGGCGGACCGCGTTGGGCAGCTCAAAATACTTTTCCGCACATTCAGCGAGAATCGAAGGAGCAAAAGGCCGATAGGGTTCCCGGAACTTGATCTTCGAGTTGACGATATCCTTCATGTCCGGGTTGCGCGGATCGGCCAAGATGCTTCGGCTGCCCAGCGCCCGTGGCCCCCATTCGAACCGTCCCTGCGCCCAGCCCACAACCTTGCCGCCGATAAGACGATCCACAACAGTATCTACGATTTCATCTTCGTCCTTCAGCCTGCGATGCGGGATATTGTTCGCAACGAGGAAGTCGCTGATCTCTGCTTCGGAGTTGGCGCGCCCCCAATAGGCGTGCTTCATGGTGAAGTTCCGCGGCTTGCCCAGCAACGTGTTGTACGCCCACAGAGCTGCACCCAAGGCGCCACCGCCGTCTCCGGCTGCGGGCTGAACGTACAGCTCTTCAAACTCGGTCTCGCGCAGAATACGCGAATTGGCGACGCTGTTTAGGCCCACGCCACCGGCGATGCAAAGTTTCTTGAGCCCGGTTTGCTTGCACACGTTGCGCGCCATCCCCAGCACTAATTCTTCGGTCACCTTTTGAATGCTGGAGGCGATGTCGGCAAAGTGCTGGTTCAGCTTGCACAAATCGCGGTAGTTCGACGGGCGGTCGCCGAAATATTTTGGGAAGCCAGTGGCTTCCGTGAAGAACTGTAACTTGGGAGGCCGGGACTCACCAAACAACTGTTCGAAGCGGCGGTTGTAGGTGCGATCGGTCGAGTGGTGGAAGGAAAAGTAATCCATGTCAAGCGAGAACGAGCCGTCCTGGTTCTGATGGACCACCTTCCATACTTTGTCGACATAGCGGGGCTGGCCGTACGGCGCCATGCCCATCACCTTGTATTCACCTTCGTTAACTTCGAAGCCTAGGAAGGCAGTGAAGGCACTGTAGAGCAGACCCAGCGAATGAGGGAATTCTATCTGCTTGAGCAGCTTGATGTCATTGCCGCGTCCCACACCATAAGTGCTCGTCACCCATTCCCCGACTCCGTCGACGGTGAGAATCGCCGCCTCCTCGAACGGAGAGCACAAGAACGCACTGGCTGCGTGCGAGAGGTGATGCTCGGAAAACAGAATCCTGTCTTTCGGAATATCGCCCAGCTCCGACTGGATGGTGGATGCGACCCACATCTTGTCCATGGTCCAAGTCATCATGGACTCGCGGAAGACCTTCCAGGATTTCGGGTAGGTCTGGAACGAAGTCATCAGGATGCGGTCGAGTTTGCGAAAGGGTTTCTCGAAAAACACAACGTAGTCGAGGTCTGATCCTCGAATGCCACCTTGCTCGAGGCAGTACTTGATTGCCTGCTTGGGAAAACCGTAATCGTGCTTGATGCGAGAGAAGCGTTCTTCTTCGGACGCTGCCACGATCTGGCCGTCGCGCAGAAGGACGGCTGCCGCATCGTGGTAATAACAGGAGATTCCGAGGATATGCACGGTCACTGCTTTCTAGCCCACTGCAAATCATGGGCCTCATCAGGATGGTCGAGCCATTGGGTGGGACGCTTCTTGATCCGCAGCGGGTCCGAAAAGAAACGCGCCCCCAACCCGAATGGTAGGACGAAAATAAAGTAGAAAATCGTTAGCACTACTCTTGACTGGAAGTTACCAATCTTATGGGCAATCCGCTTCCAACCTTGCCAAATGCGCTTCAGCATATTCCTCCTGGAACAACATCGAACATTTTCCGATCGCAGGTCATGAACGTCCCTTCCCTACCACGAAACCCGAATGAACTACGGCCGCGTTGCTATGGGTTTCGTAGCGGTCGAGGAAACAGCGGCATTGTTAGTAGGCCCCGCTTGGCAGGCCGCAGAATAAGAGCCAAGCCCGCGCACGAGCGGCAAGAGATTCTGTGCGATCAACGCTTGCCCCACCGGTGTAGGATGCGCGGGATCCATGTACACCTCGTCCTGGTTCTGCGACTTCATCACTTCCATCATGTTCAGGATCGGGATATTGTTTTCGCGCGCGAACTCGAACATCGCTTTCTGATAAGGGTGCGCAGGGTAAAATTCACCCTTCGTGCCTAGCAACAGCATGATCATTTGCACGTGGTGTGCATCGGCGGTGTCCTTGGCTGACTGAAGTTCCTTAAGGTAATGCGAAGCGGGCAGATTGGGCGCCGCGCCAGCCGTATCCCAAGTGCCCAGCATGAGCTTTTCCCGGATGCGATAGTAAACAAGATTTCGCAGTACCCCCTCAATCAGGAAGTTGTACAGGGCGATTCGACGAGCGACGGATTTTAGTTCAACTCGCCGGAGCAACTTCTGCCGCTCAGCTCCCTGGAGGTCAGCCAAGCGCTCGAAACCCGTGTTGAAACTGAATGCCAGGATGACCGCATTGGGTTGATAGCCATCTTCGAGCACCATCTTCAGCCGTTCGACGGCCAGTGCTTGCGGATACGCATTCACTCCGGCTGAGATCATCTGGAACTTCGTTCCGGAACAGTCTTGCGAGTTCAGCAGCTTCTCGAGCTGCGCACTGTAAGTCGAATCGTCGTTGACGCCCCAGCCCATGGTGACAGAATCGCCGAATGCGAACATGCGATAGATTCCCGGATGCTCGTGCGTGAGCACCTCGCGATAGCGGAAGCCTTGCGGACTTATCGTCTCAGCGGCGTGGTTGATTTCAGTTACCCGGTGCTGGCCGGGCATTGGCACCCACAGCAGCCGTTGGTCCGGCCGATAGATTACATACGATCCGTAACCAAATGCGCGCAATCCGACTTCGAGAACCAGACAGACCGCCACAAACCAGAATAGGGCTTTCCCAAATTTGCGCAATCCACTCTTGGGTAAGACTGCAGACTTTCCCACGGTTGAAGCACTAGTTATAGGCACAAGTGTTGCTCTCCTTCGATTCTGCTAACCAACCTGCGCAGGGCGTCAGTGCATGCGGTGCCGCTGCGGCCAATGAGCCATTTGTTTCGAGATACCGACAACATGCGTATTTCGACCCAAACTAATAGTTGTCCACGAAAGTGAGTGGCCGCGCGCTCAACCAGAAGGCACCCCGTGCGTGCGGGAAAATCGAGAGACGCTGTTCCCGTTCTTGCGTTCGAAGATCAACGCGGCAATCTTTTCAATACAACGAAAGTTTTCGATCTCGAAGTCCTGAATATCAATGTGGGTGTTGAAATGCTGTTCAATGTGAAGCAGCAACTCCACAAATCTCTGGGAGTCGAGAATGCCCGTCTCAAACAAATCGGTTTCGGCCGACAAAACCTCTAAGTGCATAACCTCGGAAAACAAGGCAGAGAGTCTCGTGCTTATAGTCTCGTAATCGGTGTTCGCCATATCAGCACTTAGCTAGGAAATCGGCAAGCTGGTCTCCGGGCCTTAAGACCTCTTGAGCCGGTAAGTACCTGCCTGCAACGTGCAATTTGCTGGCCAAAACCCATTCATCTCGGCACGCTACGTAGACGCCAGAATCCGTGGACTTGCCAATCTTTCCGGGTGAAGCATCGCACTGGAAACCGGTTCGACACGCTTTGACGAGTGCAAACTCTTGCACTCCCAGGCGGGTGTGGGCATGCCCCCAGGGCGAACGAAACGGGAAGTAGTCGCAAGCGCGAACTAAATTCACGACCTTGCAAGCGGGCCAGGACCAGCAAATGCGACCCTGCCCAGGCACTTCGCTACCGAAGTATTCTCTCATGGCAGAGTCCTGCGGTGTAAGGGGAATGTCGGCGGGCGCGACCGTAGCTACCTCGAGCAAGCGCAGCATGAGGGTGATCCCTTCCCGAACGCACTTGAAACTCAGGGACAGCGCTGTGTCGTCGGCTTGAATCGGGAACGAAGTTTGATAAACGATTGGTCCGGCATCGATGTCAGGCTCCATTCGGTGCACCGTCACCCCGTGGCTCTGCTCGCCCCGGAATATGGCCCAACTGACCGCATTCAGACCTGCATAACGGGGCAGCGGTCCAGGATGCAGGTTAAAGGAACCGAGTTTCGGCGCGGCCAGCACCTCCTGGTGAATGACGTAAAGGGAGTGGATGTTTAGTAAAATATCCACCTCTTCCGACCGGAACCGGTCAGCCAGAGCACGACTTCTTACCAGCTCCGCAGGCCAAGTTTCAAAGCCAGAGTCTGTGGCGACCTTCCATAAGTTCACCCCGATAAAGCCGGGCTTTGGCGGTGCGGCAAGGACGGCAACCAGTCGATGCTCGCTGCGCGCCAAAGCCCGCAACATTTGCAGGCCGGCCGATTCCTCGGCTACTAAAACAACGTTCATCTCACTCTTGAACGCGAAAGAACGAGCCTCGACAGCGACCTCTGATCTGCGCTGTCCGTCGGTTCGCCCAAATCCGCGATTTGGGAGCCGGCGCCGCGCACGGACAAATCGGAGTCCGCTGGCAATGGATTTTGAGTGGTTGTAATTTCCACAGCAAACGAATCTTGGATTTTGCGCCGATCGATCTTCCCATTCGGATTTTTCGGCAGTTCTCTCAAATTCATCCAACGCGAAGGTAGCATGTACGCGGGCAGCACCGCACTCAGGCTGCGGCGAATTTCTGAAGCGCTAATTTGCAGCTTGTCTTGGGCAACGTAGGCGCAGCAGATCAAATTGTTCTCGAAACCGTCGGTCGGAATCGCCACAACCGCCGACTCTTTCAGTTCTTTGACGGCGTTTAGGGCCACCTCAATTTCGCCGAGTTCAATCCGATAGCCGCGGCTCTTGATCTGGCTGTCGGTTCGACCCACGAAATAAACGAGATCGTCCTCGCCCCTCCGAGCTAGATCTCCCGTCCGGTAGATGCGATGCCCTGCGCCGGCAACTACGAAAGCGGATGTGGTTTGCGCGGGGTTACGCCAATAGCCAGGGCTTAGCCCGACTCCTCCAATGTAAAGATCGCCTACTTCACCTGGTGGCATGGGGCAAAGCTTGTGATCGAGCACGAGCAACTCCTCTCCGTTGCAGGCGGTCCCGATCGGAATGGGTTGATTGTCGTCGAGCGGACAATTTGGGACGGTGTAATAGCTGCTGGCGATGGTTGTCTCCGTTGGGCCATACAAATTCGTGAACGTAACTTTGGGCAGACGCTTCATCCAGTAGGCCAGCGCTGGAGTGGGAAACACCTCGCCGCACCACAGCAGGCGCTTCAGAGCCGGAAAATCATTGAACTCCACAACGTCAAACTTGGCCATGTAACTGAGCACAGACGGAACCGAGAACCACTGAGTCAGCTCCGCATTGCGCATATACTCGGCCAGCTTATTGGGCAGCAAGCTCAATTCGGGGAGAACCAGATAGAGTTGTGCACCAGCCGCAAAGGCGCCAAAAATGTCAAACGTGGCCAAATCAAAATGCAGTGGGGGATGGCAGGAGACATGATCGGAGTCGGTCATGCCAAAATAGCGGGTTGCCCAGTCCACAAAGTGGATCACGTTGGCATGGGTGATGACTACTCCTTTGGGCTCCCCTGTCGAGCCCGATGTGAACAAAATGTGGGCAGGATCGTCGGAGTTGTTCTCGTATTCCAACGGCTCGCTCGAATAACTATCGACGTCAGACCAGGTGAATGCCGGCGTAAATGTCGGGAATTGTTGTGATGACTCTTCCATCCAGCCGACTCGAATCGAACTCTTGAAATTATTCTGGGAGAACAAGTCCTGCAGTAAACTGGCCGATGCTCCCACACCCAGAAGGTAACGAGGCTCGCTCGACTTCAGGAGCTTCGACACGCGATGGGTGGGACTGGAAGTATCGATCGGTACGTGAATACAATCTGCTTTCAGGATCCCCAAGATGGCGATAATTGCGGCAGGGCTTTTGGGGATAGCAAAACAAACTCGGTCTCCTCTTCTGCAACCCGCTGCCTTCAGGAGACGCGCCAAACGGTTGCTCGCCTCTTCCAGTTGGCGGTAAGTAAGGGCCTGCCTCTCCATGACTACCGCTACCGCCTCGGGGCGACGCTCCGCCTGAGCGGAAACCCAATTCTGTAGGAGGCGTGTCATTTCACCGCCAGCAGCCGCGCCTTAGAGAAGACGCTATTAGTGTGCGCCAGTTCTTCTCTGGTGGGAGGGATATCCAGGATGAACGTCAGGTAACCACGTTGAATGTACTTGGCCAGCTCGGAAGCGACGCAATCGTAGCTTCCGACCAGATAAGGACAGAAAGTCTTGTAATTTTTGAAGGGCCACAACCAGTAAGGGCTGGGGTTGCCTTGTTCTATCTCTGTCTCTGTAGCCATCTGCGAAAGCTGTTTGTGCCATGCAGAATCCGAAGCCTTCATGGCTAGCTGATGCGTGAGTTGGCCTTTACGGTCCGCCGGGAACCGCGAATGCGCAATGGTCCAGGCCTGCTCCGCGGATGGTCGGGCGATGATGCCGACCCTGATGCCGGACTTGGTGGCCGCATGCCGATGATCCGGTTCGCAGTCAGCCGACTGAGGATACCGAATCGCCGTGGCACCAAGCGCAACTGCAGCTGTCAAACCTGCTTCGGAAGAACCAGAGACCATGATACCGGGACTTAATTCGGGAGTCAGTGGAGGAGTCATCCGCAGCTTGTCTACGGTGTAGAACTCGCCGTGATAGCTCACTGGGGCAGAGCTCTTCAACAGTTCCTGAATAATCGTGGTGTACTCCACCAGACGTCCGTAACGTTTATCGTGAGGCGTCTTGTCGTTTAGCGCAGCCAAGTCGTTACTGAAACCGCCGGCAACCATATTCAGGTACACCCGGCGCTCATAGAGGTGGCCCAAGGAGCTCACCATCTTGGCGACAGCATACGGATGCATGTAAGAAGGTTGCACGGCCACGAGCGGACACACTTTCTCTGTATTTTGAATGATGATTTGCGCTACCAGCCAGGGATCGACCAGGGAATTATCGGTGTAAACCAGGATGCCTTCACAGCCCGCCTCTTCGCTCCAGCGAGCCACCTCAATGACGTTCCGGACGTACGAGTCGCGTTCTACTGCGCTCGACTGCACACAGGTCGAGAACACCTTGATGTCCTGGTTACACACCCGAACTCCCTTGCCCATGCTGAACAATCGTTTGCCGGTTCTTAGCGCAGAGGCAGTTTCACGATTCGCGACGTACTAAAATGCTGGAGCTGAATACGAGAAGGCCGTTTACGGGCGCGCCGAATTTTGTGTTTCTCCGAGACCCAGCTCGTACACGGACTCCGAAGCGTACGGCCGCCCCCTCAATCTGCGATATGCTTTCCAAAAACGTAGCGGGACAAACGAGAAGGCGATGGGAGTCGTGTGATACCAGAGCTGGAGACCCGCAAAGCGTAGCCGGTCCCAACATCTTTCCCAAACTGTGGGCCTTGTGGTGCCCTCCAAAGAGCGCGGGTACAAAGGCCAGGCGCCAGAGTACTGCCTTCGCCACAGAATTAAATAACGATCAATCTTGCTGCTCAGTGCCGGGGGAAGTTCTGTCACACTCTTCGACGGTAGAATCCTTTCGGCCTTTACCTGCGAATGATGAGGGGCATCTTCTATAGCGCCACGGTCCGCCCCTTTCAGCGATGTCATTCTCGAATCAAACGGGATTTGCAGGAATTCACAGATTCCCCGCATTGTGGTGCCAGGATCGCGCACTAGGTCCTCGTAATAAATCTGGTGGACCGGGAGATCACGGAACATGAGTTCGTCGCACTGCTTCTTCAACTCGTGGTAGCCAATCAGCGAACGCAGGGTGATGCCTGTCCTGCGGAAGTAACTCGGCTTTTCCGCAGCTTTCAGGATACTGCGGCAAATGCTCCTCAAATCTCTCCAAATAATCACAAACCGTGCATTGGGGAAGGTGCGCGCCAAACGGGAAACCTCGTCGAAGTAGGTGGGTGACTTGCACCCCCAAATGGTTGCACCCGTCTTTTGCCGGGCATAAGCAAGATACGCTTCCCGGACGGCAGTCCTAAGATCGGAAATCCCGGCGGGGACTCGGTCCGGATCGATTTTGTGCCGGCTGACAGCTCCATTCCAAAAGTTCCATTTCACTAACCATTTGCTCGTGTCTGTTGGAAGCCAGAAAAGCGAGGGCAAGTGTGCGAGGTCGCCTTCATACATCAAGGCAATCTGTGGATGCTGGTTTAGAAGCGCATAGAGCAACGAAGTGCCGGAGCGAAACATTCCCACGACAAACAGAGGTCCTTCACAGGGTTGCCGGGACAGTGGGCTCACTTTCGGGTCGGCACTCTCCACAACTTGCGTCATTGTTTCTTCCATTACTTGTGCTCTTCTTCTCGATTCAAATTCGGGCAGATGGTCAGCAACGTGGCGGGGACGCTATCAAGCTAAAGACGAGCAAGCTAAAGACTAGCATCGCCGTCGAAGCAGGTCGCATCCCAGACCTGTGAGTTCTGCAGGCTTGCGGCCAAGTGCTCGTTGTTTGCCTTGTAGAAATACCGCCAGGAACTGAGCTGGCGACAATGCGGAGCCAGACTCTCGATGACGCGTTGTTTGTCAGAGCAGAAGCCGATGGCTTCCAGCATGTGTATGCCTTCACGCCGGCATCTGTCCAAGGCACGGAGCAGCATCGGTTCCAACAACTCGGTTTCGCCTGGCCTTGTCTGAAAATCGACCAAGCGCATTCGCTTGAGGCCATATGCGGGGTTATCTTGCCGGCGAAAAATGGCATAGGCCGAAAGTTCCGAACCGCTGTTCATGGTCAAGACCCACGCCTTGTCCGTCGCCAGCGCATGCTTGAAATGCCACTCCAGCACATCCCGGGCGCGGGAAGCCAGTAAACGGCCAGAGCAGCTTTTTCTTAACTGCTTCCAGAATCTGTCGAACCTCTCGTCGAAACGCGTACAGAATTCGGCTGCCGACTTGTTCGGTCGCATTCGCAGGGCTCTGCCCGCAACAGCATCCCTTAACAACAACCCCGCCGAGAGTGGGTACCTCAAGGCCAGGCCGCCTGGAAGCTCTTTCATAGCCAGAAGGCTAGCGGCGAATGCCGGATAGTTCGTGATCCAAAATGCCGACTGGTCCCAGATTCCGGTGGGCACTCGCAAAGTTCGAAATATCTCGTGCAGCTTCAACGCCTTGGAGTTGACCGTGGTGTTGAGAAAGAGGTCGACATTTGCTTGACCGAAGAAACAGCTCAACAGCGGGAAACAATAAGGGCGATAGAGGGAGGCCACCACCAATGCGCGGCTTGTGGCTGCAATCAGAGTTTGATTCTCGAACTCATAAGCCAAGGGAATGTTTGCGATACAGCCGACGACCTCAGCCCGCTCGTTTTCGCATACCCATCCGATCGGCCATTTGGGAAGCTGGCGATAAACAGGATTTTCAATCCACAAGTGCGACCACTCTTCGTAGCTCTTCGGTTGGAGTCCATAACGGGACTCCAGCGCCGCGATCTGGGCATAGTCCCGGAACCCAGCTTCGCGAACCCGTGCCCGGATTGGTTTCGCGTGGCTTTCCGCGCTCGGCTGGGCGGCCTCAACTTCGACTGGGGAGTTTTCCAAACGCATTCTCTAGGTACCTGCGTGACTAGCTATTGCACGGCATGACATCAAGGCGATACGGACGCGTATCCTTCTGATCGCCGTGGGTCAAAACGAAGAGCATGGTATTGCACTTCAATCGCTTGGGCAGGATACCGCCCAGGAGGCGCAGGGTTCTAACAAACACCCGATAGGGAAAATATGGATTATCGAGTACGTAGCTTCCGATAAGGTCCTGATGCACGATCCGCAGACCGGCTCTGCGGCTTAGTTCGCTGAACGTTTGCAAGCAAAACCAACATGTGTGCTCAACATTCCAACATGTTTTTGGATACTTCAGAAACGAATATATGAGTGTTTGCAGCGCGAAAGGGTATGGCGTGGTGATGATAAGTTTGCCGCCTGGTGCGAGATGCTTCTTGGCTTGAGTGAGGAAGGAACCAGGATTCGAAAGGTGTTCGATGATGTCTCCAGCAACAATCGTGTCGAACTGACGGTTGAGATTGAAAGTCTCGGCGTTTGCGACATAAAGGTTGCGAAATCCAATCTCTTCCAACTTTTCGATAAGATCCTGTCTCAGGTCAACGCCGACCGTGTCGGGAAAACGCTTACACAATTGCCCGTGAAGCCAAGTGGGATCGTTCGGATCAGGCACATGCGCCGCACAACCGAGGTGGAGAATTCTGGGCCCGTTAACCAAAGGCATTACCTGGCTGGCCCGGCGCTCAATTTTCATTACGCTTTTCCCTTCTTAACAGAAAAGCTATTTACGAACAGTGGAGTGTTGTGCATGACTAACTCTTTCCATTTGCCGAACTAACGGACACACGGTTGCTTGCAAACGATGGGTTTAGTTCTTCATGGTTTCCGGAGAGCGTTCGATCGTTCGAATACGTTTCTCATGAACGACAGCCAGGCAAGACTTCAGTTTGGCAGCTAGCAAGTCTACGTTCTCTTCATAGAACATGGACTCGTGGCCACCGCGGATCTTGTGCAGTTCCAAGCCGCCACAGATCAGACCGTTCCAGCTCGCGTGGAAGTCCCAATAGCGGCCCACAGGCCAGTCTGTGGACTGGAAGAAGACCACAGGCCCCGGGTAAGGCTTGGGCCGATATACGAAGGAAGCCGGGTGCACAATATTCTCCAGGTCTTCCAGATGGTCGACCTTGACGCGAACATGCAATGCATGGCAGGCGCGCCAGTATCGCACACTGAGCCTACGGCGGATTCCGGTCAGCCGATCACGAATAAAATCTGGCAGCCCTGTGAGTCCGGCAGAGCGGAGGTTTGAGAACTGGAATGCGATTCTCTTCCACAGTAATTCGCGCCGACTTTCTTGGGAGAAATCTTCGTAATAAGCCGGATTTTGAGCGTCAAAAACCACGAGCAGCGCGATCTCTTCGCCTTGCGCAACCAATTGCCGCGCCATCTCGTAGGCAATTACGCCATTTACGCACAAGCCGGCAATGTAATAAGGACCTTCTCGTTGCACTTCGCGCATGCAACGAACAAGTTCGGTAGCAATGTCCTCGAGTTCGTAAGGAACCTGCAGTCGGCTGGCATCGGAAGCAGGCAGATGAAGGCCCAGCAGTGGCTGATCAGGACCCAGACGATTGGCCAAAGGTAGAAACAAAGGCCCTCCCCGCACCCAGAATAACGGAGGCTTGGAGCCCTGCGCTTGAATAGGAACCACGGCCGCATGATGCATTGGCGCGTTTTGCCCGTCGAGCATCGCGGCTAGTTGCTGGATCGACGGCGCCTGAAAGATGCTTGCCAGGGAAAGCCTCTTCCCCAATCTCTGCTCGATGCGAAGCAAAAGCTTGGCGACCAGTAGCGAGTTTCCGCCGAGATCGAAGAAGTTGTCGGTCACTCCAATCGCACGTCTGCCGAGAATCCCTTCCCAGATCCCAACCAGTTCGAATTCCAGCTCACCTTTGGGCGCCACGAACTGGGCTGCAGAAACAGGCCGGTCGGCCGCCGGCAGAGCATTGCGGTTCACCTTGCCATTGGGCAACAAGGGGAAATTCTCGAGCCTTACAAATGCCGAGGGAATCATGGGCTCCGGCAATTTCTTGCCGAGGAAGGTCCGAAGCTCTTCCGTATCAAAATGCGAGGGGTCAATCGGCACGACGTAGGCAATCACGCTCGGCTCGCCTTTGGTGTGCTCGCGCAGCGCGACTATCGCTTGCCGCACACCTCCGTGCTCAGAAATGACCGCTTCGATCTCCGCGAGTTCTACGCGAAAGCCCCGGATCTTCACCTGATCATCGAGCCGTCCCAGCAGTTCGAGATTGCCGTCCGGCAAATAGCGGACTAAGTCGCCGGTCTTGTACAGGTGGGCACCGGGTATTTCCGCGAGAGGATCGGGAATGAATCTCTCCTTGGTTTCTGTCGGCCGATTGAGGTACCCCCGAACCACTCCTGGTCCGCCGATGTACAGCTCGCCTGGTACTCCAACCGGCAAAGGATTTAGGTGAGGATCGAGCACATACACCCGGGCATTGGGGATCGGGCGGCCAATTGGAACAAGTTTTGCCGACTGACCCGCTCGGCACTTGTATACCGTGCTCCACACGCTTGCTTCCGTGGGACCGTATTCGTTATATAGAGTGGCCTGGGGCAGTACTCGGTAATGGCGCTCGACCAGTTCCGCAGGGCACGATTCGCCGGCGACGATCGCCACTCGCAAGGAAGCCAACTGATCCGCCTGATCCAGAAGCAGACTGTACAGGGATGGAACACACAACAGATGAGAGACTCGATGCTGTGCGATCAGTAGCGCAAGTCGTGTCAGGTTCGGCTGCAAGGGCCCGGGAGTCAGCACCAGAGTACCACCCTGGCACAGCGTGCCAAAAATTCCCACCAGCGAACTGTCAAAAGCATAGGACGACAGCAGAAGGAAACGTCCAGCATCGGGTCCGTAGTAATGAGAACGGGCGTAGGTGGAATGAACCAGATTGCGATGTGTGATCTGAACCCCTTTCGGCTTGCCGGTCGAACCCGAGGTATAGATCACGTAGGCCAGGTTTTCAGGTCCTGCCTTGGCGGGCACAGGGTCTGTGCTTTCCTGCTTCATCCGATTCCACTCGGAGTCAAGACAAAGAAATTCAGCGTCGCGAGGAGGCAATTCGGGACGTAGGTGCTGCTGCGTTAAGACCACACGCAATTGGGTCTCAGCAAAGACGTGCTGCAACCGATCCGCAGGATAGGTAGGATCCAATGGCACGCAGGCTCCTCCCGCCTTCAACACACCGAGGATCGCCACAATCATCTCTAATGACGGCTCCAGATAAAGTCCAACCGGCATCTCCGCAACAATGCCACGCTTCTGGAGATAGGCGGCCAACTGATTGCTTCTGCGATCGAGATCCCGGTAGGTCAGCTGTCCGGCGCCATTGACCAGAGCTAAAGCCTCGGGTCTGCGCTCGGCCTGATTTGTGACCAGATCATGCAGGCGAAGCTCGGCAGGAAATTCCGCGCTCGTCTCATTCCACTCCACGCATACCTGCCGCCGCTCATGCGCGGTTAGCATCGGAAGCGCGGAGATGCGCTGGTCGGGATTCGCAACTATGCTCGCCAGCAACGTGTTAAGGTGACCTGCCATTCGGGCGATTGTTTCCGGTTCAAACAGGTCGGTACTGTACTTGAATCGGCCCACGATGCCGGAAGGACAGTCGTCGAGCTCGAGGCACAAGTCGAGCTTGGAAATACCTGTGTCCACTTCCGACTGGGTGAGCACCACACTCCATCCATCTTGAGCTTGCGGCATGGGCGGTTCGAGCGTGAGCAGCGCCTGGAACAAGGGATTGAAGCTTAGACTGCGGTTGGGACGAACTTCGCTGACAACATGCGTGAATGGCGCATCGTCGTTCGAGAGCGCGTCGAGCGTAACATTTCGCGTCCGGCGCAACAATTCGCGAAACGTGGGGTCACCTGACAAATCGCTTCGCAGTACCACGGGATTCAGAAAGTAGCCCAGAAGTCCCTCTAGCTCAGTGCGTTTGCGCCCCGAGCTGACCGTGCCCACGGTCACATCCTCGAGAGCAGAGTAGCGATGCAGCAACATGGCAAAGCTAGCCAGCAGTGTCATGAATAGGGTTGCACCCTCTCGCCGGCTCAATAACCTCAGCCCTTCGCCCAAGTCCTTGGAGAGGGATACTGGATGAATCGCGCCGCGGAAGCTCTGGATCGCGGGACGCGGTCGGTCATCCGGCAGCCGTAGGACAGGCAGGTTCCCTCGCAGTTGCTGCCGCCAGTACGCTAATTGAGAGGACAGGTGCCCGTCGCAGGAAAGCCACTCCCGCTCCCAGACCGCAAAATCAGGGTACTGAATAGAGAGCTCCGGCAGATGAGACTCTTGGCCTGAGGAAAAGGCCGTGTAGAGGGTTGCTAACTCTGGGAGAAACACGCGGTAAATCGAATATCCGTCGAAGATGATGTGGTGGAGTGTGAGGAACAGCCGGTGTTCCATATCGCTCAGCCGCACCAGGAAAGCACGAAACAATGGGCCCTTGGACAAATCAAATGGCCGTACCGCGTCTTCGACCGCTAATCGCCGCGCCTCTGATTCCTTTTGCGAGGCGGGGAGTTGGCTCAGATCAGTCAGCGGGACAAGCACCGGTGCTGGTGGCTGGATGACTTGCATCGGTTCGCCATCCGCGAGGCTGAAAGTAGTCCGCCACGCCTCGTGTCTGCGGACGATCTCGGTCAGGGCACGCCCCAAAGCACGCACGTCCAAGGTTCCTTGCCGATGGATGGTGACCGGCTCGTTGTAAATCGGGATGCCGGGGGTCATCTGCGCGTGAAGCCAGATTTGCTGCTGCGCGAACGACAGCGGTGCCGTATCCCTGCTCAATAGGCGCGGAATGCCGGTGGCGCCTGCCGTTTTGGCCATTCGCGCTTCACCGGGTTGTTTGACTTGTACAGCGTTTCCCATATTGCGGGTTGTTCTAGCTAAATCCGAATCCTTGGTCGCTCTACTTCAGGAGACACTGAGTACACAATCGCCGCTGTGCTCACAGGCTTGCGTCACCATCGAAACAAGAGGGATCCCACGCCTGCGGATTTTTCAGGTTCTCGGCTAACTCACGATGTGTCGTCTTGTAGAAGTACCGCCACGACGATAGCGGGCGACGGTGAGGCGAGAGGCTATCGATGACCCGCTGTTTCTCGGGAGCAAAGCCCATGGTCTCCAGCATATGAATGCCTTCACACCGGCAGCGTGCTAACGCATCGCAAAGTATCGGACGCAGCAGTTCTGTGTTTCCATTGAGTGCCTGAAAATCCACCAGGCGCAACCGCTTCAGAGAGAAGGCCGGGTTGTCCTGACGCAAAAAGACGGCATAAGCAGCCAAGTCCGACCCTTCGCTGGCAGTCAGCACCCACGCTCGACCGTCTGCCAAGGCATGCTTGAAATGCCAATTGAGCATCTGCCGTGAACGGTTAGCCAATAGGCGATGAGGGCAAGCCTGGCGCAGCTTCTGCCAGAAATCTTCAAAGCGCTCGTCAAAGGTTCCACAAAAACTGGTTTTGCCCCCGTTGCGGCGCGTCTTCACGGTGCGGCCTTCCAGGGTGTCACAGACAAACAGGCCAGCTGACAAGGCATAACCGAGCCCCATCGCGCCGAGAAGCTCTTTCCTTGCGAGCAGACTTGCACTGAATCCCCCATAATTTGTGATCCAAAAGAAGGACTGATCCCACATTCCCGTCGGAACTCGCAAGGCACGAAAAATCTCGTGCGGCTTCAAGGCATCAGGGCTAACGGTTGTATCGAGGAATAGATCCACTTGCCTTTGATTGAAGAAGTGACTTAAGAGCGGCAAAGAGTAGCTGCGATAACGAACGTCCACGACCAAGCCACGGGTGGACGTGACAATCACCTTCTGATTGGCGAATTCATACAAGCGGGGAAGATTGCCGATATAACCGACAACCTGTTTATCCTCGTTCTCGAGTACCCAGCCGATCGGCCAACCAGGGAAGTCTTGGTATGCGGGATTGCCAGCCCACAAGTGGACCCAAACCTCATACGCCTCGGTTTCCATTCCATAACGAGCTTGCAGCTCCGTGATCTGCGGATGGTCGTCGAATCTGGCCTCACGAAACAAGAGGCCCGACTTATTATTGGCGACGTCGTTAGGTGCAATCATGCGAGTAGCATTCATCGGCGAGAGTCCTTTATTCCTTGCGTCTTGCCCGTTTCTCGGAAATATGAACTCGTGTTCAGACTGCTAAGCTCTAGGAACTGCGGGACTCGCAGCGAACGACACGGGTAATGCCGCGAGACCGCGCAACCCCAGGTTTTCACGCCAGGTGATCGGCCCGGATTTCAATTGTAGATTCTTGAGGCGCTGCAAAATCGTTGCAAAGGCAATCTGCCCTTCAATGCGAGCCAGAGGAGCTCCAAAACAGAAATGAGCGCCGAATCCAAACGCGACATGACGATTATCTTTTCGGCGGAGATCCAGGCGATCGGGATCTGGGAAACGTTCGGGATCGCGGTTGGCGGCGCCCATGACAGCAATTATGGCCTGGCGCTTACGAATTTGCTTGCCTCCAATGTTTACATCCTGCGGCGCCAGCCGCGCCGTGTGCTGGCTGGGGCTCTCGTAACGCAGCAGTTCCTCCACCGCCGAAGGAATCAGCGAAAGGTCGCTGCGGAGTTCCTCTCTTACCTGCGGATTCCGCAATAAAGTCAGGATCCCGTTCCCTATAAGGTTGGTGGTCGTTTCCTGACCTCCGACCATGGTGACGATGAGGTTGGCCACGACCTCCTCTTCCGTAAGCCGATCACCATTGACTTCAGCCGCAAGGAGGGAAGAAATCAGCCCCCCTTTAGGATGCACCCGCTGTTCCCGGATCGCCTCCCCGAAGTAGCTTGTCATCTCGTCTAGACTGCTGCGCACCCGGTTTACGCGGTTCGGATTGTGCTGAAAGTTGCCCAGCATCTCTGCAAAATCCGCCGACCATTGCTTGAGTTGGGAATGGTCAGAAATAGCTACTCCCAACATCTCTGCCGTGACGATCGCTGGCAGTGGCGCAGCGAAGTCCGCAATCACATCCATTTCACCCGCAGGCAACACGGCGTCCAACAGCCGATTGGCAATGTCCTGAATATGCTCTCGCAACCCATCGACGCGACGCGGCGTGAAAGCCTGCGAACACAAGCCGCGCAGACGCGTGTGTGCGGGAGGGTCCATGAACAACATCTGCTTCACCATGACCTGCGCGATCGGACTCAGATCCTGTAACCCCATGTCCGTAAGCTGTTCCGGGGTGGGCGTGCGGTGTGCGGAGAAATCCAGTAAGACCCGGACGACGTCATCGTAGCGAGTCACCACCCAAGCGTGCAGGAAAGGATCCCAAAGCACGGGATCCTCAGTCCGCAGCCTGTGATAAAGAGGGTAGGGATCAGCCAACACCTCCGGCCTAAGCAGGTGATACAGGCTCAAGGGGGCCTCGGGTTTTGTGATTACCGCCATACGTGGCTGTTTGGTCTGACAAGAGACTGTCGCCGCGCAAAAGCGCAGCGGTCGGTTCAGTCTGCGGGAATTTGCTGCTGCCGCGATAGAAGGCGCTCAATCTCATCGGAGAGTTCAGCCGCAGTGGGTGAATCGAAGACCTTCCTCAGCGGGAGCTCAACCCCAAAAATGCTCCTGACTCGCGCGATCAGCTGCGTGCCCAGCAGGGAATGCCCGCCGAGGAAGAAGAAATTGTCGTTCACGCCGATCTTCTCCAACCCCAGCAGTTCCACCAGAATGGAAACCATTCGTGTCTCAACCGCGGTACGAGGTGCCCGGTAAACTTCGTCAGGGATTGTGTTAAGCGACGTCGGCGCGGGGAGTGCGGCGCGGTCAAGCTTGCCACTGGAGTTCAAGGGCAAGGAATCGAGTCGAACAAAAGCAACCGGCACCATATAATCAGGCAGTTGAGCACGCAAGTATCCTTGCAGAACCTCGCGGGTGAGCTGCGTGTCGGAACTGACCACGTAAGCCGTCAACCGTCTGTCGTCACCATTGTCTGCCCTAGCCACCACCACACTCGTCTGAACCCCGGGATATTGGTTCAGCAGGCTTGCGATTTCGTTGGGCTCAATGCGATATCCCCGGATCTTGACCTGCTCATCTGTTCGGCCTACGAATACGATCTGCCCGTCCGGTAAGTAGCGCGCCAGATCTCCGGTCCGATACAGGCGCTCATTGGGCACGCTGCTGAAAGAATTGGGAACGAAGGCTTCCGCTTCTTGGTCGGGACGGTTCAGATACCCACGGCCCAACCCCGCCCCTCCGAGGTACAGCTCGCCCACAGTGCCCACCGTCACCTGCTCCAGATGTTCATCCAAAATGTAGGTTTGCACATTATCGATGGGGCGTCCGATCGTTGGTCGGCTATCCGGCCGGTGATCTGGCGAGATTTCACCCGAGGTTGCAACCACTGTGCACTCGGTCGGACCGTAATTGTTAATCAAGCGGAACGGCAGGTTCACAGGTGGAAATCGGCGCAGGCTGTCGGCCCCGGTCAGCAGCAAACGAAGCGCTGTCTTTGCTGGCCAGTCTACCGCCAGGAGGCTCTCGGCCATGGCGGTGGGAGCGAAGGTGACGGTGATTCTTTGTTCGAGCAGCCAGTCGCCTAAGCTCTTGGAGGTACCTCGCGTTGCGTCATCCGGAAAGTGAACACTCGCGCCCGCAGTGAGGTAAGGCCAGATTTCCCAGACAGCTGCGTCGAAACCAAAGCTGACGACCTGGCTGGCACGATCCCCCGGAGTAATGAAGAATGAACGACGATGCCAATAGACCAGATTGAGCAGGCCTCGGTGCTCGATCTGCACCGCTTTGGGCTGGCCGGTCGATCCCGATGTATAGATCACATAAGCTAGGTTCTGCACGCCTATGTCCATGTCCGGCGGAGTCTGTGGCCGCACGCGCAGGTCCGCTTGTCCTTCGTCTAAGATCAAGAGTTGCCATTGCCCGGGGGGCAAAGTCCGGGCGATCGGCCTGTGCGTAATAAGCACGCGAAGTTGGGTATCGCGCAGCATGAAGTGCAGGCGAGGAACCGGAGATTCCGGATCCATAGGGACGTAAGCCCCGCCCGCTTTCATCACGGCCAGCGCAGCCACCACCATCTCCGGAGCGCGGGGCAGGCAAATTCCAACCAGCGCCTCCCGACCCACTCCCAGAGATTGCAGATGATGGGCGAGTTGATTCGCTCGGCACTCCAGTTGCCCGTAGCTCAGGCTCTGGGTGGCGGATTGCAGCGAGAGGGCATCCGGTGTCTCTTGCGCCTGTTTGCTGACCAACTGTGCCACAAGCAAATCCTGAGGAAACTCACGCGAGGTGTGATTCCAGTCAGGAGATGGCATTTGCGCCGAATTCATCAACGACAGTCGGTTAGCACTGGATTCCGAAGTAGCTTTCTCCAACTTCAAGGTCAGTCTCCAAAACAGCCCAGGTGGGGGGAAGAGAAACAGCGTGGCTTCTAAAACCCGTCGTTGCGACTAGGTGGTCCTTGGATGCATGAACGGCTCTGCCGGTTTCCGGATCCGATAATTGTCCGGCATAGTAACAGGGTTAATCTGAAAATGCTGGAAGCGATGCCCCGTCCGCGTCCCGCAAGGCTTCCATTTGGGAGTGCGGCGAATCGCCTCCTCCAATATTAGGTTGGCAGATCTTGATGGCATCCGGAAACGGGTAAGGCTCACTCAGCAGCCAAGAAAACCGGTTCTCTCTTTCATGGAACAGAAAGGCCGAGGACATCCAGAACTTTAAGCAAGGTTTGTTCTTGGGGGTAGGAAGATAATGGGCTCGCAATTCCCTTACTCCTAACCCGGCGCAATACTGGGCGGCGAACGCAACCATGGCATGTTCCACGTTGCGTCCCATCACTCGGCAACTCAACACAAAATCGGAGACAGTCGCGATGTCAGATTCGATTTCCAAACTAAGGATGCCAGCTAGTCCCGAATCGCCAAATTTGTCCTTTACCCTGAACGCCCACAGTTTCCTGTTGCTTTGTTGCAACCAGGCCTGCAGTTCCTGTTCTGAAAGTCTTCGAGTGGTGAGATTAATCTGGTTGGTTTTATTCAGTAGCTGGACCGCTCGGACTCGATCCGCATCACTCAGCTCCTCGACTGTGACCTCCGTATTGAGCGAACGCAGCCACTCTTCGGCGGAGCTGATTGTCTTTCGGGACTGTTCCCGTTGCTTCTCGGTAGCGTACATATCGTGGCGGGAGATGTCCTCAGCAGTACGATAGGCAGAATCAAAGCAGTCCAGCTGCAGAAGCTGGCTGGCAAACAGGGTCTTGTCGTCCGGCCACTCGGGTACGTAGACCTCCGGCAGCGCCTCTCGGACACGAGCCCGTTCCACTGGATTGTCGTCAATGAACACGGCAGACTGCGTCCCCAAGTTCAGCTCGGCGACCAACTCAGCAACATTGGCAGCCTTATCGTTCCAGTTGATCCGGTAGGCGGCGAAGTCCCCCGGCCGCAATACCATCTCAGGATGCTTGGCGAGGGCCTCCAAGGCCACACTTTCCTCATTCTTGCTAGCTATGGCGAGCAGGATTCCTCGATTGCGTAAACTCTTCAGAGCTCTCTGGAAGTCGAGATACGCCTCGCCCAAATAATCATGCCCCCCGAGCCGCAGATTCTGCCATCCAAGATCGCCTACCACCCCACCCCACAGCGTGTCGTCTAGATCGACGATGACCAACTTTTTGGAAGCACCGAGGACCGCGGAAATTGCAGCTTTCACATCGCACGCAGCCAGGCGGAAGACTTCGGCATGGAACGGCGTCTTGGTCAGATACCACAACTTCGGGCTGTAGGAGTTCTTGCCCACCATTTCCATCCATCGTTGTCCGTCGAGCAGGTAGATGCTGCCGCAGCTCTCGAGTTCTTCGGCCAGTCTTAGATTCATTTTGAGCAGGAGTTTGCGCGGCCCCTGTGCCTTGAGGTTCAGGATACCGTTTCCGCGCTGATAAAGCGGAAGAGTCCAAGACACTACGAAAACGGCACGGAAGTGCTTCCCTGCCTCGCGCAGGCACTCCGCAAATTGATGGATTTCGGCGAGGAGGCGATCCTCCGACACCGCCGCGGAATCAAGCGCACTTGCGAATGTGGGGACCGTCTTTCCTGGCGACGTCCACACCAGGGCAAAATCCGTGGCATCGGTGTGAAAAGGTTGAAGCAACGCGGGGAACACTTGTCCGAACGGCGCAAAAGAGACCGCAAGCTGCGGTGCACTGTCGTTAGCGAGATAGTGTCCCAGCGTCTCGAGGTTGAAATCGGAAACGAGATGCAACTTCAGGTTGCCGCTCTCCATGGCTATCGGGATCATTGTGACCGTCGCAGAGCTGCGCGTTGCTTTGTTGCTACCAATTCCGAGACGTAGGTTACTAACGAGTGTATGGTTCTGAAATGGCCGGTGGTTGGCGAAAATGGATCGTCTTCCGTGAGATTGATCGGAAAGCCGTAGCACTCCTCCAGCTTTTGTTCGGCGATCACGATGAAGTTGGCGAGTCTCAGAGAGTCCAGCTTGCCACCTGCACCAAAGAGTACGGTAGACAGAGACTTCTCGATTCCTTGCCCCTCGGACAGTTGCACATTCAGATCAGAAATAGATTCATAGATCACCTGCAGGGCACCGTCGAGATGGCTCGTGCGATTGGTCGACGTCCCGCTTACAGATGACTCCAAGGACTTAATTCCTTCCATGGTCATTTCTCGTCCTTCCAGAGCTGAAAAAGCGCTCCGTTCGTCACTTTGGAAAAGCAACGTTGCTGGCAGATCGCAGCGAAAACAGCCTCCAGCCGTTCCCACTGGCCTAGCTCATCGATTTCCCAGCTATGCAGATACAAATGGGCAATGCCCCCATGCTGATCCACATGGTCGAGGGCGCAGAGAAAGTGTTGCAGCCAATCGGTTGTGCCGCCATAAGTACTCAGAAAGTTCGAAATTCCTACAAAATTGCCTTCCAAAGCCGCGTGCCGGAGTTGAATGAATTTACTATGCGAATAGGCGTGAGTACTTACCCCCCAAAGGAACGGGTTACGCGGAAATGTGTGCAGGTTGAAGAGACAGGTTCGCGCACCCAAGAAGCCCGCCTTTTTCACCAAGAGAGGGGTCGAATCGTTGAACTTGCCGCGCGGATAGCAGAATGAAAGCACGGGCTTTGCAATCGTATCTTCAAGCCATTGCTTCCCTTGTTCGATTTCCATCCATGCCTGAGAATCGGGCAGAGATTTCAGAGGCATGTGATTCAGCGTATGAGCTCCAATCTCGAAACAGACCGACAGCTCTCGGATGTGGCTAGTCGGCATCACCGCACGCTCAGGGTTCCGCGCGGGGATGTAGAACGTGGCCTGCAGTCCATATTTGGTCAGCAGCTCCGCCGTTCTTAAGTCTGTCATATCTCCGTCGTCGATGCTAATCGTTACAAATCGATCTGACATGGAAACCGTTTGCTACCTAACTCCCTTATTGTGCACTTTTACGCTCATGCTGGAGGTGCCTGTTCTGGCACTTGAATCGGGAAATCCAACGGTTCAGCCGACGCAATTCGCCTGGCGACAACGTCCTGGTAAATTTCCAAAAGCCGTCGACAATTTACCGCGGCTGTGTATTTCGTCTCGTACTCCTTGCGCGCCTGCTCGCCGAGCAAGCGCATATACTCTGGTTGCTCCCAAGCGCGTGCCGCTATCCGCGCTAGCTCTTCAGCATCCCCGGGCGGGAAAAACAAGCCCGTACCACCATCTTCGACAATCTCCTGCATGGCCCCATGTTTGGAAGCTAGAACGGGCACACCACAGGCGAATGCCTCAATGATCGTAAGTGGAAGGTTCTCGTACATTTCGCTGGGAAAAATCACGAAGTGCGCGCCTTTCATCGCTTCGATAACGCGCTCTCGAGGCTGCTGGCCATAAAAGGTGATGTTCGACAGACCACACGCAGCTGTTTCCGATTCCAGTTGCGCCCGGGCAGGACCGTCCCCGATGACGCGCAAGGCATACGTTCGTGGCAGTTGATGCCATGCTTTCAGCAGCGTCGGCACTCCCTTTTCCTGGGAAACTCTCCCGACGTAAAGCGCATAAGATCCTTCTCCCGTCCGCATGCCCGGGTCCGGATCCACAGAATTCGGTTTGACGGTAATCTTGTCAGCCAGCAAGCCAGCCTTTACGAATCGCTTCTGCGCAAAGGCGGTGAGCACGATGTAGCGATCTACCATGCGGTGCCAGGTTTTCTGAGCATGATGCAACGACAACATCAGAGCCACGGGAGCGGTCTCTATCCGGGAGTCGCGATAGCAGCCGTAGCGTATTCCTCGCCAAAAGTGACCATCAATGCAGTCCTCGCATACTTTTCCCGAGCGAAAGAAATTAGCTCCCGAGCAGAACAACCGGTAATTGTGGAGCGTCTGCACTATTGGGACTTGCTGCTTGCGGCAGGCCCAGTAAATCGAGGGTGAGATGAGCGGGAACGTATTGTGCACATGCACAATCTCGGGCCTGTTTTGACGAAGCAAGTCCTCAAACTCGCGGTGCGAGTCGGGAGCCCACACGGTGCGGCCGATGAGGCTAAGGCGCCGTACTGCTGAGTACTGTCTGATCTCATGATTGTGGCGTTGATATGTCAGAACCTCGTGCCCGGCTGCCTTCAGCAAGCGCTGCTCTTGCTCGAAAACGACATCCTCCCCTCCTCGATCCTGGTAGGTGTTGTGGACGAGGATAATCTTCATGCAGCGCTCCCTGCGAGGGACCGGCTTAACAGTTCTGCGATCAGTCTTCGAAGCGCCTCGGCTAGCACGAACACCGCCAGGAAAAACATGTACGGACTCATCGCTCTTCCGCCAAAGCTAGCGGCAAATAAACCATGGAAGAATGCGTTGACATACATAACCAGCAACCCGCTTGACAAAAGGTATGACTGCGTAGCTCGCTCACTCCAGGGTTCCCTGCTGCGCAGGATTGTGGCCATACGCAAAGACCTGAAAATGTTTCGGACCATCATGAAATGAACCACCAGGATGAGCGCGAGGCCGATCAGCCCGGTGTTATACGCCGTTTCCAGAAAGCCATTGTGCAGATGGGTGTATCCTTCCAGCAAGTCACTCGATCGCTCAAAGGAGAAGAAGGTAGCCAGATACCCATGTCCTATGATCGGGCTCTGTTTGATTCCAGCGATGGCAGCTGACCAAACCGCAGTTCGTCCGGTCAAAGTGCTGCCGCCCTGGTAGGACTGGAGGTAGTCCGCCAGGGGTGTGACCGACACGATTAATGCACCAATGGCACCCAAGCCCAGCAACAGCCCGATGCTCCGTACAACTTTCCTCTGCAGCATCAGAAAGAGAAAAGCCGACAAGGCGCCGGCGATGATGCCGGCCTTACCGAAGGCCAGGAACATGACCACAACGCCAATCAATCCTGTGGGTATGTAGTATTTTTTCTTTTCGATCGAATACAAAACCATCGACATCAACATAAGTGCGGCGGCCGTGGGCGACAGCAAATCTGGATCGGCATTGAGACGGCCATCTTCAAATGCCGTGCTCGGGTTCCAGAATGCAACCACCACGGGCACAATACTGAGCCACAAGAAGGCCCAAAGGGTCATTTTCAGGAAAGCCACCACGTCATTGAGTTCTTTCATCACGCTCGCGCATAGCTGCAGCAGCAACACGACCAGAACAAGCTTGAATCCCCATGCTGCCGCGTAAAGTTTTCCGGGCGTGTAAGCGATTGAGAGCACGCAAACCATGGTGAACAACGAAATCCATTTGTAAGACCCAGAAAAGACCTCGCGCAGATAGCCGGCCTGCTGCAGGGAAATGATCAACAACACTAGGAAGGAAACCATCCACATGATGGCTTCCCCATAGGCTTGAGAGGAGAATTGTCCCTGTGAGACACTGTGAACGTCGTTCTGGCGTTCAAAGATCACTTCGCATACCAACAAAAACCACCAAGTCAGCAGCCCGATCCGGTAGACCAAAACCCTCGTGGCCGCGCATCGCGTGATTGCTGCGCCAACGTTCAGGCCGAGGAGAACCACAAAGGAAATACCTACGATGACGATGCCGATAGCGTCATCGGAAAATACGACAATGGGCAGCAGTCTCAAACCTAGCGCGACAAAGCCCGCTATTGCTGCGAACCAAACGATCATACTGCGCCCGACGGGCAAAACCTGGACCGGCAGACGAACGACGTTATTTTGCAGCATTTCCGGTATTCTCGAAATTCCCATGGACCTCAACTCGTCAAGCTGGCGATCAGCAAAGTCAGCAAAGTAAGGAACGAATCGCTACGAACCAAGCGGCTGCAGGCTAAGATCCGGTTCCATTATTCGGTTGGAGACCGGATAACCTAGTCGCGCCAGCGCGCTGCCAACGTGCTTTTCGATGAATTCCACTTGCGCAGGTGTCAGATTGGAGCGCCATCCTTGCACCGAGCCACTGCGAACGAAACGGCCCTTCACGGAAGCCCTCTGGGGCTCAATGCGCTCCTTCTCTTTCATTTTGTCCAGAGCGTTATTGGCAATTGCTCGACGGATGCGGTCGGGGTCGGCGTCGACTCCGAGGAATTCTGCCATCCGACTGAATCCCTCGAAAGGGTTCTGCCGCAAATCTTCAAAGCGCAGTACCAAAAGGTTCGGCGTTCCAGCAATCGGAGAATCCAGCCATGAACTGATGTGGCGATGCCAAGGCGCAAAACCGCTTATCTTCTTGCAGCAGAAGACTTCCAGGAATTGGTCGAGGTCACCATGAAAGAATTCCAGCGCGCTGGTATAGGCAAATTCGGAGAGCGCCACATCACGGGCATCGCGAACTAAGTAGATTGCTTTCTTGTAGTTTTTCCGGTACTGCTCGTGGGTGCTGATCAGGCGGCCGTTTCCCGGGAGGATATGTAGTCCAAGCGCATGCCTGCCAATTCCGCGGAGGGCAGCGTTTACTGCTTGAAAGCTGGCCTCTCGGCCAGTAAGGATTTCAAACAACGTGAACCGCGACCAGGTAGTTCCCGACCTTGGGTAGGAAGCGAAGAAAGCGTCGCTAGGAGTTAATCCACGATGACGCAGCCAGATGTGGGGCACCCGCAATTTCGTCTTCGAGAGTTTGCGGCGGACCTTCCGCCAGGGGGAGGTCGGTTGCTTGCGGAGTTTCCCTCCTTCCTGGTTCTGCCTCTCGCCCGGAGTATAAGTCTGTTCCGTCATTTGTCCTCCCCTCGATTAAACCTGATCTTGCGCCGTTTGAGACATGGCACTGATACGGGGATCTGTGGAATCCCTAGTCTGCTGCGGACTCGTCCGGCGGCGTATTTGGCCGGTGCGTCTTCACGCAGAGATTCTCTCGGTTTCTTCGGATTGGCTGGCGACCTTGCGGCGAAGAACGTAGAGCACAAACCCAAAGGAAAGAATATCCGCGGTGTTGCTCCCCCAGATGGCGCCGGTCAGGCCGAATTTCCATGTGGCGGGGACGCCGACCAACAAGGACAATGCGGTTGCCGATGCGAAAGCCAAAAAGACGGACTCGGGAGAATTCATGGCCCGCAACGCAATAGCCGGCCCGTAAGCGACCGTCCAAATGATCGATCCGATTGCTATCAGGGGCAACAAATGAGCAACTTCCATGTACCGGCCAGAATAGAGAAAATGAAATACCGGTCGCTGGAGAGGCAGGATCAAAGCCCAATACGCGACAGCTCCGCCCAGCACAACGAGCGTCATTCTCATGCTCAACTTCTTGGAACTCGAGCGCCCCTCCATCTCCTGCATACGGGCGGCATACGGAATCAGGAGCAGACCCAGCGCGCCCTTAATCTGTTCTATGGGAAGAGTAAGATTCATCAACGCTCTCAGCTGCCCCGAGTGCGCCATGTTGCCGAACGAACTGAGTAAGGGATAGTAGATGTAAGCGGGGATCCAGCCAGCGAAGGAACTTGCCAATGCCCAACGGCCGTACCGCCAATGCCGTCTCCAGCTCTCGCTGACCGCAGGCGGGGCGGTGGACGATGAGCGCAACCCTCGGCGCAAATGTACCCAGAGATAAAAGGCTGTTGCCGCGGATCCAAAACCCATCAGCAGAAAGGCGCTCATCGGCGAAACCAGACCGCGGCGATAAAGCAGGTAGAGCGCGCCTAAAACTGATGTTGAATAGACAAACGAGCCGATGGCTGCCTTCAGCGGCGAAAGTTCCAGATAAAAGCTACGTCGAGCTAACCCGAAAACCAAGATGAATGGGGACGCAATACTTACGCCTACGAGCGCATCGGGCAATACCCGGGAATGAACAACAGCCCTGGCCACAATGGAAGATGCGCCGAAACCGACAAGAATGACCACTGAAACGGCAACGTGAATCCAAAACAGAGAGCCGAGGTATCCGCGCAAGCATTCCCGGTAAGAAGACCCACCGAACACTGACATGGGCTCGAGCACCAGTGCCTGGTAAACCGTGGAGAGCAACACGAAAATTCCAAAGGCCACTGCGTAGGCGCCGTATTGCTCAGGAATCAGCCAACGTGCCAGCAGCACGCTAATTAGAAAATTCGAACCGGAAATCAGTCCCTGGTCGAGAATGGCCAGCCCGCCTCGGCTCACCCAAGGGACTATCTTGTTCCGCAAAGTGTGCCGATCGATAGCGCCTCCTACGCCGGTCGTCGACACGGTTTCGGCTAATTTTTCTGCGACCGCAACTTCAGTTATCTGGATACTGTCGTTGAAAGCCAGGAGAACTCCTCTAAACAGACCTCGATTGACAGCGCCAAGCTAGCACACCTGCAAACTCATACCGGTTTGTTCGCGCTCCGAGCGGGCCTTGTCGATGCAAGTTTTCAGGCATTCGGCAAGATAGTTTACCCCGGGCTCCACCAGAATGTCGTAGTGGTCCCCCGGAATCTCATGGACGTCCAAGCTTCCGATCAGACCATTCCAAGCGTCATGGGGATCTTCAGAGCTCCGTAGAGATTTTTCCGAAGCGCGTATCAGAGTCGCTCTGCCCGCGTAGGGGTGTAACTGATACCGGCTCGCAGCTGCGGTGTTCGAGTCACGTACATCCCTGAGCACCTGAGGCACGCGCCAACTTCCCAGGCTGCGCCGAAATCTTTTCCGAGCTACCCTCGGCAAGTCGCGGAATAAATGCTGCCAGGAAGGCTGGCGGAGCAGGTCGAACAAGGAGGTGCCGACCGCCTTCAAGTTGCCAGGATAGGTGTCAAAGAGCACTAACAAACCTACTTCTTGTCCGCGTGCGAGGAGTCGCTGAGCCATCTCATAGGCGACCAGGCCGCCAAAGGAAAATCCGCCCAAAAAGTATGGCCCTTCGGGCTGCAGGCTGTACATCTCACGGACGTAGTGCTCCGCCATCTCTTCGATGCTTGTATGACAAGGATGCTTTCCGTCCAGGCCTTGGGACTGGAGCCCATAGAAGGGATAGGCTGGGCCCATGCGCCGCCCCAATTCACGGAAGCCGATCACGTTGCCACCCACTCCGTGAATACAGAAGAACGGCGGCTTAGACCCATCGGGCTGAATCGGCACCAGTGAAGACCAGTTATGGGACCATCCGTTTTGGCGCAACGCCGTGGCAAGCTGTTCAATGGTCGGAGCTTGGATAAGCATCGCCAAAGGCAAAGTCTTGCCCAGCGTCTGTCCGGTTCGGTGCAGCAACCGCGCGGCCAGCAGCGAATAACCACCCAGCTCGAAAAAGTTGTCCCGAATCCCGATCGGCTTCTTGCCAAGTACGTGTTCCCAGATTCTCACCAATTGCGATTCAAGAACGTCAGTGGCTGCTACGGTCTCACCTGACGAAGCTTCGGCCGCGGTTGTCGCCAGTCCGCGGCGATCAATCTTGCCATTGGGTGTCAATGGCATGGCCTGCAAAACCACAAACGCGTACGGCACCGCGTACTCCGGCAGGTGTTGCTGCAAATGGCGGCGAAACTCCGCCGGAGCGACTTCCGCTCCCTGTGCAGGCACGAGATAGGCTACCAGGCGTTTATCGCCGGGGACGTCTTCCCTCGCAATGACCGCAGCCTGGCGAACAGCGGGATGCTTGGCCAGTGTGAATTCGACCTCTCCCAACTCAACGCGAAAGCCACGAATCTTGACCTGATCATCTTCTCTCCCCACAAACACAATTTCGCCCGACGGCAGATGACGCGCCAGATCACCTGTCTTGTACAAGCGCGCCCCAGGCTCGGAGGAAAAGGGATCAGAAATGAACTTCTCAGCCGTCAGCTCTGGCCGATTGAGATAACCGCGAGCTACGCCTATGCCGCCGATATGCAGTTCGCCGGCGATGCCGACAGGAACTGGATTGAGATCGGAGTCAAGCAGGTAAACTCGGGTGTTCGCTACAGGCCGGCCGATGGGAATGTTCTCCGGCACCGAACTCCCGTCGGATCTTAGCTCGTACGCAGTCGCGGCAATACTGGCCTCCGTGGGACCATAGGTGTTGACCCAACGTACGCGACGTCCCACGGAACCGACCCATGTGGTGCAGGCTTTGGCTGATACCTTTTCGCCACCGACTATTACCAGGCGTAGACACTCAGGCATTGGCTTTCTGAGCTCGGGAATCTGATGCACCCACTCATGCCAGTAAGCAGTCGGCAAATCCAGTACGGTTACTCCCTGCCCCTCGACCCAGGATAGGAAGTCGGGAACTGCTAATGGCATCTCCTCAGGCTTCATTACGAGGGCGGCGCCGCTGAGCCACGTGATGAAAAGCTCTTCCACTGCGATATCAAAGCTGACTGAGCAGAACTGCAATACGCGGTCGCTCGGCCCCATCGAATACACGCGGGCCATATTGGAGTTGTAGTTCACTAGTCCGGCATGCGCCAGCAGAACGCCGCGCGGCTTTCCCGTGGACCCTGAGGTGTAGATGACGTACGCGATATCGCTGGGTTTGACGCAGGTGGTCGGATTGGTTCCAGGCTGGCCGGAAAGAACGGCCGATTCTTCCGCGAGCAAAAGGACCTCGCAGCCGTGCGGTGAATCGGCTGATAACCTGTCCTTTTCCGTAATCAGCACCCGCGCTCCCACGTCGTGGAGCATGTACGCGAGACGCTCCCGGGGATACTTAGGATCGAGCGGGACACAGGCCGCTCCTGATTTCAATACAGCCAAAACCGCTACCGCAAAATCGAGCACTGGTTCGAGACAGATGGCAACCCTAAGGTTGGGTCCAACCCCGCGATTTCGTAGATAGTGCGCCAACCTGTTGGCGCGCAAGTTGAACTCCCCATAGGAGAGTTGACAGTCTCCGCAGATAACAGCGGCCCGTTCGGGCGCTTGCTGTGCCTGCGCTTCCACCAGCTCGTGCAAACACTTATCCCGCGGATAATCACACGCCGTCTGGTTCCACTCGACCAGGATCCTTTTCCTTTCTTCTTCCGTCAAAATGGGCAGTCCCGACGACTGCTGCTTGCGATTCTCGGTAACGCGGCACGCCGCCTGCCCCTGGGGCGACTCTTGCTGCAGCCCAGATTCAGTGGGCACAGGTCTGGCAGCCGCCGGCCCCGATGGCAAAGACCTGCTTGTGAATGTGCTCTTCATCGCATGTAGCAGGGTGAAGCAGTGACGACAATGTTCGTCTGATCTAAGAAAAAGTCTAGCTGGCCGATAACGGATCAGGCGGCGCCAGATCCTCGCAGCACCGCGGGGATGGTCCTGGCCAGAATCTGTAGGTCAAGCCACAGCGACCAGGTGCGTACGTACTGCAGGTCGAGCTCCATCCATTTGTGAAAAGGCAGCGAACTCCGGCCGTTCACCTGCCACAGACACGTAATCCCTGGCCGAACACTAAAGCGGCAACGTTGCCAGTCCTCGCCCGCCTCGGTGAACAACTCATAGTCGCGTAACTGCAACGGGCGGGGCCCGACCAGGCTCATATCGCCGCTGAGTACGTTGAAAAGCTGAGGCAGTTCGTCGATGCTGGTCTTGCGCAAGAATCTTCCGATGGATGTGAAGCGCGGATCATTCTTGATCTTAAAGACCGGCCCGGAGACCTCATTCAAATGTTCTATGTCCTGCAGCTTCTTTTCCGCACCCAGGACCATGGTTCGGAACTTGTAGATTGCAAAAATCCTCTTGTTAAAGCCAATCCTTTTCTGCACGAAGAACACCGGACCGGGCGAGGTAAGTTTGATGAGGATGGCTGTCGCAAGCAATAAAGGAGCGAGAATGATGAGCAGAATCAAAGATACAGAGAAGTCGACTACCCGCTTGATCACCATGGGCCAGCCTTCCTCAATGCCGGCGGAATGAGTGATCAAGGGAGAACCTTCGAACTCTTCTGCCATGGGGGCCCGGGTCTTCAGATTGAACAGGTCCGACAGTACGTGGAGCATGATCCCCTGCTGTTCGCACATGGCGGCGATCTCGGAGGCGTCGTTATGGAACGAACGCAAAGGCACAGCAATTACCACTTCATCCACCACGTTGAGGCGCAAGAACGTGCGCAGGTCTTCCAAGTTGCACAGCAGAGACCAGCCCTTGTTTCGTAGATCTTCGGCTCCTGCCCACTCGTCGTCGGCAAAGCCCAGTATCCGGTACCCTAGTTCCGGTTTGGACTGAATCGTTTTCGCGAACTGAATCGCGCGCCGATTGGACCCTACGATCAGCATGTTGCGGGAATCGCGCCCGTGCACGCGAAGCCGCCGAAGATAGGTTCTGAGGGCAACCCTGCTAAACACGGCGACACATGTGCTGAAGCCCCAGAAAATCAGTACAAAGCCTGGCGTCACCATTCGGAAGCGGAGCAGGAAGGAGGCGGCGCCCAGGACCAGAGCCGCAAGCGAGGTTGCTTTAATGACGTCGACCGCCTCAGCCCAGCGGCCCACCATCCGCTTGGAGCCGTACAGTCGAAGCATCGAGAAAATGAAATGCCAGATCCACAGAAGCCCAGAAAAGATGACGAGGTTTGCTAGTTTGATCCTCAGTTCAAGGAACTGAGCAAATGATACCGGTCCACCTGATGCGAGGTGAGGGAGAGTGGCCACCCCGAAGGCAATAACTAGGAGTACCAGGTCGAAAACCTTGCTGGCGCTGGTTAGGAGCCGGCGTTTGATTGTTCCCATCCGCGAATTTCCTCAGAGACGGTCTATGTTCGGTGAGCCAGATACGAATGTCGAGAGAGAAGAAAAACTTTCTCGGGATCTCAATGCGGTACTCCCGTAGAAAATTAAGAGCTACGTTCTTGTCAGACCACGAAAGGAAGGACCAGCCGGCGGTTGCGAAGCCCGCTCTTTCCGTCATGTCTTACAGACGGTCGAAACACGCTTTCGTTACTGGGACACCATAACTAGAGCCGGTTATAAATTCGCTCAGGGATTGGGAAGGTGCGCTGATTCAACACTGCCCCGAGGACGCGTACATTCGAAGCCTGGAGTTGTTGGATGGTTTCCCGCGTGGAATCCCGACGGGAGGAATGCGCCTTTACCACCAGAACAACGCCATCTGCCAAACCGCCCAAGATCATACCGTGATTACAAGCGTTGAGGGGGGCAACGTCCATCAGAACATAATCGAACTCTGCGCGCAATTGGGAAATGCGCGCACGCATTCTATCTGAGGTGAGCAGGTGCTGGGAAATTTCGTTCGATCCTCCGCAGCTCATCAACCAAAGATTTGCGCGCGACAGTTGGCGCGCATATTGGCGAATTCGAGCATCCCCGACCAACGCATCCGCCAGGCCATAATGGTTTTCAACCTTGAACTGATGGTGCAGAGACGGAGAGCGCAAATTGCAATCCACAATGCAGACCGAACTGGCCACTTGCGAGGCTAAGAGCTCAGCCGCATGGGCGCACATCCACGTGCAGCCATCGCCTGCCTCCGTACCGGTAAACACGACACAGCGTGCGGCCTCCGCGCCAGGCAAAAGGAACAGCCGGTGGACTAATTTGCTCACCTCGTCTCGCGCAATCCCGTCAATTTCCAAGGCAGGAGTGAAGGTGGGGACTTCGGGAAGAGAACCGGTTTGGGACGCAGGTTCCCTATCTCCTTGGATCATCTCCTGCGCTTTGCCTATCTGATCCAACAGCTCAAAGTTCTTACTCATGATTGGCCCTCAATCCCCCTTTTTTCTGATCGACGAATTGCTCGTTAACTTCACGGTATGGCTCATTTTTCTACAGAGCGGTCGAACCCAGAATCCCGCTCTCTCCGCTTGCGGGGGGAGGCTCGTTGAATAGTGACGATCTCGGCGGCAGACAGTGCTTGAACTCACTTGATTTGCACTGATATGGAGAAGAGAAAGGTAGCGCGCGATCGAAAACGGAGATTCCCGAACAGGTGTCACCTGGCCACTTGCCCGAGTTCCTGCAATACTTCACTCCCGCTCGGCGACGGGAGAGATCATCGAAGTGGAAGAAGCGGAAACAGAGTCCTCTCGCTTTCGGCCGCCGCCATCTCTCCCATGTCCATTCTTGCCGCTCCCACGGAAGTCAAAAAAGCTCCCGGGAACCGCGGCGAGGACTGGGATGTTGAGCTCGGCCGAGACTTCCGCCGAGCTACGGAAGGAAGGATCGAGGTACTCCTGCACGAATACCGCCACGATTGTAACTGCGCCCGCGAGGAAAGTGCCAAGCAGTAGCACCATGAAGGGTGAAACCGAGGGCAGCGTGGGCACGGGGGCGACCTGCGCAATAGCCACGCTAACAATGCGGGTGCTGTCCAAGGCGCTGGTCACCCGCGCCTCCTCGCGCTTGCTCAGATATAACAGATAGTTCTGCTCAGCGGCTTTGTATTCGCGCTCCAATGCCGCCTCGATCAGTCCCTTCTGCTCCAAGTCCCGGGCCTGAGACTCGTACTTGATAACGATGGCCTGCATTGCCGATTCCTGCGCCTTATATCCGGCATAATCGGCTTTCGCTTTAGCCAGTTCTGCATCGACCCAGGCATAAGTCGGATTGCGATCTGTAGTCTGCTCCCTTAACGGTTTAGCTTCCTCCGTCGCGATGGCAGCCTTGGTCTCAGCGATTTGCTTGTCGGCTTCCTGCACCAGCGGATACGTCGGCTGATACTTGGTAAGCAACTGGGTACGATTGATTTCCAGTTGCATAAGAGTGTTCTTCAACCCTTGCAGAACCTGGGCATCGTCTGCTTCTTTCACTTCCGTGGTCAACCGCTCTGGCGTGATTCCGGCTTGCTTCGCTAACGTCTTGATTCGTTCCTCTGTGGCAGCCAGTTGCGCGTGGGTCTGCTGCAAGCTTTCGTGGAACTCGGCTTGCTTTTGCAGGGAAAGGTCCCGGGCCACGGATGGGCCAACTCCATTATCCTGTTTGGAGAATTCCTTGATTTGCGCCTCGACATCTGCCAGATTTTTCTTGTAACGCTGGGCCTCCGAGTCGAAAAACTTTTCCTGTCCCGGAGGTGTGTGCACGACCGAATGCTTCTGAAGGTAAGCATCCCCCAAAACCTGCAGCACATGAGCCGCCAGTTGAGGATTGTCGGACGTATAGCTCACGGTGATGATGTCGCTCTTCTTTACCGGCTGGATGTCCAGCATTCCCGACAACCGCTCCGCTGCTTTTGCGATTCTCTTCTCCGGAGTCGCCGGCCCGAGAATGTATTCCGACAGGGACTTGCGGTTGTTCAGCCCGCATCCGAGGACAACTTGGCGGAGGACATCATCGCTCTTAATTACTTCGATCTCGGAGTTTATATCTTCCTCGGTCACGGGATTGCGCATCATCACAGGGGAAGTCTGTTCCGCAGTGACAATTGGGTCCATGCGCTCCTTCTCTACCAGGAACTTCGCCGTGGCGGTATATCGGGGAGGTGCAAACACCACGAACAAGACCGTCCCGAGCAGAACTCCAAAAAAACAGAGCAACACGGTGTGCTTGCGGCGAAAGCCCATGGCGAGCAGATCCCGCATGGATAAATTGAAGCTTGCCTTGCCGTTTGCCGGCATCATCTCAGGATTGTTCATATTTCGAACCTCGCTTGTTTAGTTCAAGCACTACCGCCCGTCCTGCGCTACTTAATCGGGACATACCCCCCGACACCGCTGCTAGGCAGGAAGGGCTTGATCTTGGAGATGCGGTTCTTCGGCACGAACAGCATATCCCCCGGATGCAGGTAGGGATCCTCGCGCAGGTTGCGGTCCGACTCCATCTTTTTTACATCGATGAGCTCAGCTGAAGCCCACTGGTCGTTCACGCGGCGATACAACACTACTTGGGAGTGCTTGGAATCTTCAGTAAATCCGCCCGCGATTGCGATCGCTTCGGTCAACGTCGTGTCTGCACGGAGATCATATTTGCCAGGATGGCCCACCTGGCCGTCGGCGATGAAATACGGCTTGTTAAAGTCTTTGAGCACGATCGTAATGATGGGATCATGGAGGAGCTTTTCGTATGTCTGCTTAACCGTCTCGGTCAGTTCAGGCACGGTCTGGCCCTGAACTTTGACATCGCCGATTCCATACAGAGTAACGAAGCCGTCAGGCTGGACGCTCACGCCGAGCTGATTGTATTCGGGGGTTAGCGGGAATGTGAGATCAAAGGAATCACTGGCCGCAATCCTATAGCGCACGTCTCGCGTTCCGAACTGCGGTGCGTTTCCAGCCGCCGGTGCAGAAGCAGACGATTGCGGCGTCGAGGCACTGGCGGGATTCGTGGAGGAAGGTGCGCCGGCAGTGGGGGGTGGTGCGCCCGTGGCCGCAGCCGCACTGCTCCCTGGTTCCTCTTGGGCGATGCAAGTCACTTGCGCAGATGCAAAGGCGAGTGCAACACAGACGAGCAATATGCAATTCTTTTTCATTAGCTTTTTTCCCACCAAATTACAGAATTCGTAGCTTGCGTTCGGATCTTGAACTGGAGGCAATACGCACTTGTGAGCTTTACTTTCGCTTCGGACGACGCCCCGCCCAACCGACACGCCTCAGCATAGGCATTCTACTCGCGTTTCACCTTTGCGCAAATGGTGTCAACTCTCGGTGCGCGGCGGCGGCGTAATGTTCCGCCGTGCGGATCTTGTACAGGAGCCCGCGATAACTGATGCTCAGCAACTCCGCCGCACGCCTCCGCTTCCATCCGGTTTGCTCCAGGCCGCTACAGATGGCATCAATCTCTGGGCCCCTTGCCGACTTTTAGAAAAGGGATGACCTCGGAAGCTGCCAGGCTACCAAGCTTCTCGTGCCAGGAACGAGTTCGCTCACCGCCTTTTTCGTAGCTCCGCCCTCTGAGTCACATTTCGTGGCCCCAAGATGTCGGACGAAGCGGTTTCGACTCCACTCCACTCCAAAGTAGCCAGCTGCTACCATGCGAGAGCCTCGTCATTTAGGGGGAGAGGAAAACTTTACGTTCTAACCACTTACGGGCTATCAAACCAGATCACGCGCCGCGTGATCACTAGCCGAAACTGGGGAAATGCTACGTGACCTTGCAAAATCCTGCAAGAGGTAGAAAGCCCCAGTGTCCAAAGACTCCAAACACAAACATCAGCCGATATTTCTTTGTCTTACCAGTCCCGATATCTTTAGAGAAAGTCCGCCGCCGCAACTGCGGAGAAGTTAAAGACCGGAGCCCAAGCCATCTATCGAGCCCGTCAGCCGCACTCAGGCCGAAACCCGCGTTTCGCGCTTTCCAAGCCCCTTGGCGATGGGAGTACGGCAGCCTGATCCGGCAGCTGAACGAGACCTGCCAGAGCTACTCTCGCTCTTTGCCTTTCCCAGCCACTTGTGGCGCAAACTGCGTACCACCAACGTCATCGAGCGCTGCTTCGCGGGGGTTCGCCGCCGCACCCGGCCCGTGGTGTGCATTGTGAGTGTCGAGAGCGTGGATCGCATCATTTACTCCGTTTTCCAGCGATTTAATGGAAAACCCGCACCCTCTCCGTATTTACACAAGCAGGTTGACGTTACCAGTTTCCGCAAACCGTTGCGGCGGGCGGAAATCTGGACTAACATACAGCGGTCAGGAGCGGTTGGGGTCGGGACCGCTGATGCGGCAAGCCCTCGTTTCTAAGTCGCATTCCGCCCGGCAGAAATGTTCTGCGCTAACCTGAATTGTGATCGTCGGGGCGCGCGATGGGATGTTGCGAGGGTAATTCAGATGGGTCAATTTCTAAATAGGCACCTCAAGAATAAAACCGTAAGGGGAACGCTCGACACTGTTGCAACCTCGGTTCGGGTGCTGACGGGAAGAGAAGCGGCGGGCCGGAAGGCGACCATCTTCCCGGATGACGTCTATCTAACTTCTTATCCGAGATCAGGAAATACCTGGGCACGCTTTCTGTTGGGGAATCTACTTAATCTGGACGCCCCGGCTACGTTTACCAACATCGAGTCCCGCGTTCCCGAGATTTATTTCAATCCTGATCACGTACTCCGCAGCCTTCCCCGTCCCCGTCTGCTCAAAAGTCACGAGGCTTTTCACCCAAACTATCCCAGAGTGATCTACATTGTGCGCGATCCCAGAGATGTCGCTGTCTCGTTCTATCACCATAACGTCAAGGCGGGGATTATTCCCGACGACTATCCGATGGACGAATTCATTCCCGGTTTTGTCTCCGCACGATACGACCCGCCATGGGGCTCATGGGGGGACAACGTAATGAGCTGGATGGCAATGCGACAAGGCAGAAGCAGTTTTATGCTGCTTCGCTACGAAGACATGCAGGAGAACACGCCGCGGGAGCTGCTCAAGATCGCTCGATTCCTGCAAGAGGCCGGATTTACCGGAATTGCAGTTTCTCCGGAAAAGCTGGCGCGGGCGGTGGAACTGAGCACTCCTGAACGCATGCGTGCCTTGGAGAAGCAGCAGTCGCGGCAAAATCGCCAACTCAGGAGAACTCGCCAGGACAAGCCTTTTATCCGAGGCGCCAAGTCCGGAGGGTGGCAATCCGACCTCTCCCCACAGTCGGTAACGCTCATTGAAAACGCCTGGGGCTCTACCATGCAGACCCTGGGATATCCGCTGTCGCATACGCTACAGGAAGCGGAGGTAACCCGACTGTAAAGGGTTGAGTGCTTTGTGCTGGGCGAAAAGAGGATCGCTCTCTCGGGCTCAGAACACTCGGAATATCATGAGCGGCCACAACCTTAGGGGCTCAAATGCAAGGGAGATCACTTCCTTGCCATCCACAGCCCATAGCTTCTAAGTAACGCAGATCCGCAGAGCCAAAATCAAATAATTCTGAGGCTTACGACGTGAAAGGAGTCGCCGTTCTTGTATCCGCTTGCCGAAACTCGATGCCCTTCGTGTCCCCGCAGCGAGTCGGGATTCTCGATCGGAATGGCATTGCCATCCTCGTCGCTGAGGATCACAACCTTTCCCCGGCGGTCGAGACACTGCTGGATCGAGTCCGTAGGACGCTGTGTGGCACCTGGAGCAAGAGGGGCGCCTGGAACAGGAGGGGCACCTGGAGCAGGAGGGGCACCTGGAGCAGGAGGGGCACCTGGGGCAGGAGGGGCACCTGGGGCAGGAGGAGCCTGAGGTACCGAACAACTGATGGCCCCGTAGATCGTGTCTTCCCGCTTGGGAGGTTTCTTTTTGCCGGCGAGCGCCGCCGCGGAGAGAATCGTTAACAAAGCCACTGCAGCAGTACCCATGACCAGCACTTTTTGCATGATCGAACCCTCCGCCGCCTGTCCTGATCGGCCTGGCAACCGCCAAGCCTTATCATGACCGATGGTGATTGGAAACTCTCCGGCGTCTTTACTCTCCGGCTAATCTTTCAACTCCGCCATCCCTGAATCACGCCTTCGATGCAGAGCACCGGGAATCCTGCAGATTCATTCGCTCCGTTCAAGTGCAACACAATCGCGAATCTGGGGCTGGCTATCGTAGCTTCGCCCTCTCAGTCACATTCCGCGACCTTGGGAAAGCTATGAAGCCCCAGTGAGCCCGAACAAAGGCGACCGGGTAACCGGTCGCCTCCATCCGGCAAGTAACTACAGAACCTTCAAGGTTAGTAGCAGCGAGTGCGGCGAGGTGTTGCCACCGTGCGTACCGGCAGTGCCGGTGGCGCTGACCTTTATCAAATACGTGTTAGCCGGTGTACCACCACCTCCGCCACCGCCACCCGAGCTGCTACCGCCGCTGCCGCAACCCACCAGCGCAAGAATCATCGCCAGGGCGACAATCAGGAGCACAATCGCCATACGCCGGCGGTTGCGTCTCTTCCAATCCCCCGCCAGGATCATGCCGATCATCCCTACTCCACCGAGGCTGGCCCACAGATTTGATTCGCCCTGATGCGGGTTCACGTTCGGTGCCGCAATCAGGGCACCGTTTGGGCCGGCGGTCTTGATCGTCAGCGTCGCCTTCGTTTGTCCCGAAGGTATGTTGATGGGCGTGTTGCAACTCACTCCGGGGGGCAGGCCGCTGGGGCAGTTGATGGTGACAGTCCCGTCGTAGCCGGCAATCGGAGTTAGGGTGATGTTGTAGCTTGCCGAGCTGCCGGGGTTCACAGGACCGGGTTGGTCCGACTTCAGGCTGTAGTCGGGCTGCACGACCGACTGGTTCAGCGACGCCTTGCTCTGCGGAAAGTTTGTGTCTCCGCTGTATTGCGCTGTGATGCTATGCAAACCGGCTGCCAGCTTACTTGTGGGCGGCAACGCGGCCGTGCCACTGGAATTTAGCGGTACCGACCCCAGAACACTGGTTCCGTCACTGAAGGTGACATGGCCTGTGGGAACGAGCGTGTCGCCAGTCAGCGTGGAAGCAACGGTCGCGGTGAAAGTCACCGATTGTCCGGGAAATGCAGGGTTAGCCGAAGATACAAGCACGGTACCGTCGGGCGATTGTTTGACGCCCTGGATCAACGCCGATGAGGTAGCTTTCAGGTAATGCGCATCGCCGCTGTACTGGGCTGTGATGCTGTGGGGCCCGAAAACCAAGCCCTTTACCAGCGTCGCCTCCCCGCTGGAATCCAGCGGACTCGAGCCCAGAGAAGTCGAGCCATCGAGGAACGTAACACTACCCGTCGGGATAGCAGTCACGCCCCGCACCTTCGAGCCCGCGACCGTCGCGGTGAAAGTCACGGGAGAGCCCGCCTGGGAAGGATTGGCTGATGAAGTCGGCGGCAGTATGCTGTCGGCGCTGGTGTTCAGCAGCACCGTGACGCCCGAGAAATCTTGGCCGTTGCCGGACGCGACCACATCGACCGCTCCGTCTCCGTTCACGTCGGCAAGTGCGATGTCATACGGAAGGTGGCCTGCGGGAAACTCGAGAGGATCGTAGAAGGTACCATTGCCCACGCCGTACAGCACGCTCACCGTGCCAAATCTTGAGTTGGTGCAAATCACGTCAGCATGGCCGTCGCCGTTTAAGTCGGTAATCTTGACCCCAGCCGGATCCGGTGCCCCAACCAAATTCGGGCTCTGCAACGAGGACGGGAATAACCTCAGTGTTGTCTGGAATGTTCCGTCACCGTTTCCGAGAGCCACCACAACTCCTTGGGTAATGTTTTGACCATCAACGGTGACGATCAAGTCAGGCTTTCCATCGCCGTTCACGTCTCCGACCGCTGCCGACAAAGGGTTCTGGCATGGTCCGCCATTCACGCACTTAGCCAGGGAGAGATCCTTTTCAATCGGGAAAGTTCCATCTCCCTTACCGAGAAACACGGCCACGGAGCTGCCGGGAGTAGTGTTCGTACCGAACAGCGGTACGATGAGGTCGAGCTGCTTATTGCCGAGGTCGGCCGCAGTAATTTCTGACCCCACATTGGCGAGCGGAAGATTCGTCGGTATGCCAAAGCCAAAGTTACCGTGCCCGCTTGAAGTGTTGAGTACGATTCCGACATCGGCTAACGTGCCGCTGCTGTTGGTGTTGATCACCGCAACGTCCACCTTACCATCGCGATTAAAGTCGCCGGCGGCCACGCCGAACGCGAGCGTACCGGCGGTATCGGTCGGGTAAGGTGTCTTCGAAGTTGCGGTGAAGTTGCCGTGGCCGTCTCCGGAAAAAATCCACACTCCGCCGTTGAAGGCGTCCGTGGCCGCAATATCCAGGTTCCCATCTCCGTCAAAGTCACCTACTGCAACGTATTCCAATTCATAGTTGGTCGGCCCGCCGGTGGGGCCGAACCGCACTCCCGGCTGCAAGCTGCCATCCTTATTAGAAAGGAACACGGTAATACCGCTTACTTTTTTACCGGTCTGGCCGTTGCCGATCACAAAGTCTGGAATGCCATCGCCGTTGAAGTCGCCGCTGGCGATGCCAACCGAGTACAGCAGACCGGTACCGGCTGGAACTGGCTGGGCATAGTAATTCATGGCCGAGCGGAAGGATCCGTCGCCATACCCTTGCAGATACGCAAAGTTAAAAATGTAGTCGGGGACAATCACATCGTTCTTGCCGTCCTGGTTAAAGTCAGCGACGACCGCCGGCGTGTGCGGCGATCCGCCGAGGGCGTAGCCAACTGAAGGATCTTGGACTGTGCCATTTCCATTGCCTAGAAGAACAGTAAGATCGCTTCCCTGCTGATCGGTGGCAACGATGTCGTTGTGGCCGTCGCCGTTGACATCAGCGATGGTCACCGCTACCGGCTCGGCGGGTGCGAGGAGCGTGCCGGAAACAGGATAGTAAGTGCCGGCCGAGAATGTTCCCCCCGTATTGACGTAGACCGTGACGGTATTGTCGGTGCAGTTGGCGCTGACCAGATCGGTGCTGGTTGCCAACTGGCCGCCTGCAAGGAAACAGGAATCGTAAACGCTGTCGGGAGTCGCTAACGCAACCGGAGCTAGATAGCCACCCGACCCATTGGCCAGGTAAACCACAATCTGATTGTTGGTGGCAGACGCGCCTGCAAAATCAAGTATCCCGTCGCCACTGAAATCCGCGAACACCACTGGGTTTTTCAGGGAGAGCTGTCCGGTGAAGGCAACGGGGGTGGGAGCTCCGAAAGTTCCGTTGCCCTTGCCGTTCAACGTCCAAATGTTGCCAGGATTCGCTGCATCGGCGACCACAAAATCCAGCTTGTTGTCTCCGTTGACGTCGGCCACCGTCGCCCAGACGACATTGTCAGCCGCGATGGTGGTAATCGCCGTATTGTTGTTAAACGTAAACGTGCCGTCGCCTTTGCTTAGCCACACATCCACGGACGCCGTCGCCGTCGCCGTCGCCTGGTGGCCAAGTAGGATATCGTCTTTACCGTCGTTGTTCAGGTCGCCCACCCAGATGGGGTCTGGATTCGGATCAGTGTTTGGCGTTGGCGTTGACTTAACTGTGAACGTGCCATCCCCGTTGCTCAGTGCGACAGAAATCGCGGAGCTGGCACCGCCGTTGACCACGGTGGCGACATCCAACTTCTTTCCGCTGCCGGTAAAATCACCGAGCACGGCGGGAAAGTTAGAGAACGTGGCGCCGCCCGCACCAGTCCGGTTGATGCCGAGGAATCCGATCTGGCTGATGGGAGGATTCGAGCCCATCACTTGAGCCGAGGCAGCAGCGCGGCTGCGCACGCTACTCTGTCGGCTCGATGCGCTTCGCTGTAAGCTCCCAGACTTGCCCCAGTACGCGGCTTTGGATGGGGCATTGAATCGCCCATGTTGATCGACTTGGCTTTGAGAGCCGAAGCTGGGTAGCAACACCAGCGTCAGAAAAATGCTAAGACAAACTGCTTGTCTGTTCATGATCGGGTCCCTACTTCCTCTTTTTGGTTTGTGTACTTCGTTGTGGTCCTGCGATTCTTGTGGGTCTAAGTTGCCAGACAGCTTATCAGAGAGGATAAAGATTGCCCAGCGTCTACCTCGCGAACTTTATCTCAGTGTTTTGAAACTGTCGATGGCCCGTGTGTACCCAGCCGTCGCGCACTTTAGTACCCTGTGAGTAACCTTTCGCCATCTGTTTGCTATCTAGGCCAGGGAGCAAGTTCGGTGGCGAGGTGCATACTGTGATGTGAACCCGAATCCGCAGCAGAGGTTGCGCTTGCTGGTACTGGAACTTGAACCCGGCCCCTTCCTCTGGGCGCTGGTTCTGGTACACTGGCTTGCGCCTCTTTCAAGATTGTGCAGGCCAACATTGGCGGACGCCCTTGACCACGGTCCAGAAAGCTTAACTGAATTCATCGGGGTGGCTTATGGGATTTCCAGGATGCGCTTCAGTCAGCGAGCAGGGCTGTGGGGAAACCCGACCATACCGTTGTGTAATCAATCGGTTAGGCCCATAGTGCGAATATGAATTTGGCCGCGCAACTATTTCCAGAAACCTGTGTTTTTGACCTTGAAGAGATCAGGAAACGAGATCGAATAAAAAATATAAGGAGAGTCGATACATGACGAACTATACCAAAATGACCTTGTTGGGCGCAGCCTTGGCTGCATTTCTGTTACCCGCCACCGCGCAGACTTCTAGCGCTCCTGCAACCTCGAACAGTCCGGCAACCAGTTCAGCTCAGACTGGGCTCGAAACCGGCAAGCAGGTTCAGGAGCATAAAGAAAATGAACAGGAACGCATCGCCAATGGTGTAGGCAACGGTTCCCTGACTGCCGGCGAAGCTTCCAGCCTGGAGAAGAAGGAGTCGCAAATAAACCAGGAAGAGCGTGATATGAAGGCGATGGACAACGGCCATCTGACCAAGGCCGACCGCGCTGCGCTGCAGCAGCAGCAGAACCAGGTGTCCAAGCAGATTTACCAGGACAAGCACAATGGCGTCGTGCAAAACACCCATCCGACGACGGAAGTCGGGAAGCGTAGAGAGAATCAGCAGGACCGCATCGCACAGGGTGTGTCGAGCGGCCAACTGACGGCCGGCGAAACCAGCCACCTGGAGAAACAGGAAAGCAACATCAACCGTGAAGTTTACGCCGATCGCAAGGCCAACGGTGGTAAGCTGACTGCGGCCGAGCGCGCCCAGGTCAACCGCCAGCAGAATCAGGTGAGCAAACAGATATACAAGGATAAGCACAACCGCCGGCATCAATAACCGGTGATTAGGATGCTCAGGAAGAAGAAATGCCCCCGCGCAACGGGGGCGTTTTTCTTTTTGTGCAGGAGTTGGCCGAATGGCAGAGTAGCTGATTCGAACGGCCCAGGAGGATGGCCATCGTGATGGCGCGCATCTGGCCTTAATCGTCCATTGGCTTCCCCTAAACCTGCCCGCAACTGAGCAACTCCAGAGATTCTGTCCCAAGAAACGCGCGCCATTGTTGACCAGATGTAGCCGTTGGCCGGATTCGGCTCTCCTCGACCAACTGCGCGAGGTTCCCTGGCCGCGGCTGATGGACGAAGCCACCTTTCAGTCCCGTCTATCAATCATCGTCGGGACCGGCTGGTGTGCTCTTGTCATTAAGGAAGTGGGCGGCATCGTACTTCGCTGGAATCATCTGAAAAGTCAGCGGAGTCTGGGTAAAGTTGAAACAATCGGAGAGATCATCTGCGCGCTCATCTGCGTAGCCAGCGCCAGGGGCGACTGTGGACAAGCCGAAATTTCCCTCAATGAACTTCAAGATACTGCCGAAATCGTGCGCCACATGGGAAATGTACGCCGGCTTCGCGTACGGCGACACCACGATCAGCGGCACACGGAAACCGAGCTCATACGAGTTTACGAAAGGGGTTGGGGGCGCAACGTGATCGTACCATCCTCCCCAGTCATCCCATGTGATGAAGATGGCGGTGTTGGCCCAATACGGGCTGTTGCCGATGGCGTTGACAACGGAGGCGACCCACGAAGGCCCGGAACCGTCGTTGAGCGCGGCATGGTCGGATACCGCCCCAGTGGGAATCACCCAACTCACGCTGGGGAGTTGTCCATTGGCAATGTCCGTCAGCACTTGGGTGTAATTGAGGACGACGTTATTGGTCCAATCTGAACCTGTGCACCGCGTTGCATTGGGGATAGGCGCGTTTGGCCCGCACATATGCTGGATGGCATTGGGGCCCGTCCAGATGGAGCCAGCCGTCGGCGCGTAATATTTCCAGCTGATCCCATTGGCATTGAGCAAGTCGGTCAGGGTGGGATGATCGAAACATGGATACATCGTTCGAGTCTGATTAGTGTTGGGATCCGGGTTCGTGGAGTCGATCAGCAAAACCAGTTCGCTCGGAGGAGCAATGCAGCCAGCGAGGTTCAAATCTATGTTTTTGCCCACCGGATTCTCCGCGGCGAAGAACTTACTCATCGTGTTGCCTGGTGGGGCGGTCGCAGAAGTGCCCGAAATAATGAATTGATGCGCGGGGAAGCTCGGTCCCTGATTGGTCTGGAACATGCGATCGCCGAAGGTATACGTTTCGGCTAGCTGGTAGTAGGGCGCCAGCACCCCAGTCGAATTGTCCACATAAGTGAACGTGGGATAGGGCGGACGACGGCAATTTGGCTTGTTTGGCGCGCAACCCACCCTGATTTTGTCGGCACCATCCATCTTGCCGCCGTCATACATCTCCAAAAATGCGAGATGTCCGTGGGCCGCATCAAATTCACTTGCCAGCGGGGCGGGGGTCGGGGTAATTAAGGTACCCTCCTTGTTCCACCCATGGGCGGGAGTTTGTATGTCGGCGCCGCGAGAGATTAGGACTCGATCCTGAAAAAGGTTGTCAGGGGTGCGATTCTCCTGGAAGATGACAACCACGTGTTGAATCTTTTGCGTGGGGGGTGGCGGCGTACTTCCCGAATTTCCACTGCTTCCTCCTCCACAGCCGTTCAGATTGATGAGGAAACCCGCTGCGCAGACGATCGAAACCCACAACAAGAGCATCCTGGATTGAGCCATGTATCTTCTCCTAGCTCCGCGATCAGAGTTCCAAGAGTTACAAACGATGAGCCGCCTTTCAGCCCGGTCAATTAATCATCGTCGGGATCGGCTGGTGTGCTCTTGTCATTAAGGAAGTGGGCGGCATCGTACTTCGCTGGAATCATCTGAAAAGTCAGCGGAGTTTGGGTGAAGTTGAAACAATCCGAGAGATCATCTGCGCTCTCATCCGCGTAGCCAGCGCCGGGGGCGACTGTGGACAAGCCGAAATTCTCCTCAATGAACTTCAAGATACTGCCGAAATCGTGCGCCACATGGGAAATGTACGCCGGCTTCGCGTACGGCGACACGACGATCAGCGGCACACGGAAGCCAAATTCATAAGAGTTTGCGTGGGGCGGTTTGACGTGGTCGTAAAACCCTCCCCAGTCATCCCATGTGATGATGATGGCGGTATTGGCCCAATACGAGCTGTTGCCGATGGCGTTCACAACAGACGCGACCCACGAAGGCCCGGAACCGTCGGTGACCCCCGCATGGTCGGATACCGCCCCAGTGGGAATCACCCAGCTCACGCTGGCGAGTTGTCCATTGGCAATGTCCGTCAGTACTCGGGTGTACTGCAAGACGACGTTATTGGTCCAATCTGAACCCGTACACTCCGTTGCATTGGGGATAGGCGCATTGGGCCCACACATATGCTGGATGGCATTGGGGGCCGTCCAGATGGAGCCAGCCAAGGGCGCGTAGTATCTCCAGCTGATCTTGTTGGCGTTCAGCAAGTCCGTCAGGGTGGGATGGTCTATACATGGATACATCGTTTGAGTCTCGTTAGTGTTGGGATCTGGATTGGTGGAGTCGATCAGCGCAACCGTTTCGCTCGGAGGAGCAGTGCAGCCGGTTCTGATATCTGCGTTTTTAACGCCAACGGGGTTCTCCGCGACGAAGAAATTACTCATCGTGTTGCCTGGTGGGACCGGCGCAGCAGTGCCAGAAATAATGAATTGATGTGCCGGGAAGCTCGGTCCCTGATTGGTCTGGAACATGTGATCGCCGAAGGTATACGTTTCGGCCAGCTGGTAGTAGGGCGCCAACACCCCAGTCGAATTGTCGACATAAGTGAACGTGGGATTCGGCGGACGGCAATTGGGCTGGTTTGGCGGACAGATCACCCTGATCTTGTCAGCTCCATCCATTTTGCCGTTATCATACATCTGCAAGAATGAGAGATGTGCGTGGTCCGGATCAAAGACAGCTGCCAGCGAGGCGGGCGTCGGGGTAATTAAGGTACCCTCCTTGTTCCACCCTTGGGCGGGAGTTTGTATGTCGGCTCCAGCGTTGATTAGGTTCTGGTCCTGGAACAGGTTGTCAGGGGTGCGATTCTCCTGGAAGATGACAATCACATGCTGAATCTTTTGCGTGGGTGGGGGCGTAGTCCCCGAATTTCCGCTGTTTCCTCCTCCACAGCCGTTCAGGTTGATGAGGAAACCCGCTGCGCAGACAAGCGAACCCCACAATAAGAGCATCCTACATTGAGCCATCCATCTTCTCCTAGCAGATATTGTTTACCCTGCAAGGATGTGTAAACCCCGTTTCCGTCGTTTCCACTCGATGCCCCCTAAATCCTTCCATCACGGTCGCAACGAGTGCTCGTGACAAATATTGCAGTAACTCCGTCTTCACCCACCAAGATTCGTCCCGGGCTTGGTGGACGAACGCTTCGATGCGTCCACGGCGGGACGCGGCTATTTTCAATGGCTGGCCGTTGCAACAAGAGATTCCATATAGAGCCCACCCAGATGGCAATTGATTGTGTCTCCTCTCTTTTCGTGGTAGCCTAGCTCGCATGTTTGCTCGCGGTCGAGTGGCGCGTCGCATCCATCGTGTTGCCATTCTTTCCTTCCTCGTCGTGCTTCTGCTGGCAGCGTCCGCGTTGGCCGATTCGCAAGTGACCATGAAGTTTCTCGGTCACGGAGGTACGAATAAGAACGCGGTCTATCCCTGGTATTTTCGAGTCGATGGTGTGCCAACCACGCTGATTTGCGATACCCTCAACAACTTAAACGTCAGAGGAGAGACTTGGCAGGCAAACGTAACCAACATTCTCAACGGCCCGACTAAGGGCTTGTTCCAAGGCAACACTCTGATTGACTACAAGGCCGCCGCCATACTTTTCAGCGACATCTTATTCCATGGGGCCAACCCCAGCGATGCTAACTGGGCGATCTGGGCACTGTTCACTCCTAGCGCGAAGCATAGCAAATATTTCAATGCTGATGCCTTGGATCTCTATAACGACGCCCTGGCTTTGGCTCCAAAACTGCCCAAGAGCTTTTTTCGTAACTACGTGATATACACCCCTATTCCCGGGACGCAGTCCTGCAAAAAGTGCGGACTCCCGCAGGAATTCATTGGCTATAACCCGGTACCTGAGCCCGGGACTCTGTTGTTGTTTGGAACCGGACTTGTGGGGTTGGCTGGAATAATTCGAAAGAAGCTGGCTGGTTCGTAGCCGCGGCCATTCGCTCAACCGTCCGGGCTGTAGCCTTGCGGCGTTCTTTGGTGGACGTGAAAGCCAATCAGCCAGTTGCATTTGTACGCAGATATCGAACCAGTCCATTCCGAACTCGAGCCTGGGTTTGTGTTCCGCCGCCTACGCATCGTACAATAAACCTGCAATCGAGGCGGATTTCGGGCTATCTGGCCATTCAGACCAAACGGAAAGTGAACGCCTTCCGTTTTATCAACGCCATAGCGTAGTTAAAATCGCCGTCCGCACCATCGCACCTATTTTCCGTGGATGAGGATGATCGTCCCCCCGGAAGGAATTGTTACCTCATGACCATATTAATCACCATCGTCCACATCTCGGTTTGTTTTTTTCTCATCGTGGTAGTACTGCTGCAGAGCGGGAAGAGCGGGGACGTTGCCGCGGCATTCGGCGGCATGGGCAGCCAGACCGCCTTCGGTCCACGCGGCGCCGCCACTGTTCTTTCGCGAGCAACGACCTGGTCGGCCATCATCTTCATGGTGACGTCGATCACGCTCTCGGTATTCGCTTCGCGCCGGACCACTGCGAACTCGGTGCTGCAAGGAGTCAAAGCCTCGCAGACCAAGTCACAGCCGGCAAAGCCAGCGACGCCACCAACTCCAGCCCCGCAGAAATAAGCCGCCTGTAAGCGATGATGGAGGACGGGCGTCTCGCCCGTCCAGCCGGGCGAAACCCGGCACCTTCAGCTCTCAGGGAATAAACTGAAAGCTGACAGCTGAAAGCCGAAAGCGACCCCATGATCCACGAAATCCTTCCCGTTGGCCCGCTGCAGTGCAACTGCTCCATCGTCGGAGACGAAACCACCCACGAAGCCATGGTGATCGATCCCGGCGATGAGATCGAAAGCATCCTCGCCTTGGTGCGCAAGCACAACCTCCAGGTAAAGCAGATCGTCATTACTCATGCGCACATCGACCACGTGGGCGGAGCCATGAAACTGCGGGCCGCCACCGGCGCCCCTATCCTGCTCAATCAGAACGACTATGAACTGCTCAAGATGCTCGATGTCCAAGCCGCGTGGATCCGGGTGGCCCCCCCGGGCAAAGTGGAGATTGATCAGAACATCGGACAAGCCGATACGGTAAAGGCTGGCTCGCTCACCGCCAACGTAATCTTCACCCCCGGACACACCGAGGGCAGCGTCTGCCTCTATTTTCCTGCGGAGAAGAAACTGATCGCCGGGGATACGCTGTTCGCGGGCAGCATCGGCCGCACCGACCTACCCGGCGGCTCCTTCGAGAAGATTATCGATTCCCTGCACGACAAGCTCCTCGCCCTGCCCGACGACACCATCGTCATCCCCGGCCACGGCCCCCAAACCACCATCGGCGAAGAGCGCGAGAACAACCCATTTTTGAAAAGCTAGACTAGCGTCCGGGGTTCACGTTGAACAGGAGTCACATACCGGGGTTCCGATTACCAGTGCGGGACGATTTGGCCGATCATGGGTGGCGCGGGAACTCAGGGTGCCATGTTAGGAGTGCTCATGGTGCAAATCAACAGAATGCCGGGGATATACGCATTGAGGGGATTTTGCTACACCTGCCGAAAACCGGGCCGGATGCGCCAGGGAAGGTGGGAGATCAGGTGGATTCTGTTCACGTGTTCTCCGTCTGGTCGGGGAGCGTGGAAAGAATTGGATCGGATATCCGTTCACGCAACTCCGGTACGGAATCCAGAACGAACAATTGACGAGAATAAGTAGCCAATTCGAGTAAGTGGCTGGGGCTGATCTCACCCGCAACCCAACGTGAATCCAGCGTCGGCGTTGGTGGAATTGGAACTCCAGACATCAAGATCTCAAGTCGCTGTAGTTCGCGACGAATCATGACTGCATACTTCAAGTGAAAGACAGGATGCAGGCGCCCCCATCGTTGCGCTGCATTTCTCACAAGCGATACGACTCTTTGTTTCTTCCGTGCAACCGCACGGCTGCTGATCTGAACATCGTCTCGCCATTCACCTGTCCCTTTGATCCAGTGCCCATATCTTGCAACATGGGACGCTAGCTCTGATCCCAACCAAAATGGATTACGAATCTCTTCTGGAGACAGCATCACACAATCCATATTGACGGCACGGAGTCTACTCTTGTGGGAGGTAACGAGGAGTACATCTACGTCCGAAGAAGCACTATGAACGCCAGCCGCCCGTGAACCAAAAACGACGAGTTCACAAGCTTCGGAGTGCAGCTTCTCATAGCCAAGCTGCGAAGGAAGAAGGCACTTTCGAACCAAAAGTAACAAATCGTTCGTCTTGGTAAGACACATACCGATCCTCTATTCCTGTCTAGGAGAGATTTCCTCCAATATTGATTCAAGGATGCCGTGCGCCTCCTTCAAATCGTCCACATGTGCCCGATCTTCATAACCGCTGATTAATTCTTCAAAATACTCCGCCTGTTGTCTGAGTTCACTATTACGACCAAAGAGCACATCAAACATTTCAGCTAGCGTTGGCGGCTTTTTCGGATTGCGAAATTCTTCGATTAGTTTTTCACTAATGATTGCGGAAATGGCTTCATCAAGGGCACCTTGGACGTCTGCGGGATCGAAATAATACTCAGGCTCGATATCATATTCTTCCTGCTCCTCTGCCGCAGCTTCAGCACCAGCATCTTCGGCAATTGCTACTTCTTCCTCCGGGGGCATGCCAATTCCATACTCGCCAAATGAATCCAACACATCAGCAAGTAACTCTGCAAGCCGGTTAGTTGCTTTTGTGTTTCTCTTTCGTTTTGCTCTTTTTCTCATCGGTACCAGACTTGCCTGATGGGGGTTGGCTTGGTGCTTCAATTGGCGGTCCATTCTCCATCTTCCCATTTATTACAATTCCGATATCGCCTTGGCCACGACTTTCCGGTTGCGCCGGAGCGAAGACTAAAAACAACAAAACAACTGCGGCTTGGGCAATATAGAACACCACATCAGCTTCCCAGCATGATTGCCAGAATGTTCGTCTTTTTCTCGGTCCGGGTTGCCTGGGTTTATCTCTGAGATGGCGTCCTATGCCAGGAACAAAGTGCAGAATGACGAAACTGCTTCTAACAGGTTCGCTGTTTGCCTTTTTTGCGAGATTTCTTAGTAGTCGCGAAAGCACATCCTCGATAAGAAGAGAGCGCTGCGCAAAACGATATCGATAGTTTGTCTGCTGTCTTTCATAAATAAAGAAGACGGCCAGAAAGACTACGAGGGAGATGGCCCATAGCCAGCGCGGAACAGCCTTCGTCGCGCTTCCAGCAAAAATTGACGCGATTATTACTGTTATAGACCAGCCCTTAATCGTGAAGCGAAAGCCGCCTATTTTGTCGATTTTGTCTTGAAGGATTTTGTATTCTTCGAGCAACCGGCTGACAAGTTGCCCTTCTGCACCTGCCGAATCCTGGTCCGGTTTCTCGTTAGCTGCGGTCATAAAGGCGGCTGACCGCGATCTCCTTTATTGTTGATCAATTCAGTGCGACCAGTGTTGCTTGAAATCGGCATATTTACTTTTGTAGATTGCCGTCAATTGTACTCCAGATTTTGTTATGCGCTTTCATTGCGCGGAATCGAGTTGTGACAGGCCAAGCGATGGCCGGTCAGCTACGACTTAGGCTCAGTTGAAGGTTCGAACTTGTACCAATGCACACGATCGTATCCGTGAACGCTCATATGGATCGTGTACATGCCAGGATCGTTCAGAAGATGGATTTCATGACCATTCAGCAAGTTCACGATCTGTTTCCGCCAGACTGGTAGTTGCCGCTTGAAGTATCCGTAGTCGATACCCTTACCATAGGGATTTGCAGCATGCGCCATGACGCCACACCGGCCATAAACTTCTCTAAAATCATTCTTCGTTAAGTAATCGACAGGCTCCCGCTTTCTATGTTCCATGAATAAGCCCGGTGGCTTAGACGAAACCTGAATAACGGGCACCGGATAAAAGTCGGGATTGATCTCCTCCAGTTCTCGAAGCAGATCGCCCGCATTCCAACTCTTGGACACTTTTGCATAAACCTCCGAATAGGCATCTCTGTTGGCTACCAGAGAGCCAAAAGCGATCAATTCAAGTATCTTTCTCAGCTGCAAAGTCGTGGATTCCAAGGTCGGCGGTTCATACAGTGCATGGCCCTTGCCTGAAATAAAGAATTCAACAACGTTTATGCGAAGTTTGATTTCTTCCATCAGTTCGCAATACTTCTTAATATCGGGATCGCCTTGAGTCATTTAAGTCCCTCACGGTGAAGTTCCGGCTCACAAAGCTCAAGCACCTTCAAACACTTCGCCAGTTTACTTGCCCGCATCGGTTCGCGTTCGCAAATTTTCTCCAGCGTATGCTGATCGATTCCCCGGCGCATGAATTCCCGCTTCGGAACTTTTGCGATCCGCGACAGTTGTTCGTCACCCGCTACCGCATTTCCTCGACGCTTGTACTGGATAGCGTTGAATTCCAGTAAACTCAAATCCTCGGGGGCTGGCCCGGCCTGCCAGGCGTATGAAACAAACGTATGGTGCCCCATCCTTCGGGTTATTTGCGAAGGGTGGGTAGATCGCCAGTCCAATCTGTATGCTTTACGTAACGCATACTTCATGCTATCCTGACTCATGGTCGGCGGTTGCCGGGACAAGCGGACCAGAGACTTCGCGTTTGGCAAACGGATCAAAGCCTTCTCCGGCATCGAACGCGCCGCGCGTCTGAAGCTCGACCGTTTGGAGGCAGCACTCACGCTCAGAGACCTTGCCGCATTGCCGGGAAACCGCTTCGAAGCCCTCAAGGGAGACCGCAAGGGGCAATACAGCATCCGCATCAACGACCAGTGGCGGATTTGTTTCGAGTGGTGAGAAGGTGCGCCAGGTCCCTCGAACGTCGAGATTGTCGATTACCATTAGGAGAATGCCATGGCACGGACTGCAATTCATCCCGGAGAACATTTGGCCGAAGAGCTCAGCGAGTTGGAAATGAGCGCCGCTGAACTTGCGCGGCAACTTGGTGTTCCAACCAATCGCATCACCGAAATCCTGAATCGGCGGCGGGCCATCACCGGCGACACCGCACTGCGTCTCGCTCATTTCTTCGGCACCAGTGCGGAATTCTGGCTCAACCTGCAGAGCCTTTATGAAATCCGCCTGGCTGAACAAAGATCGGGGAAGTCCATCCGAGCCTTACCCACACTGAAGCACCTCGACCAGGTTCATGCCTAGGTAGGCCCTCGCGACCCTTACGACCTACTCCCTTTCTCGTTGACAGCATGCTTCAAATCAGATAACCTGTTGTAACGTACATTATCTACCGGATAATGTTAGGTCTTTGACAATCTGAACCTCGCGCGACTTCTCGGCCCCACTCAAGGCCGGGCTTGCCAAGGCATCCCTAAGGGGAAGCAGCCGATTTGCTGGTTGTCCAGTCCCAACGGGCAGTTCCAAAACGGAACCGCGAGCCTCGGCGAGCAGCCGTAACTCCCATGTTCTCTAGATTTTGCGTGTAACTCCTGTAAACTCAAAGATCTAGCACATAGTCGCAAATTAGATCCTTTGTTTTCTAGATTTTGCACACGATAGGGGGGAGGGGGTCGAGTGTGAAGGAATTCCAATGCGAGCTGCGTCCTTGCGTCTGACCCAGCCGTTTCCGGCTTGGCTCCTAACGCCTTTCCAACGTGCCTAGTTCACCGGCTCCGGATCCGCCGCGATAACACGACGCTGCTGGTGCATGCGATAAAGATGATGAACCGGTCCGGTGCCATGCCCCAGCGGATGGGCATTGCTGATGGCCGCCGCAACATAGGCTTTGGCCAGCAACACTGCCTCGGGCAGTCCACGTCCCATAGCCAGATGACAGGCGACCGCGGTGGCAAAAGCGCAACCCGTTCCATGAGTCGAGTTGGATCGCAGCCGAACTGACTTGAACAATTCCTGCTCGATGCCACGCTTGCTGGTGAAGCTCAACAAATCGATCGCTTTTTCGAGATGGCCGCCCGTTACTACCACTGCCGAAGCGCCCATCTGGTGGAATCTCCTGGCTGCCGCCCGCATCTGCTCGGGATCGGTGACGGGCACTCCGGTCAAGGCAGATGCTTCGTCGATATTCGGAGTCACGACCGTGGCCAGCGGAAGCAATTCCTCGGTCAGCAAGCGCACTCCCGCGGCGTCCACCAAGCTGGCTCCTGAAGAACTCTTGAGAATGGGATCCAGCACTATGTTTGGCATCTTGTGCGCGGCTAGAAACTCTGTAACCGTGCGAACCACCTTCCCCGATCCGAGCATTCCGATGTGCACCGCAGCAATTTCGAGGTCGGATGCTAGCTCGGCGAGAGTCTCTGCCACCAGCTTGGCATCAACCACCTCCACCCGTCTTACCGAAACAGTCGATTGCACGGTCAGGGCTGTGATGCAGGCTACCCCGTAGCAGCCGTGGGCCGCGATGGTCTTTATATCGGCCGTGACCCCCGCGCCAGAACAGGGGTCAAAGCCCGCTATCGTCAGGACGACTGGGGGTGCCAGAGCCATAGTCGAAATGTATCGGAAACCTCATTCTTTGCAAATTTGTTTCGAGATGCCCTGCCTCGCGAGCGGCTCATCGCACCCGAACGCTGACGCGATTGCGCTGTAACTAACTGAAATCATAGGTTCAAAAACAAAATCCATCCTAAGTGCATGAAAACAAATGTGGTGCAAAAACTGCACACCTAACCAAACCCTGATTATTTACTATCATATAAACATCTAAGTTGCTGCTACTACAGTAACATCGGTACTTTCCATCAAGTCATACAGCAAGTTACGTAAGATATCTATAACTATCTGGTTACATTCGTACAGGCAATTTCGGATTGACAGAGTTGATGCACCGCCTATAGCATCGTCAGATCAATCACGGACTGGGTCGCTGGAGGACGACTTTCGGATGACAAGACTTTAGAGATGAGGTGACACTGAATGCAGAATCGAATAGCTCATGGACTGGCGAGCGTTTTGTTGGTCGTCAGCCTGGGGGCGGCTCAGGGGCCAACCAGCTCAGGGTCGAAAGACACCCAAAGTACGACACCCAGGAACGCGGTCGCGGGATCCAAGAACGGGTCTCGGGCTAAAACAACCCATCATCAGCCGTATCAGGTAGGAACCGCATCGTGGTACGGAGAATACTTTGAAGGCCGCGCTACCGCCAGCGGCGAGCCCTACAAGATGCACGATCTGACGGCGGCTCACCCCACTCTGCCTCTCGGCACCTGGGTGCGCGTGACCAACCTCCGCAACGGAAGAGTGGTCCACGTCCGCATTAATGATCGGGGACCGATCATCCCGGGCCGGATTATTGACCTTTCGTACGGCGCCGCCCAAGTGCTTCATTTCCAGAATCAAGGCCTCCAGCGCGTACGCCTGGACTTGGTCTCGCCCAGAGACGCCCAACCCGAGCAACTAGCAATGCTCCAGTCAGTGGCGTATTAGCTACATTCGTTTTACACTCCTGAAGGATGTACGATCCGCGCCAGCGTCTGATCGTGGCATTGGATGTATCGTCCGCGGCCGCCGCCCAGAAGATCGTGGCGGCCGTGGGCGACTCTGCTTTTCGCTACAAGGTAGGGATGCAGCTCTACACTGCGGAAGGCCCCCGAGTGGTTCGCGATCTGGTGGCCTCCGGACGCAGAGTTTTTCTTGATCTGAAATACCACGACATCCCCAACACGGTCGCCGCTGCCGTAAGTGAAGCCGCTGGCCTCGGCGTCAGCATGCTGACCATACACGCCTCTGGCGGAGGCAAAATGATGCGGGCGGCAACGGAGGCCGCACGCAACCTGAATGCCGCCCTCATGGTCCTGGGCGTTACGGTCTTGACCAGTCTCGATGACAGCGATCTCGACAAACTAGGCGTACGCGGCCGGGTCCAGGATCAGGTGCTGCGCTTGGCAGCGCTCGCCATTGCCGATGGATGCCACGGCGTGGTTGCGTCCGCGCAGGAAGCCTCCGCGTTGCGCAACGAACTCGAGGGCGACTTTGCCATCGTGACCCCGGGAGTACGGCCGGCGGGCGCGGAACCTGGCGATCAAGCCAGGGTGGTCACGCCAGCCGAAGCCATCGCCGCAGGCGCAACTCACATCGTGGTGGGACGCCCAATTACGGCCGCCTCCGATCCCGCGGCAGAAGCCAGAGCGATTCTGAGCCAGATCAGCTTCTAGACGGATGGTAGCCGCTGAAAAACGGTGATCGTTTCTTTGAGTATGATGATGCTAGAATCTGGCTTCTGTAACCAGCGTCAACTATGACATGGGAGAGTTGATCCCTGGTGCAGAAGTACCGCGATGAAACCGATATTCACCATCCACGAAGGTGAGTTCCTAGTTGGGGACTACATCAACCGAAAGCTTGGGCACAAATACAACGTCTGGGTACCGACAAAGGACATTGGCGTGGACCTGCTTGTCACTCGCAAGGCGGGTACGGGTAAATCCGTAGGCTTGCAGGTAAAGTTCTCTCGAAGCTTCGATGTTCACGAGGAATTGACTCGGCACGTTCTCGCCACGAGTTGGTATACGCTCGACCCGAAAAAGATCCTACAAAGCCGTGCAGACTTGTGGGTTTTCGTATTCATGACCCTGCGGCATGAGAGATACTTTGTTCTGGTCCCAACTGCGGAGTTGCGAAAGCGAATCCCCCGAGGCTGCGGATCGAAATGGAACCTGTATCTCTGGGCGTATGCTGACGGATCCTGCTACCAGGTCCGTGACCTCAACCTAGAGGGAAGACTGAACGCCGTGCATCGTGGCGTACAGGACCGGTACCAAGATTTCTCAAAGTGGTTTGAAAACTGGCGACTACTGGACAAGCTCAGTCGGTAAGCCGCAACCGGCGATCACTCACCCATTGCAGCCATCCCAGGAAGCTCGGAGCTAGAAGCTAGAAGCGGTCTTCTCACAGCTTCTCGAAGAATTCGCACGCCGAGCACGAAATAAACACTCCCCCCGGAACTCCGCGCTCGCGGTCCTTCACCCGCTTCACGATGCGGGTCGGCTTGCCGCACTTCGGACAATCCGTGCTCTTGGAAGTGTCCATCACCTTCTTACGATCTGCTGTCTTTGCAATCTTGGCCATCATTTATCTCCTGGCAAAATTCTCCCGCAGGCCACCCGGCCTAAACGAAATGATAATTCTGAATAAGAATTCGGGAGCAGTGTCTAAGGCTGGGAATCTATACTCGCCGTGTTGATTTTACATGAATAACGCGCCGACTGTCCTGGCAGTCTGTCATTCCGAGCGAAGCGAGGAATTCCTATTCCCGCCATGAAGGCTGGCGGCGACAGGGACGCTGCGCTGCGCTAAGCATGACAATCATGGAGATAGCTTCCAATTTACTTCGACACGGCCGCAAACAGATCCGAGTGCATCAGCGACTGGAACTGCTTGTCATCGGCTTTGAAGTGCATCTGCAAATTGGAACTGTCCGAGTTCACCGAAACATTTTCCAGCGCCACTTTCTCAATCGGAGTCGCCGTCATCTTTCGATAGAGCACGCCCGCCTTCACCAGCGAGGAGAGCGTAGCTGCCGTCACCGAGTCCGAAGTCACCACGTCCAAGTCGAAGTTCACCCCATTGGCGAAGTTCATGGCGTAGCGCGAGCCCAGCACACGCTTCTTGATGGTATCGAAATCAGCCAGCTTTCCAGCGTCGCCCAGCGCCGAGAGCAGCATGTTCTGCGTTCCCTGCTGGTCGAGCACGCTCCAAACTGTGCCCGATTCGACCGAGCCGATCATATCCGCCACCTGGCTGTTGGAGTCGAGTGCGGGTGTGTAACCGTCGCGTGCGTCCAGCGCACCCTTCACCGCTCCTCCATCGCCAAACAGCAGCGAGTTGTCGTCCAGGAAGGTCATCTGCATGCCACCCGACATGGGATAAATATCGGCGTCCCGATACTTGAGTGGCTTCACCTTATTCAATTTCATCTTCTTGAGGAATGCCTTGCTCGAAAACGAACCTTGCGCGATCCCCACCACCTTCACCCCCTCCTTACCATGCCGGTAAGAAGCGAAGGTGAGCTGATCGACATCCTTCTCCGGATCGATTCCGACACCCTTAAGCGACCCTTCGAACTCCTTCAGGCTTGGCGGGAGCACCTGGTCCTTCAGCGCCATCGCAGTGCTGGAATTCTTCAGCGACCGGTAGTCCACGGTGATGACCTGTTGTACGTCCGATGGAATCACACCCCTGGCGGAGCTGCCCATCGCGGCCGCCCAGGCTGCAGCCGTCGAAAATAGCAGAACCCACAAAACACCCTGCAATCGTTTCATAAATAAAGTGCCTCTAGATATGGTATATAGATGCAGAACGAACCCTACCCGCAAACTTGCATCGTGAACTCATTGTATGCCAATAGGACCAACGAGATACAGAACGAAGGTACGACCTGTACCTGATCAGGCGGCCAACCGGGAAGGCGAACTACCCGTTCCAGATGCACTCCACCGAGCCAGAACTTGATTTCTCCAACATTTTCTTTAAAGAACCTGAGCCGATTGGCCACCACTTTCCGCTTTGACCAATAGGGGGTAGTGATATAAGCTCGGCCCCCGGAGGAAAGTCGTGAAAACCATAGCCTCTCTCAAACCGCTCCGCGCCCTGAGAATCATCCTTCTATGTGCGGTCGCTGCGGGCAGCACCAACGCCTTCGCCCAGAAATACTTCTTCAACAAGCTGGAAATGGCGACTGGGAAGTCACCGCAATCCGTCGCCGTAGGCGACTTCAACAAGGACGGGTTGTCCGACTTCGCGGTCACGAACAACCTCGACAATACCGTGTCCGTCTACCTGGGTAAGAAGGACGGGACTTTTGCGGCCCCGGTAAACTACGGCACCGGCATGGCCCCGGTGGGCATAGTTACCGCCGACTTCAACGGTGATGGCAAGCTGGACCTGGCCGTAGTCAACAACTCCTCGAACACCGTTTCCATTCTCTTGGGCACCGGCACAGGCACTTTTCAAGCCAAGAAGGATTACGCCACTGGTAGCGGCCCGCAAGCCCTTCTGGCCGCCGATTTCAACGGTGACAACAAACCCGACCTGGCCATCGCCAACAACACCGCCGGGACCCTCTCCATCCTCATCAATACCGGCACGGCATTTAAATCGAAGGTCGATTACACCACCGGATCTAATCCGACTTCGGTCGCCGTCGGTCACTTTAATGCTGACGGCTTCCCGGACCTCGCCGTGGGCTGCTATGGATCGAGTGTAGTCTCCATTTTTTTGGGGAGCAGCAACGGAACATTTAAAGCAGGTACCACCATCACCACTAATGTGTATCCAGTATGGTCGGTGGTAGCCGGCGATTTCGACGGCGACGGCAAGACGGATCTTATAACCGGCACCGTGTTCGGGGTCTCCCTTTACCTGGGCAACGGCGACGGCACATTCACCTACAACTCGAACCTGGTCGCTGTCGGAGGCGCCTACGCGCTGCTGGCGCAGGACCTCAACGGCGACAAGAAGCTGGACGTGATCATCGTCGATCGTGACAAATTCGACGCCGCCACAACCTTTACCGTGTTCATCAATACCACAACTAAGGTTGGGAATCCGACATTCGCCTACCCACCACGCGGTTACACCACTGGCTACCAGCCATCGGCGATAGCGTTGGGCGATTTCAATCGGGACGGCAGGCTCGATGCAGTGGTCCCCGCTTCCGGCTCCAACACGGTCTCCGTGATGCTGGGTGACGGCAAAGGCGCCTTTGATCCGGGTGTAACGTCAATTGATGGAGGACAGCAGTATTACATGGTGGCTGCGGACTTCAACAACGATCACAATATGGATCTCGCATTTTCCGGCTACGGTGGCACTGTCGACATCTTGCTCGGAAAGGGTGATGGAACCTTTAAGGCTCCCAAAGTCTACAATGTCGCAAACAGCGGCGAAGGCATCGTGGCAGCCGACTTCAACGGCGACGGCTTTATCGACCTCGCGGTCGTGGACAAAATTTCGAACACCGTTTCGGTCCTCCTGAACAACAAAGCGGGAGGCTTCAAGATCACGGGTCCGTACGCCACCGGCAATGGTCCCGTCGCTCTGGCCGCCGGAAACTTCACGCTCAAGGGCCACGCCGACCTGGCGGTCGTAAATTACACCGACAGTAGCGTTTCCATTTTGCCGAACGACGGAACTGGAAAATTCGGCGCTCCCGTCACCACTACCTTGACCTCCAACGCCCTCCCAGAGGGAATCACCGCAGGTGACTTTAACCATGACGGGCATCTCGACCTCGCGGTCGCCAATGCCAACAGCACGCTTTCCGTACTTCTCAACAATAACGGAACCTTTCCCACTCACACCGATATCAATGTCGGTGCTCAAGCGGTGTGGATCACCAGCGCCTCTCTTCGAGGCAACGGCGTGCTGGATCTTGTCGCCGTGATAGCCGGGGTGCCGGGTGGCGCTGATGTCTTGCTCGGAAACAATGACGGAACTTTCGCGAAACCGGTTTTTTACGCCTCGGGGACCGAACCCACAAGCGTCGCGGTTGGTGACTTCAATGCCGACAAACTTCTTGACTTAGTGGTGACCAACGGCGGGGACAACACCGTTGCCATCCTGCCGGGGAACGGCGATGGCACCTTCGGTCCCTATATCCGCTTTGAAGCTGGCGGGGTGGCCAATCCCGAGGCCGTCGCCGCCGCCGATTTCAACAATGACGGATTCCTTGACTTCATTACTGCTAACAGCTCTACCACCTACACCGCCTACATGAACACGCCCGCGCCAGCGATTGCACCCACGAGGCTGGCGTTCCCTGTAACTCAACTCGGCGCAACCAGCAAGCCGAAATCCGCCACGCTCTACAACTCCGGCATCGCCACCCTGACGCCCAAAGAGAACGTCACTGGTGACTATGCCATTTCCGCGAACACTTGTGGCTCCACACTGCTCTCGGGCGCAAATTGCTCGGTGAGCGTCACCTTCGCGCCCACCGACATCAATGCTCGCATCGGAGCGCTGACCTTCACGGACAACGCTACCGTACGCACACAGAAGGTCAGCTTGAGCGGCACAGGTACCGAAGTAAAACTCTCGCCCACCCGCTTGAGTTTTGGTGCTGTGAAAGTCGGCACCACCAGCCCACCTCAGACCGTCACCGTGACCAACATCAGCACAGTCAACAATCTCACCTTTACCAGCATCAACCTCGGCGGGACCGACCCCGGCGACTTTCTGATTTCAAGCAATACTTGCCCGCCGCCGACAAAGAGTCTGGGACCGGGAATGACTTGCAAGGTTGGAGTGGAATTCAAGCCCACCACGACCGGCGTTCGCAGCGCTACCCTGCTGTTCACTGACGACGGCGGCGGCAGCCCGCAGAAAGTGGGTTTAAGCGGAACGGGGGACTAAGTCGAAATCATCGAGCTACTGCTCTAAACTCGGGTGCCGGCCCTTCGGAAACATGGGCCGGCATCTTTTTGCTAAGGGTGCGCAGTGATTCTCTGGCAAGCAACCAGCAGTTTAGTCTACTGCTGGTCCTGAACCATAAGATTCCACCGCGATTGTCAGTGAGAACTGGACGATTGAATTCTAGCCGGCTGACAGCGCCGCGGCCTTCTTCCGAACCTCCGCTGCAAACGCCGGGTCCTTCAGCGACTCCAGATTAATCTCCACATTTGCCAGCGCGCCTTCAATCGCAGCCCTTGCCAACGCCACAGCCGTCGTCAGATCGGATTTCATATTCGGACTGGTGATCGGTTTCAGCCACTCCGCGATTCCGGCCACTTCCCTCGCACGCTCCGCCACACCTAAAGGCACGCTGGTGGCCTGCTTCAGTGCGGCATCAATCGTGCCATCCGCATTCGCCGACTCCTTCGCCTGCTTGTAAGCCTTCATCACGGCATTGTAAGACTCCGCGTCCGCGTCGATCGCCGCCTTCAATTCTTCGCGTAACTGTGAAAGCCGCGCAATGGCCTCGCTCAACTCGCGTTCGTATTGCAGGTAGGCTTTCTTGCCGCGCGACATGGAAGCCACCATCGAGGCCAGTCCCGCCGCCATTGCTCCGCTGGCCGCAGCGGCGCTCCCGCCTCCCGGCGTAGCCGTGGGCGCCGCGAGCTGTTCAACGAATGGCTCGACGCCAGCCCGCAAGCCGCCGGCCGCAACCTTGCCGCCCATCACAGCGCTAAGGCGGTTTTCAAGAATCAAGGACGAATCGAAATTCTCCACTTGCAGAAACCATTCCGCCGCCGACTCCAAAGCCTTCTTCGGAATCAATCCCACGATCTCGCTGCTCACAGGCGAGACTCCGTAACGCGCCGCCTCGCGCTTCACCATTTCAAATGCACGATGGATTGGCGTCTGCTCGAAATCCGTCAGGTTCATCGACACCTGCGCCAGCCCGCGCACCAGAAATCCCGCGCCTTTCACAAAGCGCAATCCACCGTTCGAGAAGCGCACCGCCTTCGCAACATTCTTCGCAATCTGGACATCCGGCGTGCTGAGGAAAACGTTGTAAGCGATCAAGAACTTGCGGGCGCCTACCACCGTCGCCCCAGCCGTCGGATGCACTCTAGGATCGCCGAAATCCGGCTTTCTTGCAGGGTTAGTCGCAATATCCTCCCGCATGCCCTCGAATTGTCCCCTGCGAATATTCTCCAGATTCTGCCGCTCCGGAGTGGCCGCTGCCGCCTCGTATAGGTAAACCGGAACCTGATATCGCTTCCAGATTTCGGCTCCCACATGCCGAGCCATGGCCACGCAGTCCTCGATGGTCACGCCATCAATCGGGATGAACGGCACGACATCCGCCGCCCCCATGCGCGGATGCGCTCCCTGATGTTTGTTCAGATCAATCAATTCGGCAGCCTTGCCGACGCCGCGAATCGCGGCTTCCTGAATCGCCTCACGTTCGCCCACCAGAGTGATCACGCAGCGGTTGTGATCGGCATCCATTTCGCGATCCAGCAGGTACACGCCATCCATCTTCATGGCCGCGAGGATGGCATCGACTTTCGCCTTATCGCGTCCCTCGGAAAAATTGGGAACACATTCCACTAGAGTTGACATAAGCGAGAAGAATATCTGGCGGACTCGCTAAGCTGCAACTTCCGGGCAGCAATCCTCGGAGATCCTGGCGCAGCTTGCCTGTTCTTGGGAGGGCACGGCTTCAGCCGTGCCGCCTAGAGCCCATAAAGACTCGGCTTTAGCCCCTGAGGGCATAAGCCCGAACTCCGGGGCAATCATTGTATGAGACCAGTTCTAGTGCCCGAAGAACTTCCCCACCCCGAGCCTCACCTGCACCGTGTTGATCCCCGGGTTCGGCGAACTCAATCCCGCATTCGAAATATGCATATAGCGGACCTCAAAGCTAAAAGCATGCTTGTCCCCCAGCAGATGCATCCCCAGCGCAGCCACGGAAGTGAAGTTCACACTGGAAGTCCCGGTCGGCACCTCGTGGTTCGTAAACAGCGTCCCGCCATTCAACTCGAAGTAAGGCTCAATCCGCCCCCGAGCGGCGAAGTCCCACTTCAATCCCAGCGGGTTCACGCCAGCTCCGTAAGCCGTGTTGTAGCGCTGGAAGATCATGAAAACCGGCACAGCGTCCACCGCGTATTCGAATCTTCCATTGAGGAATCCGGGGCCGTGAGGCCGGGTAAGTATCCAGCCATAACGCAAGCCCACATTCCAGACGCCGGTGTTGGATGTGCCTCCGGCCACCGAATGTCCGCCGCCCGTCCATAACTGAAATTCACGGCCACCATCTTCGGGCCGCGCCTGCGCCCAGGCAACTGAACTCAACAACAGCAGAGCGACTGCGATGAGACGTTTTTCCATCCGGATCAAGACCGAAGTTCGCAACATACAGGAAAGTTTGGTGCCCGACAATGAGGCGCAGCCCATCGCTACTGCTCAGGTAGTTCCTAACAGGCTGCTGAACAACCCACGATTCGTATCAGGGTATGCCTTCAGGCATACCGTAAGCCGCCGAACATAGGCTCGGCTTCAGCCGCTGGGGCTCGACTTTTTTCTTCAAACCTCATTTTTCCGCAGCCTGTTAATCCTTGCCCACGATGCCGCGTATCACGATTGCAATGATCACAATTCCCACGATCAGCGTAGCGACGGCTATTTCGAAACTCATCCACATCGCGGCACCTCACAGAACTAGACCACCACCATTAGCGCCAACGCTTGATTAAAGCACATGGTTCGGGCAAACTGTTGCAGCCATCGAAACATTCTGACCCCAGGCAGGAGGATGTCATGCCAAAGTACGTTATCGAACGCGAGCTACCCGGCGCCGGACAACTCACCCCACAGCAACTTCAAGCCGTCTCCCAAACATCCTGCGGCGTCCTGCGCAAACTTGGCCCGGAGATTCAGTGGGTTCACAGCTACGTGACAAAGGACAAAATCTACTGCATCTACATCGCTCCCAACGAGGCCCTGATACGAGAACACGCCACCCAGGGCGGCTTCCCTGCGAATCGAATTTCCGAGATCTCGTCGATGATCGATCCCACGACCGCGGAATCGTGATCAGCCGAAACCGACGTAGCCCCGGACGCCTCGTCCGGGGCCGGGCCTACAAACCGAGACCGCCATCCACCGCCATAGTCTGACCGGTAATAAAATGAGGCGCAGTGGCAAAGAACAGCACCGCCGCCGCAACCTCATCCCCGGTCCCGTTGCGCCGCATCGGAGTCTGGTTCGCCATTCGCTTCATAAACGCCGCCGCCGATTTCTCTCCCAAATCGATCATCCCCGGCGCCACGCAATTCACCGCAATCGCCGGAGCCAATGCCTTCGCCATCACCTTCGTCAACATATGCACCGCAGCCTTCGACGAGCAATAGTGCGCATGGCTCTCCCATGGCCGCAACCCGCCCAGCGAACCCATGTTGATGATTTTCCCACGCCGCTCGCGAAGCAGTTTCAAAGCCTCGCGCGACACCAGAAACGGCCCCCGCGCATTCGCTGCGAAAATAGCGTCCCACTGCTTCAAGCTCAGCTTCTCGAACTCCACCGTCTCGTAATTCGCGGCATTGTTAACCAGAACGTCCAGCCCACCCAGTTCCCTGCCAGTTTCCTTGATAGCGGCCCTGACGCTTTTCTCATCGGTAACGTCGCAGCGCAACGCTACCGCCCGCACTCCGAAACTGCATAGATCAATCACCGCATGCTGCGCTTCGCGCTCCGAGTGCAGAAACGTAATGGCCACGTCCGCACCGGCCTGCGCCATAGCCAGAGCCGTCGCCCGCCCCAGTCGCCGCGCACCGCCCGTGATCAAAACCGTCTTCCCCTGCAAAGGCCTATCCGATGTCGTACGCATAAACGGATTGTACCGTGGCCCGCGTAGATCACGTGGGGATAGCCGCCCCGGCCGTCCAGCCGAAGCAATGCCAGGCCGCCGTAAGAATCCCGCTGGAACAAACCCACCCACAATTGCTACACTCACCGCAATGTCCGAACTTCGCCAGGTCGTGATCTACTCCCGCAAAGGCTGTCACCTCTGCGAAATCGTCAAAGAGACTCTCACCAAACTGCACCGCCGCGGCGGCTTCACCTGGCAAGACGTGGACGTGGACAGCGACGAACAGCTCCGCCGCCAGTTCACCGACGAAGTCCCCGTAGTCTTCATCGACGGCCGCAAAGCCTTCAAGTACCGCATGGACGAATCCGACTTCCTCCGCAAACTCGCCAGCTGATCGACCAGGCATGCCTGATTAGCAACAATTCCGAAACCGCTGGCCCCTGCCAGGCTGAGGAAAACTCAGTTTCGTGTGCGTCTTGGGAAGGGCACGCTTGCCGTGCCGTCTAGGCCAGAGCAGAGCGGCTTCCAGCCGCTGAGGTTTGCTTTTTCTCGATATGTCATTTTCCCGCAACCTGCCCTACCCCCGCACCGAGAACCATACAGCGTTGCATCCAGATACGCTCAGGTGTATACATAAGCCGTCGTTCCGCAACCCAAAATAAAATCCCATTTGGACCCATGGAGGATGCGATGAAAAAGCTGCTTTTGGCCGGATTGCTGATGTCACTGCTGACGCCCGTTCTGGCGATGGCCCAGAGTGCCTTCGACGGTACGTGGAAGGTTGACCTCAACAACGCGCAATTTCCCAAGAAGCCTGACGTTTACCTGCTGCAAGACGGCATGTACCACTGCAAGACCTGTGCTCCGCCGATTGACATCAAAGCGGATGGCCAGGACCAGAAAGTCACCGGACATCCCTACTACGACACCATGAGTATCAAGGTCGTGGACGATCGGACCATCGAGGAAACCGACAAGAAAGATGGGAAGACCGTCATCACTTCAAAAACCATGGTCTCGGCTGACGGCAAAACCGCGAACTTCGAATTTAGCGACAGTAGTGCCACCAATGCCGATCCCGTCACTGGTAAAGGGGAAATGACGCGAGCAACCAAGGGCCCGGCTGGATCCCATGCGATCTCGGGTTCCTGGCGAACCTCGAAGATGGAGAACATGTCGGATAACGGACTTGCCTTCACCTACAAGGTTGAAAACGGTAGCTTGACCATGACCACTCCGACTGGACAATCCTATACCGCGAAGTTGGACGGGACGGATGCGCCGTACAAAGGTGATCCCGGTACCACCAGCGTCTCGGTGAAGAGCATGGGCAAGAACACAATCGAGGAAACCGATCAGCGCGACGGCAAGGTGACCACCATCGCGCGCATGACCGTAGCCGCCAAGGGCAAGACCATGACCGTCGCAATCGACGACAAGCTGCATGGAACCACCAGCCAGTTTGTGGCGGAGAAACAGTAGGCGTCTCCTTGGGGCGCTCCGCCCCCTCGACAGATCGGGGCGTGAGGCGGCTGGCCCACCCTTCCGATCAGGATGGCGGGTGGCCGAGCCTTTCGCTGGCACCACCAACCGTGCGGGTGCCCCGTCCTTGCGTTTTTTGCAAGGGCGGGAGGCGTTCCACGTGGAACACTTCGAAGCTTCGCGCTAGAATCACATGCGCATGCTCCGCACCCGCCTCTACGCCGACCCGCAGGGCCGCTCTGTCCACAACGTCATTCTCGAATCATGCTCCCGCTTCCCGCACAAGACCGCCATCATCGACAGCTCTTGCAACCGCCGCATCACTTACGCCGAGTATGGAGAGCTGGTCGAGAAGCTCGCCCGCGGACTTGTCGCCGCCGGCCTGAGGCCCAGTGAAGTCATCGCCATTTACCTGGCCAACTGCTGGGAGTTCTGCGCTATCTATCACGCCGCCACGCTGGCCGGCGCCGTTCCCACCTTGCTGAATCCAAGCTATCGCGAGCGCGAAGTCCGCTACCAGTTGGAGAACTCAGGCTCGGCGCTTCTCATCACCGACGGGGCTTTGCTGCAGGGAATCAATCTCGCGGGCCTTCCCAACCTGCGCCGCGTCTATACCACGCGACAGGCGGCAGCCGGCGCAGAACCATTTGCCAACTTGCTGCGGCCGGTCTCGAATGGGTGGCCCAACCAAGATAAGTCCTCTGATCAAACGCTCGCCGCTCTTCCCTACTCCAGCGGCACAACCGGCCTTCCCAAGGGCGTGATGCTGTCCCACTTCAACCTGGTCGCGAACGTCTTTCAATTCATCGGACCACGTGCCAGCGAGATTTCGACCAACGATGTGGCTCTCTGCTTCCTCCCGCTCTATCACATCTACGGCCTCAACGTGGTCCTGAACCCGCTGCTCACGCTGGGAGGAACGCTGCTGCTGATGCCGCGCTTCAACGTTCCCCAGTTGCTCTCCCTGATCGTGGAGGAGAGTGTGACCATGATGCCTGCCGTGCCTCCCGCCTTGAATGCCCTGTGCCAGGCCGCCGAGGCCGGACAGTTCCCCAAGAACCATCGTCTGCGCTGGGTGAAGTCCGGCGCTGCGCCGCTCGCCCCTGAGCTCGCCCGCCGCTTCACTGATCGCACCGGAGTTCTGGTGTGCCAGGGCTATGGCATGACCGAAGCTTCGCCTGTTACCCACGTAGGATTCCTCGAGCCCGAGCTCTACCGGCCTGAATCAATCGGGCAGCCGCTGGCACAAACCGACTGCCGCGTTGTGAGTGCTACGGACATCGACGGAAGCGAAAGCGAAGTTGCTTCCGGCCAGCCCGGCGAGCTCGTCATGCGCGGCCCGCAATTCATGATGGGCTACTGGAGAGATCCGCAAGCCACTGCCGCTGTGCTTCGCGATGGATGGTTCTGGTCAGGCGATATCGTGACCCGTGACGCCGACGACTTTTATTTCGTCGTCGACCGCCGCAAGGAGATGATCAAGTACAAGGGTTTCCCGGTCGCCCCCGCCGAGGTCGAAGCTCTGCTCCTCGAACATCCCGCGGTGCGCGATTGCGGCGTGGTGGGACGCGCGGACCCGGCAGCCGGCGAGATCCCAGTCGCGTTTATCGTCCTTCGCGAAGGCTCTGTCGCAACAAAGAAGTTAGAAGAAGACCTGTGCGAATTTGTGGCCGAGCGTCTGACCTCGTACAAGCAGCCGCGTCAAATCCATTTTGTCGATTCGCTGCCCAGGACGCCGTCCGGCAAGATCTTGCGGAGAGAACTCCGGAACGCCTTCACTTCGTAATGAAATGGGCATTGCTCCGTAGGAACGGGCGGGGACGCCCGTCCTCCACGAACTTCGGGACCGCTGCCGGGAACTTTTTCCGCGCTCTCTCCGTACTTGATATTGACAGCGGCCTTTCAGCCGCAGGGGCGCAAACAGCGCACCATACAAGGAGCACACCATGGACGGAAATTTGGTAGGTCTGGTAGCAGTGATTATGATCTTCGGGATTCCGATTGCTGCGATGTACACCTTTTATCACGTGCGCAAGCTGCGCACCGACGAACGCCTGGCGGCGATTGCCCGGGGCGTGAGCGTGCCTATGCAGCCCGAGCTTTCCGAGGCAGCCCGTTCGCGCCGCTCCGGCATACTGCTGGTCACCGGGGCGCTCGGTTACATGATTACATTCGCGCTCATTGCACGGATGGAGTCGGATGCCTGGGTCGCCGCGGCCTTCGGCCTAATCCCGCTCAGCGTCGGCCTTGGTTTCTTCGTCGACTCGGCGCTCATCCGCCGCGACCTGCACGCGTGATGGTTTCTTAACGGCGTTCATTGGCTGGTGTGAGGCTCGTGTTACGTTCGGGCCGCCCGGGACGAGGCGTCCGGGCCTACGTGGGCAGGGCGCTGCCTCTAGCCACGTCAAAGACCCGGCCCCACACGAAACCCGGACTCACTCGCCGGTCAGAAACTTGTGCTGCTCTTTGCTCAACGGCACCACGCTGAGTCTTCCTTGCCGGACTAGCGGCGAATCGGCGAAGAGCTTGTTGGCCTTGACTTCGGCGAGCGTCACGGGCTTGGCCAGCAACTTCCCTGCTTTGATCCTCACTTGGGGATTCTTGGGATCGGACGCCTCGACTGAAACCACACCTGCGGTTCCCACCGCGCTCTTGTGATCGCCAGTTTCGTAGATCACCAGGCGTTCTCCTGCTTTCATCTCACGCAGATGTTTCAACGCCACGGGATTGGAGACGCCATCCCACACCGTGCTCTGCTCACGTTGCAGATCGGCAAAGGAATATACGGTCGGCTCGGTCTTTAGTAAATAGTCCATGAATTGTCCTCGATGCGGAAAATGCGTATGAGCGTTTAAAGAGGCTGCTGAACCACTCGATTCGAGCTGACATTCCCTCAGAGGCTGAAAGCCCGCACTCATTCTAGGACCGTTATCGCAGCACTGAAAGTGTGTGCGTGAGAACTGCTCTTTCGCCCCGTCCGGGGCTTGTCTGTTTCCCACTTTCCCCACGGCTCGCGCCGTGGGCTGCATTCTTACGCCGCTTCGCGGCTTAAGAGTGTGGCGCTTTGTTCCACCGGGTCGCGGAAATTCTAGTTCTCTCGCACACTCTGAAAGCGCTGCGCCACCCAAAAACCGATTTTCCGCAGCCTCTGAACACATGCCATTCTTATTCGATGCGTCCGCGCGCCGATAATACAGAAGTTGAGCACAGCCAACAAGAGGGGGCCAGCCCGCACCGTAACCGAAACGGCACTCGCGGAGAGTGCCCGTTTCGAGTGCTTGCACGGGTTGCTCGTCGTTACGGGGGTCCGTGGCCCCCGTTATCTTGCGACCGGTTCGGGTTCCTGGATGCCGCGGAGTTTGCTGACATCGAGTCCCAGACCTTTGGCAACGCCTTCTCCGTAGGCCGGATCGGCTTTGTAGAAGTGCGCCACCTGCAACTCCTGAATACGCTTGGGAGTCTGTCCCAGGTTGCCGACGATGTTGTTGATGAGGCGCTGCTGCGCATCCTTCGGCATCAGGCGGAACAGGTTGCCCGGTTGGGTATAGTAGTCGTTCTCGTCGCGGTGATTGTGGCGGTCGACCGTGCCGCTGATCATCTTGGGGCGTTCGCGATAGGCGGCGTCCTGGGTCGGTCCACCGAAGCTGTTGGGTTCGTAGTTCGGCGATGAGCCGCCATTGCCGTCGGAGCTCATGGCGCCGTCCCGGTTGTAGGTGGCGTACGGGCATTGCGGCTTGTTGATCGGTAGGGAGTCATAGTTGACGCCCAGACGATAGCGGTGCGCGTCGGGATAGGAAATCAGGCGGCCTTGCAGCATTTTATCCGGGGAAAAACCCATGCCGGGGACGATGTTCCGAGGTTCAAACGCGGCCTGCTCGACTTCGGCAAAATAGTTTTCCGGATTGCGGTCCAGGGTTAGCTCGCCGACCTCGATGAGTGGATAATCCTTGTGCGGCCAGACTTTGGTGAGGTCGAACGGATTGATGTGATAGGTTTCTGCTTCCTTCTCCGGCATGACCTGGATGGACACCCGCCACTTGGGGAAGTCGCCCTTCTTGATGGCCTCGAAAAGGTCGCGCTGCGAGTAGTCGGGATCAATGCCGCGCATCTCGCTGGCTTTTTCGCCGGTGAAGTTCTTAATGCCCTGCTTGGTCTTGAAGTGGTACTTCACGTAGAAGAGTTCGTTCTTGGCATTGATCAGGCTGAAACTATGGCTGCTGAAGCCGTCCATGTGGCGGAAGCCGTCGGGGGTTCCACGGTCGGAAAACAAGATGGTGACCTGGTGCAGTGACTCGGGTGAAAGCGACCAGAAGTCCCACATCATGGTGGGCGACTTCAGGTTGGTTTCAGGATCGCGCTTCTGGGTGTGGATGAAATCGCCGAACTTCAGCGCATCCTTGATGAAGAAGACGGGAGTATTGTTGCCAACCATGTCCCAGTTGCCCTCTTCGGTGTAGAACTTGAGGGCGAAGCCGCGCGGATCGCGCTCCGTATCCGCCGATCCCTTTTCCCCGCCAACGGTGGAGAAGCGGATGAAGGTCGGCGTGCTCTTACCAACTTTCGAGAAGAGCTTGGCCTTGGTGTACTTGGGCATATCGGGGCTCGTGCAGACGAAATGACCGTGAGCGCCCGATCCCTTGGCATGGACTACGCGCTCGGGAATTCGCTCACGATTGAAGTGGGCCATCTTTTCGAACAGGAGGAAATCTTCGAACACAACCGGGCCGCGCGGGCCTACGGTCAGGGAGTTTTGGTTGTCGCCGACAGGGCGTCCGGCGTCGGTGGTCATTATTTTCTTTTCTTCTGCCATAGCTTCTCCTTCTTGGTGCTTGATTTTGATTTAGTGCTTGATGTTGGTTGGGGTTTTTGGCTGCAGCGCTGACAGAGCCCAAACACTTCGACCAGCGGCTGCGTAAGATCAAAGCCGTCCGGGATTTGCCGGGACAGCCTTCGGAAATCAACAAAATCGCCTTCGACATCCTGCACCGACTTGCAGCGGGCGCAGACCAGGTGGTGGTGCGGGTCGAGGTTGCCGTCGACGCGCAATGCGGGACCGTGGGGAGTGACCTCGCGGAGCAGGCCGTGCTCGACGAAGAGGCGGATATTTTTGTAAACCGTGGCCAGAGACATGGAAGGAACACGGTCGCGGACCTCGGCATAAATCTGCTCGGGCGAATAGTGTCCCGGGGCCGCTACCACGGCCTCGTAGATGACCTGGCGCTGGTGGGTCGCAGCAAAGCCGAACTTCCAGGCAAGATCGCGGAACTGTGTGTGGGTCACGCGCACGGGAATTAGATGAGAACAATTATTATACGATGCGGGATATTGTTTCGCAAGGCAACCGGAAAAATGCGGGCAGGAGGAAAAGCGCCAAAGCTGGATGGAAATCTGCAGACTTCGATTCGGAGGCTCGTTTCGCGTTTACTCGCAGTCGCGTCAGCGCATTTGTCACTGCGGCTTAGGGTTCGGGTCTGGCGCCGGTGGCGCGGTCTTATCTTCCTTCTTGTTGTTCTGATGATCGTCGTAAATCGAATATTGGCCTTCCGGACGCTTCAACTTGATGGTGATTTCAACCGCCGGCTGGTTCACATCGTAGTCCCCGCCGAAGGTCTGGAACCCCGGGGCCAGCACTTGCACCCGCAACTTGCCGTAGGGAATGCCGTCAAAGCTGGCCTTGCCGTCCGCGTCAGTTTTGAGTTCGAGGCCACCGCGGTCCTGCTTGTCATGCTTGCCCACCGTATGCATCACGACTCCGGCGTTGCGTACCGGCTTGCCGTTGTAGTCCTTCACCACCACGAAGTTCAGTTGCGCCACAGGAACATCGTATTGCGATTTCTTATCGCTCGCGCCGACCTCCAAAGGGAATGCTCCGGCAAGCACCATCACCCACACGATTGCCACTGCGAAGGCACGTTTTTTCATGGCCAGCACCTCAAATTCCGCGAGCTTAGAACTTTATCACATACCCGCAAGCCACTGTTATTAAGATATTTAAACCGATTTAGCGAGCGCTTGCTTGACAAGCAAATATCCCCTGCCCTATACTTGGCACTCGCCAACCATGAGTGCTAACAAGAATCTCAAAGGCGTTGGCGGCTTGGTATCTCTGAGCAATTTACCCTAAATCCTAACTCAATACGAACGAAAGGAGTCTACAAGCATGGCTACGAAATTTACCCCACTGCACGACCGTATCCTGGTCCGCCGCGTAGAAGAAGTAGGCACCACCCGAGGCGGCATCATTATCCCGGATAGCGCTAAGGATAAGCCTTCGGAGGGCGAAGTTATCTCGGTTGGACGCGGCAAGAGCAATGACGAGGGCAAGGTGTTCCCTCTTGTCGTTAAGGAAGGCGATCATATTCTGTTCGGCAAATACTCCGGTACGGAGATCAAGCTGGACGGTGAGGATTTCATCATCATGCGCGAGGAAGAGGTTCTCGGCGTGGTCACGGGCGCGGCGAAGAAGGAATTGGCCGGATCGCGTCGATAAATCGAGTATCTAACGAAATTCAAGGAGAAACGAAATCATGGCAAAGCAAATCGTACATGGAGAGGATTCGCGGCAGGCGATTCTTCGCGGCGTGAATCTTCTCGCCGACGCAGTAAAGGTTACTCTCGGCCCCAAGGGCCGCAACGTTGTGATTGAAAAGAAATTCGGTTCGCCGACCATCACCAAGGACGGCGTGACCGTTGCCAAGGAAATCGAGTTGAAGGACGCGCAAGAGAACATGGGCGCGCAGATGGTGCGTGAAGTAGCGTCGAAGACCTCGGATATCGCGGGCGACGGCACCACCACCGCTACCGTTCTGGCTCAGGCCATCTTTCGCGAAGGCGTAAAGACGGTTGCGGCCGGCGCCAACCCGATGGCCATGAAGCGCGGCATCGAGAAGGCGGTCATCGCCATTTGCGGCAGCCTCGATAAGGAAGGCAACCGCATCAAGGGCGAACTCGACAAGTTCTCCAAGCCCGTAACTGGAGACATGATCGGACAAGTGGGCACCATCAGCGCCAACAACGACGAGACCATCGGCAAGATTATTGCCGAGGCCATGAAGAAGGTTGGCAAGGATGGCGTGATCACCGTGGAAGAGGCCAAGACGCTCGAGACGCAACTCGAAGTCGTGGAAGGCATGCAGTTCGACCGCGGCTATCTCTCTCCTTACTTCGTCACCGATCCCGAGCGCATGGAAGTTGCGCTTGAGAACGCTTACATCCTGATTCACGAAAAGAAGATCGGCTCGATGAAGGATCTTCTTCCGTTGCTCGAGCAGATCGCCAAGAGCAGCCGTCCTTTGCTGATCATTGCCGAGGATGTCGAAGGCGAGGCATTGGCCACCCTGGTCGTGAACAAACTGCGTGGCACGCTGCAAGTCGCCGCCGTCAAGGCGCCCGGCTTCGGTGATCGCCGCAAGGCCATGCTGGATGACATCGCGAAACTCACAGGTGGCAAGGCCATCACTGAGGATCTCGGTATCAAGTTGGAAAACGTTCAGATCAGCGATCTGGGCCAGGCCAAGAAGATCACCATCGACAAGGACAACACTACCCTGGTCGAAGGCAAGGGTAAGCCCGGCGACATTCAGGGCCGGGTGAAGGAAATTCGCGGCCAGATCGAAAAGACCACCAGCGACTACGACCGTGAGAAGCTGCAAGAGCGGTTGGCGAAGCTGGTTGGTGGCGTGGCTGTGATCAAAGTTGGCGCTGCGACCGAGACCGAAATGAAAGAGAAGAAGGCTCGTGTGGAAGACGCCATGCACGCAACCCGCGCCGCAGTCGAGGAAGGCATTGTCCCCGGCGGTGGTGTGGCTCTTGCCCGCTGCGTCGGCGCACTCGATAAGCTCAAACTCGAGGGCGATGAGCAAATCGGCGTGAACATCGTGAAGCGCGCCATCCAGGAACCGCTACGCCAGATCGCCGAGAACTCTGGCGAAGAAGGCGCCATCGTCCTGGGCAAAGTCAACGACTCGAAAGACAACAACTACGGCTACAACGCCCTGACCGGCGAGTACGAGGATCTGGTCAAGGCGGGCGTGCTCGATCCTACTAAGGTCGTGCGCACCGCGCTGCAGAATGCTGGATCGATTGCGTCGTTGATGCTGACCACGGAAGCCCTGATCGCCGAAATCCCAGAGGAGAAGAAGGGTGCTCCGATGGGCGGCGGACATGGCGGTGGGATGGAAGGCATGTACTAAGAAGCTGTCAGCTATCAGCTAGATCAAAGGCCCCGCTCGCGAGAGCGGGGCTTTTTTGTTTAGGAATGGCAACGCTCACGTGGGGACAGTCGGCTTTCGGCAGCGCGATAACGTCACATTTCATTTCGGGAGCCTCCCTATGGCCGGATTGCAGCGAATGGTAACGTATGGGTGCCAAATGGTTCGACTCCTCGACCGAAGTCTGTACACGGAATGAAATTCTGTGAAATCTCGCCTAGATGAGACTTCATCTTCAGTCGTTCGATGTACGACTTGATATTCGATTTCCACAGGCATCATGAATATTCACAGTTGACATTCGTTCTTTCTTCGCTTAAGACGTGGATATGTCCACTCGTTTACGTCGGATGTCATCATACTCGGGCGGACAACAAGGAGAGACTTATGGCAGCAAAAGGAAGGTCCCCAGCGGAACCAGAAGGACGGCGCCCATCTTCTGATGCCCCTAAACATGCAATCGAAGCGGTTTTGACTGTTGTTCAGGTGCTCGAGGACAAGAACGGTGGCAACCCTTTACCCCCGCTGGATGTCGCTCTCGCCCTTGGCGTAAGCCCCGGTAGCAGCAACTTCCGTGACCTTCTGTCTTCCTCGATCAAGTACGGATTGACGTCTGGCAGCTTCAACCAGCCGAAAGTTTCTCTGGAAACTTTAGGAAGATCCGTTGTGGCTTCGAAAAGTTCGGAGGAGCGACGGGCGGCTTTACTCCGAGCCGTGATGCGACCGGAGCCATTTCGTCGCGTTTATGACTACTACAAGGGAAAGAAACTTCCGGATCCTCAATTCCTTGCCAATACATTAGTACGTGAATTCGCCGTTCCCAAGGATAGCGTGGATAAGTTTGTCGAGGTGTTCAACGCGAACCTCGCTTACCTCGGCCTCGTGAGGGACGGGGCAACTGGCAAGTGGCTTTCTTCCGAGCTGCTGACCGAGGATGTTGCGCTCTCAAGAGATCCCCTCGTGCCCATAGACGAGCAAGTTACGGCGCCAACCGAGGCTTCGCTCCCGAAGCCGCCTGTTTCCGTATCCCAGGATCAGCCACGAATGCTGAGAAACGCAATCTTCGTCGGCCACGGCAAGGACAAGGCCCCACTTGAGCAGTTGGAGAAGATTCTCGGGGAGTACCGCCTTCCCTTCAAGGTGGCCGTGGACGAAGCAAATAGAGGTCGCCCGATCTCCCAGAAAGTTGCGGACACGATGCACGAATGTGGCGCCGCCATACTCATCTTTACAGCTGACGAGGAGTTTACCGACAAGGACGGTGCGCTGGTCTGCCGCCCGAGCGAAAATGTTGTGTTTGAGCTTGGTGCGGCAAGTGTGCTCTATGGTTCACGGATCATCATTTTTCGTGATTCGCGCGTACAGTTCCCCGCGAACTTCCGCGACATCGGCTACATCACTTTCGAACCAGGCCAGCTTGCAGCAAAGGTTAATGAGTTATTCAGGGAACTGATCGGCTTCGGCTTGATTAAGGTCAGCGTCGCCTCGTAACGGCCCGATGCTCGTGGCTGCCTTATTTGGGATGGCGGGGCTAACCGCAGCACTGATAGGAGATCGGCTCCCCGTTCAAGATTGACGTGAATAGACCAAGCCGCGGCGCGCAGGCCGGGCCCTAGATCCCGTCAGTCAGCTACGGCGAGGTCCTCGATACCGAACATCTTGCCGAAAAGTGTTAGCGTCCAGCCCAGAACGTAGAGGATGTAGCTCGCGATTTTGACCCACGTGAAGTTTCTTTCCTCGACTTGAAGCTCAGACGCCGCTTCTTTTAATACGGTTGCGGACAAATTGTGAGTTCTGGTCCAAAGATCGTTCGTCTTGTTTGAAAGATCTGCGGAGGCGTCGAAAATTGCTTGCCTTGCTTCGGCCGGGAAGACACCGTCGGGTGTTATCGTTGGTGTCAACCGAGCTATAGTCACTCCGCTCTGCCTGAAGGACTCGCGGGCACTAACCAGTCCCTTTTTCAATTCCTCCTCAGTGTTCCTGTTTGCCTCCTGTCCTGGAACCTTGTCCATGAGTCGGGCGGTATTGTCCAAGTCGGTTCCGATGTTGTCCTGCAACTCGCGAAAGATCATCATTTGCGAGTTGACAGCAATTCCCGTAAATGGATCCTTGGTAGTCAACGTGGAGACCTGCTCGATGCGGTCGATCTTCTGTTCGATGACGCGGAGTTGGGAAGTGACGGCCTTGGAATCGTCGCGTATCAAAAACACATTCTGCGCATTTTCGATGGAATCGACGAGGTCTTTCAGGTTCTCTCGCCACGCGTCCTTGACGACGAACGTGGCAAGGACAATCGTGGCGCCAATGACGGGGAGAAGGCGCCTGCGCTTTGCTGGAGAATGTGCCGGCTCTTTTGCAGAAGCTCTGTGCATAAGGTACCTCGGCTAGGCGCAAATGATTATAGACGTAGCTCCTAGGCAGCGGGTGTCCCGGACTTTGACGCTCGTCCTACTCCGGGAGGATGCCCCGTCGAATCGCCGCTTGGGCGGGGGGCTGCCGCTGGCCCACGTATCCTTGGAGACAGGCTGCCCCAGCTAGGGGCTAAAAGCCGCGTTTCTGGCGAGGGTTGGATTGAGTGGGTCAACCTCCTGGGAGACACAGGGTCCCTCGACTGCGCTCGGGATGACAGATTTGTTGGAGCTTGCACGGAAGGGGGACGCTCGCGCCTACATCGGCCGAGCTTGGCTCGGCTGTCCCCACGTGAGTGTTGCGGGTGTCGGCACGCGGACAGGAGTGTCCGCGCTACACGGGAGACTTCTTACATTCAGCCAAGCATAAGAAAACCCGGCGAGGGCTAGATAAACACCAGGTCCCTCGACTCCGCCATCGGATTCGCTTTGCGAATCCGATAGCTGCGCTCGGGATGACAAATTGTTTTGGATAAACGCCAAGACACGCCTCAGGCGCGTGCTGGAAGCCGAACGCGAGGACAAGAGAAATGGGGGCTGGCCCACGCTTTCGATCTGAAACATGAAACGCGAAACAACTGGGGCTGCCCCACCCTTGGGCTTTTTCCAAAGGTGGGAACTTCAATCTCGAGAAGCGCCCGGCCTCATCCTGTTTCAGAAGTGAATGCGGTGCGCTCGTCGAACTTCTCGTCTCCCACCCTTGCAGAAAACGCAAGGATGGGGCAGCCGCTTTTCTGGCGAGGGTTGGATTGAGTGGGTCAGCCTCCTGGGAGACACAAGGTCCCTCGACTGCGCTCGGGATGACAGATTTGTTGGAGCTTGCACGAGCGAGGACGCTCGCGCCTACATCTGCCGAGCTTTGCTTGGCTGGACAGCCCCTTCGACTTCGCTCAGGGCAGGCTCAGGCGGCTGTCCCCACGTGAGGGTTGCGGGTGCTGGCACACGGGCGAGGGCGCCCGCGCCACACGGGCATGGCTGGAAAGTTGTCAAGCCCCCTTTGAGGTCTGATTCTTTGTAACTTGCTGATTGCAGGCCGAAAATAAAGTTTGAGAACATGGCACAGTTACCCCATTAGGTGTGATATTCTATAAGTACATTACATAACTACGTGCTAATGACAAACGCGTAGCCTTCGGGCTGCGCTTTTTTGTTGCGCGGGGTGAGCATGTGCGACCTCTGAAGAAGAAGTACACAGATCCTTCGCTTTGCTCAGGATGACAGCGTGTGAGGCTTAGGATGACAGCGCTGGGAAGTAATCGACCACTCAGGAAGATCAAGAGTAGGAGTATTCAGATGACTATAGCAATGGAAGAAGAGTTTGGGATTTCGATATTTGCGGTTGCGGGGTGGGACGGCGGGGGTTGGGTGGGGGACATTGCGGCTTCTAGTTGCACGCGGAAGCGATCTGGGGAGGAGGCGGAGGCGGCCTTCTTGCACAAGGCGACCAGTCTCGGAATGAGTGTGGCGAAGCCTTGGGGCGACAGCGAGCGGTATGACTTGATCGTGGGTTCGGGGCGGCGTTTGTGGCGGGTGCAGGTGAAGTCGACGCGGTATGTGGGAGAGCGGCGGTTCAGCATCACGGCGCGGGGGTGTACGGCGCCGTATACGGAGGAGGAGATCGATTTTCTGGCGGCCTACATTGTGCCTTTGGATTTATGGTACGTGGTCCCGGTGAAGGCTTTTGCGCCTAGCAAGTGTCTGCGGTTCTATCCGGAGGGAAACAGTTCGCGGGGACAGTATGAGAAATATCGGGAAGCGTGGTGGCTGATGGAGAGCAAGGACGCGCGGGCGTCGAGGATAGCGAGCGAGCCTTAGACAAGCAGGAAATGCGGGGGGAGTGTGCAATCCACCTTTATAGTTGTCACCCACCGTGGATGACTCTGTCAGGAGAGCAGTCTGGGCCCGTGGGCTGCCTCTAAGCTGTGCATTTGCAACATGGCGAAGAAAGCCAAACGGAGCTTGGTTTCAGGCGTATGCTGGAGACATGGCTTATCTCACGGAACACCTCTCCAGCCTTCGTCAGGAAATCACCGATCTGAGCAATATGAATGTTCTGTATGCGAAACGGGGCGAGCACAGCCCGGTTGAGCGGACGGCTTCGGATGTGCGTGGAAGCCGCCTGTTGCAGATCAAGCAGGAATTGTCGAAGATGCGCAACCGTCCTGACGACAGCGCAGTGTGGTGGGGAAAATCTCGCGGGCCGGACAGCGTCGCTTAGCTTCATGGTCGAACTCCCGTGCCGGACGCAAAGGCTGGGGTTCATTGCAAACTGGTCCCTCGCTTCTGACCACTGCTTTTTTCAATGACTCATTTCTGGCAACTCTTTCTGGCTCAAAGTCATAGTGCTTCGATGGGTGACGCTATTTTGGAGCAGCCACAATCTCGCGTTCACGGTATCGACAAAGTTAGCCTATCGTGTATGATTACGTGGCTTTGCACCACGCCTACACCACGATCCGCGTAGTCTTATTCTGCGTCGCGGTTACGTTTTGGATTCTCTACTTCCACGAGATTTTGTTCAGGTCTGGGAGGATCCGGACGCAGTGGCTGAAAAAGGAATTGGCCAACCTGCTACTCATGCTGTCCATCGCGATCGTCACGTTCTTGGTCTTCAGTCTCCTAAGCGGTGTTCATCTTACTCATTATCGTCCACGTTGATTCTCTGAGCAGGGTTGGTTAGCGAAGCGTTGCGCAAACAAGCTGCGAAATCCACCTCCAGGCTCGCACCTAGGTGATTGGCAAGTGGTATCCGCAAGTTTAGGCTGCAACATGACTCTTGGGTTTTATCGCGCCCGCCTCGCGGGCAATGTCGAGAACGATCCGGCCATTCACCTTTCCCTGCTTGAGCCGGTCGAAAATATCGTTGATCGATCCCAGTGGCTGCGGTTCGATGGTGGCTTTCACTTTGCCATCAGCGGCGAACTGCAGTGCCTCTTCGAGGTCTTTGCGTGTGCCTACAATCGAGCCGCGCACGGTTTGGCCGTTCAGTACCAGATCGAAAATGGAGACGGGGAATTCGCCCGGAGGCAAGCCATTCAGAACGCAGGTTCCACCGCGGCGGAGCATGCCAATGGCCTGTTTGAAGGCGGGAAGCGATACGGCTGTTACCAACACGCCGTGGGCGCCGCCGATCTTTTTCTGAATCACCTGGACCGGATCTTCCTGCTTCGCATCCACGGTTATTTCAGCGCCGAGGTTGCGGGCCAACTGCATTTTGTCGGGTCCGATGTCGATGGCGGCAACGTGCAGGCCCATCGCTTTTGCGTATTGGACGGCAACGTGACCGAGTCCGCCCACGCCGGAGATGACGACCCACTCTCCGGGGCGAGCATGGGTTTCTTTCAACCCTTTGTAGGTGGTGACGCCGGCGCAGAGAATCGGGGCCGCATCGATAAAGGATAGTTTGTCGGGAATCCGGCCCAGGTAATCCGCCTGCCCCAACGCATACTGAGCGAAGGTGCCGTTCACGGAATAGCCTGAATTCTGCTGCGCGAGGCACAGTGTCTCCCAGCCGCTCAGGCAGAATTCACAATAGCCGCACGCACTGTGCAGCCATGCGATCCCGACCCGATCACCTTCCTTCAAATGCTTTACGCCTGGGCCCAGGGCTGCGACGAAGCCCGCGCCTTCGTGACCGGGGATGAAGGGCAAGGTCGGTTTGACAGGCCAATCGCCCTCAGCCGCATGCAGGTCGGTATGGCAGACACCGCTCGCAGCTACCTCGACGAGCACCTGTCCGGGCCCCGGGGTTGGAATAACTACTTCGCGAATCTTTAGCGGTTCGCCAAATTTCTCAACGAACGCTGCTTTCATTGTCTTTGGCACGGAATCTCTCCTGGGAGCCGACTTCATTGGACTGCATTGCAGTCTGCTGGGACTCCACAATCAATCTGAACGCCATCATCGACGATACCAGCTTTGCCGTATGTGATCTGGCGCACATGCATGTGTGAGCGCGCGCACACGGCGTTTTGAAGGTTTCCCACGCCGACAGTTGTGTGTACCTATGTACCATGGTATTATCTAGCTATGACTCGCGCTAAAGAACCAGCTTCATTTGTCGAAGTCGAGCGCGTGCAGACCGGCGTGCGGCTTGAAAAACGGATGTTGAAGGTGTTGAAAGCGGTGGCCGAGCTGAAAGACATGTCTCTGGGCGACCTGTTGGAGGGAGTGGTGTTGCACGCCTTTGAGGGGAAAGCGCCCTTTTCTTCCGAGACTCTCAAAGAGATCGAACAATTCAAGAAGATCTACGGGATGACCTTAAAGGCGTCCGATAGCCATCAACTAAAGGAGCGCAAGCGATGAAGACAGCGGTGCTGATTGTACTTGCAGTGGGAATGCTCGCGGTGCTGGCATTCCTCTATCATCATCACCACCGGGCTCTCTCCGGCGGACCGGTGGTGCACGTTCGCAATGAGTTCGAGTTCACGGTTCACGCTCCTTATCAGGTTGCGGCTCCTTTGTTTGGACCCGAGGAGGAGCGGGGCTGGGCGGAGGGTCACTGGGATCCGCACTTCTTGTATCCGCAACCCGCACAGGACATTCAGGGCGCGGTGTTCACGGTCCGCCACGGCCACCATCACGCTTATTGGATCAACACCTCCTTTGACATGGAAGCCCGGCACTTCCAGTACGTTTACTTCATTCCTGACGCGATGGTCACGCTTATCGATGTTCGTTTTTCCGAGCCCGACCTGGCGAACACGAAGGTGAATGTCGCGTATGAGCGGACCGCTTTGAATCCAGCGGCCAACGAGCACGTGAAGGAATTGGGCAACTCGGATCGCGAGAACGGGAAAGAATGGGGCACCGCGATTAACGGCTATCTGGCAAAGCAGAAGGCGGCGGGGCACTGAAGGAGGCTGAGGAGAAACTCGTCTTCGTTGTTTCAGAGACCAAAGCCCGTATTCATTCGATGGCGGCTAGGGCAGCACCGATAGGAGTCCACCCCGGCTACTCTTTCGCCCCGTTGGGGCTTGTCTGTTTCCGACTCTTCCCCACGGCTTACGCCGTGGGCTGCATTCTTACGCCGCTTCGCGGCTAGAAACTCCATGCCCTGATACGAAGCGTGCGTTTTTCCAGGCCAACGATTCTGCGTCTGGAACAGTTATTTGAATTCCCAGCGGGTGGCGGTTTTCGGGAAGTCCTTTTCCGTCCAGGCCAAGGCCACGCGTGGACGCACGCAGTAGAGCACAGTCTCCCCGGGGAGAGTGGTCAGGGGCATTTTGTACTTGGTTCGAGAGGCGTCATCGATCTTCTTGAGGGTTGCCGCGTCGCTGACTTCGATGGCGGTGCCTTCCAGGATGACCACGTCGTCGCCCGATTCGAGGTGTACGGAGACGGCCGTATTGTGAGCGAGATTACGCGCCTTGCGTGAGGATCGGGCGGTGCCGAAGAAGAGAGCGCTGTCGATCCAGAAGCCCCAGACCGGAATGGAGTGCGGACGGCCGTCAGCGCGCGCGGTGCAGATCCAGTAGTTGCGCGAGCGCTCCAGGCGCTCCTCGGCGTGGCTCCAAGGTAGATACTGTTTGCGCGGTTTGATTCCGTATAACTCGGGGACGTGGGGCAATCCCACGCTCACGCAGTTGGGTTGTGCGGCGATGGTGGGGACTGGCTTCGTTTTTGGTTTTGGCACCTGTGACCTCGCGCGGCGCGATTCAAACTTTACCAGAGGACTGGCCCGCTGGACAGCGTGGCAGGCGGCAGCCGGCCTGCTCAAAAGGTGGTGCTTGCTGGCCGACTGATATAGACTTGCGCCAAACATTTCTGTACGCGGAGAGAGGTGCCTTATGCGCGTGCTTGTGGTTGTGCTTTTCAGTCTGGCTCTGTCTTTGTCTCCTGCATGGTGCGATGAAGGGCATCACCACGCGCTTACCGAGGAAGAGGTTGGTTCGGTCCACTTTGTAACCTCTTGCTCGAAGGCGGTTGGGGTGAGTTTCAATCGCGCGGTGGCGCTGCTGCACTCGTTCCAGTACGAGCAGGCGCGGCAAGCTTTTGCGGAAATTTCCACCCAGCACCCAAAATGTGCCATGGCGCAATGGGGTGTTGCGATGTCGCACTATCACGGCTTGTGGGACAACGGGGATCTGGCAGCGGGGCGGGAGGCGCTTCACAAGGCGCAGGAGGTGGCTGGCGGGAATCCGGAGACAACGGCTCGGGAGAAAGCTTACATCAAGGCGCTAGCGGAGATTTATCGCGAGGATGGCAAGGACAAGTATGCGCATGCGCAAGCCTTCGAGCAGAAGATGGGGGCGGTGCAGGCGGCTTATCCGGATGACAGCGAAGCCGCCATCTTTCACGCTCTTACGCTTGCCATTACCGCGCCGAAGACGGACAAGACCTATGCCAACCAGCGCAAGTGCGGCGAGATTCTGGAGCCGATTTTCGCCAAGCAGCCGCACCATCCCGGCGTAGCTCATTACATAATTCACTGCTACGACAACCCGGTGCTGGCTGAACAAGGACTGGGCGCGGCCCGCATGTACGCCAAGATTGCGCCGGCATCGGCGCACGCCAATCACATGCCTTCCCACCTTTTCACCCGCGTCGGTTCCTGGGACGAGTCGATTGCCTCCAATACGAAATCCGCGCAATTGGCCGCCGAGGCCGAGGGGACGTCGAAGAATGGAGAAGCTCGCGACCAGCGCCTGCACGCGATGGATTACCTGGAGTACGCGTATCTGCAGAGCGGACGGGTGAAGCAGGCCAAGGCGGTGCTGGATGCGATGAACTCGCTGCCTGCCGTCGGGGGATTGACGCTGACCAATGATTATGCGGCGGCGGCGATTCCGGCGCGCTATGCGCTGGAGTTGGGCAACTGGCAGGAGGCGAGTGCACTGCGAGTGCGGCGCGACGCGGTTGACTGGACACAAGCGATTACCTGGATGGCCATCGGCGTGGGCAGTGCGCACTCGGGGAATCTTGAGCGGGCAGCTCAGGCGGAGCAGACGCTGGCTTCTCTGCGCGACGCGGTGGCCAAGGAGAACAACGTTTACTGGTCGAGTCAGGTCGAGGTTCAACGGCGCGAGGTCGCCGGCTGGATCGCCGAAAAGGGTGGCAAAGCCGCGGAAGCAATCGCCACCATGCGTTCGGCCGCCGACCTGGAAGAGAGCATGGATAAGAATGCGGTTACTCCGGGCGCGGTGATTCCGGCGCGGGAGATGTTGGCGGAGTTGCTGTTGAAGGAGAATCATCCCCAGGATTCGCTTGCCGAATACGAGGCGGTTCTCAAGATTTCTCCTAACCGCTTCAATGCCCTGTTTGGCGCAGCCAGCGCGGCAGATGCGTCGGGAAACGCAAACGCTGCCAATCGATACTTTCACAAGTTAGCTGAAACGGCGGTGGGAGACGAGCGGCCTGAACTGGTGACGGCGAGAAAGAAGGTGGTGGTGACTTCGCAGAATGTGCGGAACTAGCCCGGGTTTTCAGGGTTCGTTTGGCCGGATGTTGTCGAGGACTGTGATCTGTGGGAAAGACTCCGATTCATTGCGAGCTGCCTCGGCGGCCCCGCCGCCTCAAGCCCTACTGACGAGCATTGAGGCGGCGAGGTGCAGAGATTTACTTTGTGGTGACCTTGAAACCCACGCTGTTGGTTTTTCCAGTCGGCGTGTAACGTCCTACCATTTCGAGGCTGTCATTGAGGCCGTCATTGCGGCTAAGTGTCGGGCCTTTCGGATCGTCTACGTTGTAGTATTTTCCGCCGTGGAAGAGGAATCCATGGGTTTCTGTGCTTGTACTGTTGGCGTAGTAGGTGCCGCAAATGTCGCCCTTATTATTTGGAGTGTGGACGACGGTGCCCAAACCAGCCGCCTTTGGGTCGCTGATTTTCTTGAAGGTCTTGCCGTTGTAGAGGAAAGAGTCGTAAGCGGTACCGGCCGCGTTAACTGCGTACACGGTGATGTCTCCTGCATTGTTAATCCCCCAGGCAGCGGCGGATGTGTCCCCTGTGACGTCGATGCTGGTGTACTTGGTGCCTTTCTTTAGAAAGCCATGCTGGACCTTGGCGGCATCAAAGTAGAGGCCCACAATCCACCCCTTGTCATTGATCCCGGTGGGCTCGGTTCCCGTTGATTTGGGGAAGTTCACTGCAGTGAGTTTCCCCTTAGCGTACATAAACCCATCAGCTTGGGCGGTTACGGTGTCCTTGCACCAGCCGACAACCGCATCCGCAGTGTTGATACCGTAGAACGCAATTGCACCGGCTGCGGAGCCGCCGCTGGTCACACAATTCGCATGATTGACTGTGGTTACCTTCGTGCCGGCGAGAATCATTGCGTGCTGAACGCCCTTGGCGTCCACATAGTCTCCGGCAATGACTCCATTGTTGTTGACCCCGTAAGAGTCGGTCTCTGTTGCCGTCCTGGTAGAATGAACGTCGGAAAAGGTGAAGGTTAAGGGTGGCGCGGCCGCGATACCCACGGCGACGAACGTTAGAACAAGCAAAACACCAAGAATGGACCTTTTCACTGGTTTCTCCTCCTAGAGAAAGTTGTTGTGACTTCTTCCTGCCGCCAGCACGAAACCAGCACAGGAAACAAACGCAAAAGGGATCTTCGAACGCGAGGGAATTATGCTTAATGTGTTCCCCGACGCCCCTACGTAGATGCTGCCAGCACATCAAACAGACGGCACCACAATTGTATGGAGCCCCCTCCAAACCAGTTCGCGCACCGGCTATAGCTTCCGCGAAGACCGTTGCATACCGCGCGACAGTGGCGGAAAGTCGCGCAGCGGTTGAGGCTGCCAATTATCGTCGCGGTCAGGGTGGCGGTCAAGATGAAAGGTTTTGCACATCTAAGGGTGTCCTGCGGGTTAGCTCTTCCGCAATACCCGCAAATCCTGTCCTGTCATTTCTTTCGGTTGGTCGATTCCCAACATGGCTAACATTGTCGGCGAAATGTCGCGAAGCGAGCCTCCGGGCTTGAGGGTGAATTGCTTGCTATTTTCTGAGACCACGATGAAGGGGACGGGATTCGTGGTGTGCGCGGTGTGCGGGCCGCCACTTACGGGATCGATCAACATTTCGGCATTGCCGTGGTCGGCGGTGATGAGCATTGCGCCGCCTTTTGCGCGCAGGGCAGGCTCGATGCGCCCCAGGCAGGCGTCCACGGTTTCTACTGCCTTTATCGTGGGTTCGATTTTTCCGGAGTGTCCGACCATGTCCGCGTTGGCGAAATTTACGATGATTACGTCGAAGGTTCCGTCTTCGACCGCCTTCACCACGGCATCCGCGATACCGGCGGCGCTCATCTCTGGTTTCAGATCGTAGGTGGCGACTTTAGGCGAGGGCACCAGAACGCGGTCTTCCCCGGGGAAGGGTTGTTCCACGCCTCCGTTGAAGAAGTAGGTGACGTGGGCATACTTTTCGGTCTCGGCGACGCGCAGGTTGCGGAGATTCATCTGCCCCATCACATTGGCCAGAATGTTGTTCATCGACTCCGGCGGGATGACAACGGGCAGGCTGAATTGTTTGTCATAGCGCGTCATACAAACGTAATGCAGATTCTTGGGGACACGGTCGCGGGGAATGGTGACGTCGAGATCGTCCGCTCCGGGGAGGTCGCGTCCGGCTTTTTCGTTGAGCCCGCTGTTGCGAGTGAGGGCGCGAGTAATCTGGCGGACCCGGTCGGCGCGGAAATTGAAACAGATGCAGGAGTCGTCGTCACGAATAGTGGCGAGCGGCTCGCCTTTGTTATCGACACAGACGAATGGGACAACGAATTCATCCGTGACTCCTTTGTTGTAAGACTCTTTCACGCCCTGCACGGCGTCCGCGTACTTGCCGCCTTCGCCGTCGCCGTGGACCATGGCATTGAACGCCTTGGCAATGCGCTCCCAGCGACGGTCGCGGTCCATGGCGTAGTAGCGGCCGTTGACGGTAGCGATTTTGCCGGTGTTGTACTCACGCATCTTCTGCTGCAACTGTTCCAGATAACCGGCTCCGTTGGTGGGCAAGGTGTCGCGGCCATCCATGAAAGCATGGACGAAGACGCGATCAACGCTATTCTGTTTGGCCAGGCGCAGCAGCGCGTAGAGATGAGTCTGGTAGGAATGCACGCCGCCATCGGAGAGCAAGCCGAACAGGTGAAGACGGCGGCCGCCGGTGCGGGCGTTCTTCACGGCCGCGAGCAGCGTTGGATTAAAGAAGAACTCACCGTTCTGGATCATCAGCTCGACGCGCGTGCTGTCCATGTGCACGATGCGTCCAGCGCCGATGTTGAGGTGGCCCACCTCGCTGTTGCCCATTTGACCGTCGGGAAGCCCGACGTACGGGCCGCTGGTGTGAAGCAACGTGTTGGGATAGTCGCGCAGAAGGCGGTCGTAGGTGGGCTTGCGGGCGAGCGCGATGGCATTGGCTTTGGTTTCGGCGCGGTAGCCCCAGCCATCGAGGATGATTAGGAGGAGTGGTTTGGGACGCATTTAGCTGCTAGCTCCTGGCTCTTGGCTTCTAGCTAAACCGGAAACACTGCCACGGATTTACGCGGATGAGTGCGGATCTGAATTCTTTCTCGCCGCCCGGCTTTCACGTGAGAAAAGATATACGGCAATACTAATTCTTTTGCTGGGACTGTGGCGTTGCTGGCTTGCTTTTCTGTTTTTCTTGATCTTCTTTTACGATTTGCTCGGCCCGTTGCATCATGGCGTCCATTTGCTTTTGCATGCGAGCATAGGAAGCCTGCATTGACTCGGAGGTCAGGGCTGGCATTTCCCGCATCATTTTCTGGCCCGTCGGCGATGCGTAGAACGTGCTCATGGCATCAATGTCGGTCTTCGAGAAGTGCCTCTGGTAGATGGGGATCATGTCGTCGAGCATGGCGTCCATGGGCATGTCTTTCATGGTATCTGCGATCAGGCGGTCGGCTTGCGCTATTTTCTCGACGGATGTTTGCGGGTAGCGCTTTTTCAGAGTCTCGTGGATCATGGTGCTCTGTTGTTTCATCATCGAGTCCATAACTTGACGCATTTGCTGATGAATCTGCATGACCTCGAACAGCTTCTGGATGTCTTCTTTTGCGGCGGGAGTATCGTCGGTCGCAGGCGGCGACTGTTGCGCGAAGGCCGCGGAGGCTACGAAAAGGATAACTGCAAGGGAAAGACAATGATGCTTCATAAAGCTCCTCAATGGTTCACACAAAAAGCGCGCCACCGGATTGCACGGATGAACACGGATCTAAAAGATCTTGAGACGAACGACCTTGGGCAACGACTGCGGATCAAAATGACAGCGGGCCGCATCTTGGACCATGTGGCGCAATTCATCCATCGATTCGGCCTGGGTAAAAATGGGATGGCCGAGAGCACGGGCCTCGTAACCACCCTCGGGTGATTCTTGTACGGAGAAAATGATCTCGGTTTCTGCCATAGTTCTCCTAGCCATTAAGCTTTCATTTCCAGAAGAGATCCTCGATCTCCTTCGGCAGAGGATCGTTGAAATCATCCGGCACGATGAACTCCCCTTTGGCCGAGCCTAGGAGTCGCTTTTTGGGCCGCACCTCTAACGGCACCAGCTTCGCCACCGGCTTCCCCGCCTTGGCGATAAAGATCTCCTCGCCCAAGCCTACGCGTTCGAGCAGGCGTGAGAAGTGGGTTTTGGCCTCGTCGATATTCACTTCCATGAAATAACTATAGCTAAGTCATGGACTAAGTCAATGCGCGCCTACTTCGAGGCTAGCTCTTGTAGTTCAACGCCTTCAATCCTAGGAACCTCGCCGAATTCCCCAACTCTTCCTCGATCCGCAGTAACTGGTTGTACTTCGCGACACGGTCGGTGCGTGAGGCGGAGCCGGTCTTGATTTGGCCTGCTCCTGTCGCCACGGCTAGGTCGGCGATGAAGGTGTCTTCGGTTTCGCCGGAGCGGTGTGAAATTACCGAGGTATAGCCGTTGCGGCGGGCCAGGTCGATGGCGTCCAGAGTTTCGCTGACCGTGCCGATCTGGTTGACTTTGATCAGAATGGAATTGGCGACGTGCTTATCGATGCCTTCTTGCAGGCGCTCGGTATTCGTAACGAAGAGATCGTCGCCAACGAGCTGAATCTTGCGGCCGAGTTCTTTGGTTAGCGCATACCAGCCATTCCAGTCATCTTCGGCCAGGCCATCTTCGATCGAAACAATCGGATAATCGTTTGCCCACTTCGCCCAGTAGCGGACCATTTCTTCGGAACTCTTGGCGGACTTGTCCGACTTCTTGAAAACATATTTGCCGTCTTTGTAAAGCTCGCTGGCGGCGGGATCCAGCGCGATGGCGATCTCCTCGCCGGGCTTGTAGCCGGCCTGTTGAATGGCTTCGAGGACGACCTCGATGGCTTCGACGTTCGATTTGACGGAGGGCGCGAACCCGCCTTCGTCACCCACAGCGGTGTTGTAGCCGCGCTTTTTGAGCACACCTTTCAGAGTGTGAAAAACTTCGACGCCCCATCGCAGCGCTTCGGAGAACGATTCGGCTCCGACGGGCATGACCATGAATTCCTGGAAGTCGACATTGTTGTCGGCATGCGCGCCGCCGTTGAGGATGTTCATCATGGGCACGGGCAGCGTGTTGGCACCGGCGCCGCCGAGGTATCGATATAAGGGCAGGCCAAAGGCTGTGGCCGATGCGCGGGTTGCGGCCATGGACACGGCGAGAATGGCGTTGGCGCCTAGACGTCCTTTGTTCTCGGTGCCGTCGAGCTCGATCATCTTTTGATCGAGTGCGCGCTGATCGGAGGCATCGAAATTGGCAAGAGCGTCGGCGATCTCGCTGTTCACGTTTTCGACAGCCTTGAGCACGCCTTTGCCCAGGAAGCGCTGGTTGTCGCCGTCGCGCAGTTCGACCGCTTCGTGTTCGCCGGTCGAGGCGCCGCTGGGAACGATGGCCCGTCCCTTGGTTCCGTCGGCCAGGGTGACTTCGGCCTCGACCGTTGGATTGCCGCGGGAATCGAGAACTTCCCGGGCATGGATATCGGCAATATTCATTATGGGCATGATTGCATCCTTTATTGGTTCACCGGGACTGGCGATTATAAATCACCGGCGCGCCCCGGCTCTGTGACTCATCCAGTGTTGCCGATCGGCGCCCGGCTTGCAGAATCAAAGGCGCGATTCTATCTAAGCAAGGGTTCGCGGACAGGAGTGTCCGCGCCCCACTAGAAAACCCGTGCCTCCGCTGGTTCGCTTATTGCGTCCGCTCTTGTTCTGCTGGCGCAGGTACCTTAGAGTCGATTCTTGTGAAGAACCTCACGGAAACGTTGGGAATCGGGTCGCGAGCGCCGGAGTTCTCGTTGTCGGCCGCGAACCAGGAGGGGAAGTTTTCGCTTTCGAGTTTGCGGGCTCACGGACCGGTAATCTTGGAATTTCTGCGCGGCACCTGGTGACCCAACTGCGTGAAACGCATGGCTCAGTTTGAGCCGGTGAAACGTGAACTCGAACAGTCTGGAGCGCAGTTGGTATTTATCGCCGCCGAGAAACGCGACGGAATGTTTAAGCCGGCGAAGTTTCTGGAAAAGCATCCGGTGTCGTTTCCGTTTCTGCTGGATGAAGACCGCACGGTGACCAAGGCGTACGGCCTGTATCACTGGTTGGCAAAGGACGCGATCAATATCGCTCATCCGGCAACGCTGGTTATCGATAGTGGAGGAATGGTGCGTTCCATCTACCAGGGCGACAGTCAGACGGATAGGGCACCGATGGAGCAGGTTCTGGAGGTGGTCAGGAAATTGGCGGCTTCCGGTTGACTTGTCACAACGGGAAACACATAAGTAAAGGGGTGCAAAAATCTGTGATCGATTCAGGAGGCGAAATGAAGAAATTTGTATTGCTTAGCGTCGTGTTGCTGGCTGTGTCTGCGGTGGCGCAAAAAAATATCTCACTGCCCGCGGGCACGGCGGTGAAAGTAAAACTGGAAAATGCGCTGACGACTTTCTCCAGCAAGAGTGGGGATCCCTTCTCCGGCCGAGTCACGGAAGCGGTGATGCTCGATGGCAAACCTGCGATCCCGGTTGGCGCCACGGTGCAGGGACGCGTCACCAAAACGAGCGAGCCGCGCCGGATTGCGGGCAAGCCGACGATTGCCATCTTCCCCGAGACCGTGGTTTTGCCGAACGGCGAGCGCTACATGCTCAATGCCACGCTGGTGGATACCAGCCTGCACAACGGAACCGATGTGAACGATGAGGGCCAATTCAAAGGCAAGGGACACGACGGCAAGGATATGATCGAGATTGGCATGGGCACCGGCGGCGGCATGCTGGTGGGAGGGCTGATCGGCGGAGGCAAAGGCCTTCTGATCGGCGGAGCAGTGGGTGCTACTGCGACCGTAGTTCACTGGTTGGGCAAGAAGAACTCGGCGATGCTGCCTGCCGGTACTGAGCTAGTGATGGAATTGAGCCGTCCGCTGGCGATGACTGCGGCGACTGGCGGGCAGTAGGAAATCAGTTCTCGGTTGTCAGTTCTCGGTTCCCGGTTGGCCGGAAGCGTTTGCTTCCGGCTTTTCTTCCGATGGCGTCTCACAGCTTTTCAGGAAGTGCGCGACCTTGGCTTGGTCTTCCTGAGACATTCCCACGAATTCGATACCGTTCCCGAATTGCGGGTGGTGGGTTACGACAACCCCCTTCGCAGCCAATCGCTCGTCCTCGACCCAGAGAATGAGATCCAACTTGGTTCCCACTGGCAGCGTAAAGCTCATCTCTACGTAGCATCCGCTGAGGCTAAGATCGGCAGTTTCGGCGCGGCTGGCGACGGCTACACCCTCCGGTTTGAACTCAATCGGAATCGCGGCCTTGATGCGGGGATATTTTCTTCGATCTTTCTGGGGCATTTCATGAGGCTGCTCGGTCATGGCTTCGTCTCCTTTTCAAACCAGGACGCCTCTACAATGCAATGGTGCCCCTTATCGACGAGAAAGGAAAGGCTAATCGTGATGAATGCGGCGCAGGGGTTGCGCTCAAAACGCCAGTGCTGTCAGGTCTTCCTCACTGAGAAGGCGCAGCTCAATCCATCCCTCGAGCGGGAGAGCGTCGACGGGCAGACGGTTTTGCCAGAGACTGAAGCGCAGGCGCAGCAGGGTCGTCACTGGAGTGGTTGCTTTTCCGCCGGCGTTGACCGTTGTAGAAGCCACGGGCTTTGCCAGCAGCCATGCGAGCGGCAGTTTGAACTCGAAATTTCGCAATAGGGCTATCTTCACTTCTTCGCAAGGGCGCTCCGACGTCGCAAGGGGTTTTTCCTCGTCCGGAGAACTTACCTGCCACGATGGCGTTTTACCCGCTTCGACTCGCACGTCCACTCGCAACGCGCGCCGGGGCCGCTGACCGTCCGCTGCCCAGGATTCAAGATTGACCACCAAGTCGAAATCCATTTCCGGAGGCTTGCCTGCGAAATCCAGGCGGCCGTAGATGTTGCTCTCATCAATTCCCGCGCGGACGGAATCAACCAGAAACTGCTTGCCGTGCATGGCGCCGGCGCGGTGATCGGCGGTGTAGATTGCGGCACCCATCCACTCGAAGTAGCGCACCATGTCGCCAGTGATGCGGGGATGGATGTAGGAAGTTTGAGGCCTGAACTCGGGCCTGGTCTGCCCGCCGCTAATCGGTTGCGCAAGATAATCGGGTGCGGTTGCGCCCAGCGCCTGATACACGTTGGAGAGATGCTTGCGGTAGAGTTCGTCGAATTCGCGGTCGTTGGCCGAATGATGTTCAGGGCCATACCACCAGTTCCAATCGCTGCCTTCGGCGATGAGCAGTTCTTCGAGAGCCAGTTTGCGTTGCGCCTCGCTCGCTCGAGCTGCGGCCTCGGCGTAGAAGTTGCGGGCATGGTAGAGATAATCCCATGAGCGGTTATCTTCGGGCGCGCCGATCCAGACGTTGAAGTTGGCGTTGATCCAGGAGCCGGGAACCAGAGAAGTGAGCGTGCCGAAATCGTGATGACGGGCGATGGCCTCGGACACAGTAACCGCCTCGACTCCGGGCTCGCGCTGTAGGGTGTCATAGAAGCGGCGCAGGAATTCGCGGCCCGACCGGGGATAGTATTCCCAGGCATTTTCTCCGTCCAGGATGACTGATACGACGGCATCTCGTCCTTGATTGAGAATAGGTTGCGCGCCTTGCTTAATGTTGTGGATGAGATGATTGGCAGCGTCCTGCGCCGGCATTCCCGAGTACACGAATCCGACGAGGTCTGAGATAGTGTGGTCGCGGAAGATCAGGTGCATCTCCGTCGCGCCGCTTTCGAAGCGATGGATGGTATAAAGCTTTTCGGCAGTGTGTGGGGAGAGCCGGCCTTCGCCGTCGCGCGCAAAGTTAATCCCCAGGCTCCGGCCTAGAACGCCTTCATCGGTGGCCATCCACTTCACACCCAAGCTTTGGGCGATGGTTAAGACTTCTTCCGAGACGCTGCCTTCTGAAGGCCACACGCCAACTGGCCGAACGCCGAAGACCTGCTGATGCAGATCCAGCCCGCGCCTGAGCTGTTCACGCGCGTCTTCTGGATGGAGAAACCGGTTTTGCGGTAAGGGCAGTCCAGGCGTCGAAATGGCGCCCATATTTGTGTCGCAGACGAGCGGCAGGATGGGATGGTAGAAAGGTGAAGTCGAGATTTCGATTCTCCCCTGCTGTGCGGCGGTGCCATGCGCGGGAAGCACCTCACCCAGCAAGGCACGCTGGCGAGTGATTGCAAAGCTCTGATCTTCGAGCGAGAATCCGCGACCCTTCTTGATGAGCGCGGCGATATCCGGGTCGTCCAGGAAGAACTCGTCGAACCACGCGATTTGGGAGAACACTTGCAGATCGGTGAAGTCTTGCGGCTGAAAGTATTTCTCGGCCCGTTCCGGAGAATCACCGGCGCCGCGAAACCGTTCCCATAGCTCGTGGTAGCGAGGATAGCGGCCAATCATGTTCACCGGGTTCGCCTGAAACAGGTATTGCAGGGCGAAGCGGCGTTCGTTTGCAGTCAGATCTCTCGCCGGCTTGGCCGCAACCTTCAGGAACGGATCGTGCGCTGTTCCGGCCACGTAGTCCTGGATTTGCGTAATGAGAGAGGGGACAAGGTTGAAAGTCTGGTGGACGTTGGGAAATTCATCCAGCAGTTTGACCATGCCGTAATAGTCTTTGAGGGCATGCAAGCGAACCCATGGAAGACGGTACTCACCCGTCACCAGATCTTTGTAGAACGGCTGATGCTGGTGCCAAAGGATAATGACGCGCAGAGCTGGCATTGAACGTGACGGCTCGTGAAAAGACCAGAAGCCGTGTTAGAAAGTCTAGCACGCGGGCTTCCACCGGGACTTGCCTTAACCAGGCAGGGAAAAGCTTTGAATCGCGGAGCACGGAGAGAAATGCCGCAGAGGTCGCAGAGCGAAACAAATCCGGTACACTATCACAGATCGGCTAACCTGATTTCTTCAATGACGAAACCCAATCCAACGTTGGCGCCAAGTGCCCGCTCTGAGGTCGGCCTTCTGAGTGAGCAGGATCTTTATCTTTTCAACGAAGGCCGCAATTACCGAGCCTATGAAAAGCTGGGCGCTCACCTTACTTCTGTCGGCGGCGAACAAGGCACATGTTTCAGCCTGTGGGCTCCGAATGCGCGCGAGGTGACGGTCATTGGCAGCTTCAACGGGTGGGATCCACGTTCACATCCGCTGCGTGCTCGTGGAAGTTCGGGCATCTGGGAGGGGTTCATCCCCGAAGTCGCCAAGGGCTCCGTTTACAAGTTTCACATTGTTTCGCAGCATCACGGACATGTGGTTGACAAAGCGGATCCGTTCGGGTTGTTGCATGAGAAACCGCCGCGCACCGCCTCCGTCGTATGGGATCTCGAATACCAGTGGGCTGATCATGACTGGATGCAAAAGCGGCAGGGCAAGAATGCCTTGCAAGCACCGATTTCCATCTACGAGGTCCATCTCGGTTCATGGATGCGATTTTCGGAAGAACACAATCGTCCGCTCTCCTATCGTGAGATGGCGCCACGCCTGGCCGACTACGCTCAGCGTATGCACTTCACGCACGTCGAACTGCTGCCCGTGATGGAACATCCGTTCTACGGATCCTGGGGATATCAGACCACGGGGTATTTCTCCCCGACTGCGCGCTATGGCACGCCGCAGGATTTCATGTATCTGGTGGACTATCTGCATCAACATGGAATTGCAGTGATTCTGGACTGGGTGCCCTCCCACTTCCCTTCTGATGAGCATGGGCTGGCCTACTTTGACGGCACCCATTTGTTCGAGCACTCCGATTCCCGCCAGGGCTTTCATCCGGATTGGAAGACGCTCATTTTCAACTACGGGCGCAACGAAGTCCGCAGCTTTCTCCTCTCGAGCGCAATGTTCTGGCTGGATAAGTATCATGCGGACGGGCTGCGAGTGGATGCTGTGGCTTCCATGCTTTATCTGGATTACTCCCGCAAAGAGGGCGAGTGGCTTCCCAACCAGTACGGCGGACGCGAAAATCTCGAAGCGATCGACTTCCTGCGCCAGTTCAACCAGGAAGTTTACAAGGAATATCCCGGCATTCAGACTTTCGCGGAAGAATCCACGTCCTGGCCCATGGTTTCGCGGCCCATCTATCTCGGTGGATTGGGCTTCGGCCTGAAGTGGGATATGGGCTGGATGCACGACACGCTGAAGTATTTCGCCAACGATCCTATCCATCGCAAATATCACCACAACCAGCTCACGTTTCGCATGCTGTACGGCTTCACTGAGAATTTCGTCCTCCCGCTCTCGCATGATGAGGTTGTCCATGGCAAGGGGTCGCTCATCCAGAAAATGGCGGGGGACGAATGGCAGAAGTTTGCCAACTTACGATTGCTGTTCGGCTATATGTATGCGCAGCCGGGCAAGAAGTTGCTGTTCATGGGAGACGAGTTCGGACAAGAGCGCGAGTGGACGCATGACGGCGCTCTGGAATGGGAAGTATTGCAGTATCCCTTTCACCGCGGATTGCAGAGTTGGGTGGAACAGTTGAATCGGCTTTACAGTGGTGAGCCTGCCCTGCACGAACTCGACGCGGATCCCAAAGGATTCGAGTGGATAGACTGCAACGACAACGTTGCGAGCACGCTTGCATTAGTGCGCAAGGGAAAGTCGTCCAAGCAGAATATTGTGGTCGCGTGCAACTTTACGCCCGTTCCCCGGACCGGTTATCGCCTGGGAGTTCCTGGGGGAGGCTTTTGGCGCGAACTTCTGAACAGCGACGCCAAGGAGTATGGGGGCAGTGGCATGGGGAATTTGGGGGGCGTAGTGGCTGAGGAACAGCCGGTCCACGGTCGTCCGTACTCTCTGAACCTGACCTTGCCGCCGTTGGCCGCGGTCTTCCTGAAAGCCGAATAGTCGGCACTTTGCCGACCGGTCGGCACCTGTCACCTGGGATGTCCAACAGGAAGATATCGCTGAACGTGACCGCGCGATCGTGGTGCAGCGCTTCTTCAAGAGGCGAGCAGGACTTCAAGGCGGTCCAGAATGTGCCGTAACGGGACACCTTTTCCTATTGTGGCATCGACGAACGGAGCCATTTCTTCCGGTTCCGGGTGCGATCCCGAAACCATAATTACGGGCAAGGTCGGATGTCGCTGCTTGAGCCATGTTGCCAGCTCCAAGCCGTTCATTCCCTGCATCTCATAGTCCAAAATCACGGCGTCAATCTCCTTTTCCTTGGACTCAAATACGTGAAGTGCGTGGTGGCCATTGCTGGCGGCTATAACCTCGTAGCCGTTTTGGCCGAGCAGGGCTCCGTAGAGTTCCCGGATCCCAGCGTCATCGTCCACGCACATCACAGTAAGAGATTTCATAGGGGAGGACTGCCCTTTCTTACCTCGCCTAAGAGGGGTCTAGGACGAGGTGTTGTTCGATTGGTAGGCACGTTTAGTGCCACAATTCGTGCCTCCCGAGCCTCATCTTTCAGACTGTCGCGATCACGCTCTGAACCCCCTGATGGCGCACCCTTGCTTGCCCAGGTCAAGGCTTGACACTGCCCATAGCGGGGTTGTGCTACCATCGCTTCCCAGTCGCTTCAAGCTAGCGCGTCGCGCGTCCCGCCTTTCGCGCGCGACAAGACAGAGAACACCTTTAAGGAGGAGAAAATCCATGATTTCCAAAATGGTCGGGATAGCTTCGTTGATTCTTGCCTCTGTCCTTGTTCTTGGTTCCGCGACGTGGGCGCAGCCCGCTCGTCCGGCGGGAGCCTGCTCAAACGGGACCCTGAATGGCCACAGCGGGTTTGTTGTCACCGGTACGGACGCGAGCGGTCCCACGGCCGCCAGCGGCCAGATCACGGCGGACGGAAAAGGAGGTTTTGCCGGAATGGAGACGGTAAGCAGCGACGGCACGATCACAGCCGACGTACCCGTCACCGGGACTTACACCATCCATGCGAACTGCACCGGCAAAGGCACGATAACTCCAAAGGGTGGCCCCACTGCCCATTTCAGCTTCGCAGTCGTCTCGGGTGGAACCGAGCTCGAATTGGTTGTAACGGATTCAGACGCAACCGAGTCCGGTTCGGCGCAAGCAGAGGGCTCGGCGACCTGCACGACCAAGGGTGTGCAGGGTACCTATGGCCTGCAGGGTGGCGGGACCCTGGTTGGCCTCGGACCGATCGCCTTTAGTGGGCAAGTCAAATTGCAGCAAGGAGTCATCTCCGGAACCGAGTCGGGCAGCGTCAACGGTCAGATCTTCAACGGAGCAAAAGTCGGCGGCGCCGCAAAGATCGGTACTAACTGCTTCGGCAAAGCCGTCGTGAGCGTTAACCATCAGTCACCGCTGCACCTCGATCTGGTAGTCGTCAACGGGGGTAATGAGATAGTTTTTATCGAGACGGATATCGGCACCGTTGTCTCGGGTTCCCTGCAGCGATGATTGCAAGAGGCGAGTACTAACAGGAGCACGCCTTCGATTCGCATCCCCGGCGCCGCGTCTCCGGCGTGCGTGCTAGACTCGGTTTAGCCCCCGGCCATGCGGATCCTCACCCGCTATATTCTGCGCGAAGTCACGGCTCATGCCCTGATCGGTGTGGCGGTGTTCACCTTCGTTCTGTTCACCCGCGACCTGGGACAAATCCTCGAACTGGTGGTTCGCAACAGCGCTCCCTTGCCCAGCGTGGCGGAGGTCTTCTTCTTTATTGTTCCCGTAACTCTTACCATCAGCATTCCCGCGGGCGTGCTGGTAGGGATTTTGATTGGCTTGAGCCGGCTGGCGGCAGACAGTGAGATCACAGCCATGCGGGCCAGCGGCATCGGTGTGTGGAGCTTTCTCCGCATCGTTTCCATCTTTGCCGTCGCGGCGTGGCTCCTCGCTCTGGCCAACGGAGTCTACCTGGCGCCCCAATCCCAGGCGGCCATGGTCCGCTTGCAGGACCGCCTGAAGTCTTCGCAAGTGTCATTCGAAGTTCAGCCGCGAGTATTCTACGAAGGATTTCCGGGGCTCGTGCTCTATGTCCAGAACGTAAAAGCAGCCCAGGGCGCAGCCATCTGGAAGGGCGTTTTTATTGCCGATACGAGCACACCCTCTTCCCCGAGAATTACCCTGGCACGGCAAGGAATTCTCGTCAGCGAGGGGCCGGAGACGCTCCATCTGCATCTCACCGATGGCTCGACCCACGAGATCGATGCCAAGAGTTCTGAACACTACCAGATTTCTACCTTCGAGCAGACCGACATCCCGATTCCGCTGCCTCCGGCCGACAATACGAAGGAGCAGGAACTCGTACCGGTTTCGCAAATGGGAACCTGGGAGCTGTGGCGGCAAGCCAGCGACAGGAAAAACCTGGTTCTGGCCCGCTGGTACCTGATCGAGTTCCATCGCCGCTTCGCGCTCCCCACGTCGTGCCTGGTGCTGGCGCTGGTGGGAATTCCGCTCGGCCTGTCGTCCAAGAAAGGTGGCAAGTCCACGGGATTCGTGCTCACCATCCTGCTGGTATTCGCCTACTACTCCGCGACGTTGGTTGGAGTTTCACTGGCCCGGCAGGGCAAGTTGTCGCCGGGCTTCGGGGTGTGGCTGGCGGACATCGTGTTCTTTCTCGGAGGCGCTTTTCTGCTGTGGCGTGCCGAGCACAGGCCGTTTGAAATCTCTTCTCTGCGACGACTATGGCATTCGTTCACGGCTGGATTGAAAGAAGCCGGTGGGACGGGTCTCCGCAACCGACGCGCGGGCGATGTTTTCCAGCGCGCAGCCACTCGGCACCGCGTGTTCAGCGCCAGGTTCCCCATGATCCTGGACGATTACGTCCTGCGCGATTTTGGCGTGAACCTGGCCATGGTCGTGGCTGCGTTCCTCATGCTGCTGCTGGTGTTCACGCTATTTGAGTTGCTGGGAGACATTCTCCGCAATCAGATCTCGCCGCTGGTGGTGGGAGAGTACCTACTGAACGTCTCGCCTTATTTCGTCTACAACATCACGCCATTGAGCATCCTGCTGGCCGTTCTGATTACTCTTGGTGTGATGCAGCGCTCCAACGAAATCACCGCGATCAAGACGACAGGAATCAGCATCTACCGCATCATCACGCCACTGCTGGCAGCCTCGGCCATACTAGCCACCGGACTTTTCTTCGCCGACCAGTTTTATTTGCCGCACGCGAACAAGCGCCAGGACGCGCTCCGCAACCTGATCAAAGGCAAGCCTGCCCAAACCTACCTGAACCCGGAGCGGAAGTGGATTTTCGGACAGCACTCGGACATCTACTATTACCAGTTATTTGATTCCGACCGCGACCAGTTCGGCAGGCTTACGGTTTTCCAATTCGACCCTGGCACTTTCCAGCTGACAAAACGAATCTACGCCGATCGGGCGCACTGGGAAGACAGCCTGCAGCGCTGGGTTTGCACGCAGGGATGGGAACGCAGCCTGCGCGGGCCCGCGATCGAGAACTACCGCACGTTCGATGTCGCCACGTTTCCCGTGGTCAGCGAACCTCCCACATACTTCAAGAAGGAAGTGAAACAGTCTTCCGAGATGAACTACGAGGAACTGCGCCGCTACATCCACGACCTGCAGCAAAGCGGATTCGACGTGGTACGGCTGAGGGTTCAGTTGCAAAAGAAATTGGCCTTCCCGATCATCACTCTGGTGATGGCGGTGCTCGCCATTCCGTTTTCACTTTCTTCGGGGCGACGTGGCGCGGTGACCGGGGTAGCCGTGGCGGTAGGAATCGCGGTAGTGTACTGGACGGTTGCCGGACTGTTTGAAGCGATGGGGAACATCAGCCAGTTGCCGGCCGTGCTGGCCGCGTGGTCGCCGGACTTGATCTTCGCGCTGGTGGGTGGATATTTAATTCTGAAAGTGCCCACTTAGAGCCTGACTCCCCTTTGAAAGCCAGAGATCCAAGATTCCCACAAGTACGCCTGCGGACTCATGCTCTTCTCTTACTTGGCCGAAACCGCCGAGGTCTGGCCCGCGGTGGTGAACGGCGTGCCGGAGACGTTCAGAAGTCCGGTGGTGGTGGCGAGAGTGAAAGTCGAAACCGTGCCTGCGCCGTTATTCGCCACGTACACGTAGTCAGTGGGATTAGTTGTTGTGTTCCCCACATTGGTCCCAGTAGCTCCGGAACGAATGGCGATCGAAACTGGGGTTGCGCCGGTGGAGATGGTTGCTGGAGAAAACGGCGTCAGAACACCGCTTCCCGAACCGAATGCATATTGAGAGACCGTGTTCGACCCTTTGTCGACCACGTAGAGGAAATTAAAATTTGGGTCGATTGCGATGGCAACCGGACCGAGGCCCGCCGGGAACGGAGAACCGGTCACCGGTGTCAGCGTGCCGTCCGGGCTGTTGACGTTGGTGCAACTGGTAACCACTGCGTCGCAGATGGCAAAGGCCGAGATGTTATTGCTGCCGGCGTTGGCCGCGTACAGAAAACCTCCGTTGGGAGTAATGGCCAGTCCCGAAGGCGACGTCCCCGCGTTGTAGAAAGGAACTCCGGACGCAGTGAGCGCACCCGATACGGGATCCACCTTGAAGACGGAGACGAAATCAGCCAACTGATTCGCGACGTACAAGAATTTTCCCGAGGCGCTCACCGTCACTGCAACTGGCAGGGTACCGTTCGGATACGAAAACCCGGCAGGGACGGTTGTAAATGGCGAACCGGACACTGGCGTCAGGCCGGTGCCATTAATCGAAAATACCGAGATGTTGCTCGATTCCTGGTTGGCAACAAACAGAAACTTGCCGGCTGGATCGATGGCCAATCCTGTGGGAGTGGTTCCGGTTGCCTTAGTCCCGCTGATTGCGGTGAGCGAACCGTCCGAATTTATGGTGTAACTGGAAATGCTATTGGAACCGCTGTTCGCCACGAACAGGGCGTTTATCGCTGGAGTAATGGCGATGGCGGAAGGAACAGCGCCAGTGCCGATGCTGGACCCGATCGCACTCAGCGCGCCGGAACTGAGATTCACTGCAAAGGCAGAAACGGTCGTGTTGCCCTGCGCGGTGACGTAAAGAACCCCGGTGCCCGTCGCCACAGCGGAATTGTTACTGCTGCAAGCCATCAAGCCGAGAAGCAAACCCGGAAGCAGCACATACTGCAGGAAACGGAACTTCATCCGCATTCTTTCTCCCTGTCGTCGATTCAAGATCTCGAAGCTTCGGGGAAGAAACCTTCCCGGCATACGGTTGGAGATCAAGGGTTACCCTCATTTGTGTATCAGGAATATATAGGGAAGCGCAAACTTCGTACCCTGGTTGGAACCGCCGCAGAGGGCGAGAGTTGCTTCGTTGCTGGAAATTGCTTTTGATCAAGCGAAAGATAGGTACCCCCTCCCCCTGATCGGTTGGAATGATGGGGTTACAGCCAGACTACCACCAAAATCTTTGAGGAATAAGGACTTATGCGTAAAATATTTCGGAATAAGGAGTTAGCTGGTCAATTTCCGGGAGTCATCCAGCGCGAAAGGGGCTGGTCCGAAATCCGCTGATTGTCAAAGAGCTAATGTTTGATGGAAATATAATATCCCAGTGATGAAGACCAGGTCAAGGACTGGTAAAATCCCGAGCCCTTAATTGCAAAGGCAAACCCGCTGCCCGACGCCGATTGTCGCCACCCACCTTATCATAAAACGATAAGGGGCAGTCCGCTGGCTGGACTCTCAATAATGAAGTCGAGCAACGCTCCGAGAGTGGAGACTTATCAGTTGATCCGCGTTGCCATGGCGGGCTACCGGAGTGTTGAAGGTTGCCGTTTGTGCTTGCTTTCCGCCAAAGGTACACGACGGTGCGGCGCCGGATCTGCTGTGTGACGTATCGAAACAACAAGTTGCGCGGTTGATGCGGAGGGCCACTTAAGTGCAACGGTTAGGAGGAGTGAGCGTCCTTGCTCCTCTTTCAGGTTCCCTGAACTAAGTCAGTCCATCTGAAGTTCTCCCCCATCTTAGCGAATGACAACCTTAAGGAGGTTGACACATGTTTGCACGTAATGTTTCTTTTCATCTGAAATCCAATATGCTTTCTGATTACACCCGAACATTTGACAAGGACATTCTTCCCTTACTTCGCAGGCAGAACGGCTTTAAGGACGAAATTACGTTCTCCGGTCCCGGCGGAATCGATGTGACCGCCGTCAGTCTGTGGGACAACAAAGCCAGTGCGGAAACCTACAACACCAATTCTTACCCCGAAGTGTTGAAGACCCTGGCAAGATTTATCGAGGGAACGCCGAAGGTTCAGACCTCTGACGTTGTCAACTCGACCTTCCACAAGATCGCCGTTCCCGTAGCAGCGTAGAACTGCGAGCTTCCTGACACGAGGGGGCGGAGGTTAACCTCCGCCTTCCCGGGTTACTCGGTCCTGAAGGGCCGCTCTTCCACGTCACCGCCGAATTACTCTTAACTCAGCCTAGGCAGCTTTGCGCGGTTCTGGCCTGTCTCGGTCAGAGCTCGCTTCCTTCCTGTCGGAGCTCGCATCCTTCGTGAGAGAAAGATTTGGGGTGCCGGTCCGTTCCAGCATTTTCCGTTTTCTCCATCGGCCGAGCATAGGGGCCAGCGTACCTAAGACAATCACCAGCACAGCAACCAAAATCAGGAGCCACAGAGACCCGCCCTTATGAACCGCAGCGGGTGTAGTGGCGGCTGCAGCAGGTGGGCTCACAGTCTCCGCGGACGGGCTGGCAGTCGCAGTGGGTGTTGTGGCACTCGAAGCGGGTGTTGTGGCGTCCGCCGTGGGCGGGCTGACGGTCTCGGGGGACGCGCTGACCTTCGCAGCGGGTGCAGTGGCGTCCGCAGTTTTTGTTGCTGACGGTGTACGAGAACGAGCTGACCGCGTCGGGTGAGCAGCGGGTTCAGCGGGTGCATTGATAGCCTCCGAAGACGGGCTGGCAGTCGCAGTGGGCGTTGTGGCAGCGGCAGCGGGTGCGCTGACAGTTTCCGAAGACGGGCTGGCTGTCGCAGCGGGTGCAGCAGCGGCAGCAGCGGGTGTGCCGACAGTCTCCGAAGACGGGCTGGCTGTCGCAGCCGGTGCAGCAGCGGGTGCAGCAGCGGGTGTGCCGGCAGTTTCCGAAGACGGACTGGCAGTCGCAGCTGGTGTTGCGGCGGCAGCGGGTGTGCTGACAGTCTCCGAAGACGGGCTGGCAGTCGCAACGGGAGCAGCAGCAGTCGCAGCCGGTGCAGTCGCAGCGGGTGTACTAGCAGTGTCCGAAGATGGGCTGGCTGTCGCAGCGGGCGTGGTAGCACTCTCCGAAGACGGGCTGGCAGTCGCAGCCGGTGCAGTCGCAGCCGGTGCAGTCGCAGCGGGTGTGCTAGCAGTCTCCGAAGACGGGGTGACCGTCGCAGCGGGTGCAGTACCGGCTGCGGTCGGCAGGGTGACAGTCTGCGAGGACGGGCTGGCAGTCGCAGCGGGTGCAGCAGCGGCTACGGCACAGTGTTCGGAGATCATGCTCAGTTCGGTGACGGCAAAGCTATTATCGGCAGCGCCGGAACTCACGGCCCCACTTGTTTTGTGCCCAATGAGTTTTACGTCATGGCCTAGATGTGGCTTGAGATCAACACTGCTGGTGGTGATCTTGAAAATCTGACGAGTGCCGTCTTCTGCAACTGTGTAGTTGCCCTCCGACCCAGCCAAGCAACCTTTAACGTTGGCCTGGTCCGTATTGCCGCCGGCGGCGGGAGTCTGCGCAAACCCCAACGTCACCAGCAGGGCCGAAATAACCATCAGTAGGAATACTTTCTTCATGGAATCCTCCTAAGATTCCCGCCTTGCGGCGGCCTGAGGTTTCACTGGGGATTTGATTTTGCTGTCGGTCCTTACGCAGAACACTCGCGCGTTGTGCAACGGTTGAGCTCCGGCCTGGGAACCTGGAGCATCCAGAGTGGAACAGCACAAACCATATCTGATATGGATTGGACTGTCTGTTCACAACCGCTCATATTCGAGGAACAGCACTCAGCAAGAAAGGTGCGGGGCAGACGAGCAATCCCGTGTGGATTTGTTTTAGATTTGGGTACAGCGCTGCCAGCACCAGCATCGAAGGAGTGGATGAAACATCCGTTCGATTACGATCTGGTTTGTCGCCGATGCTAAAGAATACCCTGAAGAATCCTGCGCCTCGCATAGGCGTGAAGGTCGCGCGTGCCTGCGACGTGACTGCAGCGCCGCGCGGGCGCGGGCGCGGGCGGCCGCGCCTAGATGGCAGCTAGAGCTCCCGCGAAAAGATTGTGATGGTTCGCTGATCGACCACGTTTGTTACTTCGGCGGAGGAGAGGGCAGGCGGATCTCGACCACCAAGCCGCCTTGCGGTCGATTGGCCGCTTTGATGGTGCCACCGTGCAGGCGCACCGCCCGATCTGTAATCGCCAGGCCCAGGCCCACGCCGCCGGTCTGGCGTCCGCGGGCATCGTCGATGCGGTAAAACGGGCGGAACAGTTTGTCCAGCGCGTCCTCCGGTACTCCGGGGCCGGAGTCGGTCACTTGTACTACGGCTTCCGGACCGTACACGCTATCGCCTTCGAGTCCCACGCCCTGCTCCAGGCGTACCTCCACGCTGGTGCCTTCGAGTGTATAGCGGATGGCGTTGCGGACAACATTCTCGATCGCACTGTGCAATAAGCTTGGGCTTCCGAGGACCACGCAGTCCTCCACAACCGTGGCCTCGACCTGGCAATGGCGGGCTTGCGCCTCAAAGGCAGCGTCCTTGACGACTTCATGGATGATCTGTTCGAGGTGGACCGGGACCTTCTCGATGGATTCATTTCCAGCTTCGAGGCGGGCAATGGTCAGCAGTTTTTGGATCAGTTCATTGAGGCGGTTGGTTTCGCGGTCGATGCGATCGAGTGCGCTGCTGGCTTCGGGCCCGCTGCGCTGGCGGGCCAACTCCAGAGCGACGTTCAAGCGTGCCAGGGGAGATCGCAGCTCGTGAGAAATGTCAGTCAGCAACCGGTTCTGAGCGTTCACCAGGTTTTCCAGGCGTTCAGCCATGCGATCGAAGTCCCGCATCAATTCCGCCATCTCGTCGTGCCGCCGGGACCCGGGCATGCCGGCGCGCGCGGTTAGATCGCCAGAGGCCAACTTCTGGGTTGCCGCCCGGAGGCGGACGATGGGCGAGGTCAAGTATCGCGCCAGGATGTAACAGACCAAGCCGGAGGAAACGATGGCAATAAGAATGCCCAAGCCGGGCACTCCGTGCGGGCCGAACAAACCATGCTCGCCCGGAGGGAACTCGATGACCAGGGTGTACGAATGCCCATCGGAGGCTGTTGTGGATTGCCGCAGAAAGCGTCCAGGTCCGAACCGTCCCCAGAGGCGGTCGGCGGTGGCAGTCTGGCCGCGGGCTACGCGCAGGATCCATTCCGGCGGAACGCGTCCCGTCAAGTCACGAGTCTTCTCGTCAAAAAGGAACAGCCGCACGTGCTGAGAGTCACGCACCGATCTAAGATAATTTCGAGCGCCTTCTTGTCCGCCGGTCTGATACGCGTGCACCGCCTCGTTCAGAAACCTCGCTTGTTGCGCCTGCACACCAGCAATCTCGCCGGAGGGATGGATGGCTAGCGTGACGAGGATCGCCAATACCAGGAAGAGCGCCTGCGCCATCCAGTAGGAGAGAAAGATTCTGACAAAGAGACTTCTCATGTTTCTTCGCCCCTGGCCACTTCACTTCTGGCATGGTCTCGGGGATGCGCGAAGATGTATCCCACGCCCCGCACCGTCTTGATGTGGTCGCTGCCGATGTCGGAATCGCCCAGCTTCTTGCGAACTTTGCTGACGTGCATATCGATACTGCGGTCAAAGGGAGAAAACTTGCGGCTGAGCACCGCATCCACCAGGTGCTCGCGGGTCACCACGCGTCCGGCTTCGCGCAGTAAGACATGCAGCAAATTGAACTCGACCGAGGTCAGTTCCACCGGCTTGCCATTCTGGAGAACGATTCGCGTGGCGGGATCAAGCTCAATATCACCGACCCGCACGACTTCGGGGATTTGCCCCTCGCCCGCTCTTTCTCCGCTCTTCTCTCCGGCTTGGGTTCGACGCAAAATGGCCCGGATGCGGGCAACCAGTTCGCGAGGATTGAAAGGCTTGGGAAGATAGTCGTCCGCGCCGATTTCCAGGCCTACAATTCTGTCCACATCTTCCCCGCGTGCCGTGAGCAGCAGGACCGGAATGCGCGACGTGTTCCGTATCCGCCGCAACACGTCGAAGCCATTCATGCCGGGCAACATCACATCCAGCACCACCAGCATGTGATCTCCGCTCAGAGCCCGATCCAGGCCGCGATTGCCGTCATGAACCGCTTCGATCTGAAAGCCCTCGGGATCAAGATACTCACCTACCAGGCTGCACAGCTCCACGTCGTCGTCGATGACCAGGATGCGATCCACTTTGCTCATTTTAGTTAGGGGCGCGGATAAAGGGGGTAAAGAATTGTCAATCCAGCGGTTATCCTGCTTTACAAAACTTTACTCCGGTTGACCGACTCTTTACCACCAGAGGGCATGAAACGTGTTTCTAATGATCAGAAGCAAGTTGAGGTTTTCCGATCAAGGGGAATGCTCACAGGAGAGGTTATGAAATTTAGTCGTAGCAAGATGTCGTTTGCAGCTTTGGCTATCGTGCTGGTGGCGGGAATTGCGATAGCACAACCCCACAGCGGGCCGCATGGTGGTGGTGATTTCTTTGGCGGGCCCATGTTGGGTTTCTTCACCGATTACCTGGATCTCACCGAGGCACAACAGGCGCAGATCAAGCAAATTATCGCCAAAGAGAAGCCGGCGCTGGAGCCTCTGTTCAAGCAGGAAATGCAGAGTCATGAGCAAATGATGCAGCTCATCCAGAGCGGCGCTTTTGATGAGGCCAAGGCGCAAGGAATCGCAACCCAGGGGGCGCAGGTCCACGCGCAACTTGAGGTGCAGCACGCCCGCATCGCCTCTCAGGCGTACCAGGTTCTTACCGCGGATCAGAAAACCAAGCTGGCTCAGTTCATAGCCAAGCGGGAGCAGCGATTCGAGCATCACATGCAGGAACACGAGCAGGGAGCACACTCGGAAGAAGCACCGAACTAGTGATCGAGCAATCAGTGATCGAATAATCAACGATCGAACAATCATGATCGAATCTGAGGGGGAGGGACGGAGGGGGTCTGGGGGTCCCTCCCCTGGAGGAGTGCTTCATCTCGCAGATTAAGAAAGGCGGGTAAGTTCTTGGCCAGTACAGCTATTCCAGCGGATCTTGTGGATGCCATCGCCAGTGAGATGGCGGTCGGCGTGGAGCGGGCCGTCGAATGCTGGATGTCACAGATTGAGCAAGCGCTCACGGATGTACATCTGACGTCGCTCGGCCGGCTCAATGCCGTCCGCGAGATTCTGGAGGAGTACAAATACTTGACCGGTAAAGCACAACTGAAGGGCCGACGGATTTGCTGAACAAGGATCTGCTGAACGCGATCTGCTGAGCAAGGATCTGCTGAAAGGATTCGCCAAAGAAGATCTGCTGATTCGGTGGTTCTGTGAGAGGTGTGACCATGGATGTTGATATTGTTTATTCCTACCTGATCGATTCCACCTGGTTCTTTCTCGGGAGTTGGGTGGTATTGCTGTTGACGGCCGGCGTAGTCGCATTCGCCCCGATTGGTCGGAGCCACGCATCGCGTCGCTGAGGGGGTGACACGGCGAAAGTGAAGCCTGACCTGTTAGAATCACATCTAACGAGCCGATGCTGCCGAAAAGTCTGCGTCCCCTGATTCCCTACTTTAAGAGGTACCGCCGCAGCTATGTGGTGGGGACGCTGTGCGTTTTCCTGACCAATGGCATCTGGATTCTTTTTCCGCTGGTAATCCGGCGGGCCGTGGATGATCTTCATCTCGGTATCACTCGACACAAGCTTGTCACCTATGCGTTGCTCTTATTGGCGGTGGCCGCCGCCAAGGGAATCTTCCAGTTTCTGACCCGCTGGATCGTGATCGGCGTTTCTCGCGAGATCGAATTCGATCTGCGTAATGACCTCTTCCGGCACCTCGAAGGCCTTTCCTACTCTTATTACCAGCGGACACGAACCGGCGACATTATGGCTCGCGCTACCAACGACCTGAACGCCGTGCGCATGCTGCTGGGGCCGGCCATCATGTATTCGGCAAACACGATCGTATTTACCGCCGGGGCGCTGGCCTTCATGCTCTCGATCAGCCCCAAGCTGACTCTCTACGCTTTTTTGCCTCTGCCGATTGTCAGCATCACAATCCAGTACTTTGGCCGCCTGATTCACGAGCGCTTCGAGAGAATCCAAGCGATGTTTTCCGATATCTCGGCTCGAGCCCAGGAAAATTTCTCCGGGGCGCGAGTGATTCGAGCTTATGTGCAGGAAGAGGCTGAAATTGCGGCTTTCGAGACCTCGAATCAGGAATATATTGAACGCAGCCTGAAGCTGGTTCGTTTGATGGGCATGCTCTGGCCCACCCTTGAAACCATGCTCGGACTCGCCATTGTGCTGGTGCTGTGGCTGGGCGGCCGTGAAGTAATCTATGGCCGCATCACGGTGGGTGGGTTTGTCGCCTTCACCACCTACATGGTGCAGCTTACGTGGCCCATCATTGCCCTGGGCTGGGTCATCAATATTTTCCAGCGCGGCACGGCGTCGATGGGACGCATTAACGAGATTCTGGTCGAGAAGCCCGAGATTGAAGATAGTGAGGCGATCAAGGCCGAGAGCGAGCGCACGGGCGGGAGCAGCACGAGCGAGACGCTCGCGCCTACACAGGTAGTTGGTGAGATCGAGTTCCGGCGGCTTAACTTCTCCTACAACTCCACCCCGGTTTTGCATGACATCAATCTCCGCATTCCGGCTGGCAGCAGCCTGGCGATTGTGGGGCCGACGGGTTCGGGTAAAACCACGCTGGTAAGCTTGATCCCGCGTATTTACGATGCCGAGCCGGGAACCGTGCTCATCGACGGCATTCCAATCCGCGAATATCCGATCGCGGCCCTGCGCCGCAATCTCGGTTTTGTGCCGCAGGAGACCTTTCTGTTCAGCGAGACCGTGCGCGAGAATATCGCCTTTGGAAAGGAAAGCGCCACGGACGAAGATGTCCGTTCGGCGGCGCGAGCGGCCAGCATTGCCGAGGAGATCGAGGGCTTTCCCGAGCAGTATCGAACGCTTGTGGGTGAGCGCGGCATTACCCTATCGGGTGGCCAGAAGCAGCGCACGGCGATTGCACGGGCCATCATCCGTAACCCCCGCATTCTGATTCTCGACGATGCGCTCTCCAGCGTCGACACTCATACCGAAGACAAGATTCTGAATCATCTGCGCGAGATTATGCAGGGCCGTACCACGATTTTCATTTCCCACCGGGTTTCCACCGTGCGCAATGCCGACCGCATCGCCGTCCTCCACGCCGGACGAATCGTGGAGTTGGGCACTCATGACGAACTGGTAGCCAAGGACGGTTACTATACCGATCTTTATAACAAGCAATTGCTGGAAGAGGAGCTGGCGAAAGTTTAGGTGACGATTTTCAATTGGCGATTGGCAATTCGCAATTGAAAGCACCCCCTTTTCAATTGTCCGACTATGAAACGCGTCATCATTCCCGAATTGCTTGACACCGATTCCGGCACGCCTGCCGACATGGCCGCCGCATTCTCTGACTTGCGCCACATCAATCAGTGGTTCGGAGGGATCGCCGCCACCCAGTCGATGATTGCGCACGTGGCGCGGAAACTTTGTGTCAGCTCGCTGTCGCTGTTAGAAGTGGCGGCTGGCGCTGGATACGTGCCTCAGGCTGCCAGCACGCGCATGCGGAAATTGGGGATCCAGCTTCAGGTCTCGCTGCTCGATCGCGCCTATTCTCATCTGAAAAACGGTTCTGGAAATGGAACCTCGGCGGTGGCCGGGGACGCGCTCGCGCTTCCCTTCGCCGACGGAAGTTTTGATTTAGTGAGTTGCTGCCTCTTCGCTCATCATCTGGAGCCGCAGGAGATAGTCCAGTTTGTAAACGAGGGGTTGCGGGTGTGCCGCACCGCGGTGATCATCAATGATTTGGTTCGCGATCCAATTCACCTTGCCCTGGTTTATGTAAGCCTGCCACTTTATCGCAGTCCCATCACCCACCATGATGCACCCGCTTCGGTGCGGCGGGCCTACACCATAGCGGAGATGCAGCAGATGTTGCAACAGTCCGCGGCCACAAGGGTGGAGATCGGGCACCATCCGGTCTACCGGATGGGCGCAATTGCGTGGAAAGTGTAGCGCAATGTACGACCTGATTGTCATTGGCGGCGGGCCAGCGGGAACTTCGGCGGCAATCACTTGCGCCCGCAATGGCGCTCGTGTGCTGCTGCTCGAACGCGGGCGTTTCCCTCGCCACAAAGTGTGCGGAGAATTCGTCTCTGCCGAGTCCCTTGATCTTCTCGCCGACTTGCTCGCGCCGCAACATGCGCGGCTTTTTCCCGAGGCAATTCGCATTCCTCGCGCTCGCGTATTTCTGGACGGCCGCACGCTCCACGCACCGGTCGATCCGCCCGCAGCCAGTATCTCCCGCCTGGACCTCGACCAGGCTCTCTGGGATTCGGCAGAACACTGCGGTGCGGAGAGCCGGCAGCAAATTGTCGTGCACAGCATTTCCGGTACAGGTCCGTTTCTGGTCAAAACTTCAGTGGGAGAATTTGAAAGCCGTGCGCTGGTCAATGCTTCGGGCCGCTGGTCGAACCTGAACCCTGCGCCTGCGGACGCCCAAGACTCGGACGTGAAGTGGCTTGGCCTCAAAGGACATTTCGCTGAGCCCTCTCCGCCGGTTTCCGTGGATCTTTATTTCTTCGACGGTGGTTATTGCGGAGTGCAACCGGTAAACATCAGAGACGGAGTCGCACAATCGGTTAGGGTCAATGCCTGTGCCATGGTTCGCGCAGATGTGGCTAGTGCACTGGCTGAAGTTTTCGTTTGTCATCCCGCATTGCAAGAACGCAGCCGGCGATGGGATCGGCTGAGCGACCCGGTGAGCACGTGGCCGCTCGTCTTTCGCGAGCCGCAACCGGAGCGAGACGGGATGCTGATGGCCGGCGATGCCGCCGCTTTTGTGGATCCCTTCGTCGGGGATGGTATTTCGCTTGCCCTGCGCAGCGGCAGTCTGGCGGGCGAGTGTCTGATTCCGTTCTTCGCTGGAAGCATTTCGCTCGCGGAGGCCGCGGGCGATTATCGCAGGACTTATGAACGGCGGCTCGCGCCCGTGTTTCGGACGTCTTCGAAAATTCGGCGCATGCTGAGTTTGCCGCAGACCATCCGAACGCCTATCCTCTCCTTACTCGAGAAGACTCCCGCGATCAGGCGGTATGTAGTGCGTAAGACCAGGTAGGCGGCTGAAAAACTCGCCTTTGTTCCCTCAGGGCTCGAAGCGCTGTTCTACCCAAAGGCGCTGCCGGGCCTTGCTCCGCCTAGACGGGCGAGACGCCCGTCCTCCACTAATCTTGAGTTCGCGGTGAGACTGCTAGCGCACGACCAGCACTTCGCGGATGTTGTCGCGGGTCAGGAAGAACTTGATCGAGCCGAAGTCGCGGAACAAGGTTTCGATGTGACGGTTGTTAAAGACCCGCTGCAAGCGGAAGCTCTTTTCGAGCGCAGTATGAACCGCGCCGGTGGGACCCTTGCGCAACTCTTTCCGCGCTTCGACGTGCTGCATTTCCAAAACGTCATTGCCTACAATGTGGTAGCGGTAGCAAGGCGCGTCTGGTCCGGCTTCGCGAGTATGAAAGAACGCCAGCAGCATGCCTCCCGGTTTAATGGTTGACCAGAGGCGCGCCACCACCGGCTTGACCAGACTCTCATCCATGTAATCGGCCAAATTCCAGCACAGAACGATATCGAACTGGGCCGCCGGGTAGACCAGGTTGTCAGCAAGAAACCGCCTGCCATCCAAGATGACCTGCCCCTGTTCGTTCTTCGTGATGAGCGATGGATCGGTCGAGGCATCGAGTAAATCCTCGCTGTAGATCTTGTGTCCACGTTCGGTCAAATAGCGGATGTTGGCGGCCGAGGTGGACCCGATGTCCAGAACACAAATCGGTTCCTTGGATTGCAGTGTGCGCGAGATTTCGCCCAGCCCGCTGGAGCGGCGCGTCAGCCGCTGTGTCATGGACACAGGTCTGGCCGCTTGGGCCGAGTCGGTGGATGAGCCACGAAAGAGTTTCATGAAGCTATGCGTAACGGATGCCATAGCAAATTCCCGGCGTCCGGTTCAACAGAGTTCCGCACCATAAATATAGCGCGGGTTGTACAGTTGAGCCGGCGAAAAGTTCTACCGCTTGGTTACTGGAGTGCTCGGCGCCACGGGTCCCAAGCCACCCGAAGCCGCCGTACCCGATGCGGACGCAGTAGCCCCACTCGCAACTGGAGCCGCCGTGGTCTTCACGTCGGCCTGGTGCTCGATCCGGTTGGGCGGGGAGTTGGGCTTGGCGGCTTCCTTCTGGATGTCCACCTTGCCCTTGAAGTAAGCGCCGTCTTCGATCGCGACACGCTGCGTGACAATATCACCAACGATGACGGCAGATTTCTGCAACTCGACCCGCTCACTGGCCCGGATGTTGCCTTCCAGCTTGCCCTGGACCACCACGCCCTTGGCGTTGACATCAGCGTGTACGTGGCCGTTAGGTCCAATCACCAGGTTGTTACCCTGCAGTTGAATGGTTCCCTCGACCGTGCCGTCGACGTACAGGTCCTCACTGCCGGAAAGCTCTCCCTTGATAACGACGGATTTACCGATGTGCGCAAACTCTCCGGTCTTTGGCATGTCCATAGCTACTGTCTCCTTTGGGCGTATCGACCGCGGGCTGAAAGCGGGAATATGGGATTCTAAACTATTTGGCGTTGGCGCGGGTATTAGGATTCGATCAGGGTAAATAGTTTGGCCCGGAACTCAGAGCACAATTGGTGGTTTTGGTACCGAACTTGCAACCGCCGGGGACCGGCTGCATACAACAGCGGTAGGCTGAGTTGTCGTCTAAGCTAGGGCTGGGGGCTCATGAGACTCACTCGCTTCAGAACAAGAATAGCGTTCGCGATCATGAGCGCGTCGGCCGCGCTCTCGGCACAGCAGACTTCCGAATCTCCAGTCGACCTTGTGCGCCGGACGGTGCAGAACGAGGTCGCAGCGAGTAATGGCGACGCGAAGCTCGCGTTCATGGATCGCAAGGAAACGCCGCATGGTTCGCAGACCAAGCTGATGGTCGAAACCCGCGACGGGATGGCGGGAATGGTGGTTGCCGTCAACGATAAACCGCTGACGGCGGAGCAGCGCCAGGCCGAAGAGGCTCGTTTGGCGGGGCTGGTGAGCAATCCCGAGGGGCTAAAGAAAAAGCAGAGGTCGGAACAAGAAGATGCGGAGCGTGTCGCGCGAATCGTGAAGGCGCTGCCGGATGCTTTCCTCTACGAGCTCGACGGCACTGCGGTTGGAAACCCAGGAATCGGGAAGGCGGGCGCGGAGTTAGTTCGGCTGAAGTTTCGCCCTAATCCGAAATATAGTCCGCCAAGCCACGTGGACCAGTTGCTTACCGGCATGCAGGGTTACATCCTGATCGACCCGGACCAGCATCGCATCGCAAAGATCGACGGCACCCTGAGTAAAGACGTGGGCTTCGGCTGGGGATTCCTTGGCCACCTGGATAAAGGTGGACACTTCCTGGTGGAGCAGGGTGAGGTAGTCCCAGGAGACTGGGATCTCACCCGCATGAGCCTCGGATTTACCGGCAGGGTGCTTCTGTTCAAGAGTCTCAACATCAAGTCGGACGAGGTCTTCAGCAATTTTCGCCTTGCGCCTTCGAATCTGAGTTTTGCTCAGGGTGTGGAACTGCTCAAGAAGCAGGAAGCGGGACTGGCGGAAAACCGGCAAAAGCCCGGAACCGGTAGTCCGAAATAGAACGCCGCCTGCTGCGTCGTCGGATGCGGTGTTCCGACGTTGCTCGCGCGACGTTGCATCCAGGACGCTGTATTAGAGACGTTGCAAGCAACGTTTCTACTTTTCGGCGCGGAATGTTTCCTTGCGGACCGTGAGCTTCTCGATCAAATCCAGGCGCACCCGATAGCCGGTGCCGGGTTCATCGCGGATTGGAATCGTGCCTTGCGGGGTGACCTCGACTTCAGGTTCGATGATGTCCTCCTTCCAGTAGCGTTTGGAGGCGGAAACATCTCCCGGCAGGCGGAAGTTGTGCAGCGAGGAGAGCGCGATATTGTGGGCGCGTCCTACTCCCGACTCGAGCATGCCCCCGCACCACACCGGAATGTCTCGCGACGCGCAGACATCGTGAACTTTCTTGGCCTCAGTAAAACCGCCCACTCGCCCGGCTTTGATATTGATTATGCGGCAAGCGCTTATGTCCAATGCCTTGGCCGCGTCGCGCGCGTGATGAATGGATTCGTCGAGACAAATCGCGGTGCGCAGCTCTTGTTGCAGGCGGGAGTGGTAATAGATGTCGTCGTGCCACAATGGCTGCTCGATCATCAGCAGATTGAACTGATCAAATTTGCGGAGGTGTTCGAGCTGGTCCAGAGTGTAAGCGGAGTTGGCGTCACAACTGAGCACGATCTCAGGCCAGCGCGAGCGGATGCGCTCCAGCACCTTTACATCCCAACCCGGCTTCACTTTTACTTTGATGCGGCGATATCCGGCGGCAAGTTCGGTTTGAATCTTCTCCAGTAGTTGCTCGACCGAGTCCTGGATGCCAATGGAAACACCGCAGGAAATTTCCCGCAGCGTGCCGCCTAGCAGCTTCCATAGAGGCAGTTGCTTCTCTTTGGCCTCCGCGTCCCACAGCGCGTTCTCGACGGCGGCCTTGGCCATGTGATGGCCCCGCACTCTCGCCATAAGAGGCACGCTCTCCCGTGCCGCCGACAGCGTCCGGCCCAACACGGCTGGGGCGAGGTAATGTTTGATCGTGGGCCAGGCGCTTTCCGTCCACTCGCTGCTGTAGAACGGGTCTTCGCCGGCAACGCACTCCCCCCAGCCATCGATACCGTCGCAGTGGACGGTCAGCAGAAGGATGCGGCGGCTGAAAGTACGCTTGAAGCTCGTCTCGAAAAAGTGGACGAGCGGCATCTGAATTTCGCGGAGCGTGATGGCCTCTATTTTCATAATGTCAAAAGCGATTCAGCACAGAGAGCACCGAGAAAAACTTTTCCCGAGCTTATGTTGCGGGATACATCCACTTCTCCTCCCAGCGGCCGAGCAGAAAGTCGCCGCTTCCCTGCTGGTCGCATTCATAGCCTAGCACCGAAAATCCATCGGCAAAGGCTTTTACAAATTGTTCTCGATTGCGATCCTGTACTTCTTTCGCCTGACTTCGGGTTGCGGGGGAGGCCTTCCAATCATAAATCTGAGCCGGAACGGAAATCGTGATTAGGGTTTCGACGTGCGGCTTCCTTCCCGCTTGCAGCAACGTTTCAACCCGCTTCGACTTCAGCCACCACTCGGCCACCAACCGGTCGGTGGGCAGACCGCCCTGCAACGGCGAAGAGGTAACTCCGTACTGGTTCACGCTGTAGCGGCGCGCGATGGCGCCCAGCTTCTCGATATTAAGATACGCGTTCTTGATTTCCAACGGATCGAAGGTCCACTCGATCAGCTCGAAGCCACGGGCAAGCGCGTCGTCGCGCTGGAAAAGCTTGATACGCCGGCCCAGTCCAGCATTCTGATGCTGCTTGCGCACGGCCAGCATATGCGAATGCAGGTAGGAATGGCCGGCACGGGCGCCCGGTACTGAGAGGGCAAACCCCACCATTTCATTGTCCGCAAACGCTCCGATCACTTGCCCACCGACTTTCTCTGCCACGACGAACATTCGCAACGGCACCAGGTCGGCATCGGAAAAATTCCAGACGTCTTTCTGTAGGGCGACGCAGGCTCGCATTTCGTCGAGCTGGTGGCATTTGCGAATGACGATCGAATCCGCGCTCACCTGGCGTCCTGCTCCTGTTGCTTGGCCCGTTGCCATAAGGATTCGAGTTCTTCCATGGAGGCCTGCTGGGGAGAGCGCCCCGAAGTTCGCAACCGCTCCTCCATCCATTGAAAACGGCGCTTGAACTTGCGGTTGGTTTTCTTTAGCGCTGACTCGGGATCAAGCGAGAGATAGCGCGCGATGTTTACCAGCACGAAGAAAAGGTCGCCCACTTCGTCTTCCAGCCGCTGGCGCAAGCCCTCGCTGATCTGCGGGCGACCCGCTCCGGCGACGCCTCGTCCTTGAGGCTGGGGGCCTGGCGCGGGGAATTCTTTGAGTTGCTCTTGCAACTCTTCGGTTTCCTCGTGAAGCTTTTCGAAGAGTCCTTGAACGTTCGGCCAATCGAAGCCCACGTGGGCCGCACGCGAACTGAGTTTGTGAGCTTCGAGCAATGCCGGCATCGCTGCGGAAACTCCTGCCAGGAGGGACTCCGCCTTGTCCTCATTCGCACTCGGCAACTTTCCGCCACTGGCTTCCAGCCTCTTTTTCTTCTCTTCGGCTTTCAGCGACGCCCAGTTGCGCAGCACATCGGAAGAGGTCTCGGCCTTCACGTCTCCGAAAACATGGGGATGGCGATTGACAAGCTTGTCGGAAAGCCGGTCTATCACTTCGTCAATCGAAAACGTGTTTTGCTCTTTTGCCATCTGTGCATAGAACAGAACCTGGAGCAGCAGGTCGCCGAGTTCACCGGTCAATTCGTCCCAATCGCGATTGTCAATGGCTTCGAGGACTTCATACGTCTCCTCGAGCGTATAGGGCTTGATGGAGTCGAAGGTCTGCTCGCGGTCCCATGGGCATCCTCCCAGACCGCGCAGGCGGGCCATTATGGAAACCGCGCGTTCGAAACGTTCTCCAGTAGTGGGCATGGCGCAATCACTGTAAATGACGCGCGTGGGCGGGGGCAAACCCTTCGGCGGATTGCCGTCGCAATGTGCCGAAACTAACGTTATCTTTTCTATGAGCACGGAATTGGAGGAGACTAGAGGCGATATCGTCCATTTTTCCCGCCCCATGGATACGCATCTAAACCCGCGCATGAACTCGCGACCGTCGCTGGAGAACCAGCGTTTCTACGTGATTGTGATCGGTGGCGGGATCAACGGAGTCGCCATCGCCCGCGAATGCGCGCGCGCGGGACGGCGCACGCTGCTGGTCGAGCAACACGATTTCTCCGCGGGCACAACCAGCCGTTCGACTCGCATCATTCATGGAGGCTTGCGCTACCTCGAACACGGGGACATTGGGCAGGTGCGCGAGTCGTTGCGGGAGCGGCAGTGGTTGCTTCAGCGGTATCCGCATTTGGTCCATCCCCTGCAGTTCCTGCTGGCCCTGGATGGAAAGAGCCGACGTAGCGCGCTGGCTGTGCGCACCGGGTTATGGCTCTATCGGAAGATGGGAAGCGCGGGACTTGGAGTGGATGGAAGCCACGCGGAGCAAGATCGACTCGAGCGCTTATTGGATGCAGGCAAACGCTTTTCGGTTTTCAGTTTTGACGACGCGCAGTGCGAGTTCCCGGAGCGGTTGGTCGCGGAATGGCTGGTGGAGGCCGTCGAAGCCGGAGCCGTGGTGCGCAATCACATGCAAGTTCTGGCGGTGGAGATTCACAATGGGCGCGCGAGCGGTGTGTCTCTGCGAGATCAGCTTGGCGGAAAAGAACAGCGCGTCGAGGCCGCCTGGATCATCAATGCTACGGGGCCTTGGGCGGACGGCATCTGCCAGATTTCAAACATTCACACCGAGAATCCCATGGTTGGCGGAGTCCGCGGATCGCACATCGTGCTGCCGAGGTTCGCTGGCGCGCCCGACGCGGCGGTGTACGCAGAGGCCGTCGATGGGCGGCCGATCTTTGTGATCCCGTGGAACGAACAAATGCTGGTCGGGACGACCGAGGTTCCGGACCAGAGCGATCCAGGCGTGGTGCAGCCGTCGGCGAATGAGATCGAGTATCTGCTGCGGTCTTTGCGCCATCTGTTTCCGCAGGTGCGAGTATCGCGGGACGACATCCACTACGCGTTCGCCGGAGTGCGGCCACTTCCCTTTTCGCCGAAGAAAAACCCATCGGCGGTGAGCCGGAAACACTATCTCCACGACCATGCCGCGGACGGCGCCGCGCAGATGATCTCCGTGATCGGGGGAAAGCTGACCACGGCGGGCAGCCTGGCGCGCGAGTGTGCGGCGAAGATTGGGGTGAAAATCGCGCCGCCAACGCTTGCCATTGCTTCCGAAGACAGCGTTGATCCGAGGCTGGAGCAGTGGACGGTCGAGGTCGCGGAGGCGGGCGGGATCAGCGCCGACGCAGCACATGGCATTGTGGAATGGTACGGAAAGCGTGCGCTGGCCCTGGCGCGCAGCGCACACGGCAGTGCGGAAATGCGTACACCATTGTGTACGCACTCGACGCATATTGTGGCGGAAGCGGTCGACGCATTCAGCAATGAATGCGCAGGCACGCTGGCGGATGTGCTGCTGCGGCGCGTACCGGTGGCCCTGGGTGCGTGCTGGTCATCGTCGTGCAGCCGGGAAGCTGCCACGCGCATTGGCGCTGTCATGGGATGGAGGGAGGAGCGCGCGGCAATCGAACTGGAAGCATTTGAGAAAGAACGTGCTGGGTTTCTGCGGAAGGCGTCCCCGGCGGGGGTACCGCTCGAAGCAAAAACGTAGGTTCTCGCCTTCTCAACCTTTAGCTCGGACCGCTAGGCTCCTCTTCGGTTCACCGAACGTCTGCACCAGCAACTCGGTTTCGTCGGAGATGATGCCGTCAACTCCCCAGTCGGCAAGGCGTAGCATCTCCTTGCGATCATTCACCGTCCACGTGAACAGCCTCCTGCCGGCGCTGTGCACGTCCTGTACCAACTTACGCGTGATCAGTGAGGAATGAGGAATCACGTACTCGACGGTCAATTCGCGCCAGCCCGCAAGCTGTTTTGGCTTGTCACAGATGATCCCAGCCTGAACCTTCGCGCTGCGAGTCTTCAACTCCATTACGACCTCGGGTAGGAAGGAAGACACCACGTAGTCCTCTTCCAGCCTGTATTCGCGCAATGAGTTAAGGATCTTCGATTCCAGGCCTGGAACCTTGAGTTCGATATCAAGAAACGCCCGCTGACTATAGCGCTGCAGCACATCCTCGAGGCGCGGGAGATGAAGCAATTGATCGGCAGTTGCCTGGGAGACGGTGATGCCATCGGCCTTAGGGTCATGACAAACCACAGAGCGCCCGCAGCCGGTTAGACGCAGATCGAACTCAAAACCGTCGCAGCCGTGTGCAAGAGCGAGATCAAAGCAGGCAGGGGTATTTTCAGGAACCGAGGTGGACGCACGCGCGCCCCGATGACCGAGTAGTAGGGGGAGGTCGGACATCTGGCGACATTCTACGCTCGATTGCGCTGCGGTGCGCAGATTAGAAATCCACAGGCCAATCAGAAGTTCATGAGACTTACACTCGGTGGAGGTTTGGTGCTAGCCAATAGAGGCGCGGGTGTCCCCGCCCGTTGCGTCGCCGCAGCGGAACTTAATACTTAATCAGAGTTTTCGCTAGTCCAAATCGAAATCGCGAATGGGCTTGCCGGTGTCTGGGGATTCTTTGGCCTTCTTGACCGCTTCCTGGAACTTCTTTTCCAGAAGGTCTCCGGCGTGCTTCTGGGCCTCCACCGATTGCCGGAAAATGGATTCGCGCCGGTTGTCCTGCTCTTTCATAGCCCGTGCTGCTTCCTCGAAATCGTTAAACATCTTGGGCTTGACCGCGGCGGTATGGGCGATGACACCCTTCGCCGTGGGATCGACCTTCAGCACCGCGCTGCAGCACGGGCAGGTTATATCGAAAGCCGAGTTTTTTTCCGCCATACGGGAAATCATAGCGCAAATGCGCGCTCCTTGATCGAGAAACTCAGTGGTGTTGGAGCTTGATGGGAAAGATGTGGAGCAGGGAGAGCATTTCCCAACCCAGGAGAACAACAGAAACCACCGTTACAGTGATCGCCAGTATCTCGCCAAACTGAAGGTTGCTGCGGCGAGGCTCGAAGCGTCTCGCGACCAAGCCCAGAATATTCAGGGTTGCGAAGCCAAAGACCAGCACCCAGAGGATGTTGTAAACGTTGTCCTTCTTACCTGAGTACTGATCGGACAGGTGAAAGTCGGAAAACTGAAGCATGCAGAGCAGCAACGATTGCAGGGCAACAATGCTCGGTCGCAGCGAGCTGCGCGTCGTAACGCGTGCCAGTGCAGTGGCAAGGGACGAGACCATGAGGTGAGGCTGTTCCTCCCCGGCGAATTTCCGGTCACTGCTGAAAAAGACGATATTACCCTTTTTTGCGCGAGAAAGTCAGCGTGAAAACTGGGTTACTCTCCTGCGTCCGGCTGAGCCCTGCTTTATAATAGAAAGATTCCGTATCCCCTCCGAGGCCGCCAGAGGACCCAGCGGCGGCGGAAATCAGGCATAGCGAGGTCCCCGGGGGCGGCGGCGGCGGTCGTTTTACTGGTATCCCATTACTGATATCCCATTACCGATATCCCATAACTGATGTCCACGGAAACTCACGGTGTGTAGCTGCACCGCGTGTTTCCAGTAGCATACAAAGCTGCAAGGGGCTGCTAATAGCGGCCCTTTGCTGTTGGTAGCCGCTAATCTGCAAAGCAATCTGCAAAGAATTTTTCGGAGTGGAGAGCGAATCTCTTTCTTAAAGAAAGAGATTCGGATTACGATACGCCTGCGGCTTTCTTCTCTTTGGCCCTGCGCGTTCGGGCCTTCGCTGCGGCCTTGCTGGCTTTGGTGGCGATCTCCACGCGCTGCTTTGACGTTAGCGCCTTGGCCCGAGCCTTCCCGCCTTGGCGACCAGTCTCAGCCAATGCCTTTCGGAGTAATTCTTTGTCCATGCTGAAAATATTACACCATACCCTTAAGGTAACAATAATTATTTATTCGCTTGACACGCTATCACCTTACCCCTATGATGAGGCCGCTAGAAAGTGGTGGCTCAGGGAGTGACCCGCTGCAAGGGACACATAGAGCCTCCGCCCAAACTTTGCAGGGCAAGGAGGATTTTAAGTGTCGAGGCAGACGAAACTACTCAAGAAACCCACCCGCACCAGTTTTCTAACCCCACAGCCTCAGTGCCCCCCTTTTTTTGTCGTCGGCGAAGCAGGGTTAACGGTTATGTTTTCGCACGCCGCTGCCCCATTGTTGCTCATGGACGATGGTGAGATAAAGCCGTTCCCGCCCGATCTTTCCAGCGATCAAGATCAAGCTGAATTTGTACTCGGACATACCAGAGTGGGGAGGGCGTAGCCATGACAACTCAACAAAACTCCCTTATCGACCCCCGCATTTTATTTTCCCTGGCCGCCGAAGAATGGCTTGGGAGTCAGGAACCGTACATTGGTTCTCGCACTATCAAGGATCGAAGGCATTACGTAGCCACACTTGAGAAGTTTTTCGCCAATCGGAAGTTGAATGAAATCACTTCCAGCGACCTGTTTGCGTACGCGGTCTGGCGCAAGGAGCACATTGTAAGGCCCGAGTTTTGCCACCACGATTTCCCCGGAAACAGCATTGTTAATCGGGAACTCGCAACGCTGAGACTGATCTTAACGGCTGCGGATTTGTGGGATTCGGTCGGTCGGCACTATCGACCGCTGCCTATGCCTGCGTCGAGCCCCGGACAAGCCCTCACCCCTACAGAGATGGCACGTCTCTTCGCAATCGGTGAGAGTCGGCCAAGGTGGGAAGTGGCTTTGTGCTGTGTCTCCATCTCGGCCTGTACCACGGCAGGCCCGTCAGAAATTCGTAACTTGCAACTTGGTGACATTAAGCTAGACGGCGTTCCCTCCATTACGATCAAGAGAGGCGCGAAGAACAAATTCCGGCTGCGCGAGCTGCCACTCAATAACTTGGCATTGGCAGCCATCACGAAACTGCTCAAGCGAGCAGCGGAAAAAGGTTGTCATCTTCCAACCCACTACCTTCTACCGCATAGGGCGTACAAACTCTCTGAGATTCACGATCCCCACACCGCTGGAGGAAACTTCGATCCGAATCGTCCTCAAGAGAGTTATAAAAAAGCTTGGGGCCAGATCCGTGCGGCTTTTGCGAAAGAATTTCCAGAGCGGGCGAAGTTTAGGCTCTACGATTTTAGGCATACCGGAATCACGATGTTATTGAGTGATGCTGACACACCTCCTCAAGTCGTACGTGAGATCGCTGGCCACTGCAACGAGAAGATGTTGACAGTGTATAGTCATCAACGCAAAGAACTGCGTTTGGCGGCCTTGCAGCGCCTTGGGGAGGCGTTCCACCCGACGCAAGCGCCCGCTGCACCGCCGTCGCAAGCGATCTCAACCACTACGAACTTTTCAGGAACATTAGGCTTCGGGCTTCGCGGCCTTGAGGCACTACGGAAGGTGTCGTCCTGATGAAACCTGATGACGTATTGCCCGGCATGAGCGTGCTATCGCTAACCTCGGTACTGTTTGAAAGTGCCGCAAAAAATTAGTTGGAGACGCGCCGTCATCACCTTGCACCGCGAACCTTCGCGAAGACTAGGGGAGTACTGACAGGGAGAACACGATAGACCCTCCCTCTAGGTGCACCCGCAAACACGACTCGGCGAGCGGTTTGGGTTCGAGATACCTATAGCGCGCGACACGCGTCAGCGGAATTTCAACGTAGGTGAAAACCTGCACTCCCGGAGGGCCATAAATACTTCCGACACGCACGGCACCGGGGGAAAGGGTCTTGATTTGTCCGATGACGCGCCCAAGTTCGAGCGTTTTGCCGTCTCGAATGATGGTTAGGATGCCACAAGTCACGTTCCGCTCTTCGGAGCGCCACTTGTTCAGTAAATCCAGCACCTCCGCTTCCGTGATCTCCATAAGAGCGTCCCCCCTTGTTGCGGCACTGTGCAACTTTCCGCAACAGATGCGCAACAAGTATACTCAGGTGAAAGACAGCAACTCTAAAAAGGCGCGAGGGTCAACAAATGCCGCAAACGTGCTCAGTGTGCCGACACCCCGAAAGAGAGTCCATCGAAGACCTGCTGTTGCGCAACACGTTGTCCCTGCGAATCGTGGCGGGTCGAACTGGCGTGAGTGCGTGGGCTCTGCATCGGCACAAGCGGCATGTCGCTTTCGAAGTTGTGAAGGCTATCCAAATCACGGGAGCTGATTCCCTGTTGTCTCGCGTCGAGGGAATCCTCGCGGAGGTTAAAGAGATCGCAAAGGCTGCCAAGAAGCAGAAGGACTGGCCAGCAGCGACGGCGGCGTTTCGAGAGATGCGAGGTTGCTTGGAATTGCTGGGTAAGGTGACCGGAGAACTACAACCGCAACAGGGTGGCAGCCTGCACTTACACAGGCACACTCACGTGGTGCGACCAAAAAGCGAAGCTGATGTCGATATTGATATCGCGTGGCATGTCGCGACCGCTACCAACAATTTTGACCCCGGTGAGATCGCTCGATTGAGGGCCTTGACCGCCGTCAATAATGTTCCCCCGAAACAACAGTGTCCGCAGGCGATTGATTCTGAAAGCTCCTAAAGGTCGGAAAGTTGGTCTTTGCAGACTGCGCGGAGTGTTGGCTGTTTTCTGTGCTGTCCCGAAAAAGCAAATAACTGGCCGTCATTGTTCAAGATTGACCATTCCTGTGCATGAGTTCTGGGGCATCATCTCTACACCATGAAAAAACTTAGCCCAAAACGGGCACTCGCTGTTCGCTGTCCGACTTGCGGTGCTGCTCCGGGGGAGAAGTGTGAGCTTAGTACCGGCCTGCCCCGCATAGAACCGCATCGCGACCGTCGATTGATCGCAGCAGATTGAGCCAATACGCCATGTTAGAGCACTCGGACGATTACCGAATCATCAGCTTCGAGGGCCAACCGCTTTACCACCTCACACCACGTCAGGCCGCAATCGTGAGACTGCTCCACCAAAGTCCTTACTGCGAGGCGAGCTCGCACACAATCAAAAAGCTGATGGGGCGTTGCCCAATACGCGATTCTTTTAGAACAGGCGATGGCCCCAAAATCTGGAAGAAGGTCATCGTTCCTAGTGACCACCCCAGAGGCTTCTACCGACTGAACCTCACACCTAAGAACTAAGCTTTAGGCGGCATCAACTCACGCTTGTTAACCGCGTGAGTTATGAATTTAGGTGAAACCTTGGCATGCTGTGCGACCCAAGGCTTCCAGTCGCGCGGACGCCGCCGTAGTCGTTCCCATTCGGCAATCGTTTGCGTAATCCGCTGCATTTTCTCATCTCTTTCTTTCTTGCGTCTGCGCTGGTTCGATTCCTTCGACGTTTGGTTATGAGCACACTGTCCACCTGGGCAATATTCTGTTTTCCTGCAGGCAGAAGGACTGAAATAGTAGCGCCCACATCCTTCACGTTTGCACTTGCCCACCTGCCGACCTAGCAACCGACTGGTAAACAGTTCGACGAACAATCGCTCGGCATCATTCTCTGCTCCGATGCCGACGTGTGTAGGCCAATACAACACCGCGCCCTGATTAGTGGTCAAGTCGAGTGCGGGCCTCATACTGCGGAGCGCGCGCTCAACCGCCTGCGATAGCTTTGGATTGTTCGACTGCCAAAGGCGGGCATCTGGACGAACAGCAAGCCAACTATCAACGTATTTTTTCAGGACGACGGCGAGATGATGCAGGGCAAAACCGCCCTGTGCACCAGGAAAGGCAAAGCGTGAGGCACTGCCGAACTTTAGTTGCCAATAACGCCTTTCCGTCTCAGGATCGCCATTCAAAAGACTAACAAGGCATTCCAGTTTCTGCCGTTCGTCTGGAATTAAGTCTTTGACTCGGCGTCCCGATAATCTTGTCAGTACGGGCCGATGCCTTTCCACTTCACGATTCTACAACATTGTTTCTCTACCTCGCGCAACACTGTTGTTGCGGTGAAGGCTAGGAGCAAGTGTATGAATGCAGAAATTAGAAAGTTACGCCAGATGCGACTTGAGACCGGAAAATCTCAGTTCCAAATTTCCAGACAAACGGGGATTGACCGCACGCGCCTAAGCCTAGCCGAGAACGGTCACGTTCAACTTAGAGATGACGAACTGGTAAAGCTGGAGCGGGTGCTGCGTAATCTGGCGTCGAAACGATGCCAGGAACTTATCAACGCGGCGGTTGCGTAAAAACAGTACGGGCCGGTTCGCCCACGACGGCAAGCCCGGCCCAAGGATCAAAACGATGTCGAATCGTCAAACTGATAGTAACACAGGCACGGGCTTACTCCGGGATAAAGGGCAGGAATGTCGCATCCTCAAGCTTCTCGAAGAGCGTGGCAGTTGGGTCTCGGCGCTGGAGTTGGCGCGACTTTCTTTGCAATATTGCGCCAGAATATTTTCGTTAAGAAAGCGCGGATATGTCATCGAAAACCGCCTCGAAATTCACGACGGCCAGAGGCGTGGGTTTTATCGATTACAGCGACCACTGGAGCAAGCTGCGCTGTTCTCGCCGTCCGAAATGCGCGATGGAGTGTGGCGCGACCCCGAGGAGGCAAGATGACGGGCCTTCCGGACTTGGCTTGGATCAAACGGAGTGTGAACGTCGCGGACGTTGGGAGAAAACTTGAACTCGACATGGTTGCGGATTCGACAGCACGCTGTTGGCGGACTGAGAACCATAAAAATGGGGACCGCACACCGTCCCTAAGTTTTGACAAGCGGAGCAATCGAGCGCAGTGCTTCGTGTGCGACCAAAGCACTTTTTCAAATGTGGATCTCGTAATGAAGGTTCTCGGGTGTACCGTGCGCGAGGCTGCGATGTGGATTCAGGAACGGTTTCCGGATGTTCCCACCATCCCGAAAGGAAAGCATGTGACACACCGTAATCGCTCTACGGAGGTGACCCGTGCGGGGACCGAAGACGCTGATGCCATGCTGGTGCGAAGCGGCTTTCTCGCCACGATCACACCCGCGGAACAAGCCGTGCTGCGAATCATTCAGGAATTTGCGGATCGCGCTACCCGTGAGATTACGATCAGTTACCTAGCGATCATGCGGTACTCAGGGTTGAAGCACCCTGCGACGATTGCCAAAGCGATTCAGCATTTCCAGCGGATTGGCCTGATTTGTATTCAACATAAGTCGGCTGAAGCGTTCGGCGTTCGGCGTACGGTGACTCGTGCGGTAAATCGGTACACGTGGACGCCAGACTCCACCTCTTTTCAAAAGTTATTGCGTGAGATATCACAACGTCACAAAGCCGACGCCGAGTCTGAGAGGCAGATTAGAAACGAGGTCAACACCCTACAAAGGCAGCGCCGCGCACATACACAGGTCAAATACTCTCTTCACTCAGTGAATCGTGGTCAAATCTCACGATTCACTGAGTGCAGCGTGAATTTTAACGCGGTCGATGCAGAAACAATCAAGATTCCAGTTAAAGGCAGTTCTGACAGTAACTTGCCGCAAACCTTTTTGATGAAGAAAGGTACCGCGTGATGGGACAGGTCACGGAACTAAAAAAGCAAAGCGTGGAGGTACCAGCGCCGCTCCCAAAACTGGTGGACCTGCGAGCACTGGCCGAATTGTGGAACGTGCCAGTCACGTGGTTGCAGCACCATACGCGCAGCCAATGCGCAGACCCGTTACCGTGCATCCGGCTCGGAAAGTACGTTCGCTTCGATCTCGCGAGCCCCGCGCTAGCCACTTGGTTGGCTCGCCGACAAACAGGTGCGACGCGATGAGAGAGACACAACGATTTTCTTATTGGACGGTGCTATCCATCATCGTCCAACTCCGGGGGACGATCCGCGCGCTTCCTCGCTCGCGTGCCTCCGAAGGGGGGATGTGTTTTGACAGCACTCGTTGTGCGCGAGCGCTGGGTTTTCACATCCCCCGGCTTTTTTCGGAGCGAGGTGCGGAATGACAATGCGTAAAACGCTATGGGGATTAGCTGGACTGTATCAGTCCGAAATTCAGCTGTTCGCCCCCGAGATCAATAATTTAGTTGCACAGTCCGTCGTCTTGATCCCCACCCCTGGACCGGACAAGGCCACCCTCATTGTGCAGATCGTGGGAATCTCAGCGTTTGGTACAACCCCATTCTTGAATTTGGGAAGCCAGTTAGGTCCGTTCGTGTTGACTCGCGAAGACTCTACTGCTGGAACTACCGTTTACACCGGCACCATTACGGGAGGCGACTCCAACGCATTCGTCAATAGGTACGTTGCCGTTAGTGGATTTCCCACCTTCGGAAACAATGTACCTTACGCTATAATTACTGCGTCAACGGCGACTACGATTTCTGTTGCAACGACTAGCCAAACCACCAGCGAAGTTCACGTAGCTAGTGCCTCAGGCATCGCGACGGCGACGGCAGACATTGTTTATGATGGTCCCAACACAATCTATGCCACAGGCTCGTTCGACCTCAAATCACTGATCCTAGCTCCGCAAAATGCAGCCGGTAATTTCATTGGTGGGGGCACCGGCATTGGCATCGGCGCTAACTTCCCAGACGTCGTCAATCGCTCGATTATTCTTCGAAATTTCATGCCGACAGCGCATCCGGGAGATCCCCCGTGGTCAACCAATTTTTCGGCGGGTGACGGAAGCATCAAGCTCGCGGTGTTGTACACGGTAATCAAAGTATGATGAATAGTCAGAAAAGGAGTGGTTAACTATGAGTAACACAAAGGATTTAGTAAAAATGCGGGATGAATTACGTGAAGCCTGCAAGAAGTTGGACGAAAAGATCGCGGAACTAGAGCAGGAGGACGGCGGCGCTGAAAAGCAAGCCCATACGTTGATTCGCGAAGTGGCGCTCAAGTCCGGAGAAGGGCGCAAGGGAACGCTCACCGGAATCACTGCCATAAGAATGCTAGGGGGACGGCGGGGGGGGCCACCATCCGAATGACAACGACAATGACCACTACAACTGAAGCGATGAATGCCGCTCTATCGGCGCAAGAGGAAATCAGGACACTGGAAGCGGAGCGCGTGCAAATGCAGCAGGACAGTGCTGCGATTGCGTTAAGGGTCGCCGAGATTCAACAGACGGCCGGAGCATTAAAGGTCAAGTTCTCGCGTGGAGATGCTGGCGCTGGTGCGACTCTGCAAAAACTCGACGGCGAGTTGGTGGACCTGGGTCATCGGCGCGACGGACTGCGGCTGTCCTTAGAAAGTCTGGAACAAAAAATGGCGCCGCTGCACAGGACACACCGCGAACTGGCGGAAGCGGCAGATCAGGAGCGGCAAAACCGTGAGGTGCAAGCGCTCTCGCGAGACGCTGAACGGCTTGCAAACGAGATCATTGAGCATTGGCGAAAAGGTTGCGGCGCTGGCTACGCGCTCACGCAATTGGTAACTGAGGCCACGGCACGCAATTTAGACGAATTGCACCGTTCGCAAGTCCTCGGTGCCTGCTCTAAGGCCGGTGAGATGATCTTGAAAGCGTCCGCCGATGTTGTTAACGAACACTGGATGGTGGCCCCCTACAGTGGGTTCCGGCCGTTGCAAATCGTCGCGGCCGATCCCGCTGGCAGGAGAAGAGTTGGCTAACAAATGAGAAAAACTTTCACCATTCTCGCAACTCTACTTGCTTGTTTCCCCTGCCTCCATGCACAGCAAGGCATCAACGACAACCGCCAACCGGCTGCAAGCATTGCCATTCACGTGCCTAACGATGGTTCGACTGGCACAAGCCTGTACTATCTTGCCAAGCTAACTGGCACTCCATCGTCTACAGCGGTCATCACCGCGACTACGGATACCAGCGGCATTGAAGGCGTTGTCATCGACAGCGCGGGCAAAACCGGAAGTGCACTAATTGCAAAAGCTCGCACCGGGACCAATGCAAGCATGAGTAACACTACCCTTACTTGCACTCTGCCAACCAGCGGGAATCTCTTTTGTGATGACACAGCCCACACGGCTACTGCTACCGAGGGTGTGGGGAACGTAATGGACCTGTCGGTATTAACCGGCGCGGGAACGGCTGCTGCAAGAGGCTACTGGGCAACGGTTAAAATATGCAGCGCAAACTGAGGCAGGATAAAAAAAGTTTTGCTCGACTTGGAACAGAGAGCCCCAAGCGAGCAAAAACTCAGGGGCCGTGGCTGATTTTGTTCCTTGCATTCTCCTTGCTTGAATCAGCCACGCAACTCCTGAGAGAAAAAGTAGGATGGGCGGAACACTCTCAAGGGCAGGACTGGATCGTCTCCCGGTGCTTGCCCTTGAGGGGCGGTGCAAAGTGTGGGGGCCTAATACATGAGTGAAAGCACAATTTTTGATCTGACAACCGTGGTCAATCTGGAACCGCTTACAACGGGCATGACGCAAGCTGTTGCCAGCGTGCAGAGCGCAGCCGCCTCCATTGCAGCTTCCCTTATGAAAGATGGTGAATCCGCAGATGCGGCTGCATCGGCATTGAAAAATCTCGGGTACGCGGCTTCGGAAGTGAAGGCAGCCCTTGCTTCATTGAATGTGAACATTGGCGAAAGTGTGATCGCAGAAGATGCCTTGGCATCGGCAACCCGCTCTGGGATTAGCGAGAGGATGGCCGCTAGTGCCAGCCTGCGAGTGCTTGAGGGAAATCTGCAAGGAAGTAGCCGCGCGGCAGGTGCGTTTCTTGCTTCGACTCTCGGTCTAGGGCCAGCGCTGCAGGCCGCGTTCCCGGTCATTGGCGCACTCGCGCTATTCGGAATCCTTGAACAAATCGGTACAAAGATCGGGGAGATGATCGACAAGCCGGAAAAGATCAGGCTGGAGTGGGAGAAGGTCGGCAGTTCGATGATTGACGAGAATGACCGTCTCGCCAAATCCTATGACCATGTTCTGGTAAAAGTTACGGAACTTGAAAGCGGGAAGCTGGCAGGTCTCGATGAGCAAATAAAACTGCTGGCGATTGACACTAGTTCACTCGGCGGAACGCTGGAGCACTTCGCGGATTCCATCAGTAAGGTGGTCAAGGAAGAGGGACCGTGGTACGAGTGGCTTCGCAACGGAACGATTACCTTAATGGAAGCGCAAGCCGCCACACGCGGCGAAAGTGCCGACTTAGAGTTGCTAAGGAGTAATTTCGGAGCTGTCTCCAAGGAAGCGATAGCTTTTGGCGCGGCGCTACATCGCACGTTGTCAACCGAAGGCACTTCTGCAGGACTCAAGCAGGTAGATGAACAGCTTACCACCGTATATACACGCCTGCAGACATCTCCCAATGATGAGGCTCTGAAAAAGTTTCGGGATGGCCTAGAACAGATTCAATCAATGCTCTCGAAAGAAGCCAGCACGAAATACCTGGATTCTGTGAAGGACGGGCTTGAGCGCGATAAGACAGCCGCCGAAGAGTTCGACAAGCAGATGAAGGTTGTCCAGAAAGGCCTTGATGCGCTCACCAAATCAACCGGCGAAGTTCTGACCAAGGGTGGCCCACAGACCGCAGGGGTAGGCAGCGAAGGTACAGATATCGCGAAACTGACGGCGGAACAGAATGCGCAGATGAGCAAACTGTTGGACGAGCGCATTGCACTAGAACAGAAGGCAGCAGAGCAGGGCGCAGCAGTAGACAAGAAAGCTGCGGACGAATCCATCGGACAGGCCATTCGGACCGAACAAGGCTACGAGGCATCGTTGCGCGGTCAGGAGAGAACTGCTCAGGAATCTTACAGCCTGCAGATCGATGGTCTAGTGAAACTGGCGGAACGAAAGGAAATCACCTGGACAGAGGAAAGTGCCAAGGTTGTTGCTCTTTACAGAGAGGAAGAGGCTGCGCTTCAGGCCAGTTTGGATAAGCAGATCGCGGCTGCGGTTGTAGCTGCGCAACTTGAAGCGGCTAAACGAGGAGAGATTCTCAGTACGGAAGATGCCAGAGAGTTGGCCTCCGTTCAAAAGTTAGAGCAGGAGAAGCTCACACTGCACGAGCAATTTCTCAGGAAGGAACAAGACGCAGAGGCCAAGGCAGCCGAAAAGGTTGAGCAAACCTATAGACAAAACTTTGACAGAATTGCGAACACACTGAACACTTCAATTGCGTCGATGCTCAATGGTCATGAGACATTCGCTCAAGGTGTGATGAAAGTGTGGGAATCCATCACTACGATGGCCATAGACGCGATCCTAAAGATGGCCGAGAATTGGGTTTTTCATCACGTCATTATGGCTGCGGCCAATACCCTGTTTCATACGCAAACCACGGCAAATGAGATTGCCGCCGCTGCGGCCCATGCAGCTACGATGGCCACTAATAGCGCTGAGAATGTCGCTATGGCGACTAGCGATGCTGCCGTGGCGGCTGCGGGAACACTGGCATGGTGGTCTGCGGTGTTCGCACCTGCGGCCCCAGCGATGGCGGCAACAGCGCTCACAGAGGGCCTAGCTTTCGCTGGGCTGGCTGCATTCGCCAAGGGCGGCATCGTACCGGAAGATATGGTCGGCCAACTGCACGGCGGCGAAATGGTACTTCCGCCTGAGTTGTCCACGGGCGTACAGAACATGGTTTCTCATGGCGGTCCTCGTGGTTTGGATGGTGAATCAGGACGCGACGGACAAGATCGAGGTGGAGGGGATTCTCATTTCCACTACCACGTCAGTATCCAAGCGCTAGACACCAACGGGATAGAAAGCGTGCTCATGGAAAACAAAGGAGCAGTCGGAAAAGTCATGGAACGCCTCGTTTCAAATGGCCATTTCAACGTTAGAGATTTTTGGCGCTGATGGCGACGCAACCACAACCCGCGAAGGCAAGCGATCATTTCATGGAGATCACGGGATCGGAAGCTTTTCTTTTATTGCAGAAATGGCGCGACGAAGAGCGGAGCGTAACCTGTGCCGTCATGGCCACTGCAAATGACAAGACCTTCCAAGTTGGGTGCGTCCTAGGACGAATAAATAACCTTTCTGCCGATGCCGTGCGCGTCGAAAGTATTTCTGGCTCTCCAGGAATGCAGACTGCAACATATTTGGAAATTCCGCTGTCACGCGCCAGTTTTAGATATGTTGAGCCCCAGACCGAGGCCCGGCTAGATCGCGACATCGTAGAAGCGCTCGCCGATGTTGGAGCTGATCGTCTGATTGATTCTTGTTTGTTGGTGCAGCTAGAGCGGAGTTGTATTGTGTACAGCCTGTCAGTGCTGCCCAAGGGGCTTTGAAAAAATTGGCGACACACCAACAATCCGACGACAGCCTTCCGGCGCTGCTTGAGCAGCGGACAAAGCTCCGCCAAGTCGCCGAATTGGAAAACAACTTCGCTGCTTTTTTCCGGGCCGCATGGGACATCATCGAGCCGGAAACTCCGCTAGTGTGGAGTTTTCACTATGACCTGATTTCAGAATGGTTGATGCTGATCTCGTCCGGTGAGTTTAAGCGCCGCTACCCCGATAAACTGGGGCTCATCATCAACGTCCCCCCGAGAAGCAGCAAGACCTCACAAATTACGTGTTCCTGGCCAGCATGGGATTGGGTAAAGAACCCGTCGAGGCGCTTTCTGTGCGGTAGTTATGCCGCGCGACTGTCAACGGATCACAGCGCGAAGCGCCGTTTTCTAATTACTTCCCCGTGGTTTCAGGAACGATGGGGGGAGCGCTTCAGCCTTTCTCCTGATCGGAATCGCCTCGACGACTACGGCAACGATAAAACCGGTGCCCACGTGGCCACGTCCGTGGACGGAGTTGGAACAGGATTCGGCGGGGACATCTGCATCGGAGACGACCTTCTCTCTGCGGAGGAAGGTTTCTCAGACGCCGCACGCAACGCCTGCAATCGCTGGCTTGACGCAACTTTTTCCACGCGCCTAAACAATCCCGTCACTGGCGTATTCGTGCATGTTTCGCAGCGTCTCGGTGAGGACGATCCAACCGGGCACTTACTGTCAGAGCAAAAAGGCCGATGGATACATTTGAAGATTCCGCTCGAAGCCGAAGAGGATGAAACCTACACGTTCCCAGTAAGCGGCAGAACCTTCACACGCAAGCAGGGCGACGTGCTACAGCCCGAAAGGTTCACGCCGGAAGTTGTCGCCGGAATGAAACTCAATTCGCGCGAGTGGGCAGGGCAATATCAGCAGCGGCCATCTCCTGAGTTGGGCGGGATTATCAAGAAGCATTGGTGGAGGTTTTATGTAAGGCAGGGCGATGTGCGGCCTGAAGGCTGCCTGCTGCTGCCTGAGAAATTTGACGAAATGGCCACGTCTTGGGACATGAGTTTCAAAGACAAGAAGACATCGGATTACGTCTGCGGAGGCGTGTGGGGTCGCGTCCGTGCCATGAAGTATTTGATGCCGGACATTGTGTGGGACCGACTTGATTTCCCTGCGACCAAGAAGGCCGTAGTTTCACTTAGCGAGCGCTGGCCCGATGCACGCGCACATTGGATTGAGGACAAGGCCAATGGGAGCGCGATCATTGCGGAGTTGAAGACAGAAGTTTCAGGCTTGATTCCGGTTGAACCTGTCGGTTCAAAGGAAGCGAGGCTGCACGCGGCGGCACCGGACGTTGAAGCGGGCAATGTTGTACTTCCGCATCCGAGCATCTGCCCAAAGATACGGCGCTTTATTGATGAATGTGCGGCGGCCTGCTGTGGCGGCAAATACGATGACGCTGCGGACATGATGAGCCAAGCGATAAATAAGCTACGTAAAACCGGCGACGGCTTTCTGCGTTACCTCGAAGCTCATCATCAAAAGGTAGAGGCTGAAATCGCGGCACAAGAGGCGCGACGGGGTGGCATCGTGACGACTACGACAGAAACCAGTCATCCACCTGTTGCACCTCTGGCGACGGGCGAACGTTTTCGCTTCAGCGATCCATACGGTATTTTGCGCAGATGAGGGAGCAAGTGGTGAAACTGATTTTTACAGTCGCGCTCGGGTACGTTCTTGGTCGAGTACTCTGGGAGATTCTTGGGGTCGCGGTTGACCAAGCAGCCCGTGTGACCGGGAGAGCCATCGCACTTTTACAGATCATGATGCAGTGGCAGCGTGAGATTGTCGCGAAGCGCAAAGCCGACGAAGGAACTCGGGAGATCGTGAAGGGACATCTTGACATCGAAGTATCCAGTCCGCTATGATGCATCCCGTCCGCTGAGATACACATAGCATGGACACTGGAGGAAATACGGAAATGGTCAAACGCAAAAGCAAGAATGTATCGAGGCAACTAAGCGAGCACCTTTCCAAGTTGGGCCAGAAGGGCGGCAAGGCGACTGCCCTAAAACTGACGAAGGCGCAGCGCATCGCCAAAGCCAAGAAAGCTGTAGCGGCCCGCGAAGCCAAAAGGAAGCAAGGCAGAAAGGGGAACCTATGAGAACGCGACAACAGAAAGGTTACGTCTGGAAAGTTGGTGAGTGGTGGTGGATTCGCTACGCGGACACGCGCGTCGAAAACGGTGTTGCCGTTCGCAAGCAGGGTTTAGCACAGAAACTCTCTCCCGTGCTGCCGGAACATCGGCGGCTGAAGCGTCCTCCAGAAGCCGTGCAACAGGAACAAGAGCGGTTCATGGAGAAGATCAACGGGAACAGAAAGACCCCGGAGCACAACGTCACGCTGGGGGATTTCGTCAAGAACGTTTGGTTCCCTTGCATCGCAGCTAGGCACGCAGCCTCAACCGTTTTCTTTCACCGTTACTACTGGGATCGCGTCCTCGCCCCGCGCTGTGCCGGGATGCTTCTGCGGGATTTTTCAACGCCGGACGCTCAGGAACTTCTAGCGAGTATCGTCAGACAGAATACGGAGATGAAGAAAAACACGGTGAAACGATTGAAATCCATTCTCAGCGGGATTTTTAAGCTTGCGATCCAGCAAGGTTATCGCCCCGGCCCCAACCCAGTTCGCGACACTTGGCTGCCGCGTGCTCCTGATGGTAAAGAGACTATCGCCTATGACATTAGCACCGTGCTGGCGATGCTAAGAGTTGTTCCGGAGCCATCTAGGACAGTAATCGCCGTCGCGGCCTTCGCAGGGCTCCGTAGCGGCGAGATCGAAGGTCTGCTGTGGGAAGGTTATGACGGTGAATCCCTCAAGGTCATGCGAGGCATGTGGCGGGGAATTGCTGGGGAAACCAAGAGCAAAGCCTCAAAGGCCAGCATTCCCGTGATCGCCCCGCTTCGCAGGTTCTTGGATCAGCACCGGCTGGTCTCAGGTAATCCTGAAACTGGTATCATGTTTAGAACGAGGAATAACACTCCTCTAAGCGCGACCAACCTCCGCCACGACTACATCCGACCGGCGCTCGACCGAGCAAAGATCGCTTGGCATGGATTCCACGCCTTTAGGCGCGGCTTGGCGACGAACCTGCACGCTCTGGGTGTGGATGACCTCACAATCCAGAAGATCCTGCGTCACAGCGACGTTTCTGTGACCCAGCGGTACTACATCAAGACGACACCCGAGCAAAACCGGGCGGCGATGCAAAAGCTGGAGTTTGCTGTCGAGGAGGCCTTAATCGACAATGAATCTGCAAAAGAGGCCGATGTTCCGACCCTAGTGCAGTAGTATTTTCAAGCACTTAGGGAGTTTTTAGCGGTAAAAACAATGTCCACGGAAACTATTGTTGTTCGCGGTGCGCGAGTTCACAACCTCAAGAACATAGATTTTGAGATCCCGCACAACTCCCTGACGGTGGTCACCGGGGTGTCGGGATCGGGCAAGTCTTCGCTCGCCTTCGACACGATCTATGCCGAGGGCCAGCGCCGGTATGTAGAATCGCTTTCCGCCTACGCCCGCCAGTTCCTGGAGCGAATTGAGAAGCCAGATGCGGACGTCATCGACGGAATCGCCCCGGCGGTAGCAATCCGGCAGAAAAACACCACCCGAAATCCTCGTTCCACGGTTGGCACCGCTACCGAAATCTACGATTATTTGCGTCTGCTCTTCGCCCGGGTCGGCCGCACCTACTGCCTGCAATGTGGCAAGCAGGTTAAGAAAGACACGGTAGACGAAATTGCCGATGCCGTGCTGAGGCTAGGCGAGAGCACGCGGCTGAATGTGCTGTTCCCGCTGCAGAGCGCGACGCCGCAAGCAGCGAGCGAGCCGGACGCACCTCCCGCCGCGGCTAAGCGCATGGGCAAGAAGAAGGCGAAGACGAATGCAAGTAATCTTCCGTCCGATCAACTCAAGAGCCGTCTGCTCGATCTGCGCACCCGCGGGTTCAACCGCCTTTATCAGAGCGGGCAGATCTTCGAGTTCTCCACGCCCGAGTCGTTGCTGAATATTAACTTCGCGGAGCCCGTTTTTCTGCTCGTGGATCGCCTCGTGGTATCGGCGGACTCCCGCGCGCGCATCGTGGATGCCGTCGAGATCAGTTATCGCGAGTCAGGTGAAGTCATCTTCGAGACGGCCCCGCGCGAAGGACAGGCTTCTGAGCGATTGCGTTTCTCCCAGCGCTTCGAATGCAAGGGCTGCAATATTCGGTACGAAGAACCCGAACCACGATTGTTCTCCTTCAACAATCCGTACGGTGCATGCCCGCGCTGCCAGGGATTCGGAAACACAATCGACTTCGATCTGGAACTTGTAATTCCCGACAAATCCATCACCCTGAATCAAGGCGCGGTCGAGCCTTGGACCAAGCCCAAGTACCGCACTCTGTTTACCGATCTGAAGCGCTTCGCCCGCGAAGCGGACATCCCCCTGGATGTGCCCTGGAACGAACTGGATCGCGAGCATCAGCGGCTGGTGATTGAAGGCGAAGGGCGATTCCTGGGAGTGCGGGGTTTCTTTAATTACTTGGAGCGCAAGAAATACAAGCTTCACGTCCGCGTATTCCTGAGCCGCTACCGGGGATATTCCGTATGTTCCAGCTGCAACGGAGCCCGCCTGCGTACGGAGGCACGGCAGGTGAAGATCAATGGCAAGAATATCTGCGACGTATGCTGCATGACGGTCGAAGCCGCGTTGAAGTTCTTTGAAGCGCTTGAATTGACTGATCAGGAAAAGGGTATTGCCGAAAGGTTGCTGCTGGAGATTCGCGAGCGCCTGCGCTTTCTAAATGAGGTGGGGCTGGAGTATCTGACTCTCGACCGGCTCGCGTCCACCCTGTCGGGCGGCGAAGCGCAGCGCATTCAACTGGCCACTTCGCTGGGCTCGCGCCTGGTGGGAACGCTCTACGTACTCGACGAGCCGTCCATCGGATTGCACAGCCGGGATACGCATCGCCTGATCAAGATCTTGCACAATCTGCGGGACCTGGGTAACACGATCCTGGTGGTCGAACACGATCGCGACGTGATGCGCGCTTCCGACACAATTCTCGACCTCGGACCTGGCGCCGGAGAAAACGGCGGCAAGGTGATCGCGGCCGGGACCTACGACCAGATCCAGAAAATGTCTGGCTCGCTGACCGGACGCTATCTATCGGAAGAGCTGCGAATCCAGATACCAAGCGTTCGCCGCAAGCCCGGGCCGCAGCGAATCAAGATTTACGGCGCTAGAGCCCACAACCTGAAAGGGATCAACCTGGAGGTCCCGCTGCGGATGCTCGTAGCCATCACCGGCGTCTCCGGGTCCGGAAAATCCACACTGCTGCACGACGTCCTGTACCGGGCGCTGTCAGCCGCGAAGAAGCAGCCCAATGGCGATCCAGTGGCAGCGTCCCACTGGGACCGTTTGGAAGGCGCGGAGTTCATCGACGAGGTCGTGCTGGTGGATCAATCTCCCATCGGACGCACCCCGCGCTCCAACCCGGTCACTTATATCAAGGCCTTCGATGGCATCCGCGATCTGTTTGCTTCCCTGCCCGAGGCCAAGAAGCGCGGGTTTACCGCCGGGCATTTCTCCTTCAACATTCCTGGGGGACGCTGCGAGACCTGCCAGGGCGACGGAACCGTCACGGTGGAAATGCAGTTCCTGGCCGACGTGGAACTCATCTGCGAAGAGTGCAAGGGCGCGCGCTACAAACCGCAGGTGTTGGAGGTTCGTTATCGCGGGAAGAATATCCACGAAGCATTGAATCTGACAGTAAAGGAGGCGCTGCAGTTCTTCGCCAACGCACCCAAGATTGTAGACAAACTGCGCGTGCTGGAGGAAGTAGGTCTCGGCTATTTGCGGCTGGGGCAGTCGGCCACGACGCTCTCAGGCGGTGAGGCACAGCGGATGAAGCTCGCGGCTCACCTGCAGCCAGCGGCGCGAGAGGCCAGACGACCGCCGAACTCGGCCGACGAGCCTCGTCGGAAACAGCGCATCCTGTATATTTTTGATGAGCCGACCACCGGGCTGCATTTTGACGATATCAGCAAACTACTCTCCGCCTTTCGCCGTCTAATCGATGTAGGAGGCTCGATCCTCGTGATCGAGCATAACCTCGAAGTGATCAAGACCGCGGATTGGGTGATTGATCTCGGTCCCGAAGGCGGTGCGCGCGGCGGCTACCTTGTCGGTTCGGGCCCGCCAGAAGCTATTGCCGTCCTGCCGAAGTCGTACACCGGGAAATTTCTGGCGGGTATATTGAACGGAAATGGGTTGTCGGGAAATGGATCGTCGCGGAATGGGAGCAAATAAGCCAACCCGGCTTGCGCTGCTTGTTCTGGGGTTCTACCTCTGTGGGACCGTCCTCGCCCAGACCACCGGCCAGACGGTGCGTCATCACAAAGTCGCCGAGGAGAACCCGTCCTTCCCCCCCGAGCTCACCCAAGCCGAGAGCGCCATCGAGAAACACGGCTACGCGTCTGCTGAGCCGCTACTAAAAAAGGTGGTTGCTGCCGATCCGAGCAACTTTCAAGCCTGGTTTGACTTGGGATTTGTGTACAACGGGCTGGGAAACACTCAAGAATCCATCGCTGCATATCGTAAATCGGTAGCCGCCAAGCCGGACGTGTTCGAGTCCAATCTGAATCTCGGACTCATGCTGGCGAAAGCTGGCCAACCGGATGCGGAGCAATTTCTGCGTGCAGCGACCACGCTGAAGCCTACCGCCAATGTGGACGAAGGCCGCGCTCGTGCCTGGTTATCTCTGGCGCATGTTCTGGAGACCACCAAGCCCGACCAAGCCATCGAAGCTTATAAGCAGGTTGCTGCCCTCGATCCCAAGGGTCCCGAGCCTCATTTGTCGGCGGGTCTGCTGCTGGAAAAGGAAAATCGTTTTGCCGATGCGGAGCAAGAATACAAGCTAGCGCTGGTCCTCGACCCGCGTTCAAGCGACGCTTTAACAGGCATGGCGAACATCTACATGCGCGGACAGCGCTTTGCGGATGCCGAGCAGATTTTGGGCAAGATAACCGCCATGCACCCGGACGATGTGTCCGCCCGACTGCAACTCGGCCGCGTCCTGCTCATCCTCGGAAAGAACGACGACGCAATCGCTGAACTGCAGGCGGCGCAAAAGCTTGATCCCGGAAATCCCAATGTGCAGAACGATCTCGGCGATCTTTACCTCCAGAGCAAGAAATACGATCAGGCAGAAGCGCTGTACCGCTCGATGCTGGCCGCAAAGCCGGACAACGCTCAATTACATCACTACCTCGGCGTAACCCTTTTGAAGCAGCGGAAATTCCCCGATGCGCAACAGGAACTGCTGACCGCAGTCAAGCTCCAGCCCGATTTCGGCGAGGCATACGGCGATTTAGCGGTGGCGGCCGATGAGAACAAAAACTACGAACTCGCGATCAAGGCGGCGGACGCGCGCGCCAAGTTTCTACCGGAGATTCCCGTCAGCTTTTTTCTTCGCGCCAGCGCTTACGATCACTTGCGCGACTATAAAATGGCTGCACAGAATTATCATCGGTTTCTTGAACTGGCAAACGGACAGTATCCTGATCAGGAGTGGCAAGCCCGACATCGTCTGATCGCGATCGAGCCGAAGAAGTAAACAGTATGCGTTTCCGGATCCTAATTGCCGCAGTTCTCCTGACGACTTCATTCCTGGCGTTCGCCTCTAAGCAGGAACCTCTGCAGGAGTTGATCGCGCGGGCAGAATCGGCCCGGCTTGAGGATCGTCCCACCTTGTACGTCGAAATCGCCCGGCATCAGCTCAAGTCCGCCGACGAGTTGTACACCGCCGGGAAAGTGGAGGACGCCCGGCCTGCGCTGAAAGATGTGGTGACCTATTCGGAAAAGGCGCACGACGCCGCCATCCAGTCGGGCAAGAGGCTTAAGAACACGGAGATCGACCTCAGAAAAATGGCAGCCAAGTTGCGAGACATCAAACGCAACTTGAACTTTGACGATCAAGCACCGGTGCAAGCCGCCGCGGATCGCCTGGAGAGCTTGCGCACCGATCTTTTGTCTCGCATGTTTGGCAAGAGCAAATGATTTCTCCCTCGAATAAGCTCGCGCGCTTCGTGTTGGCGTTGTCGCTGCTCACGACTATGTGGGCCCAGCGGCGCCGCGATCCGCTCAATCCCCTGGAAGCCGACCAATTGCGCGATGCCGCTCAAGAACCCAGCGAGCGGCTTAAGCTATACATCGAGTTTGCCCGCACCCGGCTAGCCAAGCTGGAACAAATGCGCGCCGACCCCAAGGTCACCGACCGTGCTCAGCAAACCCACGACCGGCTGCAAGACTTTCTCGATGTCTATGATGAGTTAAACGACAACATCGATACCTTTGTGGGCCGGAAGTCGGATCTGCGCAAGCCTCTTAAGACAGTCATCGAAGCCGATACCGAATTTCAAGCCAAGCTCCGGGCTCTGAAAAGCTCCCTCGACGCAAACAAGGACGAAGCAAAGGAATATGATTTCCTGCTGACCAGTGTGCTGGATACCATCGACAGCAGCCTACAGGACCACCGGCAGTTGCTAAGCGAACAAGAAGAAGCAGCCAAGCACAAGAAAAAGTAGCACCTAGGGCTCCCGCACTACCCCGGACTAGTGGAGCCTGTCTGCAATAGTGCCGTTCGAACACAAATCCGTGACCTGATCGTTAGTTGCAGACCATTCCTCCCCGCGTTGGTTTGGTGGGGTGGTTTCCAGCCACGTCTTTTCGAAAATTCCGCCGAACACTGCTGCCAGATTTGTATCACTTGTCGTAAAGGAAAGCTCCCTCAACTCGTTCGTCCCCTGGTTCTTAAACGAGAAAATAGCATCCCTTCCATCCCGTAGCCACATGAACACCAGTGATTGTGAACCGTGAATGTATTGGATTTGCAACTTCTTGGATTCAGTTAGCTCGGACTGATATCTCGCTTGCTGGAGCAACAATCGATCTATAAAGTCCGCATAGGCCAGCCTGTTCTTGAAATCGGCGAATGGGCACTTACCTAAGAGGTTCGCGTGGCGATCTTCGAAGTAAAGCTGGAATCTCGGGCTCTCCTTCAACGAGGGATACTGAGGCTCGGGGAACTGCTCGGTGTGCGCTTTCTTCGCAATTACCCTGTCGTAGATTACCATTCGGACGGTTGCTTTTTCGGACACCCGCCTCAAAGCAGCTAGGTAATCTCCGAACTCGTGTGGCGCCGAAAACTGACCATAGCCGGCATAATCGACCATCACGTCAAGCTCCTTCTGTGTGCCATTGATGAACTCTGTGATGGTGGGGATCGTCGTCGGAAAGGAGTTCAGATATTGCGTGGAGATCCGCTGACTAATTTTGTCAACCCTGCTTAACTGGTCGGTTGAGTCGTAGTACTGCTTGACCGCCAGCAGTAGCATGACAATGGTAAGGACAAAGATTGTCGGCTCCCAAACCGGCTTTCCTTTCTGCCACCACTGCCAATACCTGGCAGCAAGAAGCTTGGCTATTTCCCAGTGGCCGAGGTCGCGGGAAGGGGTCGCCGAAGGACCGATAGCCTCGTCGCTGAACTCATGAATTAAGAGGCGTGTCCAGCACGAGCCAAAAAACGACAACAGACCAGATCGATTCATAAATCGCACCTCGCGGAGTCAAGGATTGGGGGAAGTGCGACTAGGCCGAGAGTGTAGCATACCCGCCACGATTGTCAAGCAGTGTTCGTGATCATGCTAATCTAACCGCAACGTGAACGACAGGGTACTCCACATCTTCCAGGAAACCTATTATGAGCTGCGCCCGCGCGCGCCAATGCCGCAGCTCGCGGTTGAGTTCTTCGCTTTTGTGAACATCAACAACACCATCCGCATGCGGGAGGGAAAGCTGTTTGTTCGTCTTTCAGACTTACTGGAAGGGGCGCCAGACGCGGTGTTGCGGGCCATCGCTCACATCCTGTTAGCCAAAATGTACCGCAAGCCCATCGAGCGAGCGCACGCGACCCGGTATCGCCGCTATATTTGCGGTCAAGACATCGCCAGAAAAGCTCACCTCGTACGCCAGATGCGCGGCCGCAAGCGAATCGAAAGTGCCCAAGGCCGGACCTACGATTTGGAGGATATTTTCGACGACCTGAACACGCGATTCTTCAACGGCCTGCTGGCTCGACCGCGGATGACCTGGAGCCGCGATCACGCTCGCAACCGGCTCGGCCACTACGATCCCGCCCATAATGCCATCGTCGTGAGCCGGGTCTTCGATCAACCGCGGGTTCCCGGCTACGCGGTGGAATACATCGTTTATCACGAAATGCTGCACCTGAAGCATCCCGTGAAACTGCGCGGCAGCCGCCGCTGCGTGCATTCCACGAAATTCCAGGCAGAAGAGAAACTCTTCCCTCACCTGGACCAAGCAAAAGCTTTTCTTAAGCGTCTCTAGTCCAAGCGCACGGCGGCGGCATTTGACTAAGAGGCACGTGCTTCAGATCACAATCGCTCGTGATTCCGTTGACGCCAGTGGAGCCGAAAGACTATCCTAGATAATGAAATTGAAATTCATTTTCAATATCGCTACTTCAAAAGTAGAGGCTATTTCTTAGATGTTAGAAGCATTCATCGTTACCTTGCGAGAAGGGGTCGAAGCCGCCCTGATCGTCGGCATTACCCTGGCTTATCTGTCCAAGATCAATCGCCCGGAGCTGCGCAAATCCGTCTATGCGGCCTTGATCTCCGCTTTCGTCGGCAGCCTGGGGGTCGCAGCCCTGCTTTCCCGTACGCAGTGGAACCAGGATATTTTTGAAGGCTGGGTCATGTTGGCGGCTGCCTTCTTCGTCGTCACCATGATCATTTTTATGATGCGGACGGGCCGTAAGCTCAAAGGCGAGATCGAGGGCAAAGTTGGGCTGCTGGCGGGCCACAACGCATGGTTCGGGCTTTTTGCATTCGTGTTCCTGATGGTGCTGCGGGAAGGTGTGGAGACCGTTCTGATTCTCTCGGCCGTCTCCCTGAACTCGACCGAACTGCTCAGCTTCATGGGCACGTTTCTGGGTGTGATTGCCGCCATTGTATTCGGGGTGATGTTCGTCAAAGGCAGCGTCCGCATTAATTTGCAAAAGTTCTTCCGCGTCACCACGGTGATTTTGTTCTTCGTCGCTGCGCAACTCGTGATCTCCGGCCTGCATGAGCTTTCCGAAAATGGCGTGCTTCCCTCTTCGAAGACGGAGATGGCGATTATTGGACCGATCGTGCGCAACGATCTGTTCTTTTTCATCACGATTTTCGCTCTGGCTGCACTCATGGTGCTGTTCGAGGTCAAGCGCCGCGAGCCAGGAACCCAGTCCACCTCCGCCGCTGAAAGACGAAAGGCGGTCTGGACTGCTCGCCGCGAGCGCTTGTGGATGGCCTCCGTCTATGCCAGTTCGTTTGTATTCATCGTCCTCGTCACCGCCGAGTTCATCTACACCAAGAGCGTGAGCGCGTTGTCGCCGGCAACGGAAGTCACCTTTGTGAACGGCCAAGTCAGTATTCCGCTCACCCGGGTTTTGGACGGCGATCTGCATCGCTTCGCCGCCCAGGAAAATGGCAGCACCGTGCGCTTCTGGCTGTATCAGAAGCCGGATGGCAAGATTGCCACGGTTCTGGATGCCTGCGAAATCTGCGGCGCGGTGGGCTTTTACAAAGGGCCGCACGGAGTGGTTTGCAAAAACTGTGCGGCGCCCATCAATCCCCAGTCGGTCGGAATGCCCGGTGGATGCAATCCCGTTCCGCTGAAGGCGCAAGTCACCTCCGACGCGGTCATCGTCCAGGAGGCGGACATCGCGGCGAAAAGCCGCATGTTCCAGCAGTAGCCATGTTCGGGCGCCTGGTCTACGAATCGTTTCGGCGGCAAAAGCGCCGCAAGTTGCTCGCCGGCGTCGCGATCACTTTGGGTGTGGGCGTAGCCACCGCCATGATCGCCGTTGCCACCGATATCGGCGACAAGATCAGCCGCGAACTGCGCAGCTATGGCGCGAACCTCATCGTGACTCCGCAGGAAGATACTCTGGATGTTCAAATCTCCGGTGTGGATCTGAAGCCGCCCAGCGACGGAGCCTACCTCAACGAAGCCGATCTGCCCAAGATCAAAGGAATGTTCTGGCGAAATAATATCGTGGGTTTTGCTCCCATGCTGCCGGTGAGTGTTCGCCTGAGCGGAAGCGATGATGCAACGAATCTCACCTTGCTCGGAACTTACTTCTCGAAGCGGCTCACTTTTGGCAAGCAGGATTTTGCTACCGGTGTACGCATCACCCATCCCTGGTGGAAGGTGCAAGGCACGTGGCCCGATGACAACTCGTCCGACGTGTTGCTAGGCGAAAAGCTGGCGGCGAGACTCGGTCGCAAAGCGGGAGATGAAATCGAAATCGCTAGTCAAGCACACCGCGTTGCTGGGATTCTTTCTACCGGCGGTGCGGAGGACAATCAAATCGTCGCTCCCCTCGCGCTGGCCCAACAGATTCTGGGAAAGCCCGGTGCTGTGCGCCGCCTCTATGTGAGCGCGTTAACCAAGCCCGAGGATGCATTCGCCCGTCGTGATCCGCAATCGTTGCGAGGGGCGGAATACGATCGCTGGTACTGCTCGCCTTATGCAGCCTCGATTGCTTTCCAGTTGCAGGAAGCGATTCCACATTCCCATGCTGAACAGATTCGTCAGATCGCACAGAACGAAGGCACCGTGCTCTCCCGCATCAAGGGTCTGATGCTGTTGGTGACACTGGCAGCGCTGTTCGCCTCCGCACTCGCCGTCTCGGCTGCCATGGCCACCGCCATTTTTGAGCGGCGCAGCGAAGTAGGTTTGATGAAGGCTTTAGGCGCAGGCAGTGTTTCAGTCGCAGCCCTGTTCTTCGCTGAGGCCCTGCTGCTGGCTCTGATTGGCGGTGTCGTAGGTTTCGCCGGTGGAGCGCTGCTGGCCCGTCAGATCGGTCGCTCCATCTTCGATTCCCAGATCACGATCGAGCCTGTTCTCTTCCCCGTGATCCTGGCCATCGCCGTGATCGTGACCTTTGCGGGCAGCGCGATGGCGATTCGACGCGCGGTGAAGTTTGATCCCGTCTACGCTCTGCGAGGTGAAGCGTGAGTCCACAGCGGAACTCGGACCTGGTCAGCCGCCGTGCCGCCAAGCCTCACACTTCGATGTTTCTGCGCATGTTGATGCGTGCCGCCGTGCTCCGTCGTGGACGCGCCGCTTCTGCCCTGCTGGCCATGGTGGTTGCCGCCGCCGTAGCCACCGCAATGCTCAATCTTTATGTGGACGTGCAAGCCAAGCTGCGCAAGGAGTTCCGCAACTACGGCGCGAACATCGTAGTGGTTGCGAAAGATGGCCAGGTACTCCCCGCCGAGGCTCTCGACAAAGTCGAGTCCGCGCTTGCCGGACACGGTCTCGCCGTGCCCTTCGCCTATGTTGTGGCCCGCACGTCCGACGGTCAGTCGGTCGTCGTATCCGGCACCGATCTCGATCGCGTCCGCAAGCTGGATAGCTGGTGGTCGGTAACGGCCTGGCCCAACGCCCCGAAAGATGCTCTGGTCGGCACGCGCGCAGCCGAGGTAGTCAGCCCACAAGGAAAGCCTTTCGACCTCAGCTTCCAGGAACGTACGATTCACCTCACCCCCGTTGGAACCCTGCGAACCGGCGCGGCGGAAGACAGCCGCATCTATCTCTCGTTGCAAGATTTCGAAAACTGGACGGGCGTGCAACCATCGATGATAGAAATCGCGTCCTCCGGCTCGTCCGAAGAAGTCAGTGCTCTCGTTCAAAAGCTGTCGCAGGCTCTCCCTGCTGCAGAAGTCCGTCCCATCCGTCAAATCATGGAAGGCGAAGCGCGGGTGCTCGGGAAAACTCGCGCCACCCTGGCCGCGGCCGCTGTACTCATTATCGCAACCGCAGCTCTGTGCGTGCTCTCCACCTTGATTGGATGGGTCTTTGACCGCCGCCGCGACTTTGCCATCATGAAGGCTCTAGGCGCTTCCGAAGGGCTGATCGGCGGGTTCTTTGCCGCCGAAGCCGCCGCTTTGGGAGCAGTCGGAGCGATAATCGGATTCGGCATCGGTGTGGGAGTTGCCGCGTGGATCGGCCGGGTCAACTTCCATGCGCCGGTGGTGCCGCGTTTCAACGTCCTGCCCGTCGTGCTCGTGGGCAGCGTAGCTGTAGCCTTGATTTCAGCCGTGCTTCCGATTTTTCTCCTGCGGCGAGTGCAACCCGCTATGATCTTGAGAGGGGAGTGAGATGATCAAGCTGAAAAATGTCAGCCGGCTGTACCCCGCTAAAGCTGAGGCCAGCGGCGGCGTCATCCGCGCCCTCGACAATTTCGCCTTAAACGTTGATCCCGGCGAGTGGATCGCCATCATGGGCCCTTCGGGGTCCGGCAAATCGACGTTGGTGAACCTGATCGGTGCCCTGGATCGTCCAACTTCTGGCGAGATTTGGCTCGACGGCGAAGATGTCGCCAGCATTTCCCCGAGCGAACTGAATCGAGTGCGAGCGGAGAAAATTGGTTTCATATTTCAGCAGTTCCATCTGATTCCCTATCTCACGGCACTCGAAAACGTCATGCTGGCTCAGTACTTCCACAGCATGACGGACGAACAGGAAGCGCTCGAAGCGCTGGAGCGAGTGGGATTGAAGGAGCGCGCCCATCACGTTCCCGCACAGCTTTCCGGCGGCGAACAGCAGCGTGTGTGCATCGCCCGCGCCTTGATCAATGATCCCAAGATCGTGCTTGCCGACGAGCCCACGGGAAACCTCGATGCCGCGAACGAAGAGATTGTCCTGCGCCTGCTGCGCGAACTGCACCACCAGGGACGCACCATCGTCATGGTGACGCACGACCCTGTCGTTGCCCGCCTCGCCGACCGCCGCATCGAACTGCATCACGGCAAAATCGCAGCCCAGGAAGTCTTCGCCATGGCGGACGAGGAACAGTTCGACGAAGTTCTCGAAGAACTCTGGGCGCTGGCCGAACATGGCGAGATCGCCGAAGTCGGCCGCATGGAAGTGCACGGGGCCCTGCCGGTAAGCATCGCGGTTGAAAAAATGATGGATATGGGCTTGGTCACGGCGAGGCCCCATCCACCCGAACCCCACGATCACAAACCGTTCATCAATCCTTGCCACGATGCCCTGAAACCGAACGGAGTTTCGACCGGGGACGGCAGCCTGATTGTGGAACTCACGCCCCGCGGCCGTCAGCGTGCCGCCGACATCGTTCGCCGCCACCGTCTTGCCGAGCGCCTGTTCACCGACAGCCTCGCCATGGACAGCGAATCCGAGATCGAGCAGCAAGCCTGCAAGTTCGAGCACATCCTCTCCCCCGAAGCCACCGACAAGATATGCGCGTTCCTGGGCCATCCTCGCACCTGCCCCCACGGCGCGCTCATTCCTCCGGGGCCCTGCTGCGGCCAAAAGCTGGCGGCGGATTTCGCGCCAGACGTTGCCGCCCGTTCACGTCGGTGATTAAGAATGGCAGATAACCGCCGAGAGTTTCAGAAACTCGCGAGCATGAGGCTGAACGATGCACGCGCGCTGATTAATGGTGGGAACCTCGAGGGCGCCTACTATCTGACCGGCCTGGCAGTCGAATGCGCTCTAAAAGCCTGTATCGCAAAGAACACAAAGCGCAACGATTTTCCGCCAAACCTAAATATGATCAGAGACATCTATTCACACGATTTGAGTAAACTACTAACTGCGGCAAGGCTTCAAACGGCACTCGACGCGGAAAGAAGGAGGAACGCCTCTCTTGACACCAAGTGGGCAGTAGTTCTGAAGGATTGGAACATCAATAGCAGGTATGCGGTAGGGGGCCTAAATGCGAGAGATCTGCATCGAGCTGTTGCAGGCAGAAACGGAGTAATGCAATGGCTACGGCAACGTTGGTGAACAGCGACATCGAAATCGGCCGCCAAATCGTCACTGCCCTCACGCGAGCAAGAATACCCGTGTCCGTTTACCTGTGGGCATTCGTGCCTCAACTTCAAGAATGGCAGTTCATAATCGCCACGCCGCTCGTTGACTCCAAGGGCCCGCTCGCCGCCTATGGCGAAGTCAATAGGGTCCTGCGAAAAGAAGGGTTGTTTGACGACACGCCGCTTAAGAGGGTTTTCCTGAGGAGCCCAAGCGACAGAGTGTTGAAGTCGCTTGAAAAGGAAAGCAGAGCTGTCCCACAAGAGTCATTCAGGATTGTCAACGAGCAGATTGCCGGAAACTTTGTCGAGGACGCTTATGTTTACGGTGGGTCGATCTTCATCGTGAAGGCCGGCAGTTCGCGTCCAGACCCTCGTGAGTATTACTCAATCATCTACAGTCCGCGGTCTGGCCCCCGTCCGCCGGCACCTCAGCTACGCAAGACAATTGAGGAGGTGCAACAGTTCCTAGAAGAAGGGCTGCGCATGGACAAACATACAGTTGACCTGCAGATTGCGAAACTCAGAACTGGGCAGAGCGCCCTAATTCCCGTTTCCTTAACCCCTCACCAGTTGAGAGACCTCGAGCTAGCCTAGCGTGATCACGCGCAGAACCTGCATTGGCGTTTTCGACTCCGGCTTTGGCGGCCTGACTGTCCTCAAAGCTTTGCTTCGACTCATCCCCAATGCCGACTACCTATATTTTGGTGATACCGCGCGGCTGCCCTACGGCTCGAAGTCCGCGGAAACCGTCGCCAGGTACGCGGCCGGAGCTGCGCACTATCTCGAGCAGCGGGGCGCACAGACGCTGGTCATCGCCTGCAACACGGCCACCGCTCTGGCGTTGGACGAGATCATCCAAGCCGCCAGTGTCCCGGTTGTAGGCGTGATCGAACCTGGTGCGGAACGCGCTGCCGGAGAGAGTGAGAACAAGAAGGTCGTCGTCATTGGCACCGAGGCCACCGTCAGCAGCCATGCTTATTTGAAGGCTCTGGAAACTCGAGGTGTCCAGGCCATGGAAAAGGCCTGCCCCTTACTGGTGCCGCTCGTGGAGGAAGGCTGGATCGACCATCCGGTGACCGAAGAAGTGGTTCGTATTTATCTCAAAGAGGCATTCGTCGATGGCTTCAAGTCGGCCGACGTGCTCCTGCTCGGCTGCACCCACTATCCGCTCATCCAACCGGTGTTGCGCAGGGTCGCTCCCAGGCACGTGAAGATCGTCGACTCCGCCGATGCCACCGCCGATGCCGTCGGCAGGCTCCTGCGGCGCGCTCCACTGCCCTGTGCGCCTGAACCAGAGCGCCGCAAGTTGCCTCGGCTGCAGTGTTTCGCTACCGATTCAGCGGAAAAGTTCCGCCGCCTCGGCGCACAATTTCTAGGACATCCCATTGACCATGTGCAGCACGTGGATCTTGCTGAGTAATCCGCGAACCGAATCGCATTGGGCCTCCGGCGCCAGCGTTCGAGTTTGAGCGCAAGACCCGGATGGACGGCACTGCCTCGATCAAATTAACCTGACTCTGCAAGGCTGCAGAACAACTCAGGTTCGCGATGCCCACGTAGGCCCAAACGGCCCCGTCCGGGCAGCCGGGCAAAGTTCGGCATGATTCGCATCGGGGCGCGACTTCAGTCGTGCCGATAGGTCGCTGAAAAGGATCCGGCTTCAGCCACTGAGGGTTGGTTTTCTCGATCGCAACTGATTGTTCCGCAGCTTGGGTACGCGCCATGCATGCGCTCGACAATCCGATTTGGCAGGCGCTCACCACAACTCATGCGGGCTTCGCCGAAACCTGCAACGCGGCGCGCAAGTTCCCTCACGAAGTCAGCGTGCTCGCAGGTTTTCCCGAGCCCACACCGGAGAACTACGATTGTCTCGCCGCTCTGCTGCGCCCGGACGAACGGGTTGGGCTGTTCCTGCAGGAGCCCCCTGACCCACCCGCTCCGTGGACCGTCGTCAGCACCGGCCCGCTGCTCCAGATGCTTTGTGAAAATCGCAGTTTCCCTTCTCCTGCGCCTCCTTCAAACGGAGTTCGCTCAAACCCGGAATTCATTCCGCTAACCCAGACCGATGTGCCGGAAATGCTGGCTCTCACCCAGCTCACCAAGCCGGGACCATTTGGCGCGCGAACCCACGAAATGGGAGACTATTTTGCCATTCGCAGTGCCGGAACATTAGCAGCGATGGCGGGCGAGCGGCTACGGCTTCCGGGCTACACCGAGATTAGCGCCGTGTGCACCCATCCCGACCACCTCGGTCACGGCTACGCAAGCGCTCTGATGGGTGAACTCATGAACCGCATTTGCAGCCGCGGCGAACTGCCTTTCCTGCATGTCCGTACGGAGAACGTTCGCGCCATTCAAGTTTACCAGCGCCTCGGGTTCACGAAACGCGCGTCGTTGCACTACGTAGTCCTCCGCCACCAGACGGAATAGAGCCATTCAAGATGCAGATTCAAACCCACGGATTCATTCCGAGCGGAGCGGGAATCCCTATGCCTGCCGCGAATGATAGTCGCGATAAGGAATGCTTCGCCCCGCGCAGCAAGACAATCTCGACTTATCAGACAAAAAACAAAACGACCGCGATTTCTCGCGGCCGCTTTCATAACAACCAAACTCGAATCAGTACAACCGGAAAGTCACTTCCACGTTGATCTGCACCGCGACCGGTTTGCCGTCCTTCATCGCGGGCTCAAACTTCCAGGTCTTAACCGCTTCCATAGCCTTCTCATCCAGTCCTAGACCAAGAGTACGCGCCACTCGAATGTCGCGCGCACGACCGTCCGGGCCGACGACCAGCCACAGAACGCACGTCCCCTGATACTTCGCCTTGCGAGCTTCCTCGGAGTACTCCGGATCAGGCGCGTAAATCGCTTTGGGTGCGGATACGCCACCACCCACTTTGAACGCTCCGCCGCCAATCCCACCGCCGTGGCCTGGACCAACCCCAGGTCCTTCACCCGAACCAACGCCGCCGCCATTCCCCGAGCCAATCCCACCGCCCGAACCCGTGCCATTCGATGGCGGACCGGATGGTAAGCGCGACATCGGATCGCCCAAGTTAGGCATGTTGTTCGAAGCCAGGTGAACTTCCGGAGGAATAACCACGGTAGGTTCGACTGCCAATTTCGGATGGTCGTTTCGCACCACCATCATTGGCGGTGTGATCTGTTCCATCGCCAGCTTGGGTAGCTTGCCCTTCGGCGCCTGGAACTTGTCGCGGTCCCCACCACCGCCGCCGCCGCCAGCCTGCGTTTTCGAAGGTGGCAAAGGAGGAATATCGTCGGGCGCGATCAGCGTCACCACTTCGTGAGGTTTCGTAATCTGCTGCACCACCCGGCGCCCCAGCATGGTTCCACCGATGATCACTATTACCGCGAGAACGTGCACCGCAGTCGAACCCAGCGCGCCGTTTCTCTTGTAATCGTAGAATCCCCAGATATCCCTGACCGGAATCGGCTTGGACGTCAGCACCAGCGGTGGCAGCTTCTTGGGGAAGAAAAAGTCGTCGAGATTCTGAACCAGGGACTTCCACAGCGGCTGATCCAAGTCGCTCTTGGACAGCAGCAGGTTCAGTTCGGGTTCGCCTCCCGGCATGGGCTGAATGTCGTTTGTTGCCATATTTGACCCGAGTTCCTCGCGGAGTGACCCAACCTCCAAAACCTTATCCCTCACCTAAGCTTGATGGATGAGGATACAACGCTGCAAGTTGCTTCGCCGCCCCAATAACTCATCCTATACCGTCCCAATTCGCCCCTTCTTTGGTCTGGAATCAGGCTTCTTCCCAGTAACCTCAATTTAGATGCTGGGGCCGAGGAAGCGGCATGTAATAAAATTGTACACTTTTTCACTCTCTTTTCCACAGTGCTTTCCGGGTTCCCTCCACTAAGGTACCAAGTGCCTGATGGACGTTCGTCCCGGCGCTCCCTATAATGAAAAAAATCAACCATTTGGGAGTAAACCACCGCGTGCTGCTCGACCTCAGAATGCACCTCCACTCCGCCCCAAATCGACCTTCCCATCAAGGCACTTGGCCGGATTGCTGGCGATCCCCTCGCGATCTCCGCCGCCTGGAATCCCGTAAACCCCAATGACCGATCACTACGGTATGCGCCGGTTCCACTTCCTCATCGCCTTCTCGGTCGTATTGCTCGATCGCGTCACCAAGTGGGTGGTCGCGAGAAACATCTCGCTGCACGATGGCAAACAGGTGATTCCCGGGTTCTTCCGTATCACCCATGTGGAGAATCGCGGGGCCGCCTTTGGTCTGTTCGCCGACTCGCCCGCGCAATGGAAGATCGCCATGCTAGTGCTGTTTTCGATTGTGGCCTTGGTAGTCGTCTCCGCCCTGCTATGGCGAAACAGCCACTCCCTGACCACCACGGGAATTGGCCTCGCGCTCATTCTCGGCGGAGCCCTGGGAAATCTCTGGGACCGCTTGCTCAACGGTCGCGTGGTCGACTTCCTGCTGTTCTACATCGGCCAATACCAATGGCCCGCCTTCAACGTCGCCGATAGTGCGATCGTCGTCGGGGCCGGCTTGCTGGTCATCGAGATTCTTTTCGTGAAGCCGCCCGCCCTCGAAAAGTCGTCTTAGGCTGCGACTTTCAGCGGGTGTCTTTTCGCCTGCCGCTTCGTCAATAAGAGGAACTATTCTCGGCCGGATTCGTATACGATTACAGAACGAACGCAGGCGGTGGTCTGGGTGGGGCATACGGACTCTGCAGTAGTTGACGCAACGGTTCCTCGGGGCCTCTCCAGGATCTCGGCTGTCTCGCGAGCTGGAGAACGGCTTAGACGGCAGGGCACAGCCTTCCGCGACCCGGCGCTCGAGGCGCTGCAAGCACTACGCGCACACAAGCTGCGTTCTGCTCTAACCCTGCTGGGCGTGACCCTATCAGTCGCGGTGCTGATCTTTGTCGTGTCGGTGATTGCCGGTGCGGACCACTATATTCAGGATCGTGTCGCCAATCTCGGGTCCAATGTTTTTCTCGTGATGCGGTTCCCCATCATCACCAATCAGCAGGACTTTTTCAAAGCGATGCGCCGCAATCGCAACATCACTTGGGACGACTTTCAGGCCTTGCACGACAGAATGAGACTGCCGAAGGCGGTCGGCTTGGAGGTCCGGACCAACGGGAAAGCACGCCTGGGCACGCAAACCATGGACGACATCAACATCCGCGGCGTGACCGCCAACATTGGGGATATGGATGTCGAAGAGCCCGAGAGTGGGCGGTACATTACCGACTCCGATAATGACAACCGAACCCAGGTCGCGTTGATTGGGCAGGAGGTAGCCAAACGGCTGCTTCCCACCGTCGATCCTATCGGCAAGACGGTCTACGTGGACGGCCGTGGCTTCGAGGTGGTTGGGGTCGCAAAACAAATTGGAACCGTCTTCGGACAGTCCCAGGACGACTTTGTCTACATCCCGATCCGAACCTGGCTGAAGCTCTACGGAGAACGTAACCAGGATCTTGCCATTAACATCCAGGGGCGCGGCCCGGAGTGGATGCGAGAGACCGAGGATGAAGCACGCACCATCATGCGCGCCCGCCGCCACCTCAATCCCAACGCCGATGACGCTTTCGGAATTCTTGCGTCTGACACCATTATGGGCTTGTGGAAGAACCTCACCGGCGCCATTGCCAAAACCATGGTAGGCGTAGTTTCGGTGTTTCTCCTGATCGGCGGCGTGGTCATCATGAATGTGATGCTCGCCAGCGTGACCGAGCGGACGCGCGAGATCGGCGTGCGCAAATCGCTGGGCGCGCGAAGACGCGACATCCTGATGCAGTTCCTGGTGGAATCCGCGGTGATGGCAGCCGTGGGCGGCGCGGCGGGAATTGCCATCGCCTACCTGCTGTCCGCTCTGGTGAGGTTCTTCACGCCCGTCCCGTCGCAGGTGCCCCTCAGCGCGGTGATTTTATCGCTGGCGGTGTCCGCGGCCGTGGGATTGTTCTTCGGCCTGTACCCGGCAAACCGCGCCGCCAAGCTGGACCCCATCGAGGCCCTGCGCTTTGAGACTTAGCAAGCTGCGGAAAAGTCAGGTTGGGGCCGACAAACTAGGGTTGGGTGGACGAACTCAGATTTTGGGTGGCGCAGCGCTTTCAGCGCGCCGGTAAACGCCCTCGATACCGAAGGCTTTAGCCGCTGAGGTACTTAGAGGTTGCAACCATGCAGCTTGAAATCGGCGAAAACACGCGCATGGCCTTCGATTCTCTCCGGCAGCACAAGATGCGGTCGCTGCTGACCGTATTGGGCGTGGTGATCGGAATCATGGCCATCGTCGCCGTCGCCTCCATCATGGTCGGTCTGGACCGTGATATTCGCGGTTTTCTCGATCAGTACGGCACCAACACCTTGTTTGTGTTCCGCTGGGACTTCGGCTTCCGGGGCCGTCTCACACCGGAAGAACGCAACCGCAAGGCGCTGACCTACGAAGACGCCATGGCCATCCAGGATGAATGCCCCGACGTGAAAGATGTGACCGTGGAAATATCTCCACGCCTCGAACCGGGCCAGCCTATGACCCAAGTGCCGGCGCGCTACAAGGGAAACGAGGTTTTCGGGATTCAATTCACCGGCACCATTCCGTCCTACGAGTGGGTCTACAACGCTCAACCCGAGAAAGGGCGATTCTTTACCGAGGCTGAAGATCTGCATCACATGGATGTGGCGGTGATCGGTCACGACCTGGCCGAGGGCCTGTTTCACGAAGAAGACCCGCTGGGCAAGACCATTCGCGTGGGCGGCGACTCCTACCGGGTTGTCGGCGTGCTGGAGAAGCGCAAAGGCCAGTTCTTCAAGGATGAATCGGCCGACAAGGTTGTCGTGGTGCCGTACCGGACCTACCGCAAATACAATCCGCAGGATGACGAGCACTTCATCGGAGCGCAGGCGTATCCCGGCAGAAAAGCCGAAGCTGAGGATGAAATCATCGGCCTGTTGCGCCGCCGCCGAGGTGTTCCTCTGGACAAGTCAAATAACTTCGCTATTTCCAGCTCCGAGGAAATTGCCCGCCAGTTCAGGCAGATCACCGGCGCGATTGCCGTCGCAGTGGTGGTGATCAGTTCCATCGGACTCCTCATCGGCGGGGTGGGCGTGATGAATATCATGCTCATGTCGGTCACCGAACGCACTCGTGAAATCGGAGTGCGCAAGGCCATGGGCGCACGGCGTCGCGACATCATCCGCCAGTTCCTGACCGAAGCCATCACCCTGACCGGCACGGGCGGAATCGTCGGCGTCTCCCTCGGGGCCGTGATCAGCTTCCTGATCAACAAGCTGTTGCCCAGCCTGCCTTCCGCAGTCCCGCTCTGGTCCGTGGTCATGGCCGTCGCCGGCTCGATGAGCGTTGGCCTCTTCTTTGGTATTTACCCCGCATTGAAAGCCTCGCGACTTGATCCCGTGGACGCTCTCCGCTACGAGTGATCTTACGGCGCACCGTACAACTGCCGATACACATTCGCATTCCGCAGGATGGCCTGCACATACTCGCGAGTCTCGGTGAACGGGATGGATTCCACAAATTCCTGCGGATCTCGATATTTGCCTTGTCCCAGCCAGTCCTGCACCCGATCCCCGCCAGCGTTATAAGCGGCCAGCGCATACTCGAACGCCCCGAACTTATCGACCATGCCGCGGAAGTAGCGTGTCCCCAGCTGAAGATTCACGCCCGGCGTAAACAGTTGAGTCGTGGAAAAATGCTTCAGCTTCTGTTGCTTGGCAACCGATTTGCCAACCTTGGGCAGAAGTTGCATCAACCCTACTGCGTTCGCGTGCGACACGGCATTAGGATTGAATTCCGATTCCTGCCGGATCAGCGCCGCCACCAGGTAGGGATCCAGCCCATTCTCAGAGGAGAATCTTTTCAGATCGCTCCAATACGCCTTGGGGAAAAGCGCCTCCCAATACGGCCGGGGCAGACTCGGCAAATCGACGGCGAAGTAATTCGGCACGGCACGCTTCAGGACTTCAATCGCCATATCATAGCGGCCCACATCCGCATAAAGATGCGCCGTCTCTGGCGCCAGCCAATTTCCCTTGCTTTCCTCCGCGGCCGCCCGCAGTTCGCGCACCGCAAAATCCAGCAGCCCTCCATTCTCGAGAAGCTGCGCCTTTTGCACGCGCAGGTTGTCGCTGGGAACCGCGTCGGCCGCCACCTCCGCACTCGAATCGATCGCGGGCACGCGGCCCAGCAGGGCGTACTGAACCGGATCGCTATCCGTCTTTAGCTTCCTGAGCTGCTGCCGCGCCAACTCGCCATAGTAGAAATTGCGAAACCGCTCCGACAGTTTCTGGTAGTAAGCCCGCGCCTTGCCCGGTTCCCCATCTTCTTCCGCCAGCCGAGCCCGCCAGTAAAGAGCCGCCGGGACTTCCCCCGAGGATGGATACAGATCAATCTGATCCTCAAAACCCTTCACCGCATCCGCTCGTCTTCCTTGCCGCAAGCTCAACCACGTCGCCTTCCAGTGCGCGTACGACGCCCGTCCGCCGTTTGGAAAGCGCTGTTGCAGCTCCCGGTAGGAATCGATAGCCCGGTCATAATCGCGCCTCAACAGATAAATGTTCCCGGCGGAAAGCAGTGCCTGCTCCAGCCATGAACTGGTGGGAGCCGTTTGCCGCAGTTGTTCAAGGATGCGCAGAAATCCGTCGTCATCATTCGCACCGCGCGCGATTTCTCCCAGATTGAACAAGCGCTCCGCCTTAACCTCCGGAGTCGTCTCGGGCATCGATTCCAATGCCTTCCTGGCCTCCTTGTCGCGCCCGGCATGGCGCAACGCCTCGGCCATCGCCATCTGCATCGCCACATGATCGTTGGGCCCCGCTTCATTCAACAGACTGCGATATTCGTTCGCCGCCTCGTTGTACTGTTTGCCTTTGGCCAGCAGATCGGCGCGCGTCTTGCGTTCCTCAAAGCTGGGCGGCTGAGTTTCCGGAGCCCCCTCCAACCTCCTCAGTTCACCCTCCACCTGGCTCGCTTCCCAACTGAGCGGCATGGTGAAATACAAATTGCGAAAGATGCCCAACGCCTTCGCCGGCTGCCCTGCGGCCTCGTACGCATGGCCCAGCGCGAGTTCAAGGTCGGCCCGAACCGGCTGACGATCGTTCTCCAACAACTCCACGGCTTCCTGCGCCCGCCCGTCCGCCACCAAAGCGTTGGCGTAAGCCACATGGGCATCCCGCATCAACAGCGACTCCGGAAAAGCCTTATCGAACCCACTCAGCGTGGCCACCGCCTCCGCCAGCCGCCCACTTTGGTAGTAAGCTGTGCCCAGATAAAAATTGACATAGTCCCCCAGATCGCCCGCCCGCGGCTTGGCGCGATTCAAAGGATCAATCGCCCGCACATAGTCTCGATCCAGAATGTGGCCATAACCGATCACCAGCCAGGCCAGCGCGCCGGCATCCTCTTTCGCATGACGCCGCGCATACCCCTCGACCCCAGCGTAACCCGCCGGAGTGCGATCCTGAAGCAGTTGCCGCGCCATCGGTTTCAAACTCGCCGAAGCGACAAACGCCTCATGCATGCGCCGCAAACGCGGAGACGCCTGCTTGCGCTTTTTGTGCGCGACCGCGGTTTTGCTGCTCTTCTTTTTTGTTGTAGTGCTTTTCTGGCTCGAGGATGGAGTGGAGGATTGAGCAACAGGAGTGGAAGCCAGCCCAACAAAGTCGCCGCACAAAACGGCCAGGCTCAAAACCAGAACCTTCAGAACGACAACCCACTGACGATGGACGAACACTCTCTTCCGATTATCTTCTTTTTTTCAAAAATCGGCCAAACGCGTTAGCCCGTGTACTGCGGATGTCAACGCCCGCAAGGACTCGGAACAGCCTGCCCGTCCCGCTGGCCAAGCCCATACATTGTCATCCTGAGCGCAGCATCTGCGTCGCGAAGCGAAGCAGATGCGAAGTCGAAGGACCCCGCGTCCGCTCGCAGCACCAGGAATGCTTCCAGGCGTTTCCACCGCGCACACAGACTGGCAATTACGCAATCGCCCAATCCGCATTAGAATCTTCCCGCAGTGGAGAAAAACCAACTCCATTACGGCGACAACCTCGAAGTCCTGCGCCAGCACATCAAGGACGAGTCGGTAGACCTCATCTACCTCGACCCGCCCTTCAACAGCCGCCAGGACTACAACGTGCTCTTCGCCGAAAAAGACGGAACCCGCTCCAGCTCCCAGATCATGGCCTTCGAGGACACCTGGGAGTGGAACGTGGACGTCCGTTCCAAATGCAAATCTAAATCACATACAAAACAGGGTGCCCCATTCTTCCGCGTTCTGTGCGGAAGGGTGGGAGGCGAGAATGCCCGTTCATCCTGAGTGATCACCGAACCACCCCACTTTCGCAAAGAACGCGAAAGCCTTGGCCACCTGCCCGTCCGCTGGCCAAGCCCATACATTGTCATCCTGAGCGGAGCATCTGCGTCGCGAAGCGAATCAGCTACGGAGTCGAGGGACCCCGCGTCTGTTCGCTCCACGATAACGCCGCCAGGCATTCCCACCACGCACCCAGACGAGCAATTACGCAATCCCCCAATCCGCGTTAGAATCTTCCCCCAGTGGAGAAAATCAACTCTATTACGGCGACAACCTCGAAGTCCTGCGCCAGCACATCAAGGACGGAATCGGTAGACCTCATCTACCTCGACCCGCCCTTCAACAGCCGCCAGGACTACACCGTGCCCTTCGCCGAAAAGGACGGAACCCGCTCCAGCTCCCAGATCATGACCTTCGAGGACAACTGGAAGTGGAACGCCGCAACCCGTTCCATGTGCAAATCTAAACCACCTACAACATAGGGTGCCCCACTCTTCCGCGTTCTTTGCGGAAGGGTGGGAGGCGAGAACGCCCGCAGAGCGAAAACCAACCTAAAACTGTCATCCCGAGCGCAGTAGCTGGTTCGCGAAGCGAATCAGCTACGGAGTCGAAGGACCCCGCGTCTGTTCGCTCCACGATAACGCCGCCAGGCATTCCCACCACGCACCCAGACGAGCAATTACGCAATCCCCCAATCCGCGTTAGAATCTTCCCCCAGTGGAGAAAAATCAGCTCTATTACGGCGACAATCTCGAAGTCCTGAGTCAGCACATCAAGAACGAGTCGGTAGACCTCATCTACCTCGACCCGCCCTTCAACAGCCGCCAGAACTACAACGTGCTCTTCGCCGAAAGGACGGCACCCGCTCAGCTCCCAGATCATGGTCTTCGAGGACACCTGGGACTGGAACGTGGCAACCCGTTCCAAGTGCAAATCTAAATCACATAAACAAGAGGGGTGCCCCATTCTTCCGCGTTCTGTGCGGAAGGGTGGGAGGCGAGAATGCATGTTCGTCCTGAGTGCCTCACCGAACTGCCCCAGCCTTCGCAAAGAACACGAGAGGCCGGGCCACCCGCCCGCGAAAATTCGTGGATGGGATTCAGCCTGCGCGGGCCTCCGTCTATTCATCTTCGTCTAAGTCGAGTAGCTGCCGCTCGTTCTTCCACCACAGGAGCGACAATATGCCTCTCGAAGAAATTCGAATCGAGTGCTCAACAACCTCGTACCACTTGGAGCGGGGGTGGTCGATCCACCCGTCCGCCTGAATCGGAATCGCACCCTCTTCACTCTTGCCGCGCAAAAGATCAGCCGCAGTGGTTGCGAGTTTCGGCGCTTCGAGCGGCCAAAGCGACTCCGGCACATCGTCGCCGCGGATAAACCACTTTCTTCTGCCGTTCTCCAAATAGACGAGCATGGCGGGAAAAGACCCATAGCGCACAAGTCGAATAGCCGTAGCCGTCAAGCTCGTCAGAAAGGTATTGGAGAGTTCCCGCGCACTGTCGAACGTAATTGCCTTGTTAGCTGATTCCTTTCCGAACATCTCCGCGGGCATTAGCAGATCGGCAGCATACTCATTTGCGGCTCGCTCGGTATTGACGGAGGCCCATTCACCAATCATCACTTGCTCTGTGCAAGAGAATCCGACCTTTCCCCTGTCACGCATCCAGTGGCCAAGCTCGTGTCCCGCGGAAAATCGCCTCCTGCCCACCTGCGCCTCCGAATTTACGGTAATAATGGCGCGGTCATTGTTCCCGAGAATGCGTGCTTCGCTGCCCTCCAGCCTCTCGTAAACGATCGTCGCACCGCAGTACTGAGCAATCGCCTCAATGTCGATTTCCCTTGGTTCACTAACGCCAAGTTCCTTAAGCAGAAGCGAGGGTGATCTGTAGACCGCAGGCATCGCTATTTCTTCAAGAAAGAATCGAGCAAGCCAAGTTCCGCCAATTGCCTCAGAAAGCTCTCAATGTCGGAATCCGTGAGATCCCTGAGTTCTCGATGCTGAGCAGTGAATGCGGGCGAGCACAGGTCCGGCCGCTTACTGAGAATGGCGGAGAACAGTTCCCTCCGTTCCGACCTACCCGAGGGAAGATTGTAGGAACGAGACGATAGCGCCTTGGCGGCAGATTCATACTCCGAACGTGCTTGTCGCACCTTTTGTCTGCCGAACTCCCTGATAGCAGCTTTGAAAATCTCCTTCGTTCTCGATCCTGGCTCATCGCCATACTCCTCTCTGATCTGGTCATCGTTCATTTGAGCAACAGACTCCGCGAGGAAAGACATTAGGAGGTCAAGCTCGTCGTCGTGTTTTCTCTTCTTCCGCACTTTCCTTCCTTCCCTACTTAACGTGATATCGGATTCGCCTTACGGCTGCTTCATACTGATTCCTCGTCATTCCAAGCCGCCGCATCGTTTCGGGTCCACTCCAGCCTTCCTTGATTTCTTCGATGATCAAGGCAGCCTCAATGTCTGTCTCGAATAGCAGCGAAATAGCACGCAGTTCTTCTTTGGCAATTAACACTCGTTCCTGGCTCGGCTCTCCCGACGGCGCACTCTGAATCGGACCCCGTGTCTCTCCCTCCTCAGTCTCGATCGTCATCTCGGAATCAAGGTACGCCTCGTTTTCGTCGAACGCTTCCTTCCAATGCGATGCGATGCTGCGCATAGCGCCGAGAAGGTGCTGAACGAAGCTCACCTCCGCCTTTCGCCAAGATCGGCCATGGCTTGTGTCCTCGGCTCCAATCCACGTGGATGTGATTGCCTCACGCAACAGGTCCTCATGGTCGCGGCTCATCGCTTTACGCCCGAGACCTCGAACTCTGTAGACTGCGAAACGTTCCAAACGTTTGGCGTCCGTTGGTGACAGGGATTCTGCCGCTCGCCTGACGTCCTCGCGAGTAGCGCACTGCTCCTTGACGTCTTTCTTCTGTTCTGCCACAGTCTCTGCTAAAGGAGAATGCCGAATTTACCGCGTTCCCGGAGAAAAACACATCAAATTTCTCTCGAGCCTTGAGCTGGAATCCCTGTCACGGGCGCTCCAACCTGTAGCGGACCGCTCTAAGTGATTGCTACCGCACCAGTTGTTGCCGATTCACAAATAATTCTTACGTGCTTCTCCAAGAGTTTCCAGAATTCGGCATACGTATGTGGCTGGATTTTACAGTCCAGCTACATTTCACCGAGAGGGGCATTACGATGGCAATTCGCGTTGCAACCGCTCAGCCAAGTTCGTTACTTACGGCGATCAAGAAAGCGATTGACGAAAGAAAGGTCGAGACTTGGTCTTACGATTCCGATGGGGACTTTACCCACACCCCGACCCAGTGGACAAGAAAGGCATGGCTGCGTCCAACGGTTCAATCTGGTGCGCTGGTGCTCAACATCCTGAATCCAAGAGGGACAAATCTCAGCAGGGAGATCTACGGTGTATACCATGGCCGTTTCATCGAGATGCTTCTTGCCCATTTCGACGACAGATTTGCGGACGCTCACGCGACCGCCGCAGTAACAGTTGGCGACAGCGTTTCGGCTTAGATCGACGTGTGACCGTTTTCAAGGAGACAACGTGGCACAGTACAAGTATTCTCAGTTCCTGAAGCACAACAGCAATGATGCTTTCGACAAACTCCACGAACCTGGGGCGCGTACTCCGTTTTCTGGCATCTATCGCTGTGCTATTTGCGGAAAGGAGGACGTTTCTACGTACGAACATCCGCTGCCTCCACAAAATCATCATCAGCACGCCGCAGGTATCGGCCCTATTCGCTGGCAACTGGTCGTGTCCCACTGACGGGGCAGTCTGTCCCCATGCGAGTAAAGGCGCTGCGGAGCCTCGCTCCGCCTGGGCGGGCGACGGCGCCCGTCCACACGAGCAACGCGAAGGTTGGCTGAGGCTGTGACAAGTCGCAAAAACGCTCTACTGCCGAAATCTTGTCAAGCCCCCTAAACCATCCATTTCCCCGCAACCTGCTGATTCGGCTGGAAATATAAATATCGAATTCATGGCGTGTTTACCCCCTCCGATTTGCTATTCTAGAAATAGCAGCTAAAACTGAAAAGAAAACAGGCGCGACCGGAAACCCGGCTCGCGCCTTTTTTATTGGAGTGCCATGAAAAAACTATCGGGTAATTCACGCAAGCAGCCACCGCAGGTCGCACCCCTTGTGCGAGGTCTGCGAAATAGTAAAAGAAAAGGCGAACTGGCCGAACTCGCGTTCCTGCACAAGGCGGCAAGCCTCGGCTTCGGAGTGGCCAAACCCTATGGAGACAGCGAACGCTACGACTTCATCCTCGACTCGGGCGAGCGCTTCTGGAGCGTCCAGGTAAGATCCACTTCCAGCGCCCGCGGCCGTACCGGTTATATTATTCCCACCTGCAGCGGCAAAGGACACTCCGCCAAACCTTACCGGGCTGATGAGATTGATTTCCTCGTAGCCTATATCGTCCCCCACGATGTCTGGTACGTAGTACCCATCAATCAAATCACGCCCTTCCAAATGTTATCCTTCTATCCCGCCGGATGCAGGATCGGCGGCTACTGGGAACCCTACCGCGAAGCCTGGCATCTCATGGCCCCGGGAGCAGACTTGACGCGGCCCGGGACATTGCGTCGGCTCCGCACCATCGTAGCCCGCCGAAAGTATTTTGCCGAATAGCGGGAGCTGAGGTAAAGGAGTTCAGGAAGGAAAATTCCAGGACGCCACTAGCGGTGGAAATTTGGCCCAAGCAGCGAAACGTCATCCTCGGCCAGGCTGCGAATGAGTTCGCCGCTCAGGTAATCGGCGCTGGCCGCCGCGGTGTTGCCATAGCGCTTCTGGTAGGTCGACCGGCTCTTGTCGATATCTTCCTTCAGGCGATCGTACAAATCTTTATGCTTGCGGCCTTCCGCCACTTTGGCCTGGTTGTACAGCTTGATCTCGTCCATCAAGAGCCGGGCAAAACGCTGAGCCTTGCGGTGGACGTCAGCATCTTCCGGCGACATGTGGGCAAACGCGTCGGTGGCAGGCGCCGCCGCCGTTGCGGACATCGCCACGGCTGCGGACACGACTTCGGCCGTGGCCTCAGCCATCGCGGGTTCCTCTACTGCGACCGGAGCCACGTGTTTCGGCGCATGCGCCGCAAATGGATCTGAAAAAGACGAAACCGTTTGCACCGGAGGCGCTTCGAACCTTTCGCCAGCGCCGGCATCGGCCGCACCTTCTTTCAGCGCCTGCTTCCGGAGCGAAGCTACTTCGAGCCATGCGCTGGTAGCCGAGACCAGCAGTTCGAGCGCGGCGGCATCCATTTTTCCGCCTGCCCGAGTTCCTCCGTCGGCATATACCAAAGCCGCCACCTTATCTTTCAAATGAAGCGGCATTAGCAGCACGTGATCGTTGGCTGGAGCGCCGAATTGCGAAATGAACTTGGGATCCATCTCCGATGCCGCCGCGCTCACCGCTGCTCGCGATTGCAAAGTCCGAGCGGGTGCTGCACTGCTCACATCCAGCGAAAAATCCTTGAGACCGTCGTTGTGATCGAACGCGCGCCCCTGCCATCCTGTAGCGGATCCTGCCTTGATGACGAACAGCGCAGCTCGCCCGCAATAGCCCGCGGTGGTGTCGAGCAGTGCGCGCAAGATTTCCTTTTGCGTGGTGCCGGCATGAATCGCTGAGACCGCGGTCAATAGATCGGCAGCCCCACTTCCCGCGGATTTACTTCCCGCTGAGTCCGCCGAGCCTCCCAGGTAGGGTTGCACGTCTTCGAGAACCCGGCGAACCAGGTCTTTCCGCAACTCCGAAAGGTTTCCCTCCAAAACCTGAGAGACTACCTTTTCGACAATTTGCGCAATCGGGGTTTTATGTGCCATTGTTGTCCCTGCACCACTTTGGCCGCTGGAGGTGGTTTCTTACCCTATTTGCCCAGTAAATTTCCGATTATACGGCCACTGGGGCAAGGTTCACCGATGACCGAAGTAACAACGACCGACCTAACTGGTGTACCGGTGGACCGCCGCAAAGGTGAAATTTAGCCCAAACCGCTCAACTCAGCATACGTCAAAAGAGTTACGCGCAAGCGCAAGTTACCAAGTAAAATAACACTTCCGTTTCCCGCGCTGCGTGAAAATTGTTGCATCGGATGAATGATGACTACCATCCAACCCAAAGTAGATACCCCCGTCACTGACGAGCTGGCGCTTGTTCAGGCGGCGAAGGGCGGCGACGTCGAAGCCTTTGAACAGCTGGTTCGACGTTACGACCGGAACGTATTTCGGATCGCGCAGCATATCACGCAGAACCGCGAAGACGCGGAAGATGTGGTGCAAGATGCGTTCCTGAAAGCGTACAGCAATCTGCATCAGTTTCAGGGCCAGTCAAAGTTTTATACCTGGCTCGTGCGCATTGCGGTGAACGAAGCGCTGATGAGGTTGCGCCGTCGTCGCCCCGAGCGCATGGTTTCGCTGGACGAAGAGGTCAAGACCGAGGAAGACTCACTGCCCCGCGAAGTCGCGGACTGGAGTCCGAATCCCGAGCAGCAGTACAACCAGGCGGAGTTGCGGGAGATTCTGACCCGCACCATACAAGGCTTGCCCGCGAGTTTTCGGATGGTTTTCGTCCTGCGCGACGTAGAAGGACTTTCGACGGAAGAAACCGCCGAGGCGCTGGACCTCAGCATCCCGGCGGTCAAGTCCCGGCTGTTGCGAGCCCGCCTGCAATTGCGCGAGCGGCTCAGCCGTTTCTTTCAGCGACGCGAGGGCGCGAATGGAAAACAGAAAGATGAAAAAGAAAAACCCGACCCCGGAGACGCCAACCAGTGAAGTGTAAGGAGTTTCTCAGCGAGCTAACGAACTACCTGGACGGCGCTATTGATGAGCGCACCAAGGCTGAATTGGACGATCATCTGGCTTGGTGCCACAACTGCTATGTGGTCTGCGACACTACAAAAAAGACCATCGAGATTTACCGCGATTCACAACTGTACGAACTGCCTGAGGACCTTCGCACCCGCCTTCGAACCGCCATCGTCTCCAAGTGTCATGCGCGTAAAAAAGCTGGCCCGGAGCATGTTTGATCGGCTAGCGCACCCGGCATAACCCCTTGTTCCGCAAGCCTTGTCCTCCGCCGCAACTGTAACGTCCGCGCTGGGTTTATCACCATATGGGAGTTGAGGAACCTTTTTGCCGCAAATCTGAATCTAAATAATTGGGTTAAGATACAGAGTCTGACGAATCCTGGGTGAAGGGCGAAGTGAAGCGGTTGGCTGTGGAGGCCGAACATGATCGCGAAATTAGTCGATGCTTTCTTCGGTTGCTGGCATAATCGTTATAGTTTTCCTATCACAATCCGTTCCCGTTCCCGGACGGGTTCCCGGCCTTCCGCGGCGGCATCGCTGACCGGCATGTACGTCGTGTGCTTGGATTGCGGCAAGGAATTGCCGTATGACTGGCAGGAGATGAAGGTCATCGGCTCGCCGTCGGAAGCACGCCACTACGCGCAGGAGATGGCCAGCAGACAGGCTGCGTAATCGCAGCCAAGTACGGTTCACCGATAGCCAAGGGCCGCGACTCAGATCGCGGCTTTTTTTTCGGGCCGCCAGGGTGAGCTATTCGACAATTCTCCACCTTTTTTTTCCATCTCTTTTTTTCCGTTGACAGCCTGCGGGGACGACGTGATAGCTTTTTCTGCACTCGCACCGAAGCCCGTATTCCATGCCTGGCGCCAAAGAAGGAGAATCCCAATGAGATCCAGAATAGTCCACACATCGGCCCTGACGCTTGCCACACTTCTTGTGTTTGCTTCCACGATCTGGGCGCAATCGATTGAAGTTGCAACCCTCAACTCGAGTGTTGCCCCGGCAACCCACACGCTCACCATTACCCTCAACGGTACGCTTGGACCGATCCTGTCGGGATCAGACCCTCTCGGCCTGAATGGTCAGAGCGGGAAGATTACGGTGATGGCCAGTGAGTCGCTGTCGCCCACGAAACACACCGCGACCTCCGCGACCTACACTCTTCCCGCAGGCGCAATCACAGTGACGGCTGGGAGCCAGCATTTCACGACCAAATCGCCGTCCAAGATGATCATTAGTCTGCTGAGTACGGCTGATACGTTGACCCTGGTGGTCGCGGGTCCGAGCGGTTTGATGGCCACGGATACGACTTTTCTGAAGCCGGGCAGTTGGACGAATGCCGTGCTGAAGCATCCGACCGTCTTTAAGCCCTCTCCACAGAAGCTGACCTCGGCCAAGAGCGCCAGCGGACCGGGCTGTAAAGTCAAATACACTATTCTTAGTTCCACAACCGTTCTCGGCTTCCACGGAACCGGTTCCAACAGCGCTACCGCGGACCCAGAGCTTCCTGACGACGACCCGGACCAGTAGGTCCCAGACCTTTGGGACTGTCGTGCCTCCTGCTTTCTCGCCACCCACCCTTCCGCCAAGAGCGCGGAAGGATGGGGCACCCTAATTATAGATGTGATTTAGATTTGCACTCGGAATGGATTGCCACCCGCGGGCCAGCCGCCACGTCCGGTCAGATAGGGTGGGCCAGCCCCCGCAAAGGATAGCGTGGAGTCCGGCTCCCACGAAGGCGGGGGCGCTGCAGTCGTCATTCACCCGAGCTACCTGGCTCGACGCTGATGATTCGTTCCGCTCAGTTTACTCGGCACACTAATACCGCGGCATTCTGATAAGGACAGTCCAGGCCTGGGGCTCCCGGTTGTTGCAGAACAACCCAGTTGACCCCGTACTCCGCCTGCAGCCGGCGGAAATCCTGCGACTGAAACGTTTTCCAACCGCTCTGCGACTGAACTTGCTCAAGCCATTCTTCCGCCATGGGAGGAAACATAGACACAGCACCGCTATCCTTGACCGCATCCGCCAACATGCTTCGTTGCGCGATCGCGCGAAACCCGTTCGCGTCCTCTCCCGGAATGTTCATGTGAAAAGGATCGAGTGCGAAGACGGCATCGCGGGGAGTGTTGGTTCGAATCCAGTCGAACGCCTGAACCCATTGGTTTTTTGGGGCGGCTCCCGGCCATTCAATGTCTGCGCTGGCGGGAAACAAAGCACGCTGAACCAGGAACATGCCTGCGCAGAGGGGCACGAACAGCGCCGCCCATCGCCATACTCGATTCCTCAACACATATTCCCCGAGCAATGCGCCTGCGAACAAGAAGAAAAGCACATAGAGCACATACAGGCTTCGCATGGGCTGAAATCGCGCCAAGCTCTCGAACCGTGCCGGGATGGATAGCAGCACACCCGCGAGCAGATATACAAACTCGTAAACAATTAGCGCTCGGCAGAGCAGGTTCAGGTTCCGCAACTGTTGCGAACGCGCTACCCGGCTGAACCACCATAGGAGTACCATGGGGGCTACCACGCCCAGCCATTCATACCAGTGCCATCGCAGCAAGTAGAAATAGGAATGGGAAAGCGCCACCTGATGATAGGCCGGCGAGGGGGGCTCGAACGAGATGCCAAACGGCAACAGGCAGCCGAGACTGGCAAACCACCGGTCGAATTCCTTGATGCAGAGCAGCACCGCACAGTAAGAAAGAACAAAGACCGACATGAGAGGATGAATAGCCGCGGCAAACACAAGAAAGAATCCGGCATGGAAGTACTTTCCGTCGACGACTTTGGCGATGGCGAAAATCGCGGCGAAAGCAGCAAGGTTTCGCGGATTGATGTATTGATCCATGATGTACAGAGCAGTCCCTGCCACCGGCAAAGTCAGAAGTGCCGCGACCGTCGCCACACCAGCCCAGCGGGCTCTTTGATCGGCAAAGCACTTGCTGATCAACTGCCAGCAGGCCAGCAGAAGCAGAAAGATGGAAGTCAATTGCCAAAACAGCAGCACAACATCCAGCGGCAGATGACTTACTCGCACAGAGGCCGCAATGAAGTTTGGGAAAAACGTGAGGCGCGCATGCGATTCGAAGAATTGCGCGTTAAAGGGAAACAGCTCGGGATGCAGGATTTTCTCGACCCCGGGAAGATAAATCTCCGCGTCCTCGGCCCAGGGGTGATAGCCGTGGACCAGCAACGCTCCCAAAGTAAGGAGCGAAAGAAGGAAGAAATCTTTGAGCTTCAAACCCCAGGCTCCGTGAATGGCATGCGCGCAACCTAACCGCAGTCTTTTCTTGCGAGTGGCTGATGCGGATTGTACATCGTGGGCAGGGTGGAGCGGGGGTCAGCCAAGCGCCTGGTTGGACCACCCCACAGCTACTGTGAGAAAAGGTCGCGTACCGTGCTGGGTAGCCGCAATGGTTTTCTTACGGGCCGCGCCGAGTTCGGCTGGAGGAAAGGTGTCCCAAAAAATAAGAAGCGCCCCGTGGCTCTTTCGAGTCATGGGACGCCCGAACAGCCCTCCCCCAGAACTGCTCAATCACAGGGTACGTTTTGCCCCTTTGGATGTAAATCCCACGTTCGTGCCACTGGCTGGCACGAAATGGCTATACATCCCACCTCCGCCTGTTTTTCACACACATCCCATCGCCAAGGACTTCGAGGAGTGGGATCGTGGCTGCCTCCGGCTTGATCCCTGGTTACTGCCGTAATCTGCCTAAAGAGTATAACGATTGACGATTGCTGGCGGCCTCCTTAGATTCGCAATAGGGGGTTGTATGAAGGACATTCATGAGGTCCTGCGGCGGAAGCAGGCCCGTTACGCACAACTAGCCAAGCAGATTGAGATGCTGCAGCAGGCGGCCGAAAAGCTGCGTGAAGTGGCTCCTCTCCTGGCTGAAATCGATGATGACGACGCTGCGGTTTTGGCCGAGGTGGATGAACAACCCAGCACGGCTGCGAAGGCTGCGTCGGCTTCTTCGGGCGGTTCGGCTGCCCCCGCCAAGCCGGCCCGCGGCGTGGCTCCGCGCTGGCCCTAACCCGCAGAGACTTCGGCACACATGAGCGGAATAATGACGTTTCAGGCACTTTTGGTTTCCAAGGACGAAGAGGCAGCCGCAGTCTTGACTCCGGTCCTCTCCCGATGTGGCGTCGCCGTCGCCTGCTGCGGATATCCCGAAGCCCTGTGCCGCCTGACCGAAGAAAAGTTTGACTCTGTTATCGTTGACTTCGACGATCCGCATAGCGCCTCGCTGGTACTGCAAAACGCCAGCCAGGGCTCCCCGGGTGTCAAAGCCGTAACCGTGGCGCTGCTGAGCGACAAGACAAAAGTCCGCAACGTATTCGGCGCGGGCGCCAATTTCATCCTCTACAAGCCGATTTCTGTGGAGCAGGCCGAAGCCAGCCTGCGCGCCGCCACGGCCCTGATCAAGCGGGAACGACGGCGCTCTTTCCGAGTTCCTGTGCAAGTTCCGATTCAGCTCCAGGTCCAGAACGGACCTCAGTTCGAAAGTATCCTCCTCGATCTCAGCGAAGATGGCATGGACGTTCTGGCAGCCCAGCCGCTCTGCCCTGGCGCCACTATTAGCGCACAGTTCGATCTTCCGGATAGCACCACCGAAATCCAGGCCAGCGGCGAAATTGCCTGGGCAAGTCCCAACGGACAAGCCGGCGTGCGCTTCATCGATCTTCCCGAAAACCTTCGCGCCACGCTGAAAACCTGGGTATTGGCCAACGCGCCGGAGATTCCGCCGCCCGATCCCGAACCGGTATCGCAGTGCACCTTGACCGATCTCAGCCTGGGCGGATGTTACGTCGAAACCGAATCGCCTTTTCCTGAGCGCTCCGGCATTACTTTGTGTCTGAACGCTGAAGACATCGAAGTGCGAGCGGAAGGCATCGTTCGCGTGATGCACCCCGGATTCGGCATGGGCATCGAGTTCGCCGCGCGCACTACCGACGAGCGTGCCCAGGTGGCAAGGTTCATCGGATTCCTTAGCAGCCGTCCGGGAACGCAGCCCGCATTGCTGATCACCCCGCGCGCGCTCACTGCCGGCGATCAGTACAATCAACCTGACCCGCTACCCAAGGAAGAACTCGACGACCCGCTGCTGGAATTGCTGCGCAGCCACGAGTCACTCAGCCAGGACGACTTTTTGCAGAAACTCCGCCAGCAGCGCAGTTCGGAAGAAGTCACCTCGGCCTGACCTGGCGGCCGCTTCCTAATTCCCTCAAACTGATTAAGCACCGGGCGACCCTCAAAACACTAAGAGGCCCGCACGCCGTCTCTCGCGCGAACCCCTTAGCGCCGGGTTTATTCCACCTCGAATGACCGAAGTCTAGCGAGCGCTGGTTTCGGGAAGGTGGCAGCCAAGTTAATTTCCCGTGAAATCCGACGCACAATCTCCACAGATTGTCGCGGCATCCGACGTCGTTGTTGACTGCAGCACTCCGGATTGCTCATTTGCCCCGCTTAGGCAACAATCTCTGTGCAGCTACATCCACACTTCCGAGGCAATTCCCTGCTGAACTCGCCTTCTTCGGAGCGAAGATTCACGACGCGGCAAGAAGCCCCCGTCAATTTTACCGGTGGACCCATCTTTCCTTTGCCTCTACTCATGGTGATGGCAACAGCGTTCCTTGTGATTCTTCCGTTCTTCTTTCTCGGCAATCCCTCCGGACACGATTTCGAGTTCCACGTGAACTCCTGGATGGAAGTTCTTGGCCAATGGAGGCAGGGGATCCTCTATCCGCGATGGGCTGGCCTGGCGCAGTACGGATACGGTGAGGCCCGATTCATTTTCTATCCCCCGTCCTCATGGACACTGGGGGCCGCGTTGGGAGCGCTGTTGCCGTGGAAGGCCGTTGCCGGCACTTATGTGTGGTTGGCGTTGACGCTTTCCGGATGTTCCATGTTTCTTCTGGCGCGGCGCTGGTTGGATCGTCGCGATGCCATCTTTGCCGCAGCGTTGTATGCTGCCAATCCTTATTACCTCGTCATTGTGTATTGGCGGAGCGCGTTCGCGGAACTGCTCGCCGGTGCGTTGTTGCCTGTGCTTTTTCTCTACGCGCTGCGCTCGGAAGAAGAGGGACAAGAAGCAGTCATTCCCTTGGCCGCCATCGTGGGCTCCGCCTGGCTGACGAACATTCCCGCCGCCGTGATGGTCAACTATTCCCTGACGCTGTTAATCGCGATCCTGGCCATTCTCAAGCGCTCGCTGCGAGTTTTGCTGTGCGGCGTACTTACAGTATTGCTAGGCGCGGCTCTCGCGGCGTTTTTCCTGGTACCGGCAGCGTATGAACAGAAATGGGTGAACATCGCTGAAGTGCTGTCTCCGGGTGTGCGTCCCCAGGACAATTTCCTTTTCGTGAATATCAATGACATCGATCACAATCGCTTCAACTTGCTAATCTCGCTGGTGGCATCGGCGGAAATGATTGTGCTCGCGATTGCGGCATTCTTTTCCCGCCGATGGAGGCATCGCGAGCCCCGGCCTTGGTGGATGCTCTTCGGGTGGACCATACTTGCGGCACTGCTCAATTGTTCGTTTACGTTTTTTCTATGGGAGCATCTGCCTGAGTTGCGTTTCCTGCAACTTCCCTGGCGTTGGCTGTTGTGCCTGAATATGGCCTTCGCCCTTCTTGTAACCATGGCTGCACGGCATTGGATTGTACGCGTTCTGATCTGCCTCACCATGTGCGCGGTGCTTGCTTTTGCCTGGCATCGTGTTCAGCCTCCATGGTGGGAAACCGCGGCGGATTTCGGCCAGATGCTTGAAAGCCAGCGGAGCGGAAAAGGATACGCGGGCACCGATGAGTATGTGCCCGTCGGTGGCGATCCATACGAAATCAAGCAGGATGCTCCCCGCGTCGCTCTGGACGACTTTAGCGCAGCGCCAGATCAAGTTCAGGGAATCCGGATTCAACGATGGAACGCGGAATCGAAGTTGTTTACCGCCGAGGTCGCCCAACCCGGACAACTGGTGTTGCGGTTATTCAACTATCCTGCGTGGCGCGTCGAAGTGAATGGCCAGGTCGTCGCAACGGCCACACGAGACGTCACCGGGCAGATGCTGATCCCGGTTCAAGCGGGCGAGAACCGTGTGCAAATCACGTTCTCGCGAACCTGGGATAGAACCCTCGGAGGAATCATCTCAGGCGTCACCGGTCTAGTCCTTGGAGGCTTGGTCGCGCTTCGGCGGAGGCGTGCAAGCTCCGACGCTGACCTCGCCTGAAATCTTTGTCAAGCCCACAAGAGAACTCGATTCTTGCCAAATCCCTCATACCATTCCAAATATATTGGTAAATATTCTGTTGCTATATATCATTTGATAGTAAGGAGCAAACGCCAAACCGCGAGCAGAGGGCGGTAAACAGGACCGCCGGCCAATGAATCACATCCTCATCGCAACCTCGAACGCCGGCAAATTGCGCGATTTTGCTGGAGCTGCGGCGCCCCTTGGCATCGAGATCGCCTCTATTCCAAACTTCTCCTCTCTGCCTGTCGTGGTCGAAGACGGTCTTACTTTCGAGGAAAACGCGCGAAAAAAAGCGGAGAGTTACAGCCGCGAAGTTCCGGGTGAGATTGTCCTGGCAGATGATTCTGGCTTGGAAGTGAACGCACTCAAGGGTGCTCCGGGTGTCCACTCTGCGCGCTATGCCGCCGATGCGCCTCACTTGATGGACAACAACACCGACGACGAAGCCAACAACACGCGCCTCCTGCGTGAACTGAAAGATGTTCCCGATGGCAAGCGCAACGGCCGGTTCGTGTGCGTGATTGCGGCCGCGCGCGATGGACGAACCTTGGAGGTGTTTCGCGGAGAGGTCGAAGGCTTTATCTTGAATCGCCCTCGTGGGACGAATGGTTTCGGCTACGATCCCCTCTTCTACTTTCCGCAGATCCAGAAAGCCTTCGCCGAATTGACTCCGGAAGAGAAGGCTCGGTGCAGCCATCGTGGCGCTGCGTTCCGGCAGTTCCTGGCTTGGTACCAGGCAATAAAGAGTAGTGCCGCAATTTGAAATTCAACTACGCCGTCGCCCGCTATTGCGACAATGCCTGCGCAACGATTGCATTTGCGTGAATCTTGGTCGTATCGAGCACTGGGATGTCCCGAACCGTCGGATCCCGCAAAATCAAAGACAGTTCCGTGCCGCCCAAGATCAGCCCTTGGATCGCCTCGCGCTCTTTCAATCGATCCACGATGGTGAGCAATCGCTCACGCGTTTCCGGCAGAACCGTGCCCTTCACCAACTCATTAAAATACATGTGATGAATGAAAGCTTGGTCATTCTCATCGGGGACGGCAAGCGCGATCCCTTCCTTGGAAAAAACATCTGCGTAGAATCGTCCTTGCATGGTGAAGCGTGCGCCGAACAAACCAAGCTTTTTCAACCCCAGAGCCTTCGCTGCCTCGCAGGTTGCCTCCACAATGCTGATCAATCGAATGGGTGACTGGCGGCGGACTTCGTCAAACACAATGTGTGGCGTGTTGGCAGCGACCAACCCGCACTCCGCCCCTGCCCGCGCCAGTCTCTGTATTTCACTCACCAGATACTCGGTCAGTTTGGCAAGTTCGTTCGCCGCAACCATCTCCAGGAGCTTCTTCAAGTCGATGCTGTTGATGATGATTGAGGGAGAGCTTCCATCTGGTCTCGACTCAACGTACGATGCGATGATCCAACGATAATACTCAATCGTTGACTCCGGCCCGAGCCCCCCGATAATTCCGATCGTCTTCATGGCACGCTCCGTCGCTTCCTTGACTTACCTTCTCCCGCAACAACATAATAAAAGGTTCCGTTCTCATACTTGAACTCATTAGGAGCATTCCGTGCCAGCAACCGCTAGTCCTGCGGCTCCGATGCCGATGAAAGGTGGCGTGGCTCCGCTGCGGGCCGGCCAGGGATATTCGTTTTTGCTGCGCCGTCTGCATTCGCTCAGCGGGATCGTCCCCGTGGGTGCTTTCCTGTTCGAACACATCTTGATTTCCAACTCCTCGGCAATCGGCGGTCCGGCCGCCTACGCTCGCCAGGTCCGCTTTCTGGCGAGTCTTCCGTTGGTTCCGATACTTGAGTTGTTTGGCATCTGGCTGCCTATCCTGTTTCACGCGCTCTACGGTTTCTACATCTGGTATCGCGGGGAAGTGAACGTCGGGGATTATCCCTGGACTGGAAACTGGATGTATACGGCGCAGCGTTGGACCGGCGCAATCGCGTTCGCCTATATCCTCTGGCACACATGGACGATGCGATTTACCGGCATCGACTTGCACGAATATCCGGGCGCGTCTTTCGGCAAAGTTCAAGCGGAACTGTTCTCGCCTGCGTTGCTGACTTTTTACGTTGTCGGCTTGGTGTGCGCGTCCTGGCATTTCGCTTACGGGATTTGGTTGTTTGCCGCCAAATGGGGACTCACTCCGGGTGAAAACGCGCGGCGTAGATTCCTTGCCGTGTGCCTCGCATTTTTCGTGATCCTAAGTGCCGCGGGCCTGACCAGCTTGTACACCTTCAGGGAACGCTTTGCACAGCAGCCAACCGACCCTGCGGGCGCAAGTATCGTCGAAGCGGGATCGGGCGCGACCAAATAAAGCTTACGGAAAGCGGTACATTCGAAGATGGCAGCGAATCCGAAAATCATTGTTATCGGCGGCGGCCTGGCGGGTCTTTCTGCGGTCATCAAGATCGCCGAGATGGGCGGACAGGTAGATCTATTCTCCATTGTCCCCGTGAAGCGCTCTCATTCGGTATGCGCGCAGGGCGGCATCAACGCAGCCAAGAACCTAAAGGGTGAGGGCGATTCCACATGGAAGCATTTTGACGACAGCATTTACGGCGGGGACTTCCTGGCCAACCAGCCCCCCGTGAAGGCCATGTGCGACGCCGCTCCGGGCATCATTGACCTGCTCGACCGCATGGGCGTCCCTTTCAATCGCACACCGGAAGGCTTGCTGGATTTTCGCCGCTTCGGCGGGACGCTCTACAACCGCACCGCATTCGCTGGAGCCACCACCGGACAGCAACTTCTCTACGCGCTCGACGAGCAGGTGCGCCGCTACGAGTCCGAAGGCAAGGTCAAGAAATATGAGCACTGGGAATTTCTCTCGGCCGTGCTCGATTCCAACAAGGTCTGCCGCGGCATCTGTGCCATGGATCTGCGTTCCATGGAAGTGCGCACTTTCCCCGCCGACGCGATCATCGTCGCGACCGGCGGCATTGGGGCGATCTTCGGGAAATCCACTAACTCTGTGGTGTGTACCGGCTCGGCGCAGTCAGCGCTGTATCAGCAAGGATGCTTCTACGCCAACGGAGAGTTCATCCAGGTTCATCCCACTTCAATTCCGGGCGAAGACAAACTGCGCCTGATGTCGGAGTCGGCACGCGGCGAAGGCGGACGCGTGTGGGTTCCGAAGACGGCGGGTGATAAGCGCGATGCGCTGTCGATCCCGCAAAGCGAGCGCTGGTACTTCCTGGAGGAATGGTATCCCAAGTATGGAAACCTGGTGCCGCGCGATGTCGCCACCCGCGCGATTTTCAAGGTTGTCTATGAGCACAACCTAGGAATCGATGGGAAGCCGATGGTCTACCTCGATCTGACCCACATCGATCGCAAGATTCTCGACCGCAAGCTGGAAGGCATTCTGGAAATTTATGAGAAGTTTGTGGGGGACGACCCGCGCGAAGTTCCGATGAAGATCTTCCCGGGCATGCACTACACCATGGGCGGCCTGTGGGTTGATTTCAACCAGGCGACCAACATCCCCGGGATTTATGCCGCGGGCGAATGTGAATACCAGTATCACGGTGCGAATCGTTTGGGTGCGAATTCGCTGGTTTCGTGCATCTTCGGCGGATTCATCGCCGGCCCCGCAGCTGTGCAATACGCACGCGATCAGAAGGCCGCGTCGAGCAATGGACATTTCGACGCGGAACGCAAGCATCAGGAAGAAAACAATTCGATGCTGATGAAGTCGGGCGGCACGGAGAACCCGTTCCGCTTGTGGCGCGAACTTGGCGAATTGATGACCAAGGACTGCACCGTCATCCGCTACAACAAGAATTTGCAGCAAACTGATGCCAAACTGGTTGAGATGCTTGAACGTTTCCGCAAGGTTAACCTCAGCGACCGCACGCAGTGGGCGAACACCAGCGTGGTCTTCACCCGCCAGCTTTACAACATGCTACAACTCGCCCGCGTAGTCGCGCAGGGTGCAGCGATGCGGGACGAATCTCGCGGGGCACACTACAAGCCAGACTTCCCCGAGCGCGACGATAAGAACTGGATGAAGACGACGAAGGCATACTTCGCACCTGATGCAGACGAGCCGAAGTTTGAATTCGAGCCGGTGGATGTTTCGCTGATTCCCCCGCGCCCGAGAAAGTACTGAATTAGCTCAACGGACATCAGTCATGAATGGCAAGCGAGAGCAGGCAAGAGCGACGGCAATTGAGACCTAGCATATGGCAAGTGACAAATCGGTAATCATCAAGATCAAGCGCCAGGACAATCCCAATACGCAACCTCATTGGGAAGAATTTGAACTTGCCTGGCACCCGGGCATGAATGTGATTTCCTCGCTGATGGAAATTGCCCGGAATCCCGTCACTCGCGATGGCAAGCCGACCACTCCCATCACCTATGACTCCAATTGTCTTGAGGAAGTCTGCGGCTCCTGCGCCATGCTCATCAACGGGCGAGCTCGTATGGCGTGCTCTGCCTTGGTGGACAAGCTCGACCAGCCCATTCAGCTGGAACCGTTTACTAAGTTCCCGGTGGTTCGCGATCTGACGGTCGACCGCAGCGTTCTGTTTGAAAACCTGAGAGCGGTGAAGGCTTGGGTCCCCATTGATGGCAGTTACGATCTGGGATCTGGCCCGCGCGTGACTCCTGAAGAACAGGAGGCCGCCTATCCGCTTTCGCGCTGCATCTCCTGCTGTTGTTGCATGGAGGCCTGCCCGCAGTTCAACGAGGACACCGGCTTCGTGGGCGCGGCCACGATCTCTCAGGTGCGGCTGTTCAATGCGCATCCCACCGGCGCAGCGCTGAAACGCGAGCGCCTGGCCGCTCTGATGGGCGATGGCGGCATCCAGGAATGCGGCTATGCGCAGAACTGTGTCGAGGTCTGTCCCAAGGACATTCCCCTGACGCGATCTATTTCCGAGGTCGGCGGCGAAGTCATGAAACAGGCCATTGGCGACCTCTTCCACAAGTGACGCTAAATGGGCCGAAATGGCTCATCGGTGACGTTTTCTGTCCGAGGCCCTGCCAACTGGTGATAGAGTTCGCAGTCTGTCCCCGGCGTCGAGGGCGGTAATTGCTTCTTTCTTGGGCACATAGACAGAGACAATCCGGCGCTCGGAAACGGCATCTTAGCTGCAGACACAATCAGGGTAGTCGGCGAACTCTGCGAGCAAAGAGTAACCAGCAGTAATCTGGCCAGGATACTCTTTGGTAACCTCGCGGCGGAAAGCTAGCATGACAAGCAAGGCCCGTGATTTAGAATACCGCCTTGCGTTCGCGCTATCGCATCTAAGGATTTGAGGCCACTTCGTGAAGGGTAAAACAGAGCGAGCTTTTCTGTTGGTATTTCTGGCCGTCGCCGTGTGCGGACAGGCTTTTGGGCTGCATCAGGTCGTGCCCAGCCACCACGTACATCGCGCCAGCAGACGCCGGACTCATTTCCGTCGTGTCCTTTGGAACCCGGTATTCCGTCCTTCCCGCGATTCGTTGTTGCGCCAGAACGAGGAAATTGACCGCCTCGAGTTGCCGCGCATCCAGAATGATGCTGAGCTCGAGCAACTGATCGCCAGCCAGGAACTGGTTCCGATTGTTGCAAGCCAAACCCTGCGCTTTGATCCTCGACTGAACCCCGATCGCCGTTACTGTCGTCCTTGGACGCGCGACTTTCTTGAGGATCTGAGCGAGGCTTACTACAAGCAGTTCCACAGTCAGATTCAGGTGAATTCGGCGGTGCGGACGGTGCAGGTACAGAAAAAGCTTCGCCGGCATAATCGCAACGCCGCACCCGAAAAGGGTGAAACCGCCTCATCCCATCTGGCCGGGATTACGGTCGACATTCAACGCCGTGGTATGACAAAGCAGCAGGTGAAATGGGTGGAGGAGTACATGATGCCACTCAAGGATCAGGGACTGGTGGAACCAGAAGAAGAACGCCATCAATGGGTATTCCACGTGGCGGTCTCCGGCCGTTACGCGGACTGGCGCGAGTCGAAGACCTTAGCCGGAGAGCAGCAAGATGAAGCACAAGACGACGAAAACGCACAGCCACAGAGCATCTCTGCCAATAGCGACCCGCAACAGTAGTTCCAACCTTGCGCCCATTTCTATCAAATTGTCATGCGGGTCGAAGGATCCCTACAACATTTTTGTGCGACTCGAAAGCTGAAAGGAGTTCCTCCTCTTGATCGGGCGTGAGGATCTTACTCTTCATTTCTTCTCCACCAGCAATCGTTTACAATCGTTCCCTTACCATCCATGGAGACACTAAAGCGGTTTCTTTCGGCGGACCTCCTACTTTTCGTTGCGCTGCTGATGATGGCTTCCGCTCTAGCTTTTGCCCAGAGCAATGCCCCTTCCGGCATCAGCCCCCGAGCTCGCGCCATCCATGACTCGGCCATCGTGGTTGACACGCATGCCGATACGCCGCAGCGTTTTCTGGACGAGAACTTTGATATTGGTTCGACCGATCCCAAGGACATCGGCCACATCAGCCTCGATAAAGCTCGTGCCGGCAACCTGGACGCCGAGTTTTTCTCCATCTGGGTTGATCCCGAAACCAATCAAGGCCACTTCGCCCGGCACACCTTCGATCTGATCGATTCCGTGTACGAACAGGCGGCGCGCCATCCTGATCGAATGGTTATGGCATTTTCCATCGAGGACATCGAGCGCGCCCGCCAGCAGAAAAAGTTTGCCGCCTTGATGGGCATCGAGGGTGGTCACTCCATCGAGAACGATATTCGCCTCCTGCGCGATTTCTATCGCCTCGGCGTGCGTTACATGACCCTTTCGTGGTCGAACACGAATGAATGGGCGGATTCCTCCGGCGACATCAACGACCCTAAGATCCAACACCACAACGGACTCACCGATTTCGGCAGGCAAGTCGTGCTGGAAATGAACCGTCTCGGCATGATGGTGGACATTTCTCACGTCGCGGACAAAACGTTTTGGGACACAATTGCCACAACCAAGGCCCCGGTGATCGCGTCGCACTCATCGGCCCGCGCCCTCAGCAATCATCCCCGCAATATGACCGACGATATGCTGCGCGCAGTGGCTAAGAATGGCGGCGTCGTGCAAGTGAACTTCTTCTCCGCCTTCGACGATCAGAAGTATCTGGACGCATTCCGCGCCCAGTCCAAGGAACGGGACGCCGCGGCAGAGCAATACATCGCCAAGAAGAAGGCTGCCGCACAACCGGTCAGTTACCTCGACAAAGACCGCATCGAAAGGGAGTGGAGCGCAAGAATACCACGCCCGCCGCTGAAGTCATTGATCGACAATATTGACCACATCGCCAAGGTCGCTGGCATGGACCACGTCGGCTTGGGCTCGGATTTCGACGGCGTGAGCGGGGCAACGCCGGAAGGAATTGATTCCGCCGCCGACTTGCCGAAGATCACGCAAGCGTTGCTCGATCGCGGCTACGGCGCCGATGACATCCATAAGATTCTCGGCGGCAATACGCTGCGGGTGTTCAACGAAGTGGAGCGCGTCAGCCATGAGATGCAGGCGCTAAAGGTTCCGTCTGATAACTAAATTCCGCCGTTGCTGTCGTACAATTCAAGATTCGGACTTATTACACTCAAGGAGGCACCCATGCGCAAATGCTTGATTCTCGTTTCAGTCATCTTTCTGTCCTCGCTCACGTTGTGGTCCCAGGCCAAACCGGCAGCGGCTTCGGGCGGGCCGACTGCTGTAATTGATACCACGGCAGGCAAACTGACCTGCACGCTTTTCCCGGACAAGGCTCCGATCGGCGTGGCTAACTTCGCTGGCTTGGCTAACGGAACCAAGGATTGGACCAGTCCCATCACTCATCAGAAAAAGCACGGTGTTCCGCTTTACGACGGCACCATCTTCCACCGCGTGATCCCGAACTTCATGATCCAGGGTGGCGACCCGATGGGCACTGGAACCGGCGACCCCGGCTATGCTTTCAAGAATGAAACCTCTCCCGACCTCAAGTTCGATCGTCCGGGGCGCATGGCCTATGCGAATGCTGGTCCCGATACCAATGGCTCTCAGTTTTTCATCACCGAAGTTGCCTATGCAAGTTTGAACGGCGGCTACACCATCTTCGGTCAGTGCGATGAAGCCAGCGTGACGTTGGTGAAGCAAATCGCACGCATGGGACGCGACTCGAATGACCGCCCCTATAAGCCAGTAAAGATTAATCACATTACAGTCAGCGGCGCGAAGTAGCGCGAACTGCACCGCGAGCATTTTGTAGCGGCGGCAGCTCGCCGGCTGTCGCGAGGGCATCTTGCCCTCGCCTCTCGACATTAACGACATAAACGAAAGGAACTGTCATGACCCGCCAACCTGGCACTTATGCGATCTTCGATACATCGGAAGGCAGCATCGTCTGCCGCTTGTTTGAAAAGGACGCGCCCAAGACGGTCGCAAATTTTCTTGAACTCGCCGAGGGCGAACGCGAGTGGACGCATCCCGTCACCCGCAAGAAAAGCAAAGACCGGCTGTACGACGGCACGATCTTCCACCGCGTGATTCCCGACTTCATGATCCAAGGCGGAGATCCGGCGGGCACCGGCATGGGTGGCCCCGGCTACCAGTTCGAGGACGAAACCAAAGGCTCGCCACATAAATTCGACAAGCCGGGCAAGCTGGCCATGGCGAACGCCGGTCCAAACACAAACGGTTCGCAGTTCTTCATCACGCTAGCTCCTACGACGTGGCTCACTGGCAAGCACACGATTTTCGGCGAAGTGGTGGAGGGCCAGAACGTCGCCGAGAAGATCGTGGGTCTCCCCCGTAATCGCCAGGACAAGCCGAACAAAGATGTGGTGGTGAAGTCGGTGACGATCGAAAGAGTGTGAACTACCTGCCGCCAACTGTGGGCTTCTCGGAACTGTTGGTCTGTCCTTCTTGCGGTCTGCCCTTGCGAGTGGATTGGATGAGAGCTTCTCCCAAGGCTTCAACAAAATGGCCTGCGCCGTTCGCGCCTTTTATTTCGAAGCTCTTCAGCTCGCCATTGTTTCCTAGCGGCGGGCCTTGAGCGTACCGGGTATCTATATCCGCAAAAGGCGGGCCTAATACTCCCTCCGTAGAAATCGCCACAGTTGAATCAGTAGGGATATGCAGCTCATAGGGCGTGCTTATCGCCATTAGAACTTCGACGGGGCGCTCTCCCAACTCGGGGCGCACGCGCACACTCGTAACCACACCCAGCTTGACACCATCGACGCACACCGGCGCGCCAGCTTTCAGACTCGAACCGCTCTGAAAGTAGGACCTTAAGGTTTGGTTGTGGGTGGGCGGTTTTCCGGAATGCCAGCCAAGTGCAACCGAGCTCTACGACAATGATGAGAGCCAAGACGAACTTCCGCACACGCGCCTCATGCAAACACCCAATAATACGGCAAACAGCGGCCGAGGGCCAACCGCTTCCGCTCACTGGTTGGCAATTACGGAAATGCCAGACTCACGGATAAGGCGTTGGTCTGCTGTAACCAAGGTCAGCCCGAACACTCTTGCCGACGCTACCAGAACATGGTCCGCGGGGTCACCGTTCCCAGTCGGTGTTGCTGCTTGCGGGACCAACGATGTCCCCTAAGACGCGACCCGTCCCCGCCATGCACCCCAGCCAGTTTGCAGAACGTTTCTTGGCAGAGGGGGCACCACTTCTGCCACGGGTTCCCCAAACCGGGTTACGCGGACCGGTTTACGGGTCTTGCGCACCTGCTCCAAAATGCCCACGCACTTGGCCTTGAACTCCGAAATAGCCACTTCTTTCAAGCTTCCCTCCAGGTGATTACACCCCGATCACAGCCACCAACTCCTTCACCGCCTCGGCGCTCTTATCCAGTGCCGCCTTTTCTTCCGGCGTGAGTTTGATTTGAATGATCTGCTCGATTCCCTTCGAGCCCAACTTCACTGGCACGCCCACGTAAAGCCCCTTGATCCCGTATTCGCCTTCTAAATATGCCGCACAGGGCAGGATCTTCTTCTTGTCTTTCAAGATAGCCTCGACCATCTCCGCTACCGCCGCTGAAGGGGCGTAATAGGCGCTGCCGGTCTTCAGATATTTCACGATCTCGGCGCCGCCATCGCGGGTGCGCTGCACCAGACGGGCCACGGTAGCCGCATCCATCAGTTCGGTAATCGGGATTCCGGCCACGGTGGAATAACGCGGCAACGGGACCATGGTATCGCCGTGCCCTCCGAGGACAAATGCGGTCACATTCTCCACACTGACTTTCAATTCTTCCGAAATGAACGCGCGGAAGCGGGCGGAATCGAGCACGCCGGCCATGCCGATCACACGCTCGCGGGGAAAGCCGCTCATCTTGTACGCGGCCTGAGCCATGGCGTCGAGGGGATTCGATACGATTATCAGAATGCAGTTTGGCGAATGCTGCACGGCCTTGCCCACTACATCTTTCATGATCTTGTGGTTGGTGTTGAGCAGATCATCGCGGCTCATGCCCGGCTTGCGCGGGATGCCGGCGGTGATCACCACGATATCGGAATTGGCAGTGTCGACATAATCTTGCGTGCCGAGGATATGCGAGTCTCGTTTCTCAATGGGCATGGCTTCCAGCAGGTCCAGGCCTTTGCCTTGCGGAACACCTTCGATGATGTCAATTAAAACTACGTCCGCCAGTTCCTTGGCGGCTATCCAGTGGGCAGCCGTGGCGCCCACGTTTCCAGAGCCTACAACCGTAACTTTCTTACGCATGATTTCCCTTTCCAAATAGGAACAATAAATTCAGTAGCCACAGAGGACACGGAGGAACACAGGGTCGAGAAAAGTTCTTTCTTCCTTTGTACCCTCACGTCCTTTGTGCTTATAGGTTTCCGCTACTAACGCGTCGCGCTCAGCACCGCCGCATCCATGTTTTCGATGATGTGGCCAGCAAACTCGCTAGTCGTCACCTTGGTAGCGCCTTCCATCAGCCGCTCGAAGTCGTAAGTGACTTGCTTTTGCTCGATGGTTCGCTCCATGCCATGCTCGATCAGGTCAGCCGCCTCATTCCAGCCCATAAGGCGGAACATCATCACACCCGAGAGAATTACCGAGCCGGGATTGATAACGTCTTTATCGGCGTACTTGGGAGCTGTGCCATGCGTCGCTTCGAAAATCGCGTAGCCATCGCCGATGTTGGCACCCGGCGCGATACCCAACCCGCCGACCTGCGCGGCACACGCATCGGAGATATAGTCGCCGTTCAGGTTGGGTGTGGCCAGCACCGAATATTCATCCGCTCGCGTCACTACCTGCTGGAAGATCGAATCCGCGATGCGGTCATTGATCATCAGCTTCTTCTTCCACGCCCCCTTGCCGTGGGTCGCGTAGATCGCGGTTAGCACGTCTCGCACTTCCTGGTAAACGGATTGCCGGAATTCTTCAGTAGCGAACTCCAACCCCGGCTCGGTCAGGTTGGCGTTTTCCTCAATCGTGAGGTTCGGATTCTTATCTTTGTTGTCGAGGATCCAGCTCTCGCGCTCGGTGACAACCTTGTCGCGAAATTCTTGCGTAGCGATCTCATACCCCCATTTGCGGAAGGCACCCTCGGTGAACTTTTGAATGTTTCCTTTGTGCATCAAGGTGACAATCTTGCGCCTGCTGTCCAACGCGAACTGGATTGCCATGCGCACCAGGCGCTTGGTGCCGGTCACGGACATCGGCTTGATTCCGACGCCCGAATCCAGCCGGATCTGCTTCTTGCCTCCCTTGAGCATTTCTTTATTCAGAAACTCGATGAGCCGGGCAGCTTCCGGTGTGCCCTGTTCCCACTCGATGCCGGCGTAAACGTCTTCGGTGTTCTCGCGATAGATCACAATGTCCATGCGTTCGGGATGTTTCACCGGTGACGGCGTGCCCTTGTAGTACTTCACCGGGCGCACACAGGCATAGAGATCGAGAATCTGCCGCAGAGCCACATTCAGCGAGCGCATGCCGCCGCCCACGGGCGTAGTCAAGGGACCCTTGATGGCGACGCGAAACTCGCGGATCGCGTTCACGGTGTCATCCGGCAGCCAGTTGTTGAACTCAGCCTTTGCCTTCTCGCCCGCGAACACTTCGTACCATGCCACGCGGCGCTTGCCCTGGTAGGCTTTCTGCACCGCGGCGTCGAACACGCGCACGGATGCTTTCCAAATATCCCGGCCGGTGCCATCGCCCTCAATGAAGGGAATGATGGGATTATCGGGCACCTGGTAGCGCCCATTGCTGTAGGTGATCCGGGCGCCATTTGCGGGCACCGGAAGGCCGTTGTAGGAGACCGCCATCACATATCCTCCAGAAAGCGTTCGCGAAACTAACAATTATAAAGGTTTCAAGGGAAGTGCGAGAAATGGACACTCAAGATCACAAACGGGTCGAGCACTTGCTCTGCAACTCGGCACCCCTTGGCTTCGCCATTACAATGCTGAGATGCGTCTAGAAATCGCGATCTCGCCTTTCAGCAAATCGTTCGTAGTCGCGATGGTCACATTGGCAAGCTACATTCTTATTCCACAACCTGCCACGGCCCAGCGGTTTCTCACCCAGGATTCTTCGCCAGCCAAGTCTCAAGTGCCCGACTCCTCGAAACCAACGTTGACTGCGCTCCCATCCCCTCCGGCAATTCATCCGGCCACGACCGCCTCTCCGCCACACGCCTTCTGGGATCGCACAAATCTGGCGCTGTTTTCCGGAATTGCCGTGACCCGGGGTATGGATTACGCTTCGACTCGCAACTTCCAGGCCCGCGGGAGACAAGAGATTCTCATCCCCGACGACGTAGTAAACAATTCGGCTGGATTCGCCAGCTTGGAAGCGGCCGGAACCATGACCTCCGTCGGCATCTCTTACTTGCTCCATCGCACTGGCCATCACAAGCTCGAGCGCTGGATGTCGATTGGCCACATCGGCGTCACCGCCTTTGGGGACGTCCATAACTATGCGCTCGAATCCAGACATCCCCGATAAGAATAGCCGTGGAACTCTCACCATCTTCGGGTGCCGAAATACTTTCTCACTCCGATCATGTTGTATCTTCCCCAGGGGCCGTTGTTACCTAAATCCGCTGGCCCGAGATTGCGGTCGCGCGCGCCCAAGCGGTCGAACAGGAAGTGCTGGGTCACGCGGAACTCGAATCCTCTCCCCAGATAAACTCCCAAGCCCCAGGAATGCTCGACGCCGATCGCGTCAAAGGACCAGGTGTAGAGCGACTGCGGCACATTCTTGCCGAACAAAATTGCGGGCTGCCCAAACAGCATGAACCTGCGGAATTGGCCCTTGCCAAAAGGACGCACTTCTAAATATCCCGAAAGCATGTAACGGGCAAATTCGCTGCACGGAGCATTCGCGCCGCCGTAGCTTCTCGCATTTCCCGCGCACAAATTTGGATCGATCTCGTTATGTGGAGGAGCCAAGTCGAACTGCGCATAGCCCCAGAGCGTATCGTGAGGAAAGAAAGTACGGTCCGTCGTGTCGGTGATAGATTCGTCCTGTGCTCGTAGCGCTCCGGGCAATACTAGACAGATGACTGTCCACAGCAGCAGCCGTTTCATGTAGCCTCCGGGAAGAGTTTTTTGTCCGTGTGCGGGAAAGTCTCGATACTGTTTGCTGGGCCTCCGACACGATTGCAGGTCGTTCCCGGAGCCTCCCGCCCAGCCCACTTTTAAGCCTAGTTTGGAAGAGAGACATTGTACCGCACGAGATCGTGGGTCGAGTGTCTGCGGTGGCGCAGTCAGCTTTCCAGCGGCAACTGGACGACCGCTTCGCAGCCTTTTCCTTCGGCGCGATTGTTCAGCGAAACACTTCCACCGTGGGCTTCGGCGATCTGCCGGCTCAAAGCTAAGCCGATGCCGGATCCACCGGGTTTGGTGGTGAAGAAGGGCACGAATAGATTCGACGGGTTGGCGATTCCGGGGCCTTCGTCCCGCACAAAAAGGTGGAGCCAACTTCCGTTCCTGGACCAGCCGACTCTGACCTTTCCGCCATTCTCGAGCGATGCGTCGACCGCGTTGCGGATCAAGTTGATCAGCAACTGCTGGAGTTGATCGGGATCGGCTTCCAGTATGACTTCCGGTCCTGGCTCGATGTCCACGGCAATACGCCTCTCCAATCCAGCCGCAGCCTTGACCAGTGTATTTACATCGGTGCGGCGAAGCTGCGGTTTGGGCAGCCGAGTGAGGCGAGAGTAGTCGCGCATGAAACGGCTCAGAGCGTCCGAGCGATCGACAATCACGCGCAGCCCGCGACGCAAGTCGTCCTCCCAATCGGCGGCGCGAACTTCGCGCTTCATGATGTCTTCCAAACTGCCCGCGATCGAACAAATCGGAGCGAGAGAATTGTTCAGTTCATGGCCGAGCACCCGCACCAGGCGCTGCCATGCTTGCCGTTCTTCTTCCCTCAAAGCGCGGCTCAAGTCAGCGATCACTACCAGATAATGCGGCTTGCCTCCCTGCCGAAATATCGAACGGCGAACGCCCCAGCGGCCCGATTGCCCGGGAAAGCTCTTTTCCAGGGTGCGCGCAGATTCTCCTTCGAGGCACTCCGAAAGGCCCAGTTCCTCAGCGCTCTTTCCCAGCAGGCGCTCGGCATTCTGGGCCATCACGCGTTCGCCGGCGCGGTTCACCAGCCGCAGCCTGCGATCGCCATCAAAGGCAAATACGGCAACCTCGATTTCAGTCATCACCGTGGTGAGCAGTGCGCTTGCTTCCATCGCGCCCAGGCGCTGCTCGCGCAGCATTTCCGAAAGCGCGTTGACTTCAAGCATCAACTCGCCCAGAGCGTCTCCCATTTTTGCGCCCCGCACCCGGAAGGAAAAATCACCCTCCCGTAGTGCGGACTGCATATTGGAAAGAGTCTGCAACGGGCGGATCACGGCTGACCGCAAGGCAAAGGCGAAGCCCAGCCAGACCATCACCATAAGGAATGTAAGGGTCCAGCGCGTGCTGAAGTCGTGATCGCTGGTCCAGAGCAGAACCAGTGCAAGCACGACTCCGACCGCGCCGGATGCCATGGTCAACAGCAGAATCCGGTTTTCGTGGCTCAAGCGACGCTTGGATTTTCGCGCAGGATGGACTCGAGGCTGCGGCCGAGGCGCGCCTGTGGCCGCCGCCGGCGCCCGGGCATGGTTAGCTGCTTCCGATTCCATATTTCTGCAGCCGCCTGTAGAGCGCGCTCCGGCTCAAACCCAGCGCGTCGGCCGCCTGGCTGATGTTGCCGCCGTAACGGTCGATAGCTTTGCGGATCAGCAGGGACTCCACCTCTTCCAGGCTGAGATCCTCCATCCGTTGTGTGCTTTCGCGCGGGTTCCGCAAGCTCAAGTCGCTGACTCGTACCAGGTCGCCGCTCGACAAAAGTACGGCACGTTCCACCGCATGATCCAGTTCGCGCACGTTTCCAGGCCAAGAATACTCCAACATTGCCTGCATGGCGGATGGATCCAGTGTCTTCGCCGGCTTGCGATAGCGTTCAGCGTAGCGGTTCAGGAAATACATGGCAAGTTGCGAGATGTCCTGGCGGCGCTCGCGCAGCGGAGGAACATGAACCTCGACCGTGTTCAGGCGAAAAAGAAGGTCTTGCCGAAAGCGCCCAGCGTCTACGTCCTGGTTCAGGTTGGCATTGGTCGCGGAAACAATTCGCACATCCACACGGCGGGTTTGCGAAGAACCGACTCGCTCCATCTCGCCGCTTTCCAGCACCCGCAGCAGCTTGGCTTGTTGGGAAAGTGGAATGTTGGCGATCTCGTCCAGAAAAAGCGTGCCGCCATGGGCCAATTCGAAGCGGCCGATCCGGTCGGTTCTGGCGTCCGTGAAAGCCCCTTTCACATGGCCAAACAGTTCACTTTCAAAGATTCCCTCCGGCAAGCCGCCGGTGTTCACCGCAACCAGCGGCCGGGAGGCCCGGTTGGAGAGCGCATGCAGAGTCCGCGCTACCACTTCCTTCCCGCTACCGTGTTCGCCCGTGATCAGAACGTTGGCGTCGGATGGACCAACGCTACTGATCAGGCGTAACACCGGCTGCATCGCCTCAGAGTTGGCGATGAACTTGGGGAGCCCTTCCGCCCGCAGCAAGCGATTTTCGGCTTCGAGCCGCTGGCCACGCCGCAGTGCGCCACTCAGCTCAACTTGAGTACGCAATACCGAGAGCAAGCGTGCATTCTCCCAGGGTTTTTGTATGAAGTCGCGCGCCCCCCGCCGCATCGCCTCGACCGCCACATCCACGCTTCCCCACGCGGTCATGACAATCACCGGCAAGGTGCTGTCATTTGCCTGAATTCGAGAAAGCAAGTCGAGACCTTCCTGGCCGGACGTCGTATCGCGGGTGTAATTCAGATCGATCAGCACCGCGTCGAACTCCCGCGACTGGAGTGCGTCGAGCACGCCCGATGGCGAGGTCACTGCTTCGATAGCAAAACCTTCCGGCTTCAACAGCAAACGCAAGGCTTCCAGTACGTCCCGCTGATCGTCGGCAATCAGCAGCCGTGCACCGGAAGTCGAACTGGTCGGCATAGTCATAGAGGATAACGCTGTCGTGGTCATGTCGTCTCGATCTCGTCCAAATACCAGAGCATAGCAGACCGAGTTTTCATCGGTCTGACTGTCGCGCTTCTCAAGGGTCAATTGTTTTCTGGCCGCGACTCTTCAACTGCAGCATCCTTCCTTGGAGCGACCCCTGCGAAGTGAGGCAACTGCTGCGCCTGGCCTCGTACCGCATCTTCGATCTCGATGCCGGTGTGCGCCAGCGTCAAACCGGTAGCGCGGTCCAGTTCCACGATCGATTTTTCATAGGTGGACATCGCCGCCACAAAATTCGATTCGGCCTGCGCCAGGTCACGGTCCGTCTGCAGCACCAGGTTGCTGGTAGAAGCGCCCAGAGCTTTCTTCTTCTGCTCGACATCGAACGTCTGCTTTGCCAAGTCACGTGCCTTGCGAGCGGCTTCTACCCGAGAGCGATTCTGCAGCAGGGCAAATTGGGCGTTGCGCACTTCGATCCCGATCTGATTCTGTAGCTGCAGCAGGTGCAGTTGTGCCTGCCGATACTCCAATTGAGAGCGGATCTGGTCGGCTTGGGCTCCGCGGTTTCGCAGCGGGATGGTGAGATTGAGCCCCACCGCATAGTCAGGCGAATTGTTTTTGAACAGATCGGAGAATGCGTTGGAATACCCGGTGGTAGCCACCGGAGGGATCGGCGGTCCCTGGTACTGCGGGGGCTGGGTCTGCACGCCGGCTAACCCGTAGGCTCCGTACCAAGCGACCAGGTCCAAAGCTGGCTTCAACGCGTTCGCTGCGGCTTTGCGGGTGATCTCGCGATTACTTAAATCCATCCGCGCTTCCGCTAACTCGGGACGATGCGCTTGGGCATCGGAAATCAAGTCCTGAATCGGAGTCACCGGCTCTCTTTCCGGAATGCTCATCGTGTCGGTCGGAACGACCGAAGCCGTAGCCAGCACCGGATCGCTCAGATCCCGTGTGATCGCGTTCTTGACCAGGAGTTCCTGCAGCTGTAATCCGTTCTGCGACAGCAACAGATCCTGACTGCGAGCTGATTCTTCGCTCTCCGCTTTCATCACTTCCATGGGAGCGATGGCACCGATCCGCACCTGTTCGCGGTCATCGGAGAGCGTTTTTTCCGCTAGTTCCAGGGAGCGTTCCTTGACCTTTACGTCTTCGTACGCGTTCACGAGATCCCAGTAAATGTTTTGAATCTGTGAAACCGTGGCGATCACCTGACCGCGAAATGCCACATCCGAAATCTCCCGGTTGTTGCGCGCGATCCGGACGAATCGCAAGTTCGGCCCGAAGCCAAAACCGGCTAGCAGGTGCTGGCGCAGCGTCAGCCGAAATCCGCTGTCCACTTCCGGAGAGAGAATGCCGAACCCGCTATTGCTGGTAATGCGGTCATTGTTGAATCCGAGCGTCAGCAGCGTGCCTGAGCCAAAACCCTGGGTGTAACTGAAATTGGCAACACCCGAGTGCTGCTGCAGCGACTGTACCCCGTAAAGGACCGTGCTGGACTCGGGGAAGGTCGCGTGGTCAACGTTCATGCCCCCCGTAATGATGGGATCGAAGGAATCGATTGCCGTGCCGGTGCCGAGGGTGGACTGTACCAGTCCCGAAGCGCCCGTTCCCGCGCCACCCGCGCCGCCTGACGTTCCACCGGCTCCGGCGCCGGGAGCGCCACTGCCAAAGCCTCCGACACCGCCGCCAGGCGTTCCCTGCACCAGGCCGGTCGCCACACCGCGCACGCTCTCTCCAGATTTGGCACGCATGATATCTGTGTCGGCAATCGACAGGTTGAAACGGGCGATAGCAAGATCGAGATTGTTCTCCAGCGCCAGTGTGACCGCGTCAGGCAACGATAGCCTCAGCTTGCCATCCTTCAGCAAAGTCTCAACCCGTGGAGTGTTCCCGAAGCTAGGCTGCGGCACCTGATGTGCGATATAAGGGCCAACCAAGTAAGGAAAATGCGAAGCCGGTTTTGAATAGTCGACCAGATTTTGTGCAGTGGTCTCAAGGGCTGCCAGGAAAAACCAGACTGAAAGCGTTACTTTCAACGTTGTCCGCATCTGTCTACTAAAAGACGTTCTCATGACTCTCCTGTTCTGAATTCAAGAACTTCATTCGTATCGCAATGCGACCATCGGATCGACCCTGGTCGCCCGACGCGCCGGCCAATAGGCAGCAAACAGCGCAACGCTCACCAGCAATAGCGGCACAAACACAAGAGTCGGCCAATCGAAACGGCTGACCTGATACAGGCTTGCCTGAAGCAGTCGCGAAGCGAACAAGGACAGCAACAAGCCAATTCCGCAGCCTCCAACCGCCAGTGCCGCCGCGCGTTTCAGTACTTGCCAATAGATACTAGCCCGGTCCGCGCCCAGCGCCATGCGCACGCCGAATTCTCGCGTCCGCTCGGCAACCAGGTAGGAGATCACCCCGAAGAGGCCGATGCTTGCCAGAAGCATTGCGATGACTGAAAAACTGCCCAGCAGCAGTACCGTAAAGCGTCGCTGGGCCACGGATTCCGAAACCAGTTTTGCCAGAGTCGTCGTGTTATAGATTGGCAGATCCTTGTCGACTGACCAGACCTGCTGCTGCACTTCCTGGAACAGGCCCTGCTCCTCGCCTTTACTTCGCAACACAAATGCATTACGCCCGCTGGCCCCGCTTTCTACCTGGAACATGGAGGTGTAAATCATTGGTGGGGGATCGGCGTCCAGCGCGGATACATGAACATCGGCAGCGACGCCAGTGATCGTGAAGAAGGCCCGATCGCCCCACTGGAATCGTTGTCCAACCGGGCTCCGGCCAGGGAAATATTCTTTTGCCATCTTCTCGCTGATGATGGCAACGCTCGGCGTGTCAGGCCGATCTTGCTCGGTGAAATCCCTGCCTTCGGCCAGCGAGATTCCCATCGAACGGAAGTAGCCAGGACTGACCAGGGAATTCTGCGCCCAGTGGTAGTCATCGGCCGCGGCATGCTCCAAACGAAAACCGATCTGTCGGGTGTCACTAAGCGGAAGATGACTCGCCGCCGCTACCGCGGTCACTCCCGGCAAGTGCGAAAGACGGTCGAGTAGCTCTTTCTGTGCAGCCTGTCGCTTTGCCGGATCGGGATAGCGAGCACGGTCGAACAGGGTCCGGATCACAAGTACGCCTTTCGGATCGAACCCAAATGGAGAGTCCAGCAGGCGCACAAAGCTTCTGAGCATCAATCCGCCAGCGATGAGCAGCACCAGAGCTGCCGCGATCTCAATCGTCGCCACCGAATTCTGTAGCCGCTGAGTGCCTCGTGCCGGACCGGCCTGAGTCGATTCCTTCAAGCATGCCTGAGGCGCAACGTGGGCGAGCCGCCAGGCAGGCACGAAGCCGAAGAGAATGGCGGTCACGACTGAGAGAACCAGCGTGAACAAGAGGACAACGGGATGCAACGTTACGTCATGCAGACGGGGGACGTCCGCCGGTCCGAACCGCCTGAGCCCTGCGACGGACACGACCGCCACGATGATTCCTGCGCTTGCCCCGCACACGGAGAGCAATACGCTCTCGACCAGACATTGCCGCACGATGCGTGCCGTGTTGGCGCCAACGGCGCTTCGAACTGCCATTTCGCGGCTGCGATGACTGGCGCGGGCCAGCAGCAGGTTGGCGACATTCGCGCAGGCGATTACCAGCACGCATGCAACCGCCAATATCAACAGGACCACCAGCGGCCTTGCTTTTTCTACCGTGCGCGTCGCGAAAGCATAGGCCCTGGGCACGACACGCAACGTCCCGGAATAGCCATACTGTTGCATGAATGCCGTCGCGATGCTGTCGACATCCTTTTGCGCCTGCTCCCTGCTAACCCCCGGCTTCAGTCGCCCGATGAAGCCTACGCCAAACTCTCTGGTGCGGTTCTCGGGGCTGAGGCGGTCTGGAGCAAACGCAATCGGCACCCATAGATCGGCCATTTCGGAAAGCGGCGCTCCATCGAAAGGAAAACGGAACGAGGCTGGCATCACCCCGATCACCGTAAACGGTTTCTCATCGAGCTTTACAGTCTTGCCGAGGATGTTCGGATCGCCGCTATACTGGCGATCCCAGAGTGCATGCGAAAGTACGACGACGCTACTGGAACCGTAACGGTCCTCGTCCTGCGTGAAGCCGCGTCCCAACTCTGGGGACACACCGAGCAGAGGAAACACCGAGGCCGACAAGCTTGCTGCGTTCACGCGCAAAGGCTGGCCCACTCCCGTAAGATTGAAGCCAGCGCTCTCGTACGCCGCGACCTGCGAGAAGGAGCGATTGCGGTCTCGATAGTCCTGATATTCCGCCGCCGAAACTCCAATTTCCTCCGTCGACATTCCGGGCAAAGTTTCGGAGACGATCACAAGTCGGTCCGGTTGCTGATAGGGCAGAGGCCGCAGAAGGACGGTATCCACCACGCTGAATATCGCGGTGCTTGCCCCAATGCCGATGGCCAAGGTCAGCACAGCAATGGCAGTGAACCCGGGATTCTTCCGCAACATTCGGAAACCGTAGCGAATGTCTTGCACTAAGCTTTCCATTTTCTTACCTCGATTGCGGCACGGCCACGGCTGGGTTTGCTTCCGGATTCGCGGGATCTTTCGCGATCCACCCGTCAAGTAGCTGGATCGTCCGGTCACTGTACTCGGCGTTGGCCTCGGAATGCGTGACCTGAATGATGGTGGTTCCCTGGTCATTCAGCTTCTTGAACAACTCCATGATTTCTTTTGCCTGGCTGGAATGCAGGTTGCCTGTGGGCTCGTCGGCGAGAATCAGCTTGGGATTCCCCACCACCGCGCGCGCCACTCCCACCAACTGTTGCTGTCCGCCTGAAAGCTGATTGGGATATAAATCCTTTTTGCCCACGATTTGGAAGCGGTCCAGAATCTCGGCCACCATGCTGGCACGCTGCGAGCGGGAGATGTTTCGGTAGGAAAGCGGAACATCCAGGTTTTCGTACACCGTGAGGTTGTCCAGCAGGTGGTAGCTCTGGAAAACGAATCCGATATATTTCCGGTTCAGGTCCGCACGCTTCTTCCGGTCCAGCTTGTGCACGGCGTGTTCGAGGAGGTAGTACTCGCCTGCCCAACTGTCATCCAGCATACCGACTATGCTAAGCAGCGTGGACTTCCCCGATCCCGAGGGCCCCATGATCGTTATGAACTCACCCTCCCGAATGTCAAGATTGATGCGGCGCAGAACATAGGTGACCCCGGCGCCGGTCTTGTAGGTGCGTTCGACATTGCGTAGCTGAATCATTTCTTCTACATCCCACGAACTTCGTCGTCTTTCTACTGGTAAGCCTTCTTTGCGCTCTATTCCTCCCGCAGCGCGACCAACGGATCGAGATTCGTTGCCCGATGCGCCGGGATGTAGCACCCCACCAGAATCAAAACCAACACGATCAAGGGAACAACAGAAAAAGTGCTTAAATCAGTCGGACTCACTCCGAACAGCAAGCTCGCCATCACGCGCGTCAATGCGACGGCCCCCACCAGCCCCACCACCACTCCTGCCAGGGCCAGCTTTGCACCCTGTTCCATAATCAAGCGAAGCACGTTCCAGCCCTGCGCCCCGAGCGCGATGCGAATGCCAATCTCCCGCGTCCGTTGCGAAACCGAGTAGGCCATTACGCCGTAAATGCCAAGCCCCGCCAAGGTCAAAGCCAGTGCCGCAAACGCCCCGATCAACCACATGTCGAAACGGCGCAGTGAGCCGGAGTCCGCAACCATTTCCTCCATGCTTTTGACGTCGTATACCGGGACAGTTTTGTCCACGTCGGCTACGGCCGCGCGAATCGAGCTCAGGAGCCCGCCAGCATTGCGGCTGCGCACCGCGATGGTCATGCTGCCTTCAAACAGCGGCAAAAACGCCTCTGGTACCTGCGTGTAGGGATAATACGCAGTTGGTTCAATATCGACGTCTGCCGCCCAGTGGCGAACGTCCGCTGCCACTCCGACAACGGTGCACCACTCGCCTCCCGTCAGTTCAGGCTTCAGGCGCTTGCCCAGCGCATTTTCCCTAGGCCAATAGAGCTTCGCGAGGCTCTCGCTTACGATTGCCACCTTGGGGGCGGCAGCGGTGTCGTGTTCCGTGAATTCCCTTCCGCCTAGTAACGAGGTCTGCAATCCGCTGAAGTAACCCGGGCCGATAGCGCGAAAGCGCGTAACCACTGGAATCTGCGACGGCGGCGGGGGTGTGCCTTCGATCGCAATCGGCATGGAAGGATCAGTGCCGCTCATGGGCAGATTCCGGGCCAGCACCGTCGACTGCACTCCTGGCAATACTCGTACACGTTCCAACACTCGCTGATAGAACAACGGAATGTGCTCGCCCTTGAACTGCGATGGAGCCGCAATGCGGAACGTCAACTCGCCTGCCGGATTGAATCCCGGGTCCACACTTTCCGCGCGCCACAAGCTCTTCAACGATAATCCGGCCCCAATCAACAGAATCGACGCCAGCGCGGTCTCCGTCACCACAAGTATCATGCGATGCTTGCCGAACCCACCACTGCTGCCTCGCGCTCCTTCTTTCAGCGCTTCACTCACATTGACCCTTGAGCCTTCCAAGGCGGGGGCCACCCCGAACAGAATTCCGACGACACCACAGAGCAACGCCGTGTAGGCTAAAACCGTAGCATCAATCGTGATCGCATTCACTGACGGGATACTCGAGGGATGAACCGCAACCAGCGCCTTCACTGCGACCCACGCCAGCCCCAATCCCAGCACGCCGCCCACCAGGGATAGCAGTACGCTCTCGGTCAGTAACTGGCGAATCAGCCGCATCCGGGCTGCGCCCAGCGCCGTCCGAATGGAAATCTCCCGCCGCCGCATCGTCCCCCGTGCCAGCAAAAGGTTGGCCACATTCGAGCAGGCGATCAGCAGCACAAAACCCACCGAGCCCATCAGCAACAACAATGCCGGCTTTACGTTCCCGTTCACGAAATCACCGACCGGCAGCAGAGTAGCCCCGAAGCCCCCTTCTCCCGTCGGGTTCTGCGCTTTCAACCGCGATGCAACTGCGTCCAACACCGTTTGCGCCTGTGTCTGACTGGTTCCCGAGGCTAGGCGGGTGAAGGCAAAGAGCCAATGCACATTGCGCGCCGAGGCTTGCGCGTTTGCCGCCTCCAACTGCAACGGCACCCAAAACAGTTCTTTGTCGGAGAGCACATGAAAGCCGCTTGGCATCACGCCCACCACTGTGTAGGGTGCGCCGTCCAGCGCCACCGCGCTGCCCAAGATCGGGTGCGCCGACCCAAACCGGGTCTCCCACAGCGCGTGGCTCAAGATCACTACCCGCCCGGCGCCGGGATGGTCTTCTTCCGCTGCAAAGGTCCGCCCCAGGATCGGCTGCACGCCGAGCACAGGAAACAGATCGAAGTTCACTTTGCCGCCCGCGATGCGCTCCGGCAAATCCTTTCCCGCGAGGTTAAAGCTGACGTTGGAGAAGGCGCCCAGGTGTGCTATGAGGTCGCCTTGTTGCCTGATCTCAAGGAACGCCGGGGTTGAGAAAGCGTTGGGAGCCCCGTTCGACATGGTCTTCCACACCACCATTAAGCGGCTGGAATCGCGGAACGGCAGCGAACGCAACAACACTGAATTGATCACGCTAAACATCGCCGTATTCGTCCCAATGCCAAGCGCCAGCGTGATCACAGCGATGGCGGTGAATCCTGGACTCTTCACCAGCATTCGGAAGCCGTAGCGAATATCCTGAATCAAGCTTTCCATTTTTTCCCAGGTCCTACTCGTATCGCAAAGCCACCATGGGGTCGACCTTCGCCGCCCGCCGCGCTGGATCTGCCCCCGCACACAGCGTGATCAATATTGTGAAAGCGGCGGCTGCAGCATGGATGGCGGGATCTCTAGGGCCGACCTCGACCAGCGAAGCTGAAACAACGCGCGCCAGCGCCGTCGCCAAGAGCGAGCCCGCCCCAGCAGCGTTCCCATCACTCATGCCTCAACGCAATCATGGGATCGACCTTGGCCGCTCGTCCGGCTGGCACAACCGCAGCAATGATCGCGGAGATGGCGAGCACGGCAATGGCGGCCAGAAGAACTCTGGGATCGTACCCCTTCACTCCATAGAGTTGGCTGGCAATGGCACGTCCTCCCGCCAGCAACACCGGAACGCCAATCATGAGGCCCAGAACAACCGGTCTCATGGCGCCGCGCACGACCATCGTGACAACATTCGCCCGGTTCGCGCCCAGGGCCATGCGGAGACCAATTTCTCGCGTACGACGCGCCACCGTGTACGCCGCCACGCCATAGAGTCCGACCGAAGCCAGAATTAGCGCGAGCACTCCATACAACGTGGTCAGCCGCGCAACGAGACGTTGCGTGTTCAACCGGATGCCCACCTGCTCGTCCAGGTTCGTCATTCTGATCACCGTCAGGTTGGGATCAACATCCGCCAAGGTATGCCGCACCGCCGCCTGCAGATTTTCGGGACGTCCTGCGACCCGCAACTGGATGCTGTCGATATAGTTCGCCCAAATCTGGTATCGCGCATCGTCTGCCTTCTCGTATTTCACCAGTTGCAGCAACGGTACGAAGAACATGGGGAGGGCGGGAGTTTTGGGATCTATGTACTTGGTGTCCTCAACCATTCCCACAATTTCGTAATCTCCGCCGTGTCCATCTGTGAAGCCCAGGTGCTTGCCAATGGGATCTTCATTGGGGAAAAACTTGCGCGCCAAAGCTTGATTGATGACGGCTGTGTGATGCGATGCGGGCGTATCGTGTTCGTCGATCCCGCGACCGCGCAGCAGATGAGTTCCAATCGTCTCAAAATAGTGAGCACCCACCCAATCGTAGTTCGCGTTGTCATCGTTCGGATCTGCGGCGGGAGCGCGTCCCTCAACCCTGATGGCAGTATTCCAATTCCAGTTATCGAATGGAGTATGAAGCGCCAGGCTGGCGCTCAACACACCGGGAATTCGCGAAAAACGCTCCTGCAGTTGCTGGTAAAGCACGGGCAAACGTTCCGGCGTATATCCTGCCAGAGCGGGGTTAATCCGCACGATGAGCCGGCCCTGTGTCTCAAAACCAAATTGCTGGTTTTCCAGATTGTGCAGGCTGACGGTCAGCAGCCCTGCCCCTGCCAACAACACCAGGGACAACGCCGCCTGCAAGACGACGAGCGATTTTTGCGGCAACGCAGAATTGCCTCGAGTGGAGCGCCCGGCTCCGCGCAGCGCTTCCGCGGGATGGGTGTGTGAGGCGATCCATGCAGGCACCGTGCTAAAAACCACTCCCGTAAGCAGGGAAAGCGCGAACGTGAACGCCAGCCCCGGCAACGAAGGATGGGCGCTGATCGGAACATAACTTGCGCCTCTGAAGGCCAACAGCAAAATCGCCCTCGTGCTGGCGAAAGCCACCGCAATACCGGCAAGGCCACCAAGCAGCGCGAGAAGAACACCCTCGGTTAGCGTCTGTCGGATCAATCGCCCCTGGCTTGCACCGAGTGCGACTCGCACCGCCGTTTGCCCCTGGCCGCTCATACCCCGTGCCACCAGCAGGTTCGCAATGTTCGCGCACGCAATCAGCAGGACTAGACCGGAAACCATCATCAGCAGCCGCAAGCCATCCGCATAGCCGTTGCGCAGTCGCGTAACGCCGCCACCAGCAGGGGAAACCGTCACGCGCAGCTTGGCCGTCTGTTGGCGGTCTTGCTCGTTGAAAACGCTGTGATCCTTGAGCCACTGCTGGATCTCCGCCGTCACGCGTGCCTGCAATGGTGCGAGCTGTGCTCCCGGCTTCAGGCGCCCAGTCGTGAAGAGCCAATACTCTCCAGGGGCGTTCAAAAGCGAATTGGCTCCATCCAGAAGGGGCTCTACTGCCAGCGGAGCCCAGAAATCCGGAGGATTGGCCCGCAGCGTATCGCCGAAGAAAGCAGGCGGCGTTACTCCGACCACGGTCACCGGTTGACCATTCATGGAAAACGTATCGCCAATTACTTTCGGATCGAGTGCGTAGTGTTGTTGCCACGTCCGGTAGCTCATCACGGCTACCGGCGGCGCCCCCGGCCGATCGTCAGCCGGAGCTAAAACCCGACCAGCGACGGCGCTCACGCCAAACGTCGAAAAATAATTGCCCGAGACGAACTGTCCAAAGCGGGGCTCGGGAACCCCGGGTGCGCCGCGCCGGCGGACGCTCCAACTATCCAGCCATGTTTGAAACGCCGCCAGTTCCGAAAATTCCGGTGTGTCCTCTCGGAGTTGTTTGTAGAGCGGATAGGAATAGAGTGAAACATTGTCCTGCGGGCCGGTGGTGTCACAGCAGGTTTGGAAATCGCCCAGACTGTAGAGTTGGTCAGGATCGGCTACCGGCAAGGACTTCAGCATCACCGCGTGGACCAGTGTGAAGATCGCCGTGTTCGCCCCGATGCCAAGGGCAAGTGTGATTATGGCGACCGCGGTGAGGCCCGGTGATCTCCGCAACACCCGCAAGCCGTAGCGCACATCCTGCAGTAGCGATTCCATCAATTCACCTCGACGCTCTCCTCGACCACTCGTCCGTCAAACATATGGATGGTGCGCTCGGCATGCCGCGAGAAGCGAGGATCGTGCGTCACCATGCAGATGGTCGCGCCTTCGCGATGCAAATCGCGCAACAAGTCCATCACCGCTTCGGCATTGCGAGAATCCAGATTTCCGGTGGGTTCATCAGCCAGCAGGATGGCGGGCGAACCAGCCAACGCGCGTGCCACGGCCACGCGCTGCTGCTGACCACCGGAAAGTTGCGAGGGATAATGCTTGGTCCGGTGGTTCATCCCCACGCGCTCCAAAGCATTGTGTACCCGCTCCTTGCGCTCGGTCCCTGGCATGCCGCGATAAGTAAGCGGCAGTTCCACGTTCTCGTACACCGTCAAATCGCCGATCAGGTTGAAACTCTGGAAGATAAAGCCGATTTCGCGATTGCGGATGCGTGAACGCTCGCTGATGTTGAGGTTGGCGACGGGGTGGCTGTTCAACACGTAGTTCCCGTCAGTCGGCGAATCGAGTAATCCGATCAGCGCCAGCAGAGTCGACTTGCCCGAGCCGGACGGCCCGGCGATCGCCACATATTCTCCCTTCCGGATCTCCATGTGAATCCCGGACAGCGCATGGGTCTCCACCTCGTCGGTGAAAAAAACCTTGGTGATGTTTTCCATGCTGATAATTGTTCCCGCGTCAGCCATCGAAGTTCCTTTCTCTGTTAGCGATTCGCCCTATTCCAGACGAACCCGATCATACGAATCCCAGCGAGACATATCGGAAAGAATGACCTGGTCGCCTTCCTTCAGCCCCTGCAAAATCTCAACCGTATTCACCGAGCTGCGGCCCAGTTTCACCTGCGCGCGCACCGCGTTATTTCCGTCCGCCTCCAGCCTGAACATCCCCACCGTGCTCTGTTCCTGCCCGAAGGCCGGACGTCCGACGTACAACACGTTGTCCATCTTTTCCAGATCGATGGTTCCATCCACGCTGAGATCGGGCCGCGCCCCCTGCGGAAGCTTGGCGTCCAGGGTCACATCCACCGTCACTGTCCCATTCACTACAGACGGATCAATTCGCACAACGTGACCAGGAATTACTCCATTATGTGTATCCACCGAGGCGGGCTGTCCGATCTGAATGTCTTTGGCCTGGGTTTCCGCAATCTTCAATTCCGCCTTGAGCCGCTGCGGCTGCACTACTTTCGCCAGCGTGGTGCCGGGCGTCACGAACTGTCCAATTTTCAGCGTCTGCTCTTGCAGAACTCCATCGATCCCGGCGCGCACGCGCAGCCGGTCGAGTTGGCTCTGCTTCAACTGTGCCAGGGCACGAAATTCTTCCACCTCGGCCTGTTTGGCCTGCAGTTGCGCTTTGAGCACTTCGCTGCTATTCACCAGCCTCTGTTTCTCGATGTCGCTCTGGGTAGACAGTTGCGCCGCTTTCTGATTGGAAACCTTCATGCTGAGTTGCGAGATGACTCCCAGCTTGGCCAATTCAGAGTCAATGTCCGCCTGCATCTTGGCTTGGCTGTATTCCGATTGGGCTTGAGCCGACAGCGACTTTTGCGCCAACACCTGGCTCGCAAGCGCCACTTCCAGGTTCTTGTAATCGGCTTCGGAGGCCTTGAGCTTCCACCCAGAATCCAGTGCCTCTTGGGTCAACTGGGGATTGCTCATCTCCAGTAGTATGGTGTCGGCCTTTACTTGAGCTCCAGGAAGTTCGAGGATTTTATCTACGCGCCCCTCGGTGACCGCTGGAAGAAACTGGATGGACCCTTCCATCGGAACCAGTGTTCCCAAGCCGCGCACCTGCCGCAGCACGGAGCCGCGCTTGACCGTGTCCACCCAAACCGTGGACCGCTCAACCGTGGGAGCCGCAGGCTTCAGCCGCGACAACCCCATCGTCACCAAAGCGAGAAGCACAATTCCGATAGCTACATAAAGGATCTGACGGCGACGACGTTGACCTGCGACCGATGGGCGAGCAATATCCATTTGCCTAATAGAATGGCACGCGCTCGGCCACTGTGCCGGTTATGTAAGTCGCGTGTCTCCAGATGTTTACCTGCAAACATAGCACTGATCAACGAGGTTGTTCTGTTCATTCGTGGGAAGCAAGTGTCCGAATACGAACAGTGACTTCCGCCATTGAGAATGTGCCCCCATTGTAGAGACGTAGCTTGCTACTTCTCTACCACCCGACGCCGTATATCAGCCTGCTACAATCTCCCCCACGCCCCGAGCGATCCTAAAACTGCTGCTATGGACTTTGACCAGCTCGAAACTTTTCTCGAAGTCGCGCGGCTCAACTCCTTCTCCCGTGCCGCGGAGAGGCGATTCCGCACCCAGCCTGCAATCTCATCCCAGATTCGCTCCCTCGAAGAGGAAGTTGGCGCGAGGTTGTTAGACCGCTCTGGCGGCAAGGTCTCGGTCACGGCATCCGGCAAGCTCTTCCAGAAATTTGCCGAACAAATGGTGGGATCCCGCAAGGCCATGCTGACCGCCATCGCCGAAACCGAGCGCGTGCCCCGAGGCGAGATCGTAGTCGGCGCCAACGAAGGCACATGCCTGCACATCCTGCCTGAGGTTTTCGCGGAGTTCAAAAAGCAATACCCGAATGTTGGCGTCAATATCAAACGTGCCGACTATGCGAAAATTCTGGAATCCGTCGTCGATAACTCCGTGGACTTCGGCGTCGTTTCCCTGCCCGTAACCGATACCCGGCTGACCGTCGTCCTCATTCATCGCGACGAACTGGTGATCATCGCCCCGCCCCAGCATCCGTTGGCCAAGAAAAAATCAGCCACCATTGCCGAGGCTGCGAAGTTCCCCCTGGTGGTGCCCAAGATCGGCCACACCCGCGACGCCCTGGAGAATCTTTTCTACGAACGCAAGCTCAAGCCGCGGTACACCATGGAACTCGATTCCAGCGAACTGCTCAAGCGTTTCGTAGCTGCGGACGCTGGCGTGGGCTTCATCGCCCGCTCCAATGTGCTCGAGGATGTGCGCGCCAACGCGCTGGCCACCATTCCCATCTCCGACGCCAAGGTTCGCCGCGACCTCGCGCTGGTCTTCCGCAAGGACAAAGCCCTAAGCCGCGCCGCGCTGGCGTTCATCGATATCGCGGTAAAAATCAAAGGGATCGACGCGCTGGCTTCAGGGAAACGTTAGTCAGAACAGGCTCGATCCCGGTTTTGCTCTGTCATCGTTTTGCACTGTCATCGCTTTTGCCCTGTCGTCGCTTTTTGCTCTGTCATCCCGAGCGGAACAGAATCGTTCGCGCAGCGAGCGATTCTGTGGAGTCGAGGGACCTGCTTCTGCTCGCAGCACGATGAACTTGCAGGCATTTCTACCAACACACAGACTGGCGGGGTGCCCTACTCTTTCCGTGTTCTTTGCGGAAGGGTGGGGGGCTGCACCTGAACGACAGGGACTGCCCCAGCCTTCGCAAAGAGCGCGAAAGGCTGGGCCACCGTCCCGCGAAGACTTGTGGGAGGGCGTGGCTTCTGCCGTCACCTACGGGGTTTGCTTTCCTTGCCCATTCCTTTGCTCGCCCTGGTCGGCCTCCGGCGCTGGAACAGCTGGCGGGGGCTCGGCTGCTGGTCGCGCCACGCCCGCTGCTGGCGGCGGTCCGTGTCCGCGCTGCATATTAGTAAAATCGGCGACCGACGCGAAGATCGAATCCACGAGGCGGGTACAACTTGAGGCTACCCGAGCGAGAACCTTGATTTGCTCTCCACAGGCAACGCTCTCAATCTGGTGCGGGTAATTAAATTTGTGATCCACTTCGCCCCAGATTTCCTCGGACAATGATCGGATTTGTATCTCTACTCTGACGTTGGCCTTGCTCTTGTGAGGGCTCACGATGTAGTGCACGCTGGAATATAGCCTTGGATTGAAGTCAGTACTGATTCCGATACCCTGAAAGTACGTCTCGGTTTCCTTATCCCAAACGTTCGCCTTTGGCCCCTCTATGACCGTACACTGCGCCTCTTCGAGCACCTGAACCAGAGCCTGATTGATGTCGTCCATTTGTCGCGTATGCAAATGGAGTATTCGGTAGCCGCCGAGGTCAGTGATCTCAGTGAAGAGATTGTCCTTGCTTATGTGGAACTCTACGCCTGCTTTGACGTCTTTCTCCAATTTTCGGATCAGCTTGTCCTTCAGGCTTTTCGGGCTTTTCATTCTTCTCTTGACGGAGTGAGTGAACTTGGTCAGTGCGTCCGACTCGGAAACATGAACATGAAGACTCTCGAGTAGCCTCTTAATCGGCCCCTGATTTGCCACGTAGTGGGCAACGAGATCGCCAATGAGCTGCTCCTGTTCCGCAGTCGGTTCGAACTCTGCCATCTAAGGTCTACGCCTTCTTTGCGCGGTCGAGAATTTTCTGTGCTATCTCTCCAAAGGCCAGTTGCGCCTCGGCTCTCTCGTCCGGGGTTGGTGTGGCCGATCGGACATCTTTGATTGGAACGCCATCGCTCTGTGCGGCGGCAGCTAATCTGCCAAAATCCTTTACTTGTCCGAGCTGGTTTCCCGTGGCGGATTCGGGCACGAGATTTGGATCTGCTTTCTTCAAAACACCCACCACGTCGCTGCCGATGCTCTTTTCAATTCTGGGCAGGTATTTCAAGTAATCGAGAGCTGGTCGTCCCCCCCATACCCGGTACCGTTGTGGAATGTAGCCGAGGAATCTAGGCATGCCGGGAAGCAGGTACATATCATCCGGGGCCAGTTCTAGAATCGTGCGCCAATCGTTGATCCAGTTCACGAGAGTGTGCCCTAGGGTCTTGAGTGCACGAAGCGAGAACAAATCGCAGGCGGCCGGAACAATGAAGTAGTCGCAATCGAGCAGAATGATTCGATTTAACGGACCAATATTAGGTCCTGCATCGTAGAAGACGAAGTCAACTGTATTCTGTGCGGCAGCTTCGTTTACAAGTCGGCTTAGTGCAGTCGTTCCCCTGAACCCTTTTTGCTTGCGCTGAAAACACTCATTCCACATCGGACTCAGTTCTTGTTCAAATTCCGACAAGCGCACATCTCCGGGCAGAAGGAAGATGTTGGTTAACCTCTCGAGCGCCGGAATCTGCTTTATTTCGCCAGTTGCCTCGACGATAGGCTTTACAGCCGACCAAAGAGTCTGCCCTTTATCGGTATCGGCGTTATCCAACAGGTCGTCTACAACTGATTCCTCCACAAGGTATGATGTGAGATTGCCCTGAGGATCGGAATCGACCAGAAGTATTCTCTTGCCTATCGCGGCAAGAGCAGCGGCGATGTTAACGGTCAGGGTTGTCTTCCCAACTCCGCCTTTGTGGTTAAAGATCGCGATTCGAACGGACGAATGTCGCTCTGGATCATTGGCAGTATTTCCGGCCATTATTCCTCGTCGCTAGAGGGCTCGATTTTGCGCGACTTCCTGCGGGGTCTCGCATTAGCCATGATCGCGCGAGCCTTATCCCGGTCTGGTAATGCTTGAACAAACTGCTCACCCAGCGCACTCAACTGTTTGTTTCCCTTGCTGGCAGGAACCAAGTAGTTTTGCTTTCCAGCGTTGTCGACCGCGACTGTTGGATTAGCGAATTTGGTTTGCGCCGCTTCGGTGTTGAGCTTGCTGATATCTAGGGTCTTGAAGAACGGGGTTTCTCGATAATGCGTCAGGTAGTAAGCAAGGCAAGCTACTTTCTCTACATCGGTCCTCGGCTGCTTTTCCAACATGAACTGTTTGGGCGAGATAGCGCGGTCCTCGGAAAAGGTGGGCAGAGACTGGGGCGCAGCGTAAGACTGCGAGGGCGCTCTTGCCGAAGAACTTGGAAAGTTGATACGAAAAAAGGTAGCCGCCGAATGGAGAATTCTTTCTCGACCCTCGGGATCTGCTCTTTGAAGCAACCCGAGGATAGATGTCAAAACCTCCAGCTCACTTGCATCCGCGGTGCTGCCTGCAACCCGTTTCTCAGCGACGGCCGAATCTTCCACGGTTCCCATTCCTTTCCTCGCAGCAAGGGTCAACTCCGCATGCCGAAAGTCTACTATTTTGGCGTCCCGGAGTCATTCGCTGTCTGACCCTCATGTCATCTATATTGAACTTCGAGGGGAGTCGGGGGCTGGCCCTCGGGATGACAGAGTCGAGGGAGGGGCGACCGGTCAAAACCGCAAAAACTGCCTTTCAGCCGAAATCTTGTCAAGCCCCCTAAACCGTCTATTTTCTTCTAAGCTGCTGATTCGGCTGGAAATATAAATATCCAAATCATGGCGGGTTTACCCCCTTCAATTTGCTATTCTTGAAATAGAGACTAAATCTCGAAACAAGCAGGCGCGACCGGAAATCCGGCTCGCGCCTTTTTTATTGGAATCCTAATGAAAAAGAAATCAGGCAATTCACGCGAGCGGACAGCGCAGACCGCGCCCCTGGTCCGCGGACCGCTAAACTGCAAAGCCAAGGGTGACCTGGCAGAACTTGCCTTCTTATATAAGGCGGCGAGCCTGGGCTTTGGCGTAGCCCAGCCGTATGGAGACAAGGAGCGCTACGATTTCATCCTCGACTCTGGCGAGCGATTCTGGCGGGTACAGGTAAAGTCAACCTCCGGTGCCGAGGCCGACCATACCGGCTATCTCGTCAGCGCCTGCCACAACAGCCCAAATAACAAGATCGAACCTTACCGGGCCGACGAGATTGACTTCTTCGCAGCCTATATCGTTCCGCTTGGTATTTGGTATGTAGTTCCGGTCAACCAACTCGGATCCCACCGCTTCATGCGCTTCTATCCTTCCGGCTGCAGGAGTGGAGGCGGTTGCTTCGAAGCGTTTCGTGAAGCCTGGCATCTGATGGCGCCGGCAGCAGACTTGCCCCAGCCCCGGACACTGCGCAACGCCCGCACCATAAACCGCCATCGCAAGCGTTTCGTCGAATAGGAGGGCTGGGCATTGAATCAGCGTACGCCAATGGTTTGGGATAGAATCCTTTCGCGTGCGCATCTTAGGATTTCAGTTGGCATTGCTACTCGCTTGTCTTTCTTTATCCTCCACATTCGCCCAGACTCCGCGCAAGCTTTCCCCCAAAGATCTCCCGCCATCGGCCTTCAAACTTATTTCCATCAAGACGACTGGCACGAAGCGCTACAAATCGGAAGAAATCGTCGCCGCGAGCGGCTTGCAACTCGGGCAAACCGTCAGCGAAGACGATTTCAAAAAAGCCGCCCGGCTCCTGGGCGAAACCGGCGCGTTCCGCGATGTACTCTACAGCTTTCAGTACTCCGCCGACGGTACAAAACTTGAGTTGCAGGTCCAGGACGCCGAACGGTTCGTTCCGGCTCGCTTCGATAATCTGGTCTGGTTCTCCGATCAGGAACTGCTTGACCAGATACATGCCCAGGTTCCGCTATTTCAAGGGCAGCTCCCAATCGTCGGCGACCTCGCGGACCAGGTTTCCAATGCCTTGCAAGCCTTGCTGATCGCACGCAACCTGCAAGGCCGGGCCGACTATCTTCGAGCCGCCCACGAAGATGGCCCGATCGAAGCATTTGTTTTCACGGTCACGGGACCGCAGATCCACATTCGCAACATCGCATTTGCCGGAGCCGGAGCACCCGACTTGCCCTTACTCGAAGCCGCGGCCAGAAAGCTGCAAGGCGCTGATTTCTTGCGTTCGATCCTCCGCACTCAAGAGGACAAGAATTTCCTGCCGGTTTACCTCGAGCGCGGATATCTGAAGGCGGCGTTCGGTAATGCTCAGGCCAAGGTTGTGCAGGACAGTCCGCAGGAAACCATGGTGGACGTGACTTTCCCCGTCAATCCCGGACGCCAGTACAAACTGACTGCACTCGATTTAGCGGGAAACAAATCCTTCGCGACCGACACTCTGCGACCATTGATCCATGCACTACTCAATCAGCCAGCAAATGCCGTTCAGCTCGAAACCGACATCGAGGCCATAAAGAAGCTTTACGGCTCGCGCGGGTACATGGCAGCGAGCATTCAGCCGAAACCGGAAATGGACGACGCGAACTCCACCGTCAAGTACTTGCTGCAGATTCAGGAGGGCGACGTCTACGCCATGGGCGACCTGGAAATCCGTGGCCTGGACTCGCGTACCACTGCGCGCCTGCAGGACGACTGGACGCTACGCGGCGGCGACCCCTATGACTCCAGCTACGCCAAGCGATTTCTGGATCAGGCAGACAAAGAAATCTCACTGATGGGGGACTGGAATGCGAGTGTCCGCGAATCGCTCAATCATGAAGAGAAGACGGTCGACGTGACCTTGCGATTCGATCCCAAGCCGCAATAGCCTCCGGGTGGAAAATCGTTGACCGTATTGCTATCGCCTTTCAAATAGATACATCTAACTGGCAGCGGCATATATTTGACTCACGAGGAGAAAGGATTTCATGAGATTTACGCGGAAGTTCGCAGTTTCCCTGACCGGCGCTCTATTGGGCGCAGCTCTAATTCCAGCCTCATTCGCGGCCAAGGCCGAGACCTTCACCGGCACGGTGAGCGACGCCATGTGCGGGGCCAAACATATGATGGAGGGCGACGCTGCCTGCCTCCGGGCCTGTGTACAGAAGGGCTCAAAGTATGCCTTGGTCGTAGGCGACAAGGTCTACACGCTCGATGCCAAGGACAAAGCTACGCTCGACCAGCTCGACAAATTGGCTGCCGCGAAGGCCACCGTCAAGGGTGAAGCCAACGGCGACACCATTGAAGTGAGTTCCGTCGTGGCAGCCAAGTAGTTTTCTGGATTCCAACCCGGCGGAAACCCGAATCCGGGTTTCCGCCAAAGTTTTTCTCCCCTGACCCAATTTTCATATTCTCTTTACAATTCTCTATGGTAGATTTGACCCTCATTCCATCTACCGGAGGAACAACGAATTGGGAAAGGACATGGTCCCCAGAAAGATTTTCTTCACCAAGGGGGTCGGCAAACATCGGGAACGGCTCACTTCCTTTGAGCTGGCGCTGCGGGACGCCGGCATCGCGGCGCAGAATCTGGTACGTGTTTCATCCATCTTTCCGCCACAATGCAAACTGGTCCCGCGCTCCCAGGGACTGAAATATCTTAGTCCGGGCGAAGTGGTGTTCGCCGTGGTTGCGGAAAACTCCACGCGGGAGCCGCATCGCCTGCTGGCCGCCAGTATCGGCGTCGCCATTCCATCCGACCGCAACACTTACGGCTACCTTAGTGAGCACCATTCTTTTGGCGAGACCGACGACGCTGCTGGTGAGTATGCCGAGGAACTCGCGGCCGAGATGCTGGCCACGACGCTCAACGTGGAATTCGATCCCGACCGCTCATGGGACGAGAAGAAAGAGATTTACCGGATTTCGAATAAGATCGTCCGCACCGCGAACATTACCCAGTCCGCAGTCGGGGATAAGCGCGGCCTGTGGAGCACGGTCATTGCTTCGGCTGTGTTGATCTTTGATTAGTGCGAGGCTCGGCCGGGTCGAAGACCCGGCCCCACACGGTTCTATTTCCTCGTGCCCTTCTTCTTTTTCTGCTTCCCTGCTGCCTTCTTCTTACCCAGACGCCCGAGCACCGCCGCCACAACCAATGGCAATCCGACCGTAGCGTCCAAGAACAACTCGCCAAATCTTCCCCCTTCGGCCGGAGGCACAAACTTCCCCCACGAAATAGCCTCGCTATAAGGACTCCCCGAGAGCCCACCCCAGTACACCGGCTCCGGACAAATTCGCACGCCATAGTGGTAGCGCTTCAGCGGAACGTTCTCTCCCAGCCGCCGATGCCTCAACTCACAGAAAGGTCCAAACTGCTGCGCCCAGTTGCGGGGAACGCCTCCACCGATGGTGAGGATTCCAAGTCTGGTCTGGCGCAACAGCGTGGCCGCGAAATGCTCCAGGTCCTCGAACGGGTCAAATCTCAGCTTGTGCCTTCCGGTCGACTCACGCAACCGGTTGTTCAGCGCCACGTCCAGGCCCAGCTCTGAATCTGTAAATGCAGGAACAAACACAGGCACGCCTTTTTCATAGGCCGATTTCAGAATGCCCCGCTGCCCTTTGGCGTGCCTGGCCAGATGCGCTCCAATGGCATGATTCAGTTTGTAGGAGCACACCACCTCGCTGTGATCCCAACCTTCCAGTATCTGGGACATCACTTCTTCCACGTCGTCCAGGTTCTGCTCCGGCTCGAGCGTGTCGTAAACCCGGTTGTAGCCCTGTTCGTAGAGCTCAGTGTCGGAAACGTCAGGGTTGTAGCGGAAATGAGCCCGCCCGGTGGCTTCCACCAGCCCGTGCGCCATCAGCGCCCCAGTGGAAACAATCGCATTCACGATTCCCCGGTCGATCAGGTCGGCGATGATCAAGCTCTGCTTGGCTACCGTCATGGCTCCGGCCAGGGTCATCACCACGAAGCAGTCCGGGTCGCGAGCCATGGCTTCGAGTACGTCTGCCGCCTCGCCCACCTGGCGGCCGGTGAACGCAGTTTTTCCCATCGCGCGCACCAGGTCGTCAACCGACCGCACGCGGCTGAGGTCCAGCGATTCCAGCGGAATCAACCGGTCCTCAATCGGATTATGCAGCTTGCGGTCAATGCCCGCGCCGTCATGATTGCCATGCGTCAATGTCCTACCTCCAAACCGCTTTTATGTCGAAGCAATACTCTACTAGAACGCAGCAAGCTCCTGCTACCACCGGTCTAATCGCAACCGAGAACCGAGAACTGACCACCGGGAACTGGTATTCTATTCCGTCCCACAAGGAGTCTTCGCTTTGCCGCCTGAGAAATTCCGCGTCGGACTGGTGCAGATGTCGATGACGTCCGACCCTGACAAGAATCTACAACGCGCCATCGAGCGCGTCCGCGAGGCGGCTGGACGAGGCGCGCAGATCGTCTGCCTGCCCGAGCTTTTTCAGACGCAGTATTTCTGTCAGCGCGAAGATGCATCCTTGTTCGATTTAGCCGAGCCAATCCCAGGCCTGACTTCGACAAGACTGTCAGAAGTGGCCAAGCAGCTCCGGATCGTCCTCATCGCGTCGCTGTTCGAGAAGCGCGCTGCTGGGGTCTACCACAACACAGCGGCTATGTTCGACGCCGACGGCACCCTGCGCGGTCTCTACCGCAAGATGCACATCCCCGACGACCCGCTCTACTACGAAAAATATTATTTCACGCCCGGCGATCTCGGTTTTCGAGCTTTCGACACCAACGTAGGCAGGGTGGGCACGCTGGTCTGCTGGGATCAGTGGTATCCCGAGGGCGCCCGCCTCACCGCTTTGCAAGGCGCGCATGTGCTTTTCTATCCCACTGCGATTGGTTGGCATCCCGCCGAGAAGGCCGAGTTTGGCACTGCCCAGCACGATGCGTGGCGCACCATTCAGCGGGCGCACGCCATCGCCAACGGCGTGTATGTTGCGGTGGTCAATCGCGTCGGTTTTGAAACCGGCGACATTCGCGGCAAGTCTGCTCCGGGAGTCGGACTGGAATTCTGGGGTGGCTCATTCTTATGTGATCCCTTCGGCCGAGTAATCGCCGAAGGCTCGCATGACAAAGAAGAGATTCTCGTGGGCGAAGTCGACCTGAAAGCGTTGGAAGACATCCGCCGGAACTGGCCGTTCCTGCGCGACCGCAGAATCGATAGCTACGCACCGATCACAAACCGGCTGATCGATTGACAGGCAACAGGACGATGCGTTTCGAGCGAAGCATCGGTCTTAGATGGGGCGCGGATCGTGTGGGGACGGGTGCCTCGCCCGTCCGTGCGGAGCAACGCTCCGCAGCGCCTTTGGGTGGGGCCGCGCTAGCGCTGCAAGAAGCATCTATTTAGAACCGGCTTTACAGTTTGCTGAAAAACTCCCATTCTCGACGTCAGCGCCTGAAGGCGTCGTTGAAAGGACTTTGCTGACGGCACGCCTAAAGGCGAGCCCTGATACGAGTCTCTAGTTTTTCAGCAAACTGTTTATCCGCTGAGGTACATGCCAGCTAGATCTTCAACGCCCGGAGCAAAGCTCGCAGCCAGCGGCCTCCGCATGCCTGCCGAGTGGGAGCCGCACGACGCCACCTGGCTGGCTTGGCCTCACTATCGCGACGACTGGCCGGGAAGGTTTGAACCCATCCCGTGGGTGTATGCGGAAATCATCCGCCACCTGGCTCGGCACGAACGCGTCGAATTGATCGTCAACGATGCGGCTTCGGAAAGGCGCGCGCGGAAGATTCTCGACCGAGGAAACGCACTCAGCGAAAACGTTCGCTTTCACCGCTGGCCCACGAACCGCGTGTGGACGCGCGACTCCGGTTGCACGTTTGTAACGACTCCGAGCTTCGCTCGGCCGGACAGCCGGGGGCGGCTGTCCCCACGTGTTTCAAAGCGCGAGGGGCACTGCTCTGGCGATGCCGAAAAGAGCGGGGCATTCGCCTCTGAGCTTCTCGCTGTCAAATGGCGCTTCAACGCGTGGGCCAAATACACGAACTACCAGCATGACGAAAAAATCGGCAGCCTCATAGCGAAAGCCGCCAACGCCCGCGAAGTCCGCCCTGTCTTCGGCAAGCACCGAGTGGTGCTCGAAGGCGGCTCCATCGACGTCAACGGTCAAGGCACTTTGCTCACCACAGAGGAGTGTCTGCTCAGCAAGGTCCAGCAACGAAATCCGGCCATGACCCGCGCCGACTACGAAAAAGTCTTCGCCGACTATCTTGGAATCAAGAGCGTGATTTGGCTGGGCTCTGGCATTACTGGCGACGACACCCACGGCCACGTAGACGACATCACCCGCTTCGTCGCTCCCGACACGGTCGTGACCGCCGTCGAGTCCAATCCCGATGATCCCAACTACGAACCGCTGCGCGAGAACATCCGCCGCCTGCGCGCCGCCACCGATCAAGACGGGAAGCCCCTCGCAATCATCGAACTTCCCATGCCCGGGCCGGTGGTTTTCGAAGGACGCCGCCTGCCCGCCAGCTACGCCAACTTCTATATCGCCAATGGCGTCGTGCTGGTCCCAGTATTCAACGATCCCAGTGATCGTATCGCTCTAGATATCCTCGCCGACCTCTTCCCCGACCGCGATGTCATCGGAATCTACTCCGGAGATCTGATCTGGGGATTCGGAGCCATGCACTGCATGACGCAGCAGCAGCCGAGGACCGAGCTTTCAGCCGTCAGCTATCAGCTTTCAGAGAAAAAATAGAAGCGCTGCCGCGGATCTGACTAAACGATGAGGGCTAAGCTGAGCGATGCCTTGAGGGCTGAAAGCCGAGAGCTGACAGCTGACAGCTGAAAGTTTACCTCCGATACTGCGTTGGCTGCGGCCCTTTCTCCAGCATCTCGCGATTCCAGATAGCGCCCTCGCGCGTGTAGCTCGCGAGCTCGAAGTCCTGGGTCAGTTCCAGCGCATCCACGGGACAGGCGTCCTCACAGAGTCCACAAAACATGCAGCGGCTCAGGTCGTAGGTAAAGTTGGTGAGTTCCTTGCGGCGGGTCTGCTCGTTGCGTGCGCTCGTGACTACAATCAAATTCTCCGGACACGCAAGCGCGCACAAATCGCAGGCAATGCACATGGTCTCATTCGTGTCGGGATTCACGTTCAGCCGCGGCGCCCCGCGATAACGCTCGGCCACCTGCGGCCGCTCCAAAGGATACTGTTCAGTATAGATTTCCCTGGGATCCTGGTAGCGAAACGTGACTTTCAGACCCTGAAGCAGGTCCAACAGGAAGATTTTGCGCAGCAGGTTCGGAATCCCCATAACGCAGTAAGGATACCATTAACCGCAAAGTCCCAGAACTCTCGCCATTTTATCGACAGCGGGTCAACTTCGCCGAAAGCGAATTTCCAATAAGCCGTTGAGCGCCTTTGGCGTATTCGCGCGGTCTGTCTTGGGTGACTCTGAAGCGGTAGTGCCTCAGTTTGAATCAGAATCACGCCGCAATGGTTGCGATTCATGCCGTACACTACAACTTCGCCAGAATCCACAAGACGCTACGAATCACTCCCAGCATGGCTGCTGGTTTGAGCGATCACGTTTGGAGTCTTGAGCAAATCATCCAGATGGCCGACAGCTACATGCCGAAACCCGGCAAGCGCGGTCCCTACAAAAAGAAGTAGTCGAGCGGTTTGTTTTCTGAAAGTATGGCTATCATGGGATCGATTTCAAGGGCCATAGATAAACTCCCAACCTGGGTAAAGTTCATTCTTATGGTCTTCGCAGTCCTTGGGAGCGTGTATTACATCGCCCACTACGGCTTCTTCTCTTTCCTGTTGCGCATGATCTTCAGTCCCGTTCCCTAATTCAAACTGATGCACTACCTCTGAAGCGCGGCCGTGGTTCGAAGCGGCGGAATCAGGTAAGATACTTCGGCGTTGGGTCTGCTGACAAATGAACCGCGAATATCACAAAGCGTATAGCCAGGAACTTCATCGCGACATGGAAGCGCTGGTCTTCGGGCACGGCGGCTCGCCGCTGCTGGTGTTCCCGACATCGATGGGGAAGTTCTTTGAATATGAAGATCGCGGCATGATCGGCGTGCTGGCGCCGAAGATTGAGAGCGGAGGGCTACAGGTATTCTGTCCCGATGCAGTGGATACCGAGAGCTGGTACAACAAGAGTATCCATCCGCGACAGCGCGTACTGCGGCACTTGCAGTATGAGCGGTACATTCTGCATGAATTCCTTCCCTTCATTCGCTGGAAGAATCAGACGCCGAAATTGGCCGTGACTGGATGCAGCTTCGGTGCCTATCATGCGGTCAACTTTTCGTTGAAGCATCCTGATGTAGTGACCCATTGTGTGAGCATGAGCGGAGCGTATGACATTCACAAGTTTTTGGACGGGTATTATGACGACGATTGTTATTTCAATTGCCCGCCGGATTATCTGCCGAACATGACCGACGACTGGTTTCTGAGCCACTGCCGGCAGATGAAGATCGTGCTGGGATCGGCGGACTGGGATATGTGTCTGGATCAGAATGTGAAGCTGTCGGCGATGCTGAATGAAAAGGGCATACCCCATTGGCTGGATGTGTGGGGTGATAATTGGGAGCATGATTGGCCGTTGTGGCAGAGGATGGCGGAAAAACACTTTTAGCAGACTGCGGAAAATGCTGTTTGGTGAACCCCAGCGGCTAAACAGTTTGCTGAAAAATACCAAGTTCGGCAACAGAACGATCTTCGGCAACAGGTGGGAAACCCGCAACCGGGGCCGAATCTGGAAAACTCGTTACTGGCAACAGAGAGTCCGAAAATGAGTTTTTCAGCAA
>DATNNO010000103.1:0-7451 GCA_035601775.1 Terriglobales bacterium | reverse complement strand
GATGTGCGTTTCGATCAGCCGCAGCAGATGATTCTCAGGAACTTGATCTTCCAGGCGAAAGTAGTAGAACAGCGCTTCCGAACGATCCTGTTGCCCCATCATGATCAGCAGGCCTCCGAGAATGACGATCCAGAGCATGGCAAACAATCCCTCCTTAACTTATTACCACGCTTCTGCCCTCACTCCGCCTGCTATTCACAGTGACTTTTTCAACACCCACGCCTGGTTACAACAGTTAGCCTCCCTTGGCTTTCACCATGCCATCGCCTGGGACGGTGATCCCCGTCACGGCAAGCGCAGCAACCGGCATACTTGGGTTCTGTGCGTGGGCGAATGTACATTCCGGTGATGTGGTTGCCTCTTGCTTGCAATAAACTTGCAAGAGCCCAAATAGCATCATGCAGAATCAACTATTTACGGAGAGCATCGGATATCCTATCTGAGGCTCTGAATTCACAAAAACGTGATTCAGGACCAACGGGCTTGGTCCTGAGTGGCCTGAGCAGAACGCAGCACTCTGTGTTCGCGCTCGCAAGATCATCCATCAGCGACAACCCGGCCCGGGCTATTATTCTGAAATGTGATTGCAGTGCCGAAAGCACACACCAAGACCCCGCTTCGGACGGGCTTCCTCCGGTCGTTTATTCGGTGGGTTGTCATCGGTGTGGTGCTTGTTTGGTCGCTTGCCGCGCTGATCCTTCTGGCCGTCCGGTGGATCGACCCACCGTCAACCGCGGTCCACATTCAGCGCCGCTTGCAGGCCTGGGTTCACCACACTCCGTATCACGAACGCTACAAATTCCTTCCGCTCAGCCAAATCTCGCCCGATCTGCAGCACGCTGTTATGGCCGCGGAGGACGCGCGCTTCTACCAGCACCATGGATTCGATTGGCACGAGATCCAAATCGCTGCCGAAGACGATTTGGAAGGCGGTCGCACTCGCGGAGCTTCCACCATCACGCAGCAACTTGTAAAGAACCTATTTTTCGGAACGGGCCGCTCTGTCCTCCGCAAGGGTGCGGAGTTCACACTGGTACCGGTGGCCGAATTCGTCCTCGGCAAGCGCGCATTCTGGAGATCTACCTCAACGTGGTTGAATGGGGCCCTGGTATTTATGGTGCAGAGTCGGCGTGCCGCTACTACGACGGAATCGCCGCTCGGAATATCGGCCGGGAGCAGGCGGCACGGCTCGCCGCGATTCTGCCGGCGCCCCTGAAGCGGCGGCCCGAGCGCATGAATAACTACAGCGCGCGCATCCTGGAGCGGATGCGCCAAATAAATTGGTAATCGCGCGCCGCACTTCCCCAATACTATGCGTATTGTCTCTCCGCTGGGTTCTGGCCGGATGGTCGCGGATTTAAAGTACGACCTAGACAACAGAGTATATGGAATCGACACCGCACATTCCTGAAATACCTTGGAAGATTCGTACCGAGGAACGGCTTCTGAGAAATGTGTAGGGCTGCTCACATCTGGAATCTCAGCTCCCGCCCGGCGGCCTAGCTTCTCGGGGTCAAGCCGTTGGTTGGACGAGTGCTTGCAGACTGATCCGCAAGACTCCCAAATTGGTCGCTTTCCAGAAAAACCGCCCCAGCTTCACGGTGGCATATCCGAGCCATGCTTGTTCCTCTGGGGTCACCGCTTCATCCAGAGCACGTGCTTCTGGAGCAAAGGGCACCGTTCCGTGGAGCTCCAAGCGTGAGCAACTGAGCAAGGTTTATCACGCTCCCGCGTGGTCACGACGGCCCCAGGGTTGGCGGAAAGGGAATACCGCTGTATGCACGAGCGTCGCTGTCGCCGTCTGAGCTCCATTCTGCACCCAGATCTCGGTCGTTGCCGCTGGGGCATAGATCCGCAACACAAGAACACAGCAAACACAGCAAAAAGACCAATAAGCTCTATCGGGACTCCTGTGTTGTATATGAAGTTGTATAGGCTTTTTGCCGTGTTTGCTGTGTTCGCGTGTTTGCCTGTCTACTGAATTTTTTTGCAAAACCGTACGGGAATTTTGGATTATAATTGGCTTGGCATGTTGGTCCGGGAACTTAGCCGGACTCGGCGTCAGGAATAAAACGACGTTCCTTAGTTGCCATAGGGGCACAAGCAGGAACTGGAAAACCATAAGGGTCTCGAAGGCTAGCCTCCGGTAATCGCCACCGGATAACAAGGCCGACCGAAAGCGCGGAAGCCAAGTGAGAGCCCAAGAAGCTCACCTCAATTACAGGTGAGCGTTCTTGTCTGCAGACGAATTAAGAGCAGAGGCCCTCAAACTTCAAGAGCTATTCGCCGGCGCCTCGCCCCTCTCTCATGGTCTGGCGTCAGACCGAACCAATCCTGAGGGCTCCCTCCAGCGCAGCGAAAAAGGCAAAGTCGTTTCAGATACCGTTCACCTAGCAGGTCCAGCAACCGAGCAGATGTTTGCTGATCACCTCGCGGGGAAAAAGCGCCTAGGTCTCGTCCCGGTTACGCAGGAGGGCACGAGCCAGTTTGGCGGAATCGACGACGACCAATACGCCGCTCTTGAAGGACACGCCACACGGACCGAATACCTTGAGTCCCGATGCAAGCAGTTGGACCTCCCGCTGAACGCAACCGCCACTCGCTCCGGCGGCACCCGTCTCATCGCATTCTTCGAACAGCCAGTCCCTACTCCCCAGGTACGTGACTGGCTGCGGCACGCTGCAGTTTCTGTCTTAGGACTCCCGAAGGAGACTGAGATCTTCCCGAAGCAGGACCAGGTTAGTGAGAAATTCTGGGGGAATTATTTTTTTCTACCTTGGTTTGGTGAGGGGAGGGTTCCTGACAACATAATTTGGGCACCACCACCGCCCGCAGTCCAAGCTCAAGTCTTCCGATGTGAGGAAAGCGACCGCGCGTATGGCATTCCCCTTCGCAAGGGCTGGGATCCAGAGACCGAGCTGAAGAATGCCGAGCTTAAGTTCACAAAGGATATCGCAGCCGACGGCAAGATTTATTTCAACTACTACGTGGAAATGGGAAAGTGTCTCGTCAAAGATGGCGAGCACGCAGGGAACCTCCGCAACCCGCGCTGCAGCGCCTTCGTCTATGACCAGCAGGCACGCCTCTTGTATCACTCCTGCTTCTCCTGCCAAGACCGCACTGATAAGCCGAAGACCCGGACTGCGCTGGAGAGGCTGGGCATCCGGCTCGACGACGTTATCGACGTTAAGGCTGACTTTTCCGACCAGGCGCTCATTGAGCGCTGGGTGAAAATAGCGAAGGGGGAAGTCCTCTACGTTGCCGATGATCGAAGCTGGTTTAGCTACTGCGGTGGAATCTGGCGGGAGTCGCCTTCCGGGCCGCTCTATGAGATTGGAGAGTTTCTCAAGAAGACCTCTCCCGGCTTGCCTAGTAGCAACAACAGGCCCTTAGCCCAACTCCATCATCGGTTGTGTTCAGAAAGGCTAGCCTCCGCCTTGCTGCGTCTTGCCAAGGGCAGGCCGGAGGTGCGGGCGCTCTTCAAAGATTTTGACCCTGATCCGTGGACGCTGGGGCTTCCCGGCGGCCTAGTTCTGGATTTGAGAACGGGGGAAACTAGGCCGGCTCAGCCTGAGGATCTCATAACCAAGACTCTTGTGGTGTCACCCGGGGGCTTGTGTCCGCGCTGGCTTCGTTACTTGGAGGAAGCCCAAACGGACCCCGCGGTCAGGGACTACCTCCAACGGTTGATGGGCTATTGCCTGACGGCAGAGACACGAGAGCAATGCATCGTCTTCTTCATCGGTGTTGCCGGGTCTGGTAAGAACACGTTCCTGCATCCGTTCGAGCTTTTGCTGGGACCTTATTACGCCAGCCTAGGGCTGTCAGCGTTGCTGGAAAAGACCGATGACTACCAGCGATTGACCATGCTCGCCAGTGTGGTAGGGGTGAGGCTGGCGTCGATCCAGGAGGCTCCGCTGAAGAAGGGCTTCGATGCCAACACTCTCAAAGCCCTCACCGGATCTGGCAACCTCACCGCGCGAAGGATGTATAACGAGCCCTTCACCTTTTCTCCCACCTTCAAACCCCTGATCCTTGCCAACGCCCCTCCAAAGATGAACCACGTCGATGAGGCGCTCACCCAACGGGTCCACGTCGTTTCCTTTCAGCAGCGGTTCCGCGGCACCGAGAAAGAAGACAAGGGCCTGATGAAAAAGCTTGAAGAGGAGCTTCCGGGGATTCTGGCTTGGGCGATTGAAGGCTGCTTGGAGTGGCAGAGAAATGGCCTCAGGCCGCCTCCGGCAGTGCTTGCTGCTACCAAGGAATACATCTCAGAGGCCGACACCTTCGAGCTCTGGCTTCAAGAAAACACTGAAGAAGATCCGCTGGTTTTTACGCCCTCCAAAAGCTTGTTTGATCATTGGAAGCGTTATTGCCTTGACCTTGGGGAGGATCCGGGCGATTTGCGCGCTTTCCATGCCAATCTGAAAGAAAAGCGTCCAAAACTTGATTATCACCTGGCGCAGAAAAAAGAACTGGTCAAAAAGTACGGGAAGGTAAGGGGTTTCCGTGGCATCCGCTTAAATGTTCGCCAACAAGAATTGCAATTGGAGGAGGAGTTCTGACATGAAGATCACGCACAACGACCAGACCGTAGAAGTCGATGACATCACACCTCTCATCATCGAGGACCGGATCCGGAGGTACCTGGAGAGGTGGGGCCGTTATTACGAACTCGCGGCTTACCGAGCCATCGCTGAACGCCATGGGATGAGCTTCGATGAGTTCAGGAAGATTGCTGACAAGCTCATCGAGGAAGGCTTCTTGGAACGACACTCCGCAACCACTGCAGGAAAGTTCTGGCTGGTTCGGGCAGGAAGGAGGGCCTAGCAGAGCTTCGCAGAAGAAGCCCGATATTTCGGGTGGATCTGGCAGCAGTTAACAACCCTATTACAGGCAGCTAATTCACACTAAAGGAGAAGAACAAATGCAAATCAAAATTCGCAAGCTCGAAGGTCCCGCCGAACCCGGTGTGTATGCGTTCGGAAGTGTGGAGGTCTTTGATGAATCCCATCGACTAGTCATCAACGACTTGATGATCCTGCAACACATCGACGCGCGACTGGGAGTCAGTTTTCCAGATCCCCAGATCGCTCCTCATTACGGGGGTGGCCCGATGCTCGAGCTGAGCCCGGAACTCAAGCAAGAGATCGCCAACACTTTCTTAGATGCTTATAGAGAGTTGCGGCAGAGAGACCAATGCACGGGCGAACCGCAATGGGCGCCGCCCAGGAGATCCGGGCTCGTCTTGATAGATAAACACACCACGGGGACTGCGTATGCGGGCAATGAGCAATGACGAAACAACGGTACCGCGTAATCATCGACGACGGGTTGGGTGGCTTAGAGCAAGAGATCAACGAGCTTGCCCAACATGGTTTCCGCGCGATCCTGATGGCCATGAATGACAACGAAGTGGTGGCGGTGACGATGGAACGAACTGACGACCAAGCAGGCTGAACTAGATTATTTCCTGGCCGGTACCCAAGGCCGGCCAGGCCTGGCACGCCAGCCGGGAGCAAAGGAGAGAGGAAAGAATGAGAAAACCATCATGCCTCTCGAATCGAACGCGCCGAGAAAACTATGCACCCTAAAGGATCTCGCTGAGCTCTGGAACCTTCCGGTTTCCTGGCTAAAAGAGCACACCAGAAGCAGAGCTAGCGATCCCCTTCCTTGCTATCGACTCGGCCGCTACGTCCGCGTCGACCCGCAAAGCCCAGATCTGGCGGCCTGGTTGGCCCGCCGGAAAGCTGTTCGGAGGCTGACACAATAAATGTGGGGCTTCTGCTCCAGTTACTATACAATAGCATATAGCTATTACTAAGGAAACAGGATGAGCCAAAAGGGATACGTTTTCAAACTGGGCAAGTGGTGGTGGCTCCGCTATTTCGAAACCCGAGTCGAGTCGGGCGACGCTCCAGGTCAGGAGAGAAAGCTGGTGCGGAAGCAGCACGCCAGTAAGCTCGCCAAACTGTTGCCCGAGCATCGGCGCCTGAAAAGGCCTCCCGAATACGTGGAACAGCTTCAAACCGAGTTCTTGGCAAAAGTGAACCGGGGCGACGCCGAGCCGGAGCGGGCGACACTCACGTTGAACGACTTTTTCTCGAACGTCTTCCTGCCTCACATGTCGGAACGCCGAAAGGTGTCCACTGTTTACTGCCACCGGTTGAACTGGCAGAAAGAATTGGCGCCTCGGATCGGCAACCTCCGCGTCCGCGACTTCACTACGCCGGACGCCCAGAGAACCTTGGACGCGATCGCGCGCGAAAACCCTAAGCTGGCCCGTCAGACCCTGTTCCGCTACAAGTCGTTAATGAGCGCTGTGATGAGGCACGCCGTCAACCAAGGATTCCATTCAGGACCAAATCCTGTTTCACTAGCTGACGTGTCGGCTGGCAAACCATCGAAGGTCATGCCGCACTACTTGCTCGACGAGGTCAAGCAGATGCTGGTGGTGCTGCCCGAACCCGCGCGAACTGCGATTGCGATCGCCGCCTACAATGGGCTGAGGCGCGGCGAGATCGAAGGCCTGAGGTGGGAAGACGTTTTGCCGGGCGCCATCCGCGTCGCGCAGTCGATCTGGGCCGGGAAAGCGTACGAGACGAAGACGGAAGCCTCGAAGGGCCTCGTCCCGCTCATCCCCGCGCTGCGCGTTATCCTCGAAGCCCACCGGCTGCGATCAGGCAACCCCACTAGCGGCCCGATCTTCCCTACTTCCAAGGGCACGCCTGTCTCGCTCAACAATCTTCTCGGGGATCAAATCCTATCGGCACTGCGCCGCTGCGTCCACTGCGGCAAGGCCTACAACAAACTGCACCTCGGCCACGCGTACCAGCGCGACGACTCGCGCCCCGACTGGCGCGGGTGGCACGCTTTTCGCCGCGGCTTGGCAACAAATCTTCACGATTTTGGCGTGGATGACTTGACCATACAACGGATCTTGCGCCACTCAAGCGTCGAAGTCACACGACGCGCTTACATCAGAACTCTACCCGAGCAGACAGTTGAAGCTATGTCGAGGTTGGAGGGCAAGCTGACCTCGATGATTCAGTAGGACACACTAATAAGGAGAACACCCATGACAAAAAGCAAAAAAACCACGAAGAAACGCGCAGCCAAGAAAGCGGCGGTCAAGCGCGAGCGCCAGACCGCAAAATACGAACTCGCGGGAGAGCTTTCCGACAAGGTCCAAAGCCCGCAACAACTCTTGATCCGGGAAGCGATGCAAAAGCTCAGAGGAAACTTCCCTCCCCGTAGAAGTCCTGATCCACTAAAAAGCTCTTCCTATTACGCCCTTTTTCAACACCCACGCGATTTATCGCCAACTACCGCTCTATGCCTTAGGGCGTCAACTTGAAAGCGACGCCACATCCTGAGCTTCCGGGATAGGAGCAGGTCGACGTGCCTCCAGACACGGTGGTTCCATACAAGTATCCGCGCTCAAGAAGTAA
>DATNNO010000102.1:0-18513 GCA_035601775.1 Terriglobales bacterium | reverse complement strand
GATGTGCGTTTCGATCAGCCGCAGCAGATGATTCTCAGGAACTTGATCTTCCAGGCGAAAGTAGTAGAACAGCGCTTCCGAACGATCCTGTTGCCCCATCATGATCAGCAGGCCTCCGAGAATGACGATCCAGAGCATGGCCAACAATCCCTCCTTCTTATTACCACGCTTCTGCCCTCACTCCGCCTGCTATTCACAGTGACTTTTTCAACACCCACGCCTGTTTGCAACAGCTATGGGTTATGAAGTAAGCTGCCTGCCGACGTTGTTGTCCTCGGAGAGCTGGTCCCGGCGGCTCTAGTCAGCATCGCGAGGCGCCAAGTGCCTAGGTTTAGGTTATGACGAGGAGGCTTTGATTGTGACCTGCAAAGTGCAACGGTTTTTAGGTATTCGCTTGCGAGGAACATTGCAAGCAACGATCTGCATCGTTGGCCTGGTGCCAGCATTCCTCGGAAGCGCGTCCCACGCCCAAACGTTCACTGTGCTCCATGTGTTCACCGGCGGTAGCGACGGGGGACAGCCGTACCTTGGCCATTTGGCGCTGGATAAGAAAGGCAACCTTCGCGGGAACGCAGCCGGCGGTGGGGATACGATCTGCAACCCTCCGTATGGCTGCGGAGTAATTTTCAAGCTTCACCCCAGCGGCAAGGAGACGGTCTCATATACCTTCACTGGACCAGACGGAGCTGAGCCCTACCTAGGCACGGTTGTGGACGCGACCGGAAACACCTACGGCATCACAGAATATGGGGGTAGCGGAGCATGTGGCGGTGGTATGGGCCCGAGCGGCTGCGGGACCGTGTTCAAGCAAGAACGAAACGGGAAAGAGACTGTCTTGTACAGCTTCGCAGGAAGCCCGGATGGATCAATTCCCGGACCAGGATTGATTCGGGATGCGGCCGGCAATCTTTATGGCACCACTGAATTAGGCGGCACGTCCGCAGATGGCACGGTGTTTAAGGTGGATCCGACCGGGAAGGAAACGGTGCTACACAGTTTCTCCGGTACGGATGGAAAATTTCCCATAGCAGGTCTGGTTCGAGACAGGGTCGGAAACCTCTACGGCACCACTTTGATGGGTGGCGCTTTCGGGAACGGCACCGTATTCAAGGTGGATACGACGGGCAAGGAATCTGTACTGCACAGTTTCGCGGATGGGACGACAGATGGGCAAGATCCGTTCGCTGGACTGGTACTAAGTGCAGCAGGCAATCTCTACGGCACTACCGTCTTCGGTGGGGCTTTCGGCTACGGAACGGTGTTCAGAGTGAATCGACACACTGGAGCGGAGAAGGTGCTGTACAGCTTCGCAGGAGCCTCGACGGATGGCAGTGACCCCTATGCGGAGTTGGTGATGGACACTGCGGGTAACCTCTATGGCACCACTTGGAATGGCGGTGCATTCTCTGCAGGCACAATATTCAAGTTGAATACGACGACGCACCAGGAAACCGTGCTACACAGCTTCACCGGCACAGACGGCAAACTGATTTACGGAGCTTTGGTCCGCGACGCTGCGGGCAACCTCTACGGCACGGCGCTGGCTGGAGGTACATTTGATTACGGAACGGTATTCAGACTAACGCCTTAGCTGACATTCGCTGAGGAGGCCGTGCACATCGGATATGCCCTCACGCGGTATCGCAAGACCTCCGGACCATCGCCAGAGCCGCTGCCTATCTTCCGCCTGACGAGGCGACACTTGGCAGTTCATTGTTGTCGAAATATCGCCATTTCACTCATTGACCCAAGTCGGCATCTGCTCCAGCATCTTGCGCGGGTCGGGATCGTTGGTGTGGTCGGCGAAGCGGACCGTCTCGTATTTTCCGCGCGGATCGCTGTGATGCGAATCGTCGAATAGGATGTTCGAAGTACCGCCGCCCAGTTCACGCAACTTCGAAGGAGTTCGCGGACTTGTTGGTCACATACAGTCCTCTGCAGTCGCCATTCGGCACGGGAAACACCCTGTAGTCTTTCTCCGCATTGACGGTCTGGATGAAATCCGGATCGAGCCAGACGACAGCGACTCCGTCGATTAGCTGCGCGGCACCGAAATCTTCGAACCAGTTTTCTGGAGACTCAATGGCCGAGTCGGGAATGTGTCCGCGAGCGTCCGCATGCAAAGTTCCGCGCTCGTGCAACCATGAAGCGGTAGCTAAGAGCCAAGCGCCAAATGCCAGGTGCGCAATTACGTTATGGCGTGAGCTTGAACACCGTGCCACAGCCGTGGTAGTAGGAACATTTGCTGCCCTTCCCGCCGCCCAGGGTTGTGCCATAGAGGTTCCCGGCTCCGTCCATAATCAGCCCGATGGGCAATTCGCCATCATTTCCCTTGAAACTGTGGAGCACCGTTTGTTTGCCTTCGGAATCCACCTTGAACACAGTTCCGCAGCCGCCGTAGTAGCATCCGGTGCCGTCGCCGCCGCCCAGCGCCGTACCGTACAAGTTGCCACTGCTGTCCAAGACCAGACTACTGGGATACTCTCCGTCCGAGCCACCGGTGAAACTGTACAGCACGGTTAGTTTGCCGCCGGTATCAAGCTTAAACACCACTCCGTAGCCTTGACTCCCGACCCCGTAGGTGGTTGCGTAAAGGTTGCCCGACCGATCTCTGATCAGCGGACCCTTGGGATCTCCGCTGTCGGCCCCGCCGGTGAAGCTGTACAGCACGGTCAGCTTTCCGTTCTTGTCCAACTTGAACACAGCCCCATGAAAAAACGTGCCACCGTCATAGGTCGTGCCGTAGAGGTTTCCGGCCGCATCCCGGACTACACCTTCGGGAATCTTGCCGTCCGTCCCGTCAGTGAACCGATACAGGACGGTCTCGTTGCCGGCCTTGTCCAGCTTGAAAACCACTCCACAGCCCAACCCAACATAACAGGACGTATCCCCGCCAAACTGGGTGGTGCCATAGAGATTCCCGGCCGCGTCCCGGATCAACGCCGCGTTGGGTTGCCCTCCGTCCGTCCCGCCAGTGAAGGCATAGAGCACGGTCTGTTTGCCAGTCTTGTCTCGTTGAAACACCGTTCCGCAACCGTGTGCGCACGCTCCTCCTTCAGGCGTGCCGCCGTCCAATGTCGTTCCATATAGATTGCCCGCCGCATCCCGGATCAAACCACCCACAGGCCACAACCCCTCCCCGCCCAGGAAGCTGTGGAGCACAGTCTCTTTGCCCGCCGCATCCATGCGGAACACCGTTCCGTAGTTGAAAGAGCCGCCGTATTCAGTGACGCCATAGATACCGGTTGTGTCGCGGAACACCGGCGCTGGAGGCTCTGCTCCATCCTGTCCGCCAGTAAATTTGTGGACCACCGTGAAAGTCTGGGCCCGCGCCGACGGGATTGCGATCAGCGGAAGTACTAGCAGAATCGTCAGCAGTAACGAGTTGCTCACCGCTCGCCGCCGTATCTCCGGAATCAGACTCCCGTGTTGCGCGTTGCTCCTTGTCATGGCCGCCTCCTTGGAGGGACGCTTTGAGCACCGAGCGCCAGAGCGCCCAGAGATGTGGATTGCGGACTGTCCGAAGGATTGACAACGGAAGCGCCAGAACCGGAAGTGTCCGAGTTCGGCAAGTTGGGGCTAGCTAGGGAACCGTCGGCACCGCTGTCGGTCTGGCCAGCACTGATTTCCTTATTCGGTATGGTTTCATACGCGTAGCCGGTTAGCGTGGCCGTAACGTGAAATTGTTGCAGCTGAACGCTTAGCCGCGCCCAACCGTAGTGGGTTTTTCCGTCAATTTTGAACTTCAGTCCCAGATAGCGGTTGCGGACGTTTGCCCAGAAACCATTTATATAGCTCGTACCGCCGGTCGTGAAGTGAGTAATCGAAACCATCACTTCGCCGTTATTTCCGCCAGTTATGAATCTCCGTTTCGGCCCGATAGGCGCGCCCCGCTGCAGTGCCGCGGCAAGGTATCGGAATCCGACCTTACTCCCCCGAACGGCGTTTCCCAGGGCTGCGTCGGCAAGGAGCGCATTGGAGGACGAAAATGCTCCGTTATCCCATTCCTGAATAAGAAAGTCGACGGTCCCGTCGTGGTTGAGGTCGAGGTTGTAAACGCCGTTTTGTCCAATGACTTGGTGGGCTTTTGTATAGACGACCTTCGCCTGAGATGGTTGCGCCAAGGCCAACATGCTCACTCCGGCCGCGCTCGCCGCAAACGCATACGTGTTCAGCCGTCGTTGCAATGACTGGGAAAGGACGAAGGATGTCTCAGAGGCCTGGGGAGAGCGTTTCATGAAGTCCTCCTCTGAACGCGAAACATTGTAACCGGGATTTCGATCTGCAGCCACCACGAAATCGGTGCCGATGTAGGCGCCAAGCGATTGCTGTCGCAACATCGTCATTTCACAAGTTAAAGAGCGTGCCAAAATGGTTTCTTTTCGACCCACCGGTACGCTTCGGGCGTAACTGACACACGGTCATTGGGGTGGGGCTGTGCCAAAACTCCGTGGGGAGTAAATATACTCACTGCCGCGATGAAAACTCGTCACCAGCCTCCGCAGGTGGGTGACCAAGTTACCAGCACTTTGTGCTGTCCCGGCAGGCAGCAATCTCTCCCAAGAAAACGGTGCCTGACATATTGGGCCCACATTTTCAAAAACTCGCTGTCAACTCACCATCAAAACTAGGCACAATTTCACGTGAAAAAAATAAGCCGTGCACGCCCGTGCAAGCCCCGTGCAGCACCCGTGCAGTATCCGTGCAGCACGGCCACGTACTTGACTTCTCCACTCGAGGTTTCGGCATGGACAGCACACCACTCTCAATTCTTTTTCAAGCGGATCAACGGCGCCCGCCTGGTTCATCACCGCGGTATCGGTAAGATGAACAGCAGCTTGTGTTTGTAGGGGGACCAGTCGTCTGGTTTCAGGGTTTCAAAGTAGGACCAAAATTCGGGAGTCTCTTTCTTTTCTAGGGGGACGATTCGTTTGCGGATGGTGGTTTCGACGACTTCGCCGCCATTTGGGCTGTTGGATGCAGGGTTCACGCAATTTTCCCTGTCCGGCGCGCCCACGCAAGCGGCCTTTTTCGATTTTCCCCAGATTGTACCACCAAAAATAAACTGTGCACGGGCGTGCAAAACGCGTGCAGCACGCGTGCAAAAACGTGCAGCACGTGTGCAGCACGGCACGTGCTTGACTTGTTTTCCCTAATAGTTGGCACAACGTGACGGGCTGGGGGAAGTCCATTCCTACGGAAATTCGGCGCGGTTCTCGCTTTGGGGCGAGTTCACGCAAACTGCGTCGGCCAGTGCATCCGGGGTGTACCCCCGTGCAGCACCGGTGCTGCACCCAAGTGCTTGACTTATTTTCCACAGCTACCGCAAGCTGCGAGCTGGAATCCGCATAAGATCGGCCCGGCGCGGTTCTCGCTTTGGGGCGAGTCACCCAAACCACGCCGGATCTTCACGGGAGTCCTGACGAAATGAACGTCCCACAACAATTCGAGCCGTTTGTGGATGCGATCATAGCTCAGCACCTCGGTATCGAGTACCTCAAGGGTTGGAGATGACCTGCGTCCGGAAGCTACCTGCTTATCCAGTAGATCCAGGAGGCGAAGCGGAAGCAGGTGGCGGTACAAAGTCAGCGAAGGGGACGCTGCCCCATGGCCTCAGGCGCAAGGAAGCCTGTGACTTCGGAAACGCCTACCCGGCCACGAAAGTTCCATCAGCCCGATGGCCGCCTGGGTCAGCACCTCGACATGTGGACTACTGACCTCAGATCCACAAACGGAATAATGGGAATCGAAAGACGAGGTTCCGGGCCGGATTGTCCGGTGTCCGACAACTGGCGACTCGCCGACGCTGTCCGTAGGGTCGAGTCGAGTTCAAACTATAAGAGATCAGGGGTTGAGGCGAACCACCTGGCTTCCGCACGTTCCAATTACGTTCCAATAAATCGAGTCGTTTCCTTTGTCTGATTGAGGTAAGCGATTGAAAACGCCGCCATGATTAACCGGTGACCGCATCGTTCGCAACGATGAGGTCGTCGGTTCGATCCCGACTAGCTCCACCAAGTTTTCAAGCACTCACAAACTTCCTGAAGTCAAATCTTGTCCCACTTTGTCCCATAAAACTATTTCAGGTCCTGCCGGGGTCGCCTCAACTCCAAAGGAAAAAGAGGACGACCATTAGCAAATCTCTTCCTTCGCAAGTTGTTGACGTAAACAGCTATTGAGATAGCTCACATCGAGTCCTCGCGCCACTCCTCAGTTGATGTAACCAGGCCATTACACGTTTTGATCGCCGGTCAATGAGTGCTATGGCGATGTTACGCCAACTATCCTGTGAGACACCATCTAGCTCAGTCTGCAACTATTTGCGGCAATTGACAAAGCAGTGGAAAGCGGACAAGATTGTTCGCACGTTTCAAGTACGCTCGCCGGGCGGGAAACCCATTCGCGGCTTGAACGAAGGGGGAATATGTTCAACCCTCGGGAACGCTCTCAGCCAATCGCCCTTCTTGCGTGTCTGTTCGTTGTGTATTCGCTGATCTGTGGTAGGGCCAGCGCAGCGCCCTCCATTACTCTCTCAAAGAAATCTGGACCGCCGACGAGCCGGATTCTGGTGTCGGGTCGAGGCTTTAAACCGAACGTGGGAGTAGACATCTTCTTCGACACGAAAGACAAAGCGCTCGTTGTGAGCAACGGAAAAGGAGAGTTCCACGACGCGGGAATCCACGCGCCGCGCAGTGCGTATCCGGGCAAGCATTGGGTTACCGCCCTGGAGCGGAATAACGACAAGGGTGCTCAGCAGCCATTTCTGGTACAGACCAATTGGAGCCAGTTCCACTTCGACGCTGACGGCACGAGACTGCATCCGTACGAGAACGTGCTCAATCCCCACACAGCCAGCGGCATTGGCTTGAAGTGGAGCTACACCACCGGCAGCGACGTGGCGTCTTCGCCCGCAGTGACGAATGGGCTGGTTTATTTCGGCGCGGGCGACTACAACGTGTACGCGCTGGACGCGGGGACCGGCGCCAAGGTGTGGAGCTATACCACGGGCAGCTTTATAGCTTCCTCCCCAGCAGTGGCGAATGGCATCGTTTACGTCGGCTCGTGGGACGGCAATGTGTACGCGCTGGACGCCAGGACCGGCGCAAAGGTATGGAGTTACCCCGCCGGCGGAACCTCTTCGCCAGCAGTGGCGAATGGCATCATCTACGTCGGCTCCTCCGATTCCAACGTATATGCGCTGAATGCCAGCGGCGACGAACTGTGGAGTTACACTACCGGTGACCAGGTGCGCTCCTCACCCGCAGTCGTGAATGGAGTTGTTTATATCGGCTCCTGGGACGACAACGTGTACGCACTGAACGCCAACAGCGGAGCAAAACTGTGGAGCTACACGACCGGCAACGCTGTTTACTCTTCACCCGCAGTCGCGAATGGAGTGGTTTATGTCTGCTCGAATGATGGCAATTTGTACGCGCTAAACGCCAACAGTGGCGCCCTGCTATGGAGTTACGCGAATGGCAACACGCCAGGATCCACGCCCGCAGTAGCGAACGGGGTGGTTTATTTTGCCAGCGTTAGCTTTGCCGGCGGCAGCGTCTCCGCGCTGGACGCTAGTACCGGCGCCCTACTATGGAGCTACAGCGGCCCGCGCTTTGGGGATTCCTCGCCCGCCGTGGCGAACGGAGTGGTTTATGTCGGTGCGGACAACGGCAACCTGTACGCCCTGAACGCCCGTAGCGGCGCTCTAATTTCGACTTACGCCACCGGTGCCGACGTGCAGTCCTCGCCTAGCGTAGCGAACGGAGTGGTTTATCTCGGCTCCGACGACGGCAGAGTTTATGCTCTCGGCTTGGCCCGAGGTGAGGCCGCAGAACGGGTGGCTTCCGATCGTCCCGACCTGAAGACGCTTCGCCCCGACTTCAGCCTCAAGGTGTCAAAGCGGTCGCATCGCCTCCGGGTGCGGAACTCTGAGGTTCGCGGGGATAACTGTCGAAATCAGGCCATTAAGTAAACTAAGAATTGGCCGACTGGGGTTCAATGAGTGTAAAGGCGATGTTACACTCGACGACCTTTGGCCATGCATCGCTCTTGCACCAGTCGGTAGACTCACGGCGGTTCGAGTTCCGGGTGACAGATACTCCAACTCGATATAGCCTAAAGGCAACTGTCAATTCGAGGGAGGACACACACGTGCCAAGTAAGCGATTTTCGGAATTGGTCGTTGCGTCTCTCATCGTTCTTGTTGGAACCTTGGCGAGCGCGCCTCCTGCGCTTGCCGCCAGCAAAGAAAAGGTGCTTTGGGCCTTTAACTACGCCGATGGAAACGAGCCCAATGGCGGCTTAGTCATGGATAGTCTCGGAAGCCTGTATGGCACCACGCATTTAGGTGGTGGGCCCAATGGTGGTCTTGTTTTCGAGCTAGCGCGGGAAAACGATGGCAGTTGGACAGAGAAGGAGATACACGTATTCGGCGGCTCGGATGGCAATGTCCCTGAAGCTGGCGTGATTTTCGACGCCGCTGGAACGTTGTACGGCACAACCGCTGGCGGCGGCGCTTACAACGGCGGCGTTGTCTTTCAACTCTCACCGGGAGCAAATGGCACCTGGTCAGAAAGGGTGCTACACAACTTCGGCTCTGGTAACGATGGGATCGGGCCGTCTGGCGGCCTGATTCTCGACAAGGAAGGAAATCTATACGGCACCGCCACCTTTGGCGGTGTCGGTGGCAGCTGCTACCGCGGATGCGGCATCGTCTTTCAGTTGAAGCGATGCAAAAATGGCAGGTGGACCGAGAGGATACTGCACGCGTTCACAAATAATTATGCGGATGGGTGTTATCCCTCGGCCACGCTGACCATCGACGCGACAGGCAAGTTGTACGGCACGACGGCCGGGGGCGGCAGATACTCGTGCCCGGGCAGCGATCAGGGGTGCGGCACAGTCTTCGAGCTAGCACCCTGCAGAAACGGGAAATGGAAGGAGCGTGTAATTCATTCCTTCAACGGCAACGACGGATTCTTTCCCTTTGGGGCTCCTCTGGTACTTAGGTCAGGCAAGCTGTATGGAACAGCCCCGCTGGGCGGTAAGTGCACTGACGGCTGCGGGGTCGTCTTTGAGATTACACATTGTAGGGGCGGCAAGTGGAGGGAAAGGGTGTTACATGCGTTCGACCGCGGTGGTTTGCCAGACGGCGTAATTTTCGACGCAAGTGGGAACCTGTACGGGACTACCGGCCATGGCGGTCGCTTTAACACGAACGATGCCTGTGTGAATCTTGGTTGTGGTAGGGCATACGAACTGAACCCCAGTTCGGACGGCAACTGGACATTAAGATGCCTGCACCAGTTCGGCGGCCCCGGCGATGGAATTCTGCCAATTGGGAACTTAATCTTCGATACGGCGGGAAACCTGTACGGCATGACCGAGGGTGATCTCAAATTGAACTGCGGCCCCACCGAGGGTTGCGGCGCCGTCTTCGAGATCACGCCGTAAGCGGGCGCACGATCGATAACTTCCGAAGTCGATAAATTCCGAAATCAGGCCATAGCACTCAAAACCCCCTTTAAAGGTCAATGAGCGTTATCGCGATTTTACGACAGTTATCCGGCACCCTGCGAGCGGAGTGGGGGCTCTCACGTAATTGCAGATTGCACCGCCACTCATGTGCCATTGGGGCGGCACATCAAGGCTATTTCTTCTAATGGGGCAGAGGACGTAGCTTTAGAGTGCTGACGGGCTAGGTATGCGCGAAACCGTTCGTCCTTCTCCGACAGCAGTTTCGCTTGGGAGACCAAAACCCGTCAGCTTCAAATTGTGAAGCCCTGCGACAGCTTGGGACCGGGTCATTATTCCCCGCAAACCTGAGTCTGCAACAGTCCCTACCGAAATGTTCCAAAAACGGAACATTACAATAGAGACCCAATCACGCTGCGGAAAAAGCGGGCTTTGGACTCAACTTGGTTATCAGGAAGTTCACATAGAGATTCTCGGGAAATCGGCCTCGCTCGGTGCTCGAAAGTCTTCACGGCTCATTGTCGCAATCGCATTATGAAAGGGCGCCCTTTTGGAGTAGGCCATTACACTCACGATCCCGGTCAATGAGTGTAACGGCGATATTTCAACAGTTATCGGGCGCTAGGGCGTGATTTCGAACACCGACCCGAAAGTCGTATTGCTGTCCCCGTAGGTCGTTCCATAGAGATTCCCTGCGCCATCGAAGATCACTCCAGCATTCGGGAGAGCGCCTGGGCGATCATGAAAGGCATGCAGCACTGTCTCGTGCCATCCTCCGTTTGAGTTCGGCGTGAGCTTGAAGACCACGCCTGCGCCTCCTGCTCCGCCCTCGAACGTCGTGCCGTAGAGATTTCCTGAATGATCGAATATCAGGCTCGCATAGGGAACGGATCCGTCCCTGCCTGTGAAGCTGTGGAGTACCTTTTCTCTCCAGCTTCCATCCGCGTTCGGTGTCAGCTGGAAGACAACGCCACCTCCAGCAGCCCCGCCAAACTCCGCGGTGCCATAGAGATTTCCACTTCCGTCGAAGATCAGACTGTCGAGGGGGAACACACCCCAGTAGCTATTGATCGAGGAGAACCTATGCAAGATGTTCTCCGTCCAGCTTCCGTCCGCGTTCGGTGTCAGCTGGAAAACCACGCCGCAGCCGTTTCCGTTGCATTGACTAAGATTGCCGCCGTGTTCTGTCGTGCCGTAAAGATTCCCTGTCTGATCGAAGATCAGGCCGGCAATAAAAGGGGTTGCGCCGTCGCGGCACGCGTCTAGTAAACAGAAGCTGTGCAATACGCTCTCGGTCCAGCTTCCGTCCGACTTGGCCGTCAGTTTGAAGACGGTGCCGCACCCGTTGGAGCAAGCCGAGTTCGTCGAGCCGCCGCCCTCCACCGTTGTACCATAGAGATTTCCCGCTTGGTCGAAGATCAGTCCGGCAAACGGGACGGCTCCGTCCGCCCCGCCCGTGAAACTGTACAGGATGCTCTCAGTCCAGCTCCCATCCTGATTGGGCGCGAGTTTGAAGACGACACCAGCTCCATTATTACCGCCCTGTCGCGCTGTACCGTAGAGGTTGCCAACCTGGTCCAAGATCAAGGCGGCCAGAGGTATCCCTCCGTCCGCCCCGCCCGTGAAGCTGTGCAGCACTTTTATCGCCCAGCCTCCATTCGAGCCGGGCGTCAGCTTAAAGACTGTACCCTGTGAGTAAGTGCCGCCGAAAGCAGCCGTGCCATATAGGTTGCCCGACTGGTCGACGATCAGCCCTCCTGTGAGTGCGGACCCACCTGTCCCAGAACTCTCGAACGTGTGCAGGGTTTTGTACTTGCCCTGCGCCCAAGCCGCCGAGGTTAACAGCGGCAGTATGACGACCACCAGCAGAACTCCCAGCATCCTCCATCTTCGACGCAACGACATAAACTCCTCCTCTTGTGCGGCTATCGCCAGGCGACGTTAAAGCCGTTCAAACACGAACTCGGAAGGTCGAGCATTAGAAATTATATGCGGTAGACATCGTCATAGGAAAGGCAAGTGACGAAATCAGGCCATTACACGTTTTGACTACTGGTCAATGAGCGCTATGGCGATTTATCGCCAACTGTGCCGACGTGCCTCAACTAATTCCCCGCATCGCGCACGGGAACGGCGGGACGCGCTACAATGCTAGGATCTTTGCCTGCCACTTTCGTCGCTCCATATAGGGGTGACTCGCATGAATCCGGAAGCGCAACAGTCCGAATCCCCATACTGCGTGAGGATTGAGACCGAGACCGGCCAGTCCGCTACTGTTCCCATTGCCGTCTTGACACCGAAGCAGTTGGAAGTCTTTCTTCAGAGTGAGTTCAAGAGGTTGGCGCAAGAAGCAGGCGTAAAAGGCGCTCGTATTCATGTGGAGCGGGCGATAGCCGCTGACTACGAGCAGGTCCTCCGTGAGGTGACGGCGTGCCTGTCCTCTGCGAAGGCACGACCCGAATGACTCGGGCCGCGAGCGAATTGTACAAGTGAGCACGGGAAAAACTATTTTGACTCGCGGTTGATGAGTGATAAGGCGATGTTACAACAGCCAGACTCAAGCAGCGCGCTGCGTGACTCGGAAACCGTAGTAAAATCCGACACATGAATGCATTCCACAGTGGGCGTGAAGCCAAAGAGTTCTTGATTTCAAGAATTGTTGCGGAAGCCCAGCGTGAGAATGTTCCGCTCGCAGAGGTCGAGCGTAAGATGCTCTACTTCACGGAAAGTGGATGGACTCTTCCTGATATGACGGCAGTTTCTAAACACTTCGATAGTGAGTACCACCAGAACGAATATGAACATAGAATTGCGAGGCTTATCAGGAATGCTGCCAAGCATGCTCGCAAGGAGTCTCGTGACGAATATGACACATGGTGGGCTGCTATTCGTTTTCTCAGGAGAGAAGATCATTACATTTCGGTAATGATAGGGATCGCTGGTTTGCGGCCAGCGGGCGATCTATCGAGACTTTTTGTAACCGGTCTCGCTTTCGCAGCTTGCTTGCTGGTGGCTGTTTTTCTTCTGGCAAAATACCAGATCGACTTACCGTCGCGAGGCGTTGTCAGTTTTTACATCTGGGCAACTGGCATTTGTGTGGTGATCGCCTATCTCCTTCTCCGATTCATCGTCGGCAGGAAAAGAGTCGATGACATGACCTCAGATGTGTTGGAAAAACTTGTCCGAATCTACCAACGCGCACGCTGAGGATGTAACTGTCGAAAACAGGCCGTAGCACTCAAAACCCCCTTCAAAGGTCAATGAGCGTTATGGCGATGTTACGCCAATAAATGCTTACCCCACGTGCAAAATCATTCACCTTGACAACTGTTCTCCTCAAGCTCCATGCTTCTCGCGCAGATATGGGAAGCCTGTTCTTAGCGCATGATTTCGGTGCCACCTCCCGGCGAGACAAGGGCACCCTCCGACAGGAGACAACGTGAGAATCCGCAAACTTACGAGCATTCCGGCAACGCCTGGGGTGTTTACTTTCGCATCGGCGTGCGGCCGGAGACTGAGGATCGTGAATAAGCTCAGCGTGTGGAAAGCGTCCTATGCCACTTTTCTGCTCTGCGCCGCGATGGCAACTGCCTCGCCTGCACAAACCTTCAAGACTCTGGTAAATTTCGACGGCACAAACGGTGCAACCCCCGTATATACATCTCTGATCCAAGGCACCGACGGCGACTTCTACGGAACAACCATCGGGGGCGGGGCCAATGGTTCTGGCACAGTCTTCCAGATCACTTCAGGGGGCACGCTGACCACGCTTTACAGCTTCTGTTCCCAAGCGAAGTGCACTGACGGCGCGAGCCCCTATGGAGGCCTGACTCCAGCTACAGACGGGAACTTCTATGGAACAACCTTCTCGGGTGGGGCCAATGGTGACTTTGGCACGGTCTTCAAGATCACCCGAGGGGGCACGTTGACGACGCTGCACAGCTTCGACTTGACTGACGGCGCCCAGCCCAACGCCGCGCTGGTTCAGGCCACCAGCGGGGGCTTCTACGGGACAACCAGCGGCGGCGGGCCCAACAACGCTGGTACAGTCTTCAAAATCACACCAGGGGGCACGTTGACGACGCTGCACACCTTTGACGGTACTGACGGAGTTGGCCCTGTGGGTGCCATGGTTCAAGGTACCAATGGAAACTTCTACGGAACAACCCCAAACGGCGGGGCGAACGGTAATGGCACGGTATTCAAAATCACCCCAGGGGGCACGTTGACCACGCTGCACAGCTTCGGCACGACTGACGGCAGTTACCCCAACTGTGCGCTCGTTCAAGCTGCCAACGGGCGTTTCTACGGAACAACGTACCAAGGCGGGAACAACGCCACCTGCGGGTTTGGCAACGGCTGTGGCACAGTCTTCAAAATCACACCAGGGGGCACGTTGACGACGCTGCACATCTTCGACTCGACCGACGGCGCCAATCCTATCGCAGGACTGGTTCAAGCTACTGACGGAAACTTCTATGGCACAACGTACGCAGGCGGGGCCAGCGACTGGGGCACGGTCTTCAAGATTACCTCAGGAGGCACGTTGACGACCTTGCACAGCTTCGATTTGAGTGACGGAGCTCAACCGTACGGTCCCCTGGGTCAAGCCACCAACGGGCAGTTTTACGGAACAACCCCAAACGGCGGAGCTAACAACGACGGCACCCTATTCGGCCTGGCGGTGGGGCTGAGCCCATTCATTGAAACCCGGCCCACGTCCGGCAAAGTGGGAGCCACGATCATTATCCTGGGAACCAATTTGACGGGCACAACGAGCGTCAGGTTTCACGGCACGCCAGCGACATTCAAAGTCGTATCGAGGTCTGAGATCAAGACCACCTTACCCGCCGGCGCGACCACCGGTAAGGTCACGGTGAAGACACCCCACGGCACGCTCTTGAGTAACCTGCCCTTCCGGGTTAGGCCGTGATCCCTCAAGAGTTCGGAATGAAGGGTATGACGCCGCTCTCACGGGGCTTTTCTTTCGTGGCAGAGCTTTGTTGCAGGCCCTCAAGAGTAGGCCGTACCCCAATAACTGTCGATAACAGGCCATAGGATTCAGAACCACTTTCAACCCAGGTCAATGAGTGTAACCGCGATTTAATACCAATTGACCTGGCCCGAACTTTGACAACAAGACCGGCGATCCCCGCGCGGCGAGCGACCATGCACGAGAACGGAGCGAGTGCGCGGGTAGAAGCCGAGAGGTGATCTGCATTGACTTCAGAGGAGCACAATAAACTTCTTGTTGCTCGTCAACGTACCGCGGGGCGTGGTTACCGTCACGAACCCTGTGGTGGCTCCGCTCGGAACTATGGCCGTCAGAAAGGTGCCAGATTTCACCGTCGCAGTTGCAGGCGTTCCGTTGAACGAGACAGTGGTCGTTGATATGAAGCCCTGCCCCAGGACCTCGATAGTGTCCCCCACCGGGCCTGAGTAGGGAAGTAGAGTAACGAACGGCCTCAGATGAGTATCCAGACTGAATACTGTACCTTTGCTCGAAGTCCCACCTTGGCTGGTTAAGCCGTAAAACTCGCCATTCGTATCTTGGAGCAGCGCTACTGGAAGCGCACCGTCAGGACCAGTGAAATTGTGCAGCGTCTTTAGCAAGCCCCTAGGGGTAAGTTTGAAGACGGAGCCCTGTCCGTTCGTACTGCCACCAGTGACGCCATACAAATTTCCATCGGTGGCTTGTATCAGAGGACCTATGGGGCCGTATCCGTCAGTGCCAGAAAACTCATACACCGTGGTGAACACACCTTTCGGTGTGAGCTTAAACACCGTCCCGTCGTTGTTAGTGCCACCGAATGACGTCACCCCGTAGAAGCTACCGTCCCTAGCCTGAACCAAGGGCGTCACCGGGGAACTCGGATCATTTGAGTACTCGCCAAAACTATAAATCACTGCGAACGTTCCTTTTGATGTGATCTTATAGAAAGTTCCGACGCCCCAAGCTCCGCCACCGTAAGTAACTCCATAGAAGTTGCCGTTGGTTCCTAATACCACCCCAGCGTAAGGCTGAGCACCGTGCGTAAAATCGAACTGATAAAGCGTGGTCAAAGTGCCCGTAGGCGTGACCTTAAATAGCGTACCCCAGCCGGACTGGCCCCCGCCGTAGGTTGCTCCATAAAAATCGCCATCGGTGCCTTCTGTCAGCATTCCAACCGGCCCGCTTCCATTGGTGACGTTGAAGCTCACCAGAGTCGTTAAAACACCGCTCGGCGTCAGTTTGAAGACGGAACCGTTTTCATTAGAACCGCCGAAGAAGGTGACGCCATAGAAGTTGCCGTCCCTACCCTGGATTAATCCTTGCGGATCGTCACCATCGGGGAACTTAGTGTCGCAATTGAAAGTGAGGACGTTATTGAAGGCTCCAGTCCGACTCATCTCGAACGCAGTACCGCAGAACGTCGGTCCGCTGCCGGATGTCGTTCCCCACAGTTTCCCATTTCTGCCCTGCAACATAAAGTTGGGATAAGCACCATTCGAGTCATCGAAATTCACAAGCGTTTTGAAGATCTGTGCTGGCGCGGCCAGCGCTGTCGTGAGCCAGAGTGCGAGTAGTAGCGCAGTGCGCGGGTGCGACGATTGTTTCATTAAGTCCCTCCGGCGGAACACCAGCTATTGTAGCTGTGCGATGATCACACTCGTCAACTTCTGAGAACAGCCATTACACGTTTTGACCGCTGGTCAGTGAGTGTAACGGCGATTTTACGCCAACAATGACGAGACACTGCCTGACCACGCAGAACCGCAACCGTTTGCACAATTGACAAACGAGCGGAAGGCGAACAAGATTGTGTTTCAAGTGCGCTGTCTCGGCGATTCGCGGCTTGAACGTGGAGGGAATATGTCCGACCCTCGGCAACGCTTGCAGCCAATTACCTCGTGTGCTTCTTTGTTCATTGCGTGTTTGCTGCTGTGCGGTATAGCCAGCGCCGAGCCTTCGATTACTCTCTCGAAACGAAGTGGACCGCCCACGAGCCGGATCGGCGTTTCGGGACGTGGCTTCGAGCCGAACGTCGGTGTGGATATCTTCTTCGACACGAAAGACGAAGCTCTGATCGTTACCGATGGAAGCGGAGAATTCCACAACGCGCGAATCCATGCGCCCCGCAGTGCGCGTCCCGGCGAACACTGGGTCACTGCATTGGAGCGAAACAATGACAAAGGAGCGCAACAGCCGTTTCTGGTGCAGACAAATTGGTGTCAGTTTCATTTTGATGCCGACGGCACACGTCTGAATCCGTACGAAAACGTGCTGAACTCGAGAACCGCGAAGAGCCTAGACTTGGAGTGGAGTTGGAACGCCGACGGATTGGAGCTGATTTCCTCACCGGCCGTGGTGAATGGAATCCTTTATGTCGGCTCCCTTGACGGCAACCTGTATGCGCTGAACGCTCAGACCGGTACCGCGGTGTGGAACTACAGGACCGGGAATGCAGTACTATCGTCGCCTGCGGTAGTGAATGACGTGGTGTATGTCGGCTCGTTCGATGACAACGTGTATGCCTTGAACGCCCACACTGGTGCTAAGCTTTGGAGCTACCGCACGGGTTATTTTGTCGCGGCGCCACCGACTGTGGTGGATGGAGTAGTTTATGTGGGCTCGGCGGACGGGAACTTTTATGCGCTGAACGCCAAAACCGGGGATAAGCTGTGGAGCTACACTACCGGCTTCGTGAATTCCGCCGCCGCCGTGGCCAATGGGGTGGTGTACATCGGCTCCTTCGACTCCGCCGGAAACCTTTATGCGCTGGACGCCAAAACCGGGGATACGCTGTGGAGCTACCCCGCCGGTGGTGTATCGCGTTCCTCGCCTGCCGTGGCGAACGGAGTGGTTTATATCGGCTCGTATGACAGCAACGTGTATGCGCTGAACGCCTCGACGGGGATCCTGCTGTGGAGTTATGCCACTAGGGATCGGGTACAATCCTCGCCTGCAGTGGCCGATGGCGTGATCTACGTGAGTTCAGATGACGGCACCTTGTATGCCCTGAATGGCCGCACTGGAGTCAAACTCTGGAGCCATTTATATCAGGGTGGCGGACCGACATCACCCGTCGTTGCAAATGGGTTGGTTTATAGCGCCACTTTCGGCGGCGAAGTTTTCGTCCTGAACACCCGCACCGGAAGAGATCTATGGAATTACAACTTTGGTGAAACTGTGTGGTCCTCGCCTGCAGTGGTAAACGGAGTACTGTATGTAGGTAAGAGCTATCCGAGTGTACTTTACGCTTTCCGCCCGAAGCCTGGTTCGGAAGGAGAACAGGAACCGTCCAAACGGCCAGAGCTGAACGTACTTCATCCCAACCTCAACCTCAAGGTGTCTAAGCCGGGCACAACAGCGTCAAGTGCTGAACTGTCAGGCCTACGGGAGAACTGTCGATAACAGGCCATTACACGTTTTGACCGCTGGTCAATGAGTGCAACCGCGATTTTTCGCAACTACTGCAGCTTAGCCGCGCACTTGGAGCAGTATTCCGCTTTTGCGAACTAGTCCGCTATTGATGGTCCGTCCGCAACTCGAACAGATTCTGATGATCCGGAGATTCAGGAACGAGATCAGAACAACTGCTGGTACCACCATTCCCATAACTCGCAAATCACCGCTTATCAAAAACACGAACATCGCGAAGAGCGCACCGGAACCGATGATAAAAACGGGTAGCAACCGCTTTTTGCGTGCAATATTCCTGTCGAAGTAAAGGAACCATACACTCGCAATTCCCAGCGTGATCCATGTTGCGATAAAGAGTGGCGCTACTTCGGGATGTGGTCTCATTAGCTTAAACTGCGGACGCGCTAGTGTACTCGACCCGCGATGATTCTTGGCCCAATATCGCTTATCAGGCCATTTACGCTCAAAACCCCGTCAATGAGCGCTATCGCGACTTAACGACAGTTACCCAATCGTTATGCTTTTCAAGCCCATGATTGACAGGCCTCCTGTCCGTAAGGATAATGTGGACCGGTTCAGTCTCGCACCGGGCGCGAAGCCAGACTAAGGAGGCGGTATGAGCAAACTTCGCTTAC
>DATNNO010000101.1:0-10113 GCA_035601775.1 Terriglobales bacterium | reverse complement strand
ATTGTTCTGTTCCCTCCCTGTGGTCCGAAATGAGTTGGTTCGGTCCCAACCGTTTCCGTATTCTTCGCGGAACTGACAAGTATTGCAAAGCCGATGTGGGGCAAGCAATTCGCAGGTCTAAACTGTGCTGTGAAACGGAGGCCCGGATTCCAAAGCCCCGAAGCCGTGCGCGGCAGTGTCTCAGCTTGCCGGAACAAATGCAAAATGCCGTGAGGGAACCATGACTAGAAAATTTGATCTGATCGCAATCGGAACAGGATCAGCCGCCTCAGCGGTGTCGTCGCGCTGTCGCGAAGCGGGATGGCAGGTTGCGATCGTGGATTCGAGGCCGTTCGGCGGCACCTGTGCTCTACGCGGATGCGACCCAAAGAAAGTGCTCGTCGGAGCTGCCGAATCCGTTGACCGGATTCATCGAATGAAGGGGAAAGGAATTCAGGCCGCGAAGCTTCGGATTGATTGGCCCGAGTTAATGCGTTTCAAGCGGTCTTTCACTGAGCCCGTTTCAAAACGGCGCGAAGACGAGTTTGCGAAAGCCGGCATCGCAGCGTTCCATGGTCGGGCTCGCTTCACCGGTCCAACAACAGTACGAGTAGGGGAAGAGACATTGGTGGGACGGTACGTCGTTATTGCGACCGGACAGGCACCGGCGGATTTGGAGATTCCCGGCGCTGAACACCTTACGACAAGTGATCAGTTCCTGGAGTTGAATGAACTCCCGCGGAGGATTCTCTTTATCGGAGGCGGGTATATCGCCTTTGAGTTTGCGCATGTAGCCGCGCTTGCGGGATCCCAGGTCACAATCCTACACCGTGGCTCGCGTCCTCTTGCCCTTTTTGACCCGGATCTCGTTGATCAGCTCGTTGAGCGAACTCGCGAACTTGGCATTGACGTTCATCTGGGAACCGAAGCGATAGGGATCGAAAAGAGCTCCGCTCAGTTGTCTGTCCGGGCAGTGGCTTCTGGGAAGACGGGCATGTTTCAGACGGATATGGCTGTGCATGCTGCGGGTCGCGTGCCCGAGATCAACGACCTGAATCTGGATGCGGCGGGGATCGAATGGGAGAAACGGGGGGTGCGAGTCAACGAATTCTTGCAAAGTGTGTCGAGTCCACCCGTGTATGCGGCGGGAGATGCCGCCGCCAGTGGAGGTTCACCGCTGGCTCCTGTGGCGAGCTATGAAGGGCTGATCGTGGCCGCAAACCTCTTGAAGGGGAACCATCAGAAACCAAACTACATCGGCATTCCGTCGGTCGTCTTCACGATCCCTTCGCTCGCTGCTGTCGGTCTCAGTGAGCGCGGGGCACGCGAAGGAGGCGGGCATCAGCCGCATCTATGCCGGACAGCACTACCGTTTCGATCACAACGCTGGTCTGCTCCTAGGGCAGAAGGTCTCGGAGTCGATCGACGAAACCACCTTGCTTCCAAAGTAAAACGGACGCATCTACAAGTGATCGCGGGTCGCTATGAAAACGGCCCTTTCTCGCCGACGCCGGCGCGCAGCATATGCGCGCTGGCTTCTTTGTCAGGTGCCCGCCGGGAAATGCGGAATAAATGCGGAAAAATGTGGAGCATCTTCGTTTTTCATCATGAGCCGTGTCTGGCAGACATGGCTGCCCCAGCGGACACTAACGCGTTTTTCAACAACCACGGGGACGTTGTCGTCTAGTCGCGAAGAAGTGACAATCTCTTGACACGGTAGTTACACGTTGCGAGCCGCGTCGAGATAGCGTCTATTCCGACGATCAAAAAGCAAATTGGATTTTCACCAAGCCAACAATCAATCGTAAAGGAGAAGAAATGAAATTATACGCACCAATCGTGCTGTTATGGCGGTCAGCCCTGGCAGCCGTACTTACTGCACTCTGGCTCTTATCATCCGCCTACGCACAAGCTCCGGCCAAACCCAAGTCAATCTGGCAGATTCAGAAAGTTCCTCTCAAAGGATTGCTGGCAGTGGGGGTCTCGGCAGACTCTGCGAACGATGTTTGGGTAGTCGGTAACGGATCCTTGCATTTTGACGGCATCCACTCAGCAGGACACGAGGACGGCGAAGAAAATGAAAATTCCGGTAGTTTCAGTGGCGGTCGTGCTTTCGATAGGCGCCTGGGTTTTGGCGTTTGCACCGCAACCTCTCCGTGGGTCGGATGCTGCTTCGGATGTGTGTATTCCGGTGCTGGTGGAACTCTTCACATCGGAGGGGTGTTCCAGCTGCCCCCCAGCCGACAGGTTTCTACAAACGTTGGATGGGCAACCTGTACAGGGCGCGGAAATGATCGTGCTCAGCGAACACGTCGACTATTGGAATCATATCGGGTGGAAGGACCCGTACTCTGACAGCTTCTACAGTCAGAGGCAAAGTGCGTATGCCAAGCGCTTTGGCTTGGATAGTGTCTACACTCCGCAAATGGTGGTGGATGGGACCAGCGAGTTTGTCGGCAGCAATTCTGAACTGGCTGACAAGGCCTTTCGAAGGGCCTTGGGGGTTGCAAAGCTTCGTGTCCATTTGTCCTCGGTCTCTGCAGACGCCTCGAATACCTTGCACGCTCATCTGGAAATCGGAGTGCTTGATGCTTCTTTTGGCTCACGAGAGGCGGGCGTGTACTTTGCGGTTGCTTTGAACCACGCTGAATCGCAAGTGTCGGCGGGCGAGAATTCCGGACACAGACTGGCGCACGTATCTGTGGTCAAGAGTCTTACGGAGATTGGGGCTCTGAAGCAGGGACAAGCCCTGGCGCAGGATGTTCAGCTCAAGTTGGAACCTGGGCCTGATTCGCGCAACCTGCGGCTGATTGCATTTGTTCAAGAACCCCGGCAGGGCCGAGTACTTGGGGCCGCTTCGATGCTGGTCAGTGCGCAGTAAGAGCAACCATCAAGCATGATCGGTCCGCGCCCTCAATGGGAGTTCGGCTTTCCAATTCTGCGGCAGTGCGCTTACGTTCATCGCTCGATGAAGGAGTTTCGGATCACGTTCTTGGCCAAGGTAGTGGCGCACGCTGTCCACGACCGCGACTCGATGGGGATCTCGACTCAAAATCTCAACCTCCGATTCCGCATGGACTTCTCTTTCCTCGACGACCGCAAAGTAAAACCCGCTTCGCTGACTCATCAAGAAGCGTTTAATCATGTCGTTACGGTCAAATCGTAGAGCCAATTTGTAACAAGGCATACGGGGTTGGGTAACCGTTAGAATGGCAGACCCGACCCTCAAACGATCACCGATACAGAGCGCGTCCTCCGTTAGCCCTTCGGTGGTGAGGTTCTCACCGAACTTGCCCCACGAGAACGGTACCTCTCGTAGCTTCCTCCGCCAGTACCCGTAGAGCTTGGCAGGTACGCGTATACGGCTTTCTCGGCTCCGCCGTTGGAAACGGCCTGTAACTTTGGTGCGCGAAGCGCATCTCATTTGCGCGGCCGAAGTGTGTCGGGCGCAAATTCAACGAGAAACCGAGGAAGAATTTCATGAGGAAGACGATTTGTAAGTTAATGGCCATGTGTTTCCTGGCTGTATCCCTTGCGGCATTTGCACAGTCCGGTGACAACATGAAGCAGGACAGCATGAAGCACGACGACATGAAACAAGACCAGATGAACAACGATCAGATGAAGAAAGGCGAAATGAAGAAGGACAAGAAGTCTAAGCAAACCAAGAAAGACAAGATGAAGAAAGACGACATGAAGAAAGACGACAACATGAAGCAAGACGACAGCATGAAGCACTAGCGTCCGCCTGCATTCCTCGAGTTCGGACTCAGGGTAGCTGGCGGTATCGCCGGCTACCCTGAGATTCCCAACGAAACACGCCGCCGCAGAACCCGGCAGCCAATCCTTAGTTGTAAAAGCTCACGCCGGCTGTTCCAGGGGTGAGCAGCGCGATTCAGTATCAACCGGGCTAAGGGCGAGTCAGCCGGCATTCAAGTACTGCTTCATACACCGGATGCAAGGCGCATACCCCGCTCGCTGCGCTTCCCGGGCCGCAATTGTCTGAATGTGTGCTTTGTCGTGGATGAACGGACACCCCGCTGCGTGAAACGTCTTCCCATCGGTCGAAACCACGACCAGCATATCCGGAGGAACCCCGGCTCCAGGTTGGGCGTGCTCCGAACGGAGCTCAGGATGGCTGAAGACCGAAAATCTGGCCGTCTCGAAGCTGCTAGCAACCAAGACTGTCGCTGCGGCCGCAACCATCCATCCGAGAAAGCCTCGCCGGCTACGAGGCATATTCTCCTCCTCGAGCCTGTGCTGCAGACGCTGGCTGAAGCCCAGCGGCATTTCGAGCATCCTTTCATCTCCGTACAGCTGAACGACGTTACGCGTGCCGTCAAGCACAGCGGCACAGCGCCGGCAGCCGCGGATGTGCTCTTCCATGGCAAGCCGCAGATCCGGTTCGATTCCACCATCAAGGTAGTTCGAAATCTCGCGCCAGACTTCTTCGCAGTTGACTACCATGGCTTGTTCCCCTTTTCGAACGACAACTTACTGCTCCAGCTACCGCCGAGCCCCGGCGATAACAGATCGCGCAACATCAGCCGTGCCCGTAGCAAGCGCGTCTTGACCGACGCGCTTGAGATCCCGAGTGCCTTGGCCGTTTCCTCGATACTCAGATGTTGCATGTCGCGCAGGACAAAGACTTCCCGGTACTTTTCTCCGAGCGAAGCCAATGCCTCGGCGAGTTTTTGGCGTACCTCTTTTCGCTCCAGAGTCTCCGACGGGATCTCACGCCAGTCTGCGAAGTCGCGGGGTACATAGTTGCCCTCCTCGTCTTGATGGTCAACGATCGGCTCGATCCTGTTTGCGTGCTGTCTTCTTATCCGCATCCGCGCCTCATTGACGGTGATCTGGATTAACCACGTGCTGAACCGCGACTCCGCACGGAATTGGCGAATGTGCTTGAGCGCTTTCAGTACCGCCTCCTGGGCGACGTCCTCGGCATCGGCCTCGTTTCGCAAAATAGCTAAGGCTGCGGAGTAGACGCGCCGTTCGTAAGGTCGAATCAGCTCATAAAAAAGGTCGTGCTCGCCGTCCCGGATGCGCCGGATCAGCATCTCCTCGTTGAACTGCTGGGCTGGATCTGTCAGCGAAGTCCCTTCTCCCGGCATCACTCCTCACCCGCACTCCTGAGTTTTCACAACCGCACACCGGACTACTCCGACGGATATTCTGGGTCCCTCTTCCATCCCGTCAACATGGAGACGAAGTTGTTCCAGCCATGCAGGACCACCATCACCAGATGTCCGAAAACAAACGCCAGCATCGCCCACATGATCAGGAAATGCCAGAGCCGCGCCCAGTGGAAGCCGCCCATCATCCACGCCAGCCAGGAAAACTGCACCGGTTTCCAGACCGCGAGACCGGTCAGCACCGACAGTACACCCAACGCAATCGCAGAGGTGTACGCGTGCTTCTGTAGCGGGTTGTAGGCCTCCCTCACTGGCGGCTTCGGACCGAAGAAGAAGTAGTGGCGCACCATTGGCCACGCTCCCGGCAGGTCACGTCGTACAAAGAGCACTTGCTTGTAGTTTCCGCTGAAGACCTGGTAACTGACGTACACGAGGCCGGTCGCGATATAGATCCACATGAAGGTGAGGTGCCATTGCAGCGCGCCTCCCAGCCACCCGCCAAGCGCAAAAGCCTTCGGCCAGTTGAGAAGATCTTTTTGCGGGATCTTTGCTCCGAAACTCGGAAAAGCACGAAAGATCTGGAATCCGCTGCCGACCATCACGAACAGCGAGATCGCGTTCAACCAGTGGCATAGGCGCACTACAAATGGGTGTTCATAAACCGCCTCGGTTATTTCGCCGGTCTTCGCGTCTTCGATTGCTATCGCGCGGGTCGCCATTGTCAACTCCTCGGGACTACAGGCCATAGAATTCGGAGTACCCTTGATCTTCCCAGTAGCCGACCTTCTCCAGTACATGGCTCACTTTGAGATCCGTGAGGTACTTTGCCTGCTTGTAGCCAATCTTGGTCGGAATGCTCAGGCGCAACGGAGCGCCATGCTCGCGGGTCAGGGGCTGACCGTACATTTCGTAACAGAGCAAGGACTGCGGATGCATGGCGGTAGCCATGTCGAGCGACTCGTAATAGTCATCCGCACATTCGACGGTCACGAAACGCGCGGTCGGGTCGGCGCCGATCGTCTTGAGGAAGTCGGAGAGGCGCACGCCCCCGAAGTTGCCGATCACGTCCCACCCTTCCACACAGACATGTCGCGTGTTTTGCGTCACCTTCGGCAAAGCCTGAATTTGCGCCAGCGTATAGTCTCCAGGTTTTTGTACCGAGCCCGTCACCGTGAGAGTCCACTTGTCGAAATCCACGCCGGGGTCGTCGACGTCGTAGTCATTAATGGGAAACTTCTCGAAGGGGGTCAGGTCGGTGTCGGCAAACGTCGGCGCCAAATGCCCGGAGCGCAACAGCCTTGCTGACGCCCAATCGCTAAAGGCGAGGCCGCCCTTGAGGAGCGGTTTCTGGAGCTGCGGGATGGCAAAAGCTCCCAGCGCGAGTACAGGTGTGAGTTTCAATAACTCCCGCCGGCTGATGGACTTGAACTTGCGGCTATCGGTTCGTGGCTTCATCAGTGCATTCCTTGCAGGTGACACGAGAACCAGATGAGATTCGCGAGTCAGCAAAAGGTTACAGGGAGATCATGGATGATCGTCCCAGCAGGATCAACGGTAACCACAAAAAGATTGCGCGGCGAAAAAAACTCTTTTCGCTCCGCAAAAAAAGTAGCCGAGCGCCAGGCTTCCGAGAATGAACACCAGAACACACGAAATCGATTGAACGTTGATTCGAGCCTCAACTGGCCCACGCTGTTATGTGAGCAAAGCAGATTTTACAATTAAATGCGGACTCGTTAAGCGTCTTCTGAAACTTTTGTTCCAGTCATCTCTCTCATGACTACGCGACGCGGAACTTCAGGGAATGGCTTGTTCGAGGAGCCCTGAGTTCGGCGCCCCGCACTTTCAGTCAATTACAGGAGCCGTGAAATGCAAAAAGTAGTTCGCACTCTTTTGTCAGTCGCGCTAGCGATTGGCGTAGTGTCCGCAACCCGCAGCAATGCACAGGATGGACGTCCCAACCCAGGCGCAGTCTTCGTTATGACGAATGCCGCGGACCGGAATGAAGTCATTTCTTTTCGAAGAGCTGCAGATGGCTCGTTACAAGAAGGCCACAGATTTGCAACCGGCGGGCGTGGCAGTGGTGGTAATAATGATCCGCTGGAATCACAAGGTTCTTTAACCCTCAGTCAAGATCACACCCTGCTGTTTGCGGTCAACGCAGGTAGCGGAGAGATCTCAGTGTTTCGTGTTCACGGCTCGGACTTGTCGCTGGCTGACAAGGAACTCTCAGGAGGAAGTGAACCGAACGCAGTGGCCCAGCATGGACACCTCGTATACGTTCTCAACACTGGCGGTAGCAGCAACGTGGTCGGTTTCCGAGTCAATGAGGACGGAAGACTTTCGCAGATTCCTCATTCTCTCAGTTTTCTAAGCACCAATACCTCGGGAGCCGCGTCATTAGCGTTCAGTCCCAATGGCCAGTTCCTCGTCGTCACTGAACGAGAGACGAACGACATCGATGTGTTCAGTGTACAGAGTAACGGAACGTTATCACCGATCGTCATAAATCCGAGCGTGGGTCCGGGAGCTTTCGCGGTTAGTTTTGCTCCCAATGGTGCGGCGCTGGTAGCTGAGACCGGCCCCACTGGAGGCCAAAACGCCTCGGCCATCTCATCTTACGCAGTTTCTTCCAATGGAACCCTTTCCGTGATCAGCGCGAGCGTCCCAACTCTCGGGGCAGCATCATGCTGGAACGCGGTCACTCCCAATGGCGAATGGGTTTACACCTCTAATGCTGGCTCCTCCACAATCTCCGGCTTTACCATCGGCAGCAATGGGGCACTAACCGCGTTGCCGGGAACCGTCGTTGGGACCAACCCCACGGGAGCTACGAATCTGGACATCACCATTAGTGCTGACGGCAAGTTCCTGTATAGCCTCGATGCGAAGGTGGGCACGATTAGCATCTTCGGCATTCAGTCGGATGGCACCTTGAGCAACCTGGGGACCGTCGGCGGGCTCCCGCAGGACGTCGGATTTAATGGGATCGCTGCAATCTAGAGGTATTCGTGAGTTGCGGCAAATCGACGCCGCAACTCACGTTGTTTCGAAAATCTCAATCGCGTCTGAGGCAATTACAAGGAGAATGAAAATGGCGGTGAAGTTAGTAGTACTTTACCCTCGTCCGAAGGACGTCGAAGCCTTCGAAAGAGTATATAACCGCGACCATGTGCCAATGGCTGGCGAGAAACTGGCCGGCAAAACCAAGATTGTCGCGACCAAGATGCTAGGCTCTCCGCAGGGAACGCCGGCCTTCCACCGTTTTGCGGAGATTCATTTCCCTTCGATGGAGGCCCTGCAAGCTTGCGCGGCTTCCGAGGGTGGCTGTTTTACCGTACACGTACCGTACACGACTAGCGGTCGAGCACTAGCAGGGAATCGCGTACGTCATCCGGCCTGACGCCGCACGCCTGAAGGAATCGAATATCCGCAGGCACCGGATCGCGGCGATCCTCTGGGCGCGTGTACGCGAAGCGAGTCGTGGGTTCCGGCACCGCGCACAGCGAAGCCTGCTCGAATCCACAATCATGCCATCGCACCCCGACTGGTCTGCCGTCCTTGTACGAGACCTGTGCTGACCAGTGCATCCCGGCCAGTGTCCGGGTGATGCGCTCCTGTTCGGCATCGGTCGCGCCCCGCAGGAGCCATTGCTTGAACTGCAAGAGTTGGAACAGAAACACGGTGGGCACTCCATGGCTAGATATTTGAGAAGAATTCTTCCAGCGAATCAGTTGTCTCTGCTTTGTCAGAAAGTTCAAGCAGCCAAGCCTTGAAGTCGCTGGCGTCAACGCCCCACCTGTTGACAGTCGCGCATCCAAGACACGATTGGCCAGCAGGCGCAGAAACAAGGCGTATTCGCGCACGGCCCTAGTCTACACCATGGCTGACCATTATACTGTGGCATTCGATTGTGTGTAGACGGTACTGATGTGCAGCCTGAATCATTGTCAACGTGCGAAACACAGACCCACGAAGTCTGTTTGGAAAACGATTGCGAGAACTGCGGATAGAACGCGGCATGTCGCAGGAGAAACTTGCAGAGGTGGCGAGTCTCCACCGCAATTATATTGGTGTGTTGGAACGGGGAGGCCAGTTCGCTTCACTGTCCGCTATCGTGAAAATCGCTCACGCCTTGAAAATCAAACCGGCTGCACTGCTGGAGAACATCCCGTAGAAGTACGTTTACAGGTCAGCATCACGTTGCCCGGACCCTCGACGGTTTGCTGGGCTCTATTTTTGTGCCCTGGACGGGCCGCCCGCGAGGCTCACAGGCAAGAAGAAGTCACCGCAGGCCGTAGGCTATGTATCATCGGCCCCCAAGGTCGAACGGATCACATATGGGAATGCGGCATCTCTAGAAGAGCTACGCTGCCGCTGGCGCTGGCTGCCGCTTGACATTCATGTAGCTATCCATCGCCTGTGTCAACTGTGAATCCACCTCATCCGCGATAGTCATGACATCGGGTAACAGTAAGCTGAAATCCAGTGCGCTCAGATTGCTCTGCAACATCTCGAAGAGAGTCACCTGTAGTATTCGTGAATCATGCACCAGCATCCCCGGAGTGTAGCCTTGCAGTTGTCGCATCTTGCCATGGGCTACGGCGGCGGTGGAACAGATGGAATCACTTTCTTCTCCGGGGATGTTGGGCTCTCTCAGCCGGACAATCAGGTCTTCAATCAGCTTAGGAAGGTATCTGGTACGCTCCTTGTCGGTAAGCGGAACGCGATTGAGTTCTTTGTTCTTTTTTACCCGCGTTAACCAGTTTTCGACGATGCCGCTAGTACAACGCTGCAATATTGCGGCCACTCTTTCCTTTTGCGTCCGGGCGGAAGGTTTACGAAGGAGCAGCTTTTCGCGGACCATTTCGGCGAGTTTTCCGGCCTCGAATGGTTTCACGATGATATCGTCCGCTTCCAGAAGGATAGCGTCCATCGCGCTCTTCACGTCGGGGTAGCCGCTGACCAGCAGCGTAAGTGCATCCGGTTGGGAGTG
>DATNNO010000100.1:0-14551 GCA_035601775.1 Terriglobales bacterium | reverse complement strand
TCCGCCCTTGGTGGCGTAAGTCGCATCCGGATCGGTGGTGGATACCTGCTCCTGCTGATGCACCGGCTCTTCGGTTGGGTTCTGCTGTTCCAGTTCGACCAGGTACTGGCGCACGGTTCGTTTCACTTGCGCCGCTTCCGCGAACTGCTCGCGCGGAATCCGGCTTCCCTGCTTCTGCCCTCACTCCGCCTGCTATTCACAGTGACTTTTTCAACACCCACTCGCGATCTCACAAGCAATTCTCAGTGAGTGTAACGGCCTGATAGCGTCACTTAAGAATCCGGTAGTGACAAGGTTTCACTACCAAGAATCCGTAGGGATTGACTTTTGATCCGAGCACACGGATAATGAACGACCATCGGAGGAGACCCTTATGAAACGCTCCCCCCGGCCCCGCAAGACAGCTGACCTTTCCGATTCAGTTCACCGACAGCTCAATCTATACGCGCTCGCGGCAGGCGCAGCAGGAGTAGGAATGCTGGCGTTGTCACAACCAACCGAGGCCGAGATCATCTACACGCCCGCCCACGTTCGCCTTCACGGGCAGCTAAGTCTTGATCTCAACCATGACAAGATCGTCGACTACACCATCTCAACGTTTGACTTAGATAACGGTGTTACGTATTGGTTTCTGAATGTCTTGGGCGCAAACAAGCGAAATTCGATAGCCTCCACGGAGAGCCTTTTTGCAGCCGCTTTGCCGGTGGGGCAGCGGGTTGGTCCCAAACGCTCGTGGAACGGACCATACCTTTATATGGCCAAATGGTCCTACTATGCTTACTCCCATGGGCTTCACGGGTCCGGGCCGTGGTTCAACGTGCAGCATCGCTACCTTGGTTTCAAATTTCTCATTGACGGCCACTACCATTATGGCTGGGCGCGACTGAACACTAAGATGACCGGTCAAGGTACCGATACTGTATTAACCGGCTATGCGTACGAGACTATTCCCGACAAGCCGATCATCACTGGCAAGGAAAAGGGACCGGATGTCATCACGTTTAAGCCTGCAAGCCTCGGTCGGCTCGCCCGAGGATCGGCGGGACTCGCGGCTTGGCGCTCAGGAAAGTAAGCGACGCTGATGGAACACGCCTGCCTCTGCTAGCGGTCCGTAGCTGTTGAAACATCCGCCATTACACTCATTGCCCTGTTTGCAGAGGCGACGGCCTGACTCCAAGCGGCGACATCGTTCAGGAGAACCGCCCGCAAGTTTGCTGAGGCGTTGCCGCCGTTTTGTTCTTGACCCGGGAGCCCGCACGCGGTTAACATACTTATAATAGCATTAGCTGTTTGATAACAGCGATGGCCCTTTCTGCCCTTTGACAATTCATAGGTGCCCGCGCTAAGGCGCGTCCTCCTCATACGAAACGCCGCATCTACCCCAAGATTCAACACGAAAAAACGAGACTAGAAGAGAATACTCTTCCACGAGAGAAGTGCTTGGTCCCAGGCGAAGAAAGCTACCAACCTATGCCAGAAGAAAGCGCCACGTTCCAATTTCCGCCACTGCCCGAATAGCAAGCTACATCGGTCAGGCCATCGCCATTAAAGTCACCAGTAAAGCATTGACCGGGAACCGGCACTACGTACCACTCGTCAACCGGAGTCGGACCTCCGCTCCATATCGCCCCTTGCCAGCCACTTCCTGTTGATATCGCTATACCCCATGCGCCGCTTTCGCCCGTCCAGCAAACCAGATCAGTCTTGCCATCTCCATTCAAATCACCGCTCAGACACTGCTGCGTCATAGGCAACGGCACCACGGGGCCGCCACTCCAGGGTGCTGTGTTCCAGCCGGTGCCCGTTGACAGGGAAACGCTCCAAACGCCGTCGACACCATCAGAACACGCCAAGTCAGTCTTCCCATCACCGTTAAAGTCCGCCGCGAAGCATTGGCCCCATACAGGCACTACATTCCATTCGTCAACCAGCAGTGGACCTCCATTCCAGAACTCTGATTGCCAGCCACTTCCTGTTGAAAGTGCAACATTCCAGCTTCCGCTGTTTCCCGTGTAGCAGGCCAAGTCAGTCTTGCCATCGCCGTTAAAGTCGGCAGCGAAGCATTGATCTGTTACAGGCAGCGCGGGTTCGGGACCACCGTTCCAGAATTCTGATTGCCACCCACTTCCCGTCGATAACGCGATGCTCCAAACGCCGTTACTACCGGTGTAGCAAGCGAGATCGGTTTTCTTGTCTCCGTTGAAATCGCCGCTGAAGCACTGCCCAGTGACTGGAATGTTCGGATTGGGTCCGCCACTCCAGGTGACAGTGGCCGGCGTTACCGCGATGGAGGCCGTCCCGGATTTTGTTGAGTCCTGGCCGCTTGTCGCCTTAACGGTCGCTGTGGTCGCGCTAGCGGGGGCCGTATAGTTACCACTCTGGTCAATGTTTCCACTGTCCACCGACCAAGTCACGGCTGAACTGAAGTTGCCTGTTCCGGATACGGTTGAGGTGCACTTTGAGGTGTGGTTCGCCTGAATAGAGGAAGGCGAGCAGGAAACGCTCACCGAAGTTATCGTTGGCTGGGTTTGGCCGCCGCCGCTGCTGCTACCTCCACCGCAAGCTGATAGCCCTAGGCACAGAATTAAAGGGGAAAGCGACACTCTTGCAAAGTTTGTCATGCAGATACCTCTTGCAAATCGGAGCCGAAAGCCGGCATCTGGAATGATCTGGACTTGTTGATAGGACCTTGCTGATTTCACCACTTAGAGTCCTTCTCTCCAACGCATCTGTGCTGGGGAACACTCGGGAGAAAATAGCGGCATAGACTATATTCTATGTACTACTGCTCGCCAAGCGAAAAGTATTGGTGAGTGGCTGCCAGTCCACGACCCGCGAAAAACCCTTGGCCAGGGAGGCACCTCCAGGGTGGGAACAGCGTTCAAGCTGACCCCATAGTCACAATGGCAAGAGCACAGTAGCAGCGTAGCGTAGACTTGGGAGCGTTGCCAGCCGGGAAGCGACTGTGAGCACTCCACTACCGTTTGGCGACGATATAAACCTCGAAAACTTGGCGAACTGGCGCGTTCTGGCCTGACTGCTCCATTTTCCAAGCAGCGCTAGCGCACCGACGCCAAGCCGGGCCTGTTTGCGCTAGTTTTGTTGTCCGATCCGAGAGTAATAGAGATCCGTACCCACGACAGTATGGGACGCCTTGCGGATTGGGTGTCACGTCCGGCAGGTATTTACAATCGGCTCGGGTATGCGGGCCGCGTCGCTTGTACGGCTGCCACCTTCTCGTGGGCAGCATCGCCTACTCCCCCTTCAAAAATGGCACGGCTAGTTGCGTGGTGGGTACCGCGATAAGTACAAATAGGCATCCGCCGCCTCATCCGGGGTCAGGTACGTAAATACGGGCATGTGACCACGGACTAGTATCGCGAGCGACCCTTCACGCACAGGCGTGCCCACCGTGACCTTGGTGACGAATTCGTTCAGGGTCAGGCGCGACGTGAGTGTGTCGAGCGGCGGAATCTGCCCTTCCAGAAGCCCTTGGGGGCTGGGATTATGGCCGACCGATGCGTGGCAGATATGGCATGTGGATTTCACGATATGCTCGCCCACGCGCAACGGCGCCTCGACAATTGGAACCTGCTGCTTCTCCGCACCGGGGATGCCCGCAAGCTGCCGCAGATATGCGAACAGCGAGCGGACTTCGGCATTTGTCAGATTAGGATTGGGGGAAGGCATGTCTGTTCCGCCCTTATACAGGCGATCGAGCAGCATGCCATTGGCTTGCTTGGCGAGCGACATGGCATCCTTCGAAGTCACGTCCATCCCCATCTTCTTCATGCGTTCGATGTACATCCTTGCGGATGTCGCCCGCACGGGGTCGATGACAGAGTTGATTTCCGGGGGAGCGCCTGTGCCGGAAGCGCCATGGCAGCCTTGGCACTTCAGGCGGTACAGGTCAGAGCCGTATAGGGTGGTGCCTTGCTCGGTGAACTTGTTGGAAAGCTTCAGCGCCGGGTGTGGCAGCGACCATTCGCTTGGCATCGGGGCAGCGGGGCCGTAAACGCCGGAGGATTTGCCCATGCTGGTTTCATCGAGCGAGCGATGAAGATGCTCCAGCCAGCTTTCGCCCTCCACCGCAGTTACAACTTGCGCGTACCCGGAACACGACAGCGCCAAAAGGAAAAATACGACCGCTACGACCTTCGTCAATGTCTCATGCCAGTTTAGTCGTCCCACAAGACAAGCATCGCCAAAAGGCATTAGGAGCATTCTTCCTCTTTGGTCTCGCGGATAGCAGCGTTCCCACTCGCTGTGTTTACTGATCCATAAATGCGGCTGCCGACAAGATCGCCCGAACAGAGTGCTGACGTGTCGAAAACGGTGAGGATGTGAGGGGCCGATCGTCGCACGCCGCATTAAGAGTTACTTTTCAGTTTGGAGTATATGTCTCAAGATAACGTTGGGACCGTTCACAATTGCTCACTTCCCGCACTTAATCCCCCAAGCCTACGCGTTCCTCTCTGTAAGGTTGCCGGGATGGACGCAGCAAATGCTGGTGGAATGGAGACGGTAGGTGAGATCAACTCTGCAGCGGATGGGTTAGGTTGCTGTCGTTTAACACCATAGCATGCCCAACACTAAAAGTCCTCACCAAGAGCGTAGTTACCCCAGAGATGAAAGAGGGACCCACTCTTTCACGAACTGCACCGGTCGCGCGTCTCCGTTAACTATGTCCGGATAGTTCGTGGACGATGCTGTTCACGAAAGACTTGGCGTCTCCAAAGAGCATTAAGGTTTTGTCAAGGTAATAGAGCGGGTTGTCGATGCCGGCGAAACCTGGGTTCATGCTGCGCTTGATCACCATGACCGTGCGCGCCTTATCCACATCGAGGATTGGCATGCCGTAAATCGGGCTACCGGTATCGGTGCGGGCGGCTGGATTGGTAACATCGTTGGCGCCGATCACAAGGGCAACGTCGGTTTGGGGGAAATCGCCGTTGATTTCATCCATTTCGATCAGGCGGTCATAGGGGACATCGGCTTCGGCAAGCAGGACGTTCATGTGACCCGGCATGCGGCCGGCCACGGGATGAATGGCAAAGCGCACATCCACTCCTCGTTTGGTGAGGGCGTCGTAGAGTTCGCGAACTTTGTGCTGCGCTTGGGCGACGGCCATGCCGTAACCCGGAACGATCACGACTTTGTTCGCGGCGGCCAGGATTCCAGCGGCTTCGTCAGCCGTGGCGCTGCGCACCGGCTTCTCTTCCTGTCCAGCCACGGCGGAAGCCTGCACTTGCCCGAATGCTCCAAACAAAACATTGGTGAAGGAGCGGTTCATGGCCTTGGACATGATGACGGAGAGGATGAGTCCGGAGGAGCCGTCGAGCGCGCCGGCAATAATAAGGAGCTTGCTGTCTAGAACGAATCCCATGGCCGCAGCAGAAAGACCGGCATAGGAATTGAGCAGTGAGATGACGGTGGGCATATCGGCGCCGCCGATGGGAACGATCATGAGCACGCCGAAGAGGAGGGGGACGGCGATCATCACGGGAAAAAGTTGGCGCGCCCCTGGGTGCATTACGAGATAGGCAGCGACGGCAACAGAAACTGCGAGCAAAGACAGATTAACGAAGTTTTGTCCCTTGTAGGTGAGCGGGCGTTGGGGCAAAATTTCCTGGAGTTTCCCGGCGGCCATCAAACTGCCCGTGAATGTCAGCGAGCCGAGGATGACCTCCATGGAAAGAACTGCCATCATGAAGCGGGGAACATCGGGCGTTCGAAGATAAAATTCCGCAGTGCCGACCAGAGTTACGCAGAAGGCTCCGAAAGCATGGCTGAGCGCGGTCCGTTGGGGAACGGCCGTCATATGCACCATCCCCAGCGGGATTCCAATTCCGGTTCCGATCACGAGCGCGATGACGATCCACTTGTAGTCCACGATGCCGTGGTGCAACAAAGTGCCGGCGATGGCGAGGACCATGCCGATTTCGCCGGCCCGAACGCCGCGCTGGGCCGTGGCTGGACTGCTCAACCATTTCAGCGAGAGAATAAAGAGAGCGCTGGCGATGAGGTAGGCGATCTCGATGATCTGCTGATTTCCCGCCAAGTCGGTCGTCATGGTTTTGTCGGACGGCTGGACTTAAACATTTTGAGCATGCGGTCGGTGATCAGAAAGCCGCCCACAACGTTGCTAGTAGCGGCGATCACTGCCAGGACGCCGAACACGAAAGAGAGCGTGCTTTTGTGCTCGCCCACCAGCAGGATGGCGCCGACGACTGCGATGGCGTCGAGGGCATTGGTCAGCGACATGAGTGGCGTGTGGAGCAAAGGCGAGACTCGCCGGATGACTTCAAATCCGATGAAGGCCGCCAGCATAAAAACAAACAGTCCGTTGATTAAAGCAGAACTCATCTTTCCTCCTGCATTCGCTCCTGCATTTTGATCGGCCAGCACGGGCGGGGACGCCCGCGCCTACATTAGTTAAGCGCTCTGCGAGACCAGCGCCGGTAGCTTGAGAAATTCGCGGACGCGCTGGTTTGCTACTTCGCCCTCCCGGGTCAGCAGGGTTTCGCGAGTAATTTCGTCCTGTAGATTGAGCTGCAGCTTTCCCTCTTTCCCTAGATGCAAAAGAAATGCGGTGACATTGCGTGCGTACATCTGGCTGGCGTGATAGGGGACTTCGGTCGCGATGTTGATGCGGCCGATAATGGTGACCCCGTGCTCGACTATGCTCTTGCCTGATTGCGTCAGTTCGCAGTTGCCTCCGCGCTCGCCAGCGAGATCAAAAATGACCGATCCCGGCGCCATCCCTTTCACCATCTCTGCGGTCACCAGTATCGGGGCCTTCTTGCCGGGGACGACAGCGGTAGTGATCACCACATCGCTCTCGGCAACAACGCGAGCCAGTAACTCACGCTGGCGCGCGTAGAAGCTTTCATCCTGGGCGGTGCCATATCCGCGCGCATCCTGGGCATCCTTGGCTTCGATGGGGAGTTCGACGAAGCGCCCTCCCAGGCTCTGCACCTGCTCTTTGGACGCCGGCCGCAGGTCGTAGGCAGAGACCACGGCGCCCAGACGTCGCGCAGTGGCGATGGCCTGGAGCCCGGCGACTCCGGCGCCAATCACGAGAACGCGGGCTGGGGTAATGGTTCCGGCTGCCGTGGTCAGCATGGGGAAAATTCTGGGTAGAGTATCGGCTGCGATCAGCACCGCCTTGTAGCCGCAGATTGTGCCCATCGAGGAGAGCGCATCCATGCTCTGGGCGCGCGTGGTACGCGGCACCAGCTCCACGGCGAAAGAGGTGACGCCGGTTTGGGCAATTTGCTGGATCACTTCTACCGATCCCAGCGGCCGCAAGAAACCGATGAGAACCTGGCCACGGCGTAGCAATGGGAGGTCGGCTTTTCCTGTAATGTCATTCGATCCGTAGCAGAGGACTTGAACGACGATCTCCGCGGCGGCGAAGAGGGCGGCACGATCGGGGAGGATCGTCGCGCCCTTTTCGACGTAGAGCGCGTCTGGATAACCCGCTTCCGCTCCCGCGCCAGCTTCGACGACGACCTCAAATCCTGCTTTGCCAAGATTCGGGACTACCATGGGAACGAGCGCAACCCGCCGTTCCCCCGGATAACTCTCCTTGGGTACACCGATAATCACGGAGTTGTTTCCTCTTGAATTGGGTTAAGGCACGAACCGCCTATTGTAGCGGATGAGGGTCCGCAAGTGCAGTGACGGCCAAGAATGGGGATGGCTAACGCGAGCAATCAATCTTTCTTGGGAGGACTTTGAGGAGGTGTGCTGGTCTCTGGCTTGCCGTCAGTTTTCTGAGGCTCTTCCGGCTTTTGTTCCAGATTCTGCACGATTACGGAGATGCGGCGATTGGATGCGTCCAACGGTTCGTCCTTCTTGCGCAGCATCTGATCGGCGTAGCCTCGGACTTGCGAAACCTGGTCGCCTCGCAAACCATCGTGCTGCATCAATCGGCGGGCGGCGTTGGCCCGGTCCGTAGAAAGCTCCCAATTCCCGTATTCGCGGCGTCCCGCGTAGGGCTTGGAATCGGTGTGACCTTCGATAGAGAGATGGTTGGGAAGCTTTCCCAGTTCTTGCGCCAGCAGCGACAGCAACTCTTTCCCATTGCCGTTCGGCTCTGGGCTGCCCAGTTCGAAGAAGGTTCCAGTTGCGGTCTCGAGCAATTCGATGCGCAGCCCTTCGGGGGTTATGGTCATTTCGATCTGATCTTTAATTTTTTCAAAGTTCGGAACCTTGCTGATGGCCTTTTCCAATTCCTCTTTCAATTTCGGCATGTCGTCTTTGGTGATGGCAAGGGCTTCCGCCACGCCAGCTTTGCTGGAGCCGATTTTATTCGCGGTTCCGGCGGGGTCTTTGAAGTAGCCAGCAACGGCTTCTCTCACAGGTTTGCTGGTGTTGAGCAGCCAGAGCACGATGAAGAGCGCCATCATGGCGGTAACGAAGTCCGCATAGGCTACCTTCCAGGCGCCTCCATGATGTCCGCCATGTCCGGCTTTCTTCTTGATAATGATGATGGGGCGTGAGCCATCCATAAGATTTGCCTTTTTTAGGCGGATGCCGAGGCAGCCACTGGAGCTTCGGGTTCCGCTGGCGCTCCTTCGGTTGCGGCTGGGGTTGCTTCGCCGCTTTTCTTGCAGTGCTTCTCTACTTCCAGGAACGAAGGGCGCACGTGGCCGGGAATCGCACGGCGCGCGAATTCGACTGCCAAGATAGGGGCGCTGCCCTTCAAAAAGGAAATCATCACGACGCGCAGGACATGCAAGAAGGCACCCTCCTCTTCGGTATTCTTTTGCATGCTGGCCGCGAGCGGCCCCACCAATCCGTAGCACAGCAGGATTCCCAGAAATGTGCCGACCAGTGCGGCGGCGACTTTATGACCGATTTCTTCCGGGGGACCGCCGAGGGCTCCCATGGTGATCACGACGCCGAGCACGGCGGCGACAATTCCCAGGCCGGGTAAGGCATCGGCCATGCTGCTCAGGGAGGCGACGGGCAGACTGGCTCCATGGTGATGAACCTCCAGGTCGAGATCCAGGAGTTGGTCAAGGTCAAAGGCTTCGACTCCGCTGATGGCCATTCGCATGGTGTCGCAAAAGTAGTCCCGGACGTGGTGATCTTTAAGGAAGGCGGGATATTTGGAGAGAATTGGACTCTTGGCTGGGTCCTCGACATCATTTTCCAACGCCATCAAGCCCTCGCGGCGCGCCTTGTTGAGGAGTTCATACATCATTTTCAGGGAGTCGAGGTAGCGCTGTTTGGTGAATTTTGATCCTCCGAACACGCCAGCGACTCCGGCCGCGATTTGTTTCAAAATATGGAGCGGATTGGCGATCAATACCGTGCCGATGGAGGCGCCTCCAATGACCACCAACTCGGCGGGCTGGATCAGAACCCTGATATTGCCATGTTCCATCAGGTAGCCGCCCAGTACCGAGCCGAAGACAACCACGATTCCGATAATTGCAAACATAGGGGATCAGATCTCCGAGCTTCCCTGGCTTCCTGGCGAGCCAACTGCGGCAGCGGCAGCTCGTTTGACAGAAGATATTTCGAGCGAACTTTGCGCCCGATTCAAGAGGGACTCGATCGTGTCCCCTGCCTGAGCCGTCGCGTATCCCACCGAAGTGGTGACCAATAACTCGTCACTCCACCATCGCAGCCCGGCGCAAGTGACCATCTTCCGAATGCGTTCCCAGGTGTGTTCCACGCCGGGGTCGCCGCAATTGATCAGAATCGCGAGGAATTGATCCTCCGTCCAGCGTCCCAGGAAATCGCTGGGGCGAAAAGCATTCCTCATGGTTTGAGCAACCACGCGCAGGACGGCATCGCCTGCCTGGCGGCCGTACGCTGCTCGAAAGTGCTCCAACCGGTCTACCTGAATGGCGATAACCCCGAATGGCAGGTGGTAGCGCTCGAAACTCGCGAAATTCTCGTTCAGATGGAATTGGGTGAATTCGTGATTTGGGACACCCGTGGTTTCGTCCATGCAGCCATGCGCGGCCAGAGTGTGCTGATTGCGCTCCCGGTCCGATGCGAATTTCTGTTCGTCAAAACTCTCCGCAATCCCGATGATGGAGCCATGCGGATCGCGGATGGGAGCAATCCGCATCAGCACGTGGACCGGATGTCCTGCTTTATGGCGCAATTGCATTTTCGCTTCCTGGGGCTTCCCCTCACGCAGGGTTCGGCTGATTGGACAGCTCGCGCCGCAAGCGATACAACCTTGGTCGTTACACTGCACCAGAATATTGTCACGGCACAAGCGCCCAACCACCTCATGCCGCTTGTGCCCGGTGAGCCTTTCGGCGCCCTGGTTCCAGAACAGGATCTTCCCGTTTCGATCCGCCACGAACACGCCGGTCTGCAGGCTGTCCAACACCGTCCGGAAGAGCTCTGGATCTTGAAGGTCAGGCATAGGAAAGTTAGAAGCCGCCGCTGGAGTTCTTATCGGCAGGAAAAGGACAGAACTTCAGAATCCTCGGTGATCATCGAGGATCGCGACCAGCTTCGCCGCTGCGCTTTTCCGATTGCCCGAATGGTCGTATACCTCCGGATACGCTCCAGTCCGAATGGCAGAATGTTCGCCGCCTGCGCCGGGATGCGGCCACCCGGAAATAAAGCAAAGAGCACATTTGGCCGAAGAAGTTTGTGTGGCCATCTAGGCACTTCCGCGTCGGATGGCCTATGCCCTCTTGGAGGCTGAACCCTATGTACGGTAGATGGCGCAATGTCTGTCCGAGGTTTGCGTCTCGTGCCACTCGGGCAGGACAACGAAGATCTCCCCAGAGTAGACTCCGCGTCCTTGCGGTCCTCGTGCTAACGGTAACTGCAGTTGCCGAGAAGACAACGAAAGACTTGAGTGAAGCCAGCTTGGAGGAACTGGCAAACATCACGGTTTACACTGCCTCTCGTCATACCCAGAAAGTCACCGACGCTCCCTCCTCGGTCACGGTTATCACTCGAGATGAGATCCAGAAATACGGTTACCGCACGCTGGGCGACATCCTGCGTAGCGTGCGCGGTTTCGACATCACTTATGACCGCAATTACACCTATGCCGGGGTGGGGGGTATAAACCGGCCCGAAACGTACAACAGCCGCGTACTTCTGATGATCAACGGTTTGCGAACCAACAACAATATTTACGAGCAGGCCATGCTGGGAACGGAGTTTCCACTGGACATCGACCTGATTGAACGAGTGGAAATTGTGCGCGGTCCGAGTTCGTCGCTATACGGGAGCAGCGCGTTCTTCGCGGTAATCAATGTGATTACTCGCAAAGCGGATCAGCTCACGGGCGGGGAACTTACCTTTGAACCGGCAAGTTTCGGAACTTACCAGGGCCGGGCTTCTTACGGGGGCAAATACCGGGGAGCCGATATGGTGCTCTCCAGCGGCTTCTACGATAGCCGGGGACAAACGTTGTTCTTCCCCGAGTTCAATCATCCAGCGACGAACAACGGCCTTGCGCGCAATGCGGACTACGACACATATCAGCATTTTCTGGCGGCCGTAAGCTTCCGCGGATTTACCTTTCAGGGAATCTACGGAGCTCGGACCAAGGGCATCCCGACCGGCGCTTTCGGCACTGAATTCAATGATCCGAGGTCGCACACATTCGATAACCTGCGATTCTTTGATCTCGGGTATCAACACCCTGTAGGCAAGGGTTGGGATGTAACCGGGCGGACATCCGTGGGCAGATATGTCTACGACGGCATTTTTGTGTATGCTCCAGCGCAGCCAAGAGGATCGGATGTGCTGAACTACGACTTCGCCCGCGGAACCTGGTGGAGCGGAGAGCTGAAATTGCAAAAGAGCCTGGAACGAAACAATCTGACTTTCGGCACGGAGTTCCAGGACAACCTGCAGCAGGATCAGGTCAACTATGATATCAATCCATTTTTCCAATACATTTCCAGCCGGCCGCCGAGTTCAGTAATTTGGGCGCTCTATGGGCAGGATGAATTTGCCCTTACTCGCAAAGTCTCCTTAAGCGCGGGGCTGCGCTACGATCACTACTATACGTTTGGCGGGACCGCAAATCCGCGTCTCGGGCTGATTTATCACCCTTTCTCGCAGACTGCTTTCAAACTGCTCTATGGCAGCGCCTTTCGCGCTCCGAGCGCCTACGAGATGTACTACTCCGGGCTGGGCGTGTTTCAGGCGAACCTGGATCTGCAGCCAGAGGCCATCAAGAGTTATGAAGTGGTTGTGGAACAGGGTTTGGGTGAGCGCCTTCAGCTAACCGCCGGTGTCTTCCAAAATCAAGTAAGCCGGTTAATCAACGAAGTGCCGAATTCAAGCGGTTTGCTCGTATTTGAAAACACCGCCAGTACTCACGTTGACGGCTTCTCGGCCGAACTCGACGCCCGCTTTCCGAGCGGCCTGCAGGGGAAGGCAAGCTACAGTTACAGCGCCAACCAAAATATGCAGGCCAGACAAACTTTGACCAGCTCGCCTGCGCATCTCGCGAAATTAAACCTGATTGTGCCCCTGCTGCAGCAGAGACTGTTTGCCAGCCTGGACGCGCAATTCAACGGCCCGGCTACCACTGAAACGGGAGCCAGCACGAGCAGCTTTCAGGTCTTCAACCTCACTCTGCTGGGGCACGCACTCGGGAAGCATGTGGACATCGCAGCCAGCGTGTACAACCTTCTCGATAAGAAATATTTCTATCCCGCGCCCGCGGGTTTACCTGAAGACCAAATCCAGCAGGACGGAAGAAGCTTTCGGATCAAACTCACGGGCCGGTTTTGAAAGAACATGACGAGCGCCACCGGTGGACAGGCAAGGTTTGTTTGAGGATCAGTACTGAAGGTACGCAACAGCGCTTTGAGAACGACGTGCAGATTGTGAATTTGACTCCGGCGAAGGTCGCGGGCACGCCGAGTCCATGGCGAGTTCTATGGCCGCTGGGCGTGGTGATGCTACTCCTTAGCAGCACGCGTGCGCAATCCCCGACTGCCGGCGAGTATCAAGTGAAGGCGGCTTTCCTGTTTAACTTCGCGAAGTTTGTGGAGTGGCCGCCGAGTAGTTTTTCCGATGCGTCTGCGCCGCTTCGGATCTGTGTTTTCGGGCGCGATCCCTTCGGTCAGGAACTGCGCGACATGACCAACGACAGGTCAATAAATGGTCGCAGACTCGAGGTCAATCACGTGGTCGATTTGCGGGACGCTAGAAGCTGCCACATCCTCTTCATCGCCTCATCGGGAGGAACGCCCGTGAAGCAGATCATCGAAGGCTTGCACGGGGCGAGTGTACTGACGGTTGGCGATACCAAAGGTTTTGCCGAGCAGGGTGGAATGATCAACTTCGTGCTGGAAAACGACCGGGTGCAGTTCGAGGTGAGCCGCAAGGCGGCAGAGCAAGCTGGGTTGAAGATCAGTTCCAAGCTGTTGAGTGTGGCGAAACTTGTAATTGGGTAAGCACTGCCAGGATAACTACGATGCGTCATTTTGGAGATTTGTCGATCCGCCACAAGCTCACCGTCCTGTTTATGGCGATCAGCGGCTTCACCGCATTGGCGGTTTCCTGCCCTATGGTCGTTTATGACGTGATGACATTCAGGCGTTCGGTGGCCCAGAACCTGGGCATCTTGGGCGATGCTCTAGCGGGAAACAGCACGGCGGCCTTGACGTTTCGTGACGCGGAATCGGCGCGCGACGTTTTGCGGGCTTTGCGGGCCGAACCCACCGTGGTTGCGGCTTGTATCTACACCTCGGACGGCAAACCCTTTGCCAAATACGCGCGGGATGAAAAAGATTCAGGTTTCATACCCCCGTCACTGCAAGCGGAGACCACCCAGTTCAAGAACGGTCACCTGGTTCAGTTCCGAAAAATCGTGCTTGCTGGCGAGACGGTCGGCACGCTGTACCTCGAATCCGATCTGGGAAGACTGCATGCGCGATTGCGGGGATACGCCTTCACCTTCGTATTGACTCTGCTGGTCACGTTCTCCCTGGCTTTCGTGCTGGCCTCACGCTTTCAAAAACCCATCTCCCGACCTGTCCTTGACCTGGTAGAAACCGCCAAGGCCATTTCGGGCAGGGGCGACTACTCGATCCGAGCCGAGATCCTCAATCGTGACGAATTCGGCCTGCTAGCAACTGAGTTCAACGGCATGCTGGAGCAAATCGAGAGACGCGACTTGGAACTTCAGCAACACCGGGAAAACCTCGAGGAGCAAGTTGCCCACCGCACCGGTGAGCTGCTGACCATGAACCTGGAACTGAAGGCGGCCAAGGAGACGGCCGAGGCTGCAAGCCGGGCCAAAGGCGAATTCCTGGCCAACATGAGCCACGAGATCCGCACCCCGATCAACGGCATCATGGGCATGACCGAATTGGCCTTGGATACAGAACTGAACACCGAACAGCGGGGCTACCTGCTGCTGGTGAAATCTTCCGGCGAATCGCTGTTATCGGTGATCAATGACATTCTGGATTTCTCCAAGGTGGAATCGGGCAAGCTGGATCTGGAGATGATCGAATTCGATCTCTACGACTGCGTCGGCGAGACCATGAAGACCATGGCTCTGCGGGCTCATCAGAAGGGCCTGGAGCTG
>DATNNO010000099.1:0-29158 GCA_035601775.1 Terriglobales bacterium | reverse complement strand
ACGCTGCTCTGGGCCAGGAGCTTCACGAAGTGATTCAGGAAGCAAAGCGAATGGCCAACGAGATCCAGAAGTCGTCGGATCTGTGGGACCTGGAACATCACCTGACCCAACGCCGTAAAGAGATTGATCGCAAATACGACTCTCGCGATTCGCGACTTACAGATGTGTTGGGGAGACTCTTGTACGAAAATCGACTCGGCGAGGAAGATCTGCGCGGATTGCGGGAAGAGAAGATGAAATCAATCCGTTCTTTCGCTCAGTTTCTCAGAGACGGCGCAGCCTGATCTGCATTCTGAGTGCTATGGCCTGGTTTCGTCAACCATCACTTCCGGTTTGCCCGTCAACCATCCAAAACCCACGATAAACCTTGCCGATTTGGGCGGGGCACCGAGCTGATGCTACGGCATCTGGGGAGAGCCGGCATGGAGGCTCTTCGTAATCCAATCGGCATGAGGCAAACCACAAGAGGAGAGAGCCTTCATCTCCCTCTCTACGTCATACTCCACGCGTCGGATCGTTGGACAAAGCCCATCCAACAACAGGTAGGAGGCGCGGTGATCGCCCTCGTACGAAAGACTAACGCTGCCGGTGTTGGCGACAAGCCTTTCTCGAACCTGTGGGCTTGGAACGCGCCGAACGTAGGGGCGATGGATATGACCATAGACGGCAATCGGCTGGCCCCAGCGATCCGTAAACCGATTCCAGCTCAGCATCGGTCGCCTCAGATGTCGGAGCTCGCCAAGGACTCTCGGGACTGGTGTGCACCAACGCCATCGGACCTTGAATCTGAACGCGCTCAAGCCCGCGCAGCCACGCGATCCTCTCTTCCCCCTGTGAAGAAGTATCACGTTCACGCCCAGTGGCGCAGTGTGCACAGGCACCCTTGAATCGAACATGGTGCTCGCTAGCCTCCAGGTGCGAACCAGGAAGGGCGGAAACAAAAATACAGTTCGTACCGGATCGCACTTGGTTTGATCTGTGGGAACCTATTAAGCTGTGGGGCCTCGTTTGATCCTCGTGTGGGCGCGGTAGACACAAAAATAGAGCCCAGCAAAAACCGTCAAGGGTTCTTCTGGGCAACGTGGTGCTTTTCAAAATTGTTGGAATCTGCGATCCATTCGCGATCCATGAAGACTGCCTTGCAAGTACTAAGATCCACCCGGAGTACCAGCCGTGTGCCTTGCCGATCTTTTGATCGTAACTCTGAGAGACTCTAACTAACACGCCCCGAGTCCTGGCCGAAGCCACTGATACCAGTGATACCGTTTTCCTCAGAACTGTGGCGTATTGCGTTAAGACTGTGGAGACTTTGCCCAAAGATAGAATCTGCTTGCAACCCGCACAAACACAGGGTATTATCACGGAAGTGTAGTGTTCGTCGGCACTTGTGCTAGATGGCTCTGAGAGAATTCCTCTCGCTCCGCCATGATTTCAAATTCCATCCCGCAGTCAAAACGCCGGAATCTTGTCAAGCCCCCTGACTTGAGCTTTTCCCGGCAAAGACCTGATTACATGGGAGAAATAAATCTCGAAAATTGGCGCATTTACCCCTCTCAGTATGCTATTCTAAGAATAGGCCAGTAATCTCCAAGAAAATAAAGATCAATACAGGCGCAAGCTCCGGCTTGCGCCTTTCCATTTTCGCGCCACAATGCCAAAATCCAGCTCTCCGCGCCGACGCCCCCCAGCGTCGGACCCGAAGACTGCCCGCCAGCGCGAACTCAACACCAAGCGCCGCGGAGAACTCTCCGAACTAGCCTTCGTCCACAAAGCCGCCAGCCTCGACTTCGGAGTCGCCAAGCCCTACGGCGACAGCGAACGCTTCGACTTCATCCTCATCAGCCGCGACTGGCCCGAAGGCGATAAGCTCTGGCGCATCCAGGTCAAATCCACCGCGACTCTAAACCAAGGCTTCTACCACATAAACGCCCACCGCCGCACCCTCGGCCGCGTCACCGCCTATAAGCCCACCGAAGTCGACTTCCTGGTCGCCCACATCATCCCCGACGACTCCTGGTTCATCTTCCCCATCCAAGTCCTGGCCACCTGCACCAGCCCCTCATTCCGCCCCAAAAACTCCCGCCAAAAGGGAATCTACGAAGCCTACCGCGAAGCCTGGCACCTGCTCCGCCCACCCCAGTAACATGTGGCCGCTATGCTCGTGTGGGCAATGCCTGTGTGGGGACGGGCGCCCACGCCCGTCCAGGCGGAGCAAAGCTCCGCAGGGCATTTGTTCGCGTGACGACGGACCCACTCTCCCAATTCGGAACCAAGCCTCGATTCAGTTTGCCAAGTTCACGTGACGAAAAGTAAATGTGCTTGAAAAGGCGCTGGCGGAGTTATCCTTAAAAGTGCTTCGCGGACGGCATTCAGTACCAAGATTGCAGCCCCGGCTGATTACCGGGGCTGTTCTATTTGTGCCTTCATCCCGAGCGAAGTCGAGGGACCTTGAGTTTTCCTTTTTCCCCTTGGCCTTGCCACAGTCCGCAGATTCGATCCAGTCCCCGGAGCCAACCAACACCCGCCCCAACTCCCCTTGACTCCCGAAATCCCCAAGGAAATCGTTTCGCGTCCGAGAATCTTCGCGTCGCAGAATCAGGAGACCAATAAGCCCCGTCCTTACCGCCGCCCTCAGCCAATCCAAGAAACCCTTGATTGTCATCCTGAGGCAGCGGAGCCGCTCGCTCGCGAGCGGCTCCCAACGAAGGATCTCTGTACTTCCTGCGCATGCAGACTCTGTCGGATTGCTTTGGACAGATTCGGGAAGGGCATGGCTTCAGCCATGCCGCCAAGCGCAGACTCGATTCAGGCCCCGCAGGGACCAACACTCTCAATAATGTCCATCCTTGATGGCGAGGTCTCCGGCCTGTGGAAAAGTGGCGCGGCGGGCCTCATCTAACACTTCAATTGCTTTGAGATACAATATATAGCGATTACCCCTTGACAGCCACAACCGGCGGGAGTACTGTAACAGTTCGATAGGCTGTAAAGCTGGCCGAACTTGCTTCGATTCGCAGTTACTCCCCTACCCTGCAATCCCAGCGGCCCGACCGAGACCCCTGCATTGGAGAGCCACTGTTCGACAAGTGACGCTTGAAACGTCGGGCCGTGAGACCGATTCGCGAGGGCACGATCAGATGATTGAAAAATGGTTGGATTCGTATGAGCTCAAAGCGAGGGACGTACCGGGCCTCATCCTAGTATTCCCAGTCCTGATTGACGCTCTCTACGCGGCTCCGGTTTTGAACAGTTGGCCGATTTTCACTGCCAGCGGGATTTGTGGATTTGCGCTTGTTTATGCGCTGGGCCATCTTGCACGCGCGCTGGGCGAAGGAATTGAACCGAATCTTTGGGCTAGCTGGGGCGGCCCTCCCTCGACGCGTTTCATGCGTCATCGTGACACGTTCTTTGGCGAGGGCCTGAAATTGCAGATCTACCAGAATTTGAATAAGGAATTTTCGATCCGTTTGCTGACCGACGACGAGGAAGCTCGCAACCACGGGCGGGCCGACAAGGAAATTGAGGATGCATTTAGACGGGTCCGCGAGTATTTGCGCGCCAGCGATCCTAAGGGCCTTTGGTACTCGCACAACGTCGAGTACGGGTTTTCCCGCAACCTACTGGGATGCAGGCTGCTCTGGGCAATCGTCGCTGTAGCAGCGACCGCCTTCGCAATGGCGTACGGAGTCAAGAATGGCGGAGGGCCGCTGAATCCCGCATCACTGATGAATTGTGTGGCGCTGATTTGCGCCGTGTACATCGGATGGGCGGTGCTTCCCGGCGCAACCAGACGCGTCGCGGATGGGTACGCTGAGGCTGCGTGGCTGGCGTTCCTGCGCAAGTCCGGTGAGTCCCCCAGGGTCCCGACTTCCATCGTGGTTTCAGAAAGAGGACAAGATGGCATATGAAATAGATTTTCTTCCAGTCGGCGACGGTGAACGCAGCGGCGACGCCATCGCACTGCGCTTTGGAAACCTGCAAATGGGAGACCAGACCGTCGTAACAATTGATGGCGGCACCAAGGAATCTGGCGAGGCACTCGTCCAGCACATCAAGACTTTTTACAGAACCGAAACGGTGGACGCGGCTATCTGCACGCATTCCGACGCGGACCACGCGTCGGGTTTAACTGAAGTCCTCGAATCCCTGGATGTACGGAAGTTGTTCATGCATCTGCCTTGGCAACACGCTGAGAATATTGATGACCTTTTCAAAGACCCACGCGTGACGGCGAACAGTATTATGACGCGCTTCAAGAAATCCTTGGACAACGCACACGAGCTAGCATCCCTGGCCGAAAAGAAAGGCATCCCGGTCGTCGAACCATTTTCGGACACCATAACCGCGAACGACAGTTGGGCGGTCCTTTCGCCAAGCACCGGGTTTTATGAGGCGCTGCTGCTGGAATTTCGCGCCGCACCAGAGCCAAAAGCTGAGAACATTCTGAGGAAAGCTGTCGGCGTTGTGAAAGATGTTGTAACGACTGTCGCTGAAAACTGGAACATTGAGACGCTTGCCGAACCAGAGGCCGACGACTGCAGCGCTGAAAATAACTCAAGTGCAGTGCTACTCTTCAAGGACGCCGAAAGCCAGTTTCTTTTCACTTCAGATGCCGGGGTGCCTGCGCTAGCCGAAGCCATCGCCTGCGCCCGAGGACTAAACATCGACCTGAGCGTCGTTAAAGGGATACAGGTTCCGCATCACGGCAGCAAGCACAACGTCGGGCCAGCGGCTCTAAATCTTCTGCTGGGACCGAAAAGACAAGACGCAGTTTATCCGAAGACTGCCATTGTCTCTGCTGCGAAGTACGGGGAGCCAAGGCACCCGTCTAAGAAGGTAGTGAACGCCTTCATGAGGCGAGGGGCGCGAGTTTTTGCAACGCAGGGGAAGGCGTTGTGGCACCACAGCAGCGACGCACCCTATCGGAGCTGGGGCAGCGCCACTCCGCTGCCATTTTCGCCGCAGGTGGAGGAATAGAGGGCCAGCGTTCCAAATTGCAATTTTGTATCGAAAACAGTCCAATGATGGAGGTAAGGTTCAATGAGAAGAAAAAGAGTAGAGTTTGACGCACAAAAAGTCGTGAAGAAGCCTGCCGAGGTTGAGTTTACCACCCGCGATGGAAAGCGCGTTGACTTCACGGCTAAGAAACCCGTAAAGGAAGAAGTGCACGTTGACTTCTTAGCGAAGCCCAAGAAGAATAAATAAAACTACCTGCGCCGGCGGGTGGCCCGTTCAAGCCGTCTTTTGGCTTGAGTGGGGCGTCAACAACAGCCACAATCTTCACAGCTTCGCTCTTCGAGACCTGGGAGAGTGCGTGGATCCACGCTTGGCGGCGAATGCTCGGGTAACCGCCTGCCACTCTTCTTCGTCCTGTTTTTCCTGGTGTTGGGCAACTAGCTTGCGCCACCACTCGTCTGCGTTCTGCCGCGCAAGAACATCGTTAATAATGTCCTCCCTGGTTGGCCGCAGTTCGAAGTCCTTCGGCTCCACGGTTTCCACCCATGCCACCAGCTGCTCCAGAGTCCAATTCTTTTTGGTCATGACGTGGTAGTCGAAGATGTGGGCGATGATGTCCTTGATTCGCATCTCGCGCGGTATCGAGAAACGCCAGCAGCGGCAGGGGCGTGTGACGGTGTGCACCAGCCACTCTCCCCAGACGGCTTCCGCGCCCAGCGTCCGCCGGTCCCTTTCGTCAAAGGGCTGACTAACCGGCCCAAACCTGCATCCTCGGGCAATGGCTGCCATGCCGAGAGCGCAACCCGCCTGACCCCCAGAAAAACGCTGTCCGCCTGCCTTAGCGGTGAGCACCGTGCTGCCCAGCAGAATCGCTTCACTGAGTTTCATTTGCGACCCTCCTTTCGTTTCCGGGCCTTGTTCCGCGTAGAATAACACTTCCCTCAGGGGCTAAAGCCCAGGGAATCTTCACGCTTATGGCGCGACTGAAGTCGTGCCCTTCCCGAAGGCGATTCGTCTAATCCTGGGTTCTCTCTGTGCCTCTGTGTCTCTGTGGTGAAAACGATCCAGCCGCTTCTTTACACCCTCCCACCAACGTGTTAACCTCAATACCGTTACAAACAATTGAAAAATTAGACAGGAGTGCACCAGGTTAGTGCTAGCCAGAGAGCAAAAGAAATCCCTCATCGACCAGTACGGCACGCATGCTACCGACACCGGCAGTCCGGAAGTCCAGATCGCGTTGCTCAGCGAGCGCATTGGTTCATTGACGGAACACTTCAAGATGCACCAGAAGGACCACGGCTCGCGCCGCGGTCTTCTCATGCTGGTCAGCAAGCGGCGTCGCCTGCTTGACTATCTCAAAAGCTACAATTCCGATCGTTATAAAACTGTGGTCCAGAAACTCGGTCTCCGCAAGTAGTTGCGGCACGGACCCATTTCTGGGATTCGTGTATTTACGGCCATACCACCGGAATTGTTCTGCCGTCCTTCGATAGTCCCAGGGACCGCAGCGGTTGAATGAGAAAAGCGGAGAAGGTGCGTCTCCAAGTAAATCCCAAGTCACGACTGGCGCCTGATCATCTATTGTGCAACCTCCCAGACCGGCACCGGCGTGCCCTCCTGCCCAGAAGGAAATAAAACATGAAGCAAGACGTATCGGTTCAACTCACCGGCGGTAAAAGCCTCGCATTTGAAACTGGAAAACTAGCCAAACAGGCCCACGGCTCGGTCGTGGTGCGAATCGGCGAAAGCGTAGTCTTGGCCACCGCCGTGTCCAATCCGGATCCGCGCGAAGGCATCGATTTCTTCCCCCTCACCGTGGATTACCGCGAGTACACCTACGCCGGCGGACGCATTCCCGGAGGCTTCATCAAGCGCGAAGGCCGTCCCAGCGAACGCGAAATTTTAACCAGCAGACAGATCGACCGGCCCATCCGCCCGTTGTTCCCCGACGGCTTCAAGTGCGAGACCCAGGTCATCGCGTTCGTCCTCTCCGCCGACACCGAAAACGATCCTGACGTAGCCGGAATCAACGGCGCCTCCGCCGCACTCACCATCTCCGACATCCCATTCAACGGCCCCATCGGAGCCGTCCGCGTCGGCCTGGTCAGCGGCCAGTTCATCATCAATCCAACCTACAGCGAAATGCGCGAAAGCCTGCTGAACATCATGGTCGTAGGCACAGCCGACGGAATCGTGATGATCGAGTCCGGCGCCAAAGAAGTAAAAGAAGAGACGGTAGTGGACGCAATCGAATTCGCCCACATTGAAATAAAAAAGATCTGCGCCGCCATCAACGAACTAAAGCAAAAAGCAGGAAAACCAAAGCGCGCCGTCACTCCACCAGAATTCGACGAAGCCTACTACAACCATCTGAGAGCAAAGATAGGCGCCGACCTGGCCGACCGCCTGAACACCGAAAAGCACCCCAAAGCGGAAAGCCACAACCTGGTCCGCGACCTGAAGAAAGAACTGCAAGCCGCCATCCCCGAAGACGACAAAGAAGCCCAAGCCAAACTAAAAACATATTACGAAACCCTCCGCGAACGCATCTTCCGCGAAGAAGTACTCAACAAAAAAAGAAGACCCGACGGCCGCCCCTTCGACAAAGTAAGAGACATCTGGGTAGAAGTCGGCGTCCTACCCCGAACCCACGGCAGCGCAATCTTCACCCGCGGAGAAACCCAAGCATTAGTCACAACCACCCTCGGCACCAGCGACGACAAACAACGCCTGGAAACCTTCGAAGGCGAAGCCAAGAAGCGCTTCCTCCTGCACTACAATTTTCCGCCGTTCTCGGTGGGGGAGGTTTCGTTTTTGCGAGGGGCGGGGCGGCGCGAAATCGGCCATGGGGCGTTGGCGGAGCGGGCTATTTCGGCGATGCTTCCGACGGAAGAGAGTTGGCCTTACACCATGCGGGTGGTCTCGGACATTTTGGAGTCGAATGGTTCGTCTTCTATGGCGACGGTTTGCGGGGCTTCGCTTTCGCTGATGGATGCGGGGGTGCCGCTGAAGTCTCCGGTGGCGGGCGTGGCCATGGGGTTGGTGAAGGAAGGCAACGATTACGCCATCCTGACCGACATCGCCGGGGCGGAAGATCACTACGGCGACATGGATTTCAAAGTTGCGGGCACGAAGGATGGCATCACCGCCCTGCAAATGGACATCAAGGTCGGCGGCATCACCGCTCAGATCATGCGGGAGGCCCTGGCCCAGGCGCAGCGCGGACGCTTGCACATCCTCGACAAAATGAGCGAGGCGATTACCAGCCATCGCGAGAAGGTTTCGGCTTACGCTCCGCGAATTTACACTCTGCAGATTCCCGTGGATAAGATTCGCGACGTGATTGGCCCCGGCGGCAAAATGATTCGCTCGATTATCGAGCAGACCGGGGTGAAGATCGACGTGGAAGATACGGGCAAGATCAACGTAGCTTCGAACGACGAAGCTTCCGCGAACCGGGCGCTGCAGATCATTCGCGATCTGACGGCTACCGCCGAGGTGGGCAAGACTTATCTGGGCACGGTCACGCGGCTGGCGGATTTCGGCGCATTCGTCGAAATCATTCCCGGCACCGACGGCTTGCTCCACATCAGCGAAGTCGCTGAGCATCGCATCGCGGACGTCCGCGATGAACTCAAGGAAGGCGATCAGGTGTTGGTGAAAGTGCTTGCGGTTGAGGGCAATCGCATTCGGCTTTCGCGCAAGGCCATTCTCAAGGAACAACGGGCAAAGATGGGTGGCGGCGAACCTGGAACTGACGGCGGCACGGGGGCCGACGGCGAAGTCGCCGGTGCGCCGGCGTTGACCATCGAAGGCGGCGGAGATTTCCCCGACGACGAACCCAACTTCAATCGTGATGGACAGCAGGCTGCACCCGCGGGTGGAGACCGTGGTCCGGAGCGTCCCCACAGCGATCGTCCCCACGGAGATCGTCCAGACCGCGGCGGAGATCGCGGCCGTGGAGGCCGGCCGGGCGGAGGCGGTGGAAGAGGCCGTGGCGGGAGGCCGGGCGGCGGCGGCGGTCGCGGCGGACGTGGCGGCCCAAGGCACTAAGAACTGGCCACGGTTTTCACCCGAGTCACGCAGATGATTTAAGCAGACCAGAAAGGCCGCGACGAGAGTCGCGGCCTTTCTTATTCCGCTCGCTGGAGGTTGGATGCCTTTCGCTTATGAATTGCGTCGGGGCTGCACGAAGGAGCCGAGTTCGGCTGATTCCCAGTCGTCCTTTCTTACCCCCTTCCGCAAAGAGCGCGGAAAGGATGCGGCACCCTCGGTAATTGTGGTGATGACAAGTGGCCAGCCCCCTAGTTCCTCGCCACCCGCGGTTCCGCCAAGAGCGCGGGAGGCTGGGGCAGCGTCAGTTCTTCAATTTTGGAAATCCCCGCTTATCCTTGACAATCTCAAATTCTTTAAACCCTGCCCGCGCCTGGATCACAACAACGTTTTCTGCTAACGGGCTCAGTGCTTGAGCAATCTCATTCTCTAAAAGCGTGCATCTCGCTCCCGCAATGACCTTTACCAGCCTGAACGCCTCACCGAAGTAGGAGAAGTAGAGTCCGTCTTCCTTGCTATTCAACGCTGCCCAAACACGAATCTCTTGCTCATACTTCCAGTTTATGAATTTGGTGAAAAGTAGTGTCTCGGCGTCACCTAACACGGGTCCAGCGGGAAACGGTAAGCGTTTCGGTACGTACTTGACTCTCCTACACTGTTCGTCCGGTATTTCAAAACCCAGACAAAGCCCCCTGTGTTTGTCGCTATAGTGCGCCCAGATTACAGGGTCTTTCCAGTCGGCACTAAAACACAATATGCCGCGCCGTGTCGCTAGTTCATCCCGAGTTGCGCGCAAAGCCCTCCGAAGATTACGGTCCGACAGTTCGTACGGCAACAGCTCAAACGGGTCATTGAGGTCGTGCAGCGTGGATATCTTCAGCCGTTTTTCGCGAAGGCTCTTTAGGCCAAAATTTGAATCCAGAAATTTGTACGCCCTCATGGACGCAGAGCATAGCACGGGAACAATATGTACGCAGCCGCATTTACGACGAAGATGACAGCGGGGGCCTGCCCCTATCGCCGCCCGCTCTGAGTGGGCACCCTACGGTGATTCCATCCGCGGCACTGGCGGCCCAGTCTAGATGTAAAGCGGGAAGAGTGCGGTCCAGCCTCTCTCAGGAGCTATGATTGCGGATATATGAGCAACAAAGGAACGAGCGGAAACAGGCCAGATGCTTCGCGCTTGCGCAACAAGTACCGGCGAGCCTTTAGCTGGCGAATAAGCGAAGGTGGAACAAATCAGCAGAGCGAGATAACGGGGGCAGTTAGGCTCTCAATGGGCGACTATCCAGACATTCTCGAGGATTACCTCCACGTGAGTCGCAAACGTCACAAGAATGCGACGGCAATCGCGAAATTGCAGATGCACCTTCTAGAAGACTTGGCGGTGCAAGAGCAAGCAATAAAGCACTACAAGGCAAAGTGTCCGACAGAACCCAAAGAGAAGCAATTCATCGAATCGCAGATATTTCACCACCGGCTGATTTCAAACACAGTCCGCCATATACGCGACGGGATTGCATGGCGCAGCTTTGGCTATGATCGTTCCATCCCACGCATTCTTGCCGAGCACCCCGTAAAACACGTTGTTTTGTCGCTAGGCGTCGTTGCAGAGTTGCACGAGTGGAGTTCCATCTTCTTTCAGGCTTCTCGCACGGCGATCATCAACGCTGTCACGAATTGCATAGGGATTGGCGACGTTACGGCCATAGATGAAGATGGCAGCGTTGAGCTCATCGAAGTCAAGAGCGGAAAGACAAAATCCAGTCGAAAAATCCGCCAAAAGAACCAGCTTAGAGATGCTGCCGGAATCCTAGGTACGGGAGTAGGAACTATTGAGGGCAAGTTGGTGAAGGTTGCCTCGATGCCAATCACGCCGACCAGCTACCTGGTGGAGCTGAGAACTCTGTTGGAACAGTGCGGTAGCGAAGGATGGAGTTCCGCTCTGATTGCCCCACATTGCTATGTCGAGTGTGTGGACTTCAGAAAGCTGGGTCAGCGAGAAGACATGACCCCGAAGATGAAGGCGGCACATCAGCGCTGTACTGAGAAATGGGACGACGACGACAAGATCTCCGTGATGAGCAGCATGGACATAATCACATTCAGCCCCAACATCGCTCCTTTTTCCATCTTCCCTTTCGATGAGCGCATGTGTGTCGAGCTTGCCATTGGAGCCAAACAATTCAGAACCTACTTAAATGCTACCGAAGTTTTCAAGGAATTCGAAGCCAGTGGTTGGACAATCGAGAGCTCGCTGGGCGACGCGATTGATCAGACAAACGGCGAAGCAGTTGTGATACTCAAGAAAGAAGGGTTCGTTTGCCATCTCCCGCCGGGCGATTTTGGCAAACTTCAATTCGAGATGCTAAGCCCCGCCACGCTGATTGAGGAATGTGAATACATAAGAGGTCTTGGGCCAAAGGTTGCTGAGGGATACGGCATTTGGACGTTTGATGGGGAAGCGCGTCAGTGGAATTGAACCTCTGACGCGCGCTCCTACCTCGCGGCGAAGAACGAGGGCCGCTAAGAGGAACGCCTATAATTCGCGGCTCCCAGCCTAAACCTGCGGATCTGGACCAAGGCCGGACAGAAACTCGGCGCACTCGCGGCGGCGTCGCGAAAAAGATTCGGCAAGATTTGTGTCATGCAACGCTGGCCGCGCTATGATAAGCACAATCCGAATTTACCTCGACGAATCGGGACTCCTTGCGGCGGACCGAGTACTCGCCAAGCGCTGGGCTCATGACAGCCCTAGCCTTCTGGCCCCACTCGGAGAATGCAAGGCCGCGTTTGCGCAGGAAGTCGTCGATTTGTCCGTCACACTCAAAGGGCTGGCTGTACTCTACTCACGCTTCGACGTTCATGGCAATCTGCTGGCTTCAGACGCAACTCCGGCCTTAGCCAGCTCAGCAGGCTTTAATCCTGGCCTCACGTCCTTCTTCGTCTCGGGGTATTCCGCGTGGAATCAGCTCGCCGCGACAGAAATTTCCGTGGCCAATCCGCGGTGTGCCCGCCGCTGGGGAGAACTTCAGCCGACCGGGACTTGTCCGCCTCTGTTCGGAAGCGTGGTGAGCCCGTTCTCAATATGCCCCAAGTGCTCGAGCATCAACTGTGGCCCCAACAGGCCCCTCAATTCTGTTGCTGAGATCGTGCTCGACGTAATCTGCGCATTGGAAGACCATCTCTATCACGTGCGACGAGCGCTTTCGACGGTCCGCGCAGCCTGTGTGGTCTTGATCTCGTTGTTGCTGAGGGTTCTCGTCCCGCGCGGCATAGCGGTTCGCCAGCGCTGCTTCTTTACCCATCACGGCACACACCCGCCGGACGCGGTCCCAAATCATTCGGGGCTGTTTCCGGAGAGGGCCTTCCTGCACCCGAGCGTCGCCTAGTTCCACAGAAACCCTTTCCAGAATGGAAAGGTCTATGGAATCTACTCGCCTGAATCAGATTGTGCCGCTTGGCCGGTGCGCCCGGCGGTCGCCGCTTAGAGTCAATAATGTTGCCCGTCGGCTGCATCGCCCCGAACGCACTATTCGCCACTGGGCGAAGGTCGGAAAAATCCGTGGTTTCAAAATCGACAGGAAAAGCTGGGCATTTTGGCCGGAAGATGTCGACGTCTGCCAGCGGATGTTCATGGAGGACCTCAATGCTTAAGAAACATGAGACTCCTCCAAACCCGCTGCTGCAAATCGCTTGGGTCACGAAAAAGCAGGGCTGCACGCGGGCGGTGATGGTCTCATTTGGAAATGCTGCGCTCATTCTTACGTTCATGCGCAGCTTACACGTCGCCACCCTTTGGAAAACGGCGAAAATGTTGCTGGGGCTTCTCACGAGTCGCTAAGAGAATCCTGCCGGCCAACATCGCCAGACAGGTCGAGACCTTGGCCAGGCAGCGCGATCTCAGCGACAATCGCGTGCTGGTGGAACTCATCGAGCAGGGAATCGAAGCCCATCGGCAAAAAAGAGAAAGCATTCTTCCAGTTGGCGGAACGCTTCCGCGCCGCCAGCGACCCGGAGCAGGTCAAGCAGTTGGGACGATTCATGTTTAGTGAATAATGCTCAGGTCCCTCAGGGGCTAAAGCCCGGAATATTTTTCAGGCTTACGGCACGACTGAAGTCGTGCCCTTCCCGAAAGTCTTGCTTTTACGCTACCACGGACATTTCGCGCGCGCTCCCACGTCTCGAAAGGCGCGAGACGTGGGGCACCCGCACTGTCGCGAGGGCCAAATGCATAGATCCTGAGGCCCACAAAGAACGTGGGCCTCAGGATGACAGGCTTGGGATTCGAGGGTTGGGGATTAGAGGGTGCTGGTGGAATCGAGTACGAATTTCACGTGGCGGCTGCACGGGCGAGGGCGCCCGCGCCACACGTGCAGGAATTATCCTCTCGACGCGGGGGCGGCTGCCTTCTTGGGTAGGATTTCGCCGATGCGGCGGATCTGCGCGCCCACTCCTCGCAGTTTTTCTTCGATGTGTTCGTAGCCGCGGTCGATGTGATAGACGCGATCGATAATGGTTTCTCCGTCGGCGACCAGGGCGGCCAGCACCAGCGATGCGGAGGCGCGCAAGTCGGAAGCCAGGACGGCGGCGGCGCTTAACGGCGTTTTGCCGCGAACGATCGCGCGCCGTCCTTCAATCTTGATGTTCGCACCCAGGCGCACCAGTTCCTGGACGTGCATGAAACGGTTCTCGAAAATGTTTTCGGTGATGATCGAGGTTCCGTCCGCCTGGGTGGCCAGGGCCATGTATTGCGCCTGCACGTCGGTGGGGAAGCCGGGGTACTCCTCGGTGAGCATGTCGGCGGCTTTCGGGGGATTGTCGCCCATCACGCGAACCAAGTCGGCGGTGTGCGCCGTCTTCACGCCCACTTCTTTTAGCTTCTCGAGCAGCGCGCTCAGATGATGCGGATCGCAACCGGAGACGTTGAGGTCTCCGCCGGTGAGAGCGCCGGCGATGATGAAGGTTGCGGCCTCGATGCGGTCCGGAATAATGCGGTGGCGGGCGCCGTGCAATTTCGCGACACCTTTAATTCGGATGGTCGAAGTGCCCGCGCCTTCGATGTGCGCGCCCATTTTATTGAGCAAGTCGGCGAGGTCGGCGACCTCGGGCTCGCGGGCGCAGTTTCGCATGATGGTTTCACCATCGGCGAGAGTCGCGGCCATCAGCAAGTCCTCGGTACCGGTGACGGTGATCTTGTCGAAGACAATTTCACCCCCGCGCAGCCGCTCCGCGGTGGCTTCCACGTAACCGTGATCCTGGGTAATGGTCGCGCCCAGGAGCTCGAGTCCCTTGATATGCAGATCAATCGGTCGATCTCCGATAGCGCAGCCTCCGGGAAGAGAGACGCGGGCACGGCCGCAACGGGCGACGAGGGGGCCGAGGACGAGAGTGGAGGCACGCATGGTCTTGACCAGTTCGTATGAGGCCTCGGGCGAAGTTAGATTGCGGCAGCAGATGGTGGTGCGATGCTGGGCGCGGCCGTATCCGAGTTCGACTTCGGCGCCCATGGCGGCGAGGAGCTTGCGGGTGGTTTCGATGTCGCGCACCTGCGGGATGTTTTCAAGGATGACGGGCTCGTCGGTGAGCAGGGCGGCGGCCATGGCCGGGAGCGCGGCGTTCTTGGCGCCGCTGACGCGGATTGTCCCAAGCAGCGGATTGCCGCCGCGAATTACGAATTTATCCATATCGATATCGTACGCTGGTAGACCGTGAGCAAGGGCGAGGCCCATGGGTCCGTCCAATCTGTGGCGCTGAGATATTGTAAAGGCGAAACGGGCTTGCGGTGGGGAGGAATTTGTTAATCGGAAGGGCACGGCCTGGTGGAGTGGGGCGCTGTGTTGCTGCCGAAAGAGTCGAGCTTTACTTGACCGGACAGCCGGGGGCGGCTGTCCCCACGTGAGTCTTGTCGGCGCTACAAGGCTCGGGCGGCGGCGATGGCTTGGCGGACGTGGCCGCGGGTGGATTTCAGGGCCTGGGTGGCTTGGGCACGACTCACTTTTGCTTGCAGCATGACCAACGCTACGGGGACATCGTTTCTGGCCGCCTTCAAGGCTTGCTCGGCGGCTTCGCGATTGATTCCAGCGGCGTGTTGCAGAATGGTGAGACCACGTTCGAGCAGCTTGTGGTTCTTGACGTGGGCGTTGATCATCAGGTTTCCGTAAACGTAGCCCAAGCGAGTCATGGCGCCGCTGGAGAGCATATTCAGGATCATTTTCTGGGCAGAGCCGGCTTTCATGCGGCTGGATCCGGCGATGACTTCCGGACCAACCTCGGCAACGATCGCGATGTTTGCGGCTTTTTCCAGGGGCGAGGCCGCGTTGCAGGTGACCGCAATGGTTTTGGCGCCGTGACGACGGGCATACTCGATGGCGGCGATGGTGAATGGAGTGCGTCCGCTGGCCGCGATTCCAACCACCACGTCGTTCTTGCCGGGCTTTTTTTTCGCTATTTCGCGCTGGCCGAGTTTGCGGGAGTCCTCGCTGGCTTCGGTGGCGGTGTGCAGGGCCTCTGTGCCGCCTGCGATTACGAACAGCACCGTCCGGGGATCAGTATTGAAGGTCGGCGGACACTCGGAGGCATCGAGCGCGGCGAGGCGGCCGCTGGTTCCAGCGCCAACGTAGATGAGGCGGCCTCCTTGTTTCAGAGCGTTCGCGATCAGATCAATTCCGCGAGCGATCTGCGGCAAGGCGGCTTTCACGGCGGCGGCAACTTTGGCGTCTTCGGCGTTGATGATGCGGACGATTTCAATGGGGGACTTCAGGTCCAGATCCTGGGCAGCGATGTTGGGCTGCTCGGTGGAGAGGTCGCTTAGCTTCGTGGGGGCTTTCTTGGTTGCGCGTCTCAGCAATTTGCCTCCGAGGGTTGTGGCTCGATCCAATATTGAATTCCCAAAGGCCGACATCCGTTCTGGCGCTTTCGGCAGGACTGATGTCATGGTCTGATATGAACCTCGACACGTCCCTGAGGAGCTAAAGCTTTTTTCCCGCGAAGTCTCTAAAGGCAGCGCTGAACAATGCGTGCGCGAACTGCTTTGGCTTCCATGCGGGCATGAATCTCATTCGACTCTTTCCCAGCGTTGAAACGCTGGGCTACTATCACGACGCCCCGCTGGGGCTGATACTTGCCGAAGTGCTGCGCCACCAACAATTAAGTTTTACGGTCCTGCTAAAGGTTGTGCGCTTCTTAGTGGCCTCCTAATGACTCAATGACTGCGTCGTAAAATTTGGGACGCAGTTGCTTGATGGCTTGATTGCTGCAGTCGGGCCAGGTTCGATTGGTGAGCAAGGTTATGGAAAGCTGGCGTTCCGGGTTTATCCACAGCGAGGTTCCAGTGTAGCCGAGATGGCCGAATGAATTGGGCGAGAAATATTTTCCGGATTGTGATGGGGATGACGGCGTGTCCCAACCCAAGGCGCGGGAAGTGCCCGGCGGGGAAGACTCGCGGCGGGTGAACAGTGCCAGGGTTTCCGGGCGAAGAATGGGGCGTCCGCCGGCGAGCATGGTGTGGGCAAAGATGGCGATGTCTGCGGCGCTGGCAAACACGCCCGCGTGTCCCGCGATGCCGCCCATCACGCTGGCATTTTCATCCTGCACTTCTCCTTTAATAATGCGGCCGCGAAAGGACTGATCGTTACCCGTGGGCGGGATGGAAGCTCGCCAGGCCGATGGGGGATTAAACGCGGTGTGCGTCATTGCCAAAGGGCCGAAGACTTCATGCTGGCAGAAGCGGTCGAGAGATTCGTCCGCGATGCGCTCGAGCGCTACTCCCAGGATGATGAACCCGATATCGCTGTATTCGGCTTTGGCTCCGGGATTGGCGTTAAGCGGAGTTGTGAAGGCGGCGGAAAGAAGTTTGTCTTTAGTCTTCGCTCGCAAGAACAGGTTTTCGTAAGCGGGCAATCCCGAGGAGTGCGCGAGTAGCATGCGCAGCGTGACTGCGTCCCGTCGGGGGTCTTCTCCGGCAAACTCTGCCAATACCGCCACCACGGGCAGGTCCAGGTCGAGGAGGCCACGTTCGTAGAGAATCATGGCCATGCTGGTGGTGGCGACGACTTTTGAAACGGAAGCGAGATCAAAAACCGTAGCGGTGGTTGCTTCGGGGGAATCGGGTTCGTAGGTGAAGCGGCCGAAAGCCTTCAGTCCGACGAGGTTGCCGTGGTGGGTAACGGCGACTGAAGCCGCAGGGAAGGCACGATCCGCGATGGCCTGTCGTATTAATTCAAAAGCGGGAGCGAAGACCGCGTCCTGCTGCTGATGGGCAGGAGCGGGGAAGCATGCGGAAGCTCTGGTCGTGGACAAAGGTTTCGTTGGCTCGATGTTCGGTTTATAACAAAGTTTCGGAGACGGGTAAAGATGACGACCGACGGTGCGTACACAACAATTCGGACCATTGTACAGCGAGCCCGCACGGGACACGTGGGCGACTTCTTGACGGATGAAGTCTGTCACCTCGCTCGGAAGTCCTCGTCGCAGCTATTCTTTCGCCCCGCTGGGGCTTGTCGGTTCCCCACGTTTTTCCCACGGCTTGCGGCGTGGGCTGCACTCTTGCGCCGCTTCGCGGCTAGTTCCTGATCGCCGGGCAAGTCCCGCTAGGGTGGCATCTCACCGGGCAGTGCGGGCCTGGACTCATCCGGCGTGACTGGCTTTCCGTGGGGCAGGGCAATACCGTCCTGCAGCAGCAGAGCCTCGTAGATCGGCACATTCCGCCAATGACGTGCCAGCGCGTACGCGCTCATGTTTGCAATCATCAATGGAAGAATGAGGCCGTAGCTCCCGGTCATCTCGAAAATGATTAGCACCGACGTCATGGGTGCGCGAACGATTCCCGCAAAAACGGCTCCCATTCCAACCAGGGCAAAGGCTCCGATCGAATCCGTCGAATGATGAAAGACTGCGACGTCCAGATGTCCGATTGCTCCCCCGAGCATTCCGCCAATGAATAAGGAGGGCGCGAAAATCCCGCCACAGCCACCGCTGCTGTAAGAGCAAACGGTCGCGAGAAGTTTAAGCAGGCTAAGACCGAGCAACACTTTTATGGGGAGTGAACCAGTTAGCGCCAACGCCAAGGTCCGGTAGCCTCCGCCTGTGATCCCGTCCTGCTTCAGCCACAAAAGCCCCAACACCGCTAGAGTCCCGGTCAAAGCCCCGCCGATCGCGGGGTGCACCCACTTGGGTACGGCTGTGAATTGCTTGAAACCGGCACGCAGGCGAAGGAGCGAGTCGGTAAAAGCCACCGAAGCGACTGCCGAGAGCAGGCCGAGAACCGCGTACGACAGCAGCGAGGAAGCCGGTCCCATCGTGTAGGTTCGCTGTATCTCAAACACGGGATGCTGTCCCAGGATGCTGCGCTCCACGGCGGCGGCGATGGCGGCAGCGACAATCACACCCGAGAGCATGGTCTGGTCCAGGTCGCCAATGATCTCCTCGAGAGTAAAGGTCACGGCGGCAATTGGCGCATTGAATGCGGCGGCGATGCCGGCTGCGACTCCCACAGCCGCCATGCGCCGCTGGCTCTGACGCGAAAGAGACGAGACCCGGGCCAGCACGCTGGAGATTCCCGCGCAAATCTGGACGGTCGGTCCCTCGCGGCCGAGAGAACCGCCGCTGCCGATTTGGATAATACCAAGGATGAACTTCCCTGCCGCATCGCGGAACGGGACACGTCCCGAGTGCATCGCGTAGGCGAACTTGACCTGGGGAACACCGCTGCCCACGGCGCCCGGAACCCAGTAATGCAAGGCTAAGCCGACGATCAGACCGCCCAGTGCAGGCGTAAGAATGCCCCACACTATCCAATAGAAGTGCGGAGCTGCCAGCGTACGATCAATCAGGAGCGCCTGGGCCTTGTCTATGCCCAGGTGGAAGGAGACAGCCGCGAGTCCGCAGAGGGCTCCGCTCAGGATTGTGAGCACCAGGAGCCGCTGGCGTTCAGTGGGAGTGACGCGAAGCAGAAGCGAGTGCAGTGTCTCTCGGACAGACTTTGATTGGTTACGGACTTGCGGAGACACCATCACTCCCATGGAACGAATTTGATCTTTTCAGTATAGGAGATGTTCGTGTTGAAAATGGCCCGCTTTGCAGCCTGTGGCAGAAGTGGCACCCCCTTACTTGAGTTGCTTGAGCGGGTTGCCGCGCTTGTGTAGAGTCAGAGTATCCGCATGATCGGCTCAAATTCGCGGGCGCGGCTGTGCAGGCTGTTAGGAAACTGTTTGAAGCAGATTCCTCGCGGGCCCACGTCCGCTCGGAATGACAAAGATAACGGGCTTGCCGGCACGATTGCGGTCGCTACCGCATGCGCTAAGGAGTCCGTGTCGCAACTATTCTTTCGCCCCGCTGGGGCTCGGCGGTTCTACGCTTCCTACCCACGGCTTGCGCCGTGGGCTGTATTCTTGCGCCGCTTCGCGGCTATCGCACACAAGGTTATTCCGTTTGTTCGTCCCTTCGCGGACGCGGGTGGGTCAGAGTTTTCCCGAGTTCGTAGCCGATGGACGCGATTGTCGAGCTTCTTGACCGCTTGCGGAGTTCTCGTGGCCGCACTTGGTTCTACGGCGGTCGGTACTACAAAACAGGCGACGAATCCGTCCCGCTTGGGCGTGCTTGACTCGATTGTGCAGGAGGCCATCCGCGATGAGCAGATTCCGGGCGCGGTGGTGCTGGTCGGGCATGACGGCCAGGCGATTTACCGGAAAGCATTCGGTGAGCGCGCGCTCGAACCGCGGCGTGAACCCATGACTGTGGATACGATTTTTGATCTGGCTTCGCTCACGAAAGTGATCGCGACCACGACGGCTGTGATGCAACTGGTGGAGAAAGGCCGGATTCGCGTCAACGAGCCGGTGGCGAAGTACATTCCGGAGTTCGCGGAAAATGGCAAAGAGGAAATTACGGTTCGCGAACTGCTCACCCATCACTCGGGTTTGCCCGCAGATCTCGATTTATCGCAACTCTATCTGTCCCAGCCGGGGCAGGGGCGCGAAACCGCATTCCACATGGCGTACGCGGAGAAGCCTATCTATGCGCCGGGATCGCGATTCCTGTACAGCGACATTAACTTCATCGTGCTTGGTGCGCTGGTGGAGCGGGTATCAGGAATGTCGCTGAACGAGTACTGCCAGAAGAATATCTTTGTTCCGCTGAGGATGGCCCACACGCGCTTTCTGCCGCCTGCGGCCTGGTTGCCGAAGATCGCGCCCACGCAGTATGACGAGCATGACAAGATGCTGCGCGGAGTGGTTCACGATCCCACGGCGCGCCGGATGGGCGGAGTGGCTGGACATGCGGGCCTGTTCTCGACCGCGGACGATCTGGCGAAGTTTGCCCAGGCATTGTTGAATGGCGGCACCATTCTGTCTGCGTTGATGGTTGAGAAAATGACCACGCCGCAGCAGCCGCCGACGTCGCAGGTTCTGCACGGGTTTGGCTGGGATATCGATTCTCCATTCTCCAGCAATCGCGGCGATCTGTTGCCGGTGGGATCATTTGGGCACACCGGGTTCACGGGGACTTCGTTGTGGATTGATCCCACGACGCGGACGTACATTATCGTGCTGACGAATGCGGTTCATCCTCGCGGGAAGGGAAGTGCGGTGGCATTGCGCTCGAAGATTGCGACGGCGGTGGCTGCGGCTCTGCCGCTCACCGCGGCTGAAAAGGACAAACTGCGATGCAAGAGCATCACGGGGTACAACGAGGCGCAGACGGCGGCGCATCGAGTCGCGTCTCGCAATGGGTCGGTGCAAACCGGAATCGATGTGCTCGAAGCTCATGGCTTTGACTTGATTCGAGGGACAGGAGCGAAGAAGAAGATTGGATTGCTGACCAATCAGACCGGCGTGGATTTGCAGGGGCGCCGCACGATTGACGTGTTATCTCAGGCGCAGGGAGTTTCGCTGGATGCCATCTTCAGCCCTGAGCATGGGGTGACGGGCACTCTGGATACGACCGACGTTGGCGATTCGCGGGACGCAGCCACGGGTGTTCCGGTTTACAGCGCGTACGGGGAAACCGATACCGCACGGCGGCCGTCGCTCGAAGTATTGAAGACTCTGGATGCAGTGGTCGTGGACATTCAGGATGCGGGGGCGCGCTTCTACACCTACGAAACCACGCTGGGATATTTTCTGGAAGGCGCGGCCAAGGCGGGAATTGAAATCATGGTGCTCGACCGGCCCAATCCGATTACCGGGTCGTTTGTGCAAGGGCCGATTTCCGAACCAGGGCATGAGAGTTTTACCAACTATGCGTCCGTGCCGGTGCGTCATGGCATGACCATGGGTGAGCTGGCGAAAATGTTTAATGGCGAGCGCAACGTCAATGCGCGCTTGCAGGTCGTCCCCTTGGAGGGATGGATGCGAGGCGACTGGTACGATTCGACCGGCCTGGCGTGGATCAATCCGTCGCCTAATCTTCGGAGCCTTACGGAAGCGACGTTGTATCCTGGCGTGGCGCTGGTCGAAGGCACGAATGTTTCCGTGGGACGAGGCACGGATACTCCATTTGAATTGTTGGGCGCGCCGTGGATCAATGCGGGAGAACTGGCGCAGCATCTGAATGCGAGAGATATTTCCGGTGTGCGCTTTGTGCCTGTGAGCTTTGCTCCGAGTGCCAGCACGTACGCCGGGCAGACGTGTCAGGGGATTAATATAGTTGTGGTCGAACGCAATGCGTTCGATGCACCAGAGTTGGGGATTGAACTGGCGTCGGCGCTGCACAAGCTTTATCCCGAGCAGTTTCACATGGAGCGGATGATCGATCTGGTAGTGAACCAGCCGGTGTATGACGCGATTGCGAAGGGTGAGGATCCGCGGCGCATTGCGGAGGACTGGCGTGAGCCGCTGGAGAAGTTTCAGCAGCTTCGGCAGAAGTATCTGATCTACAAGTGAAGGTTTGGAGTGCACAATCAGCGGGAGAGTGCGGGGGGACGGTTATATTGGCTAGAATGGTTGTGCCTAACTCGTACTGACTCGCCAGGAGCGCAAGGCCGAAAATGGAAGCTGCCAGCCCAAAGATTCCGATACCCAATCCTTTCTACCGCTGCGCCGGTCCGAACTGCGGCCTGCTGAAAAGATCTACGGACCGCTGGTGGCTTATGTGGACGTCTTTCGGCGAGTACAACCGGCCGCTGCTGTACCTGTGTCCGTGGGACGAAGAAATAGCCGCGCGGGAAGGCACTCTGCACGTTTGCGGGGAGCTTTGTGCTCAGAAGCTGCAGTCGCAGTACATGGGGAACGTGCGAGAGACCGAACTCAAACGGCCGGCGCGGTAAAGTTTCAATCTTGATCAGCCGCGACTAACGTTCTTGGTTTTTCTCGCATCGTACTTGGATCGGGAGTTGATACCTAGCGCGGCTTATACTGAGCGGCTAGGCCCGGCTGCGGGATAATGTCTTCGGAGAGGTGTTTCATGCGTGTCACGTTAGCGGTATTGCTTCTCGCCGTTATGGCTTCCGGCCAGTCCAGCCCCGCGACCCAGCCAAATACCGATGCCAGTGCGTCTCCAAACAACGCCAGCGAACTGACAATTCCCGCGGGAACCAAGGTTCCGGTGGCGCTGAAACATGCGGTATCGAGCAAGGGGACGCGGGAGGGGGATGGGGTTTATGCGGAGACCACATTTCCGGTCGTGGCCAATGGCCGAGTTCTGATTCCCGCCGGTACCTATGTGCAGGGGAGGATCAGCCACATCCAGCGTGGAGGGCGGATCAAAGGCCGCGCGGAAGTTCTGATGCACTTCACGACGCTGATCTATCCCAGCGGATACACTGTGCTTCTTCCGGGCGCGGTCGAAAATGCGCCGGGGGTGGATAAGACGTCGGTGAAGGACGAGGAGGGCACGATCCGCTCGGACAGCCAGAAGGGCGAAAAAATTGGGACGGTAGCGAGTACAGCGGGGACCGGGGCAGTAGTCGGCGGGCTGAGCAACGGTGGCAAGGGAGCACTGATCGGCGCAGGCGTTGGTGGCGCGGTCGGAACCGTGATCGCTTTGTTGACCCGCGGGAACGATGTGAAGCTGGATGCAGGCACTACTTTGGAGATCGTCATCCAGCGCGACGTTCCGCTGGATGCCAGCCGCGTGCCCACGACTACGAGGGCATACTCGTCCTCGCAGTGAAGGATTGCGGCTTACGCTCGATGTCATCAAGCCATTTCATAAATGAACTGACCGGCGATTTGTACAAGCAAACTCCGGCCACCGGTCCCGGTGGTCGTCCGCCAAGAATTCCCGCAACTCATGCGGATCTTCGACCGGAAGAGTCCTCACCTTCCTTGAAGGCCACGATGAAGTGAACCAGGCCGCAGTCCAGCCGACAGAGGCGTGATCCGCGTGCAATTCCAAAGCACCGCTGAGAAGTTGCGCACCTTAAGCGTTAAAGCCTGGAGCTTTTTTTGCCGATAAACAAATCGGATGCCCTGGCAAGCCGCATGAAACTCTTCGATAGATTGGCGTTCTGGCCCCCCCTGCACTCCCGGTGCAGGCTGGTGGAACCAATCCCCGCACTGCGGTTGGACAGGGGGCTAGAACGCCGTTTTGCGGCCATCCTGCAAAGCCTCAACCTCCCGATTGGACGGAGAACAGCGCTCTTATGGTCTTGAACGCCAAGAGCTCCGCCGCGCCCAACGGGGACGAACCCCGTGAACAGCCAGAGTCTGTCGACCGGTTCGCGCATCAGTCTCAGCAGATTCAGTCAGGGACAGGTTCTACGTCGCGCGAGCCTCCGAACTGGAACCGCGCGCCCCTTTACAAAAAAGCACTGCTGGCGGTGATCTTTCTAGTGGCATTATTGCTCCTGGACAGCTCATCGACAGCATCTCAGACGTGGGAGGGGGCGCCAACCTGGTATCTGCCAGCGGGGCTGATCCTGGCGCTGCTGTTGTGTGGTGGAATGCGGTACTTGCCCTTGGTTTTTGTTTCTAGCCTGTTCGTGGCCGTGGTGAACTACCACCGGCCAATTATTTCCTGGTCCGGAGTTCCGGGGGCAACCTCCTTGTACTTCCCCTACATAGGCGGTGTGGCTATGCTCCGAGGGCGATGGCGCATCGATCCGAAGCTCGGCAATTTGCGCGACGCCGGGCGATTTGCCCTGACTTTTCTCATTGCAGCCATCCCCACCGCGCTTATCGGAATGCTGACCCTGCTGGGAGACGGCTTGATTAAGCGGTCCGACGCTCTCGAAACGATGGTGGGTTGGTGGGCCGGCGACGCGATTTCGATTGTTGCCTTTACTCCCTTTCTGCTGCTCTATGTAGCTCCGCAGGTAGACCGATGGATGCGGGCCGGGGCGGTCGTGAAACCATCCCCGCCCCGTCCACGGCACGGCCTGACCCCCCTTGAGATCCTGGAGAAGGCAGCCCAGTTGGGCTCGATTCTAGCGGCCATCTGGCTGGTGTTTGACTTCGCGCCGGCAATTCCTTATCAGCCTCTCTATATTCTCTTCATCCCGGTCATCTGGATTGCGCTTCGGCACGGTCTACCGGGAGCAACCCTGGCCACGTTTGCTATCAACGTCGGAATGATGTTCGCAGCCTACATCACCCACGCCCAGGGGGCGGGGCTGCCCCGGCTGCAACTTGCCATGCTGGCGCTCGGCCTAACCGGCCTTTGCGTGGGAGCGGTGGTCACCGAGCGCAGGCGCGCAGAGGGCGAGCTAGCGGAACAGGCGCGTCTGGCGGCGTTCGCCGCTGAGATCGGCGCTACGTTAACACGAAGCGGAACCCTGTCCGAAGGCTTGGAACTCTGTGTGGAGGCCTTCGTCCGTCACCTCGATGCAGCGTTCGTCCGGGTTTGGTCCCTCAATGATACGACCCAGGTTTTGCAGCTCGAAGCCAGTGCGGGAAGCGACGCCCACATTGATCATGAATACGCCCGCGTGCCGGTGGGGTCTTTTGAGATCGGCCGCATCGCTCAAGACCGTGCACCGTATTTCACCGATGACGTCGCGAGTGATGACCGGGTCTCCGACAAGGAATGGGCTCGACAAGAGCAGATGAGTGCTTTTGCAGGCCAGCCTCTGATTGTGGCTGATCACGTTGTGGGCGTGATCGCTGCGTTTGCTCGCCAGCCATTTACCCAAAACACCCTCAAATCCATGGCAACCGTGGCGGAGAGCATCGCTCAGTTTATGGTCAGGATGAGAACGGAAGCGGAACTGCAATGGGCAAAAGAGACCGCCGAAAGCGCGGACCGCGCCAAAAGCGAGTTCCTCGCCAACATGAGCCACGAGATTCGCACTCCCATGAATGGCGTCATCGGCATGACGGAACTCGCGCTCGACACGCGGCTCACCTCCGAACAGCGGGAATACCTGGAGATCGTCAAGTCGTCGGCCGACTCCCTCCTAATCGTGATCAACGACATATTGGACTTCTCCAAAATCGAGGCAGGCAAATTGGAACTCGACCCAATCGAATTCAACCTGCGTGACAACATCGGAGATATGGCGAAAACGCTGGCCCTCAGGGCTCACGAAAAGAAACTTGAATTGGTCGTGGATATTCAACCTGACGTGCCCGAAACATTGATAGGCGATCCCACCCGCCTGCGCCAGATCTTCGTCAACTTGTTAGGCAACGCCATCAAGTTCACCCAACATGGCGAGGTCGTCCTTCGCGTGGAGACAGAAGCAAGAACGGATGAGAATACTTTGTTGCATCTATCCGTAAGAGATACGGGAATCGGTATCCCGAAGGACAGGCAAGAAATCATCTTCGCGGCGTTTGCTCAGGCCGATAGCTCAACCACGCGCAAGTATGGCGGGACGGGGCTGGGTTTGACGATTACAGCGCGACTGGTCGAGTTGATGGGCGGACGCATCTGGGTGGAAAGTGAAACCGGCCAGGGAAGCACGTTCCATGTCACTGCGAGCTTTGGTTTGGCGAAAACGCCGGCTAAACAACCTTCAACCCCGGATTTGTTAAAGCTGCGGGACCTTGCCGTACTGGTGGTTGACAACAATGCAACCAACCGGCGCATTCTGCGCGACATTCTAGTGGGTTGGCACATGACGCCTACGCTGGTAGAGGGAGGGCGAGAAGCGCTGGGTGCGCTGCAGAAGGCGAAGGCGTCTGGGAATCCATTCTCGCTGGTGCTAACCGATACGCAGATGCCTGGCATGGACGGATTCACTCTGGTGGAACGGATCAAACAGAATGCGGAACTAGCAGGCACGACCATCATCGTGCTGACCTCCGCCGGCCAGCGAGGAGACGCCGCGCGGTGCTGCGAGCTGGGCGTTGCAGGCTATCTCACTAAGCCCATCAAGCAATCGGAATTGCGGGAGGCCATCTTGGCCTCAATGGGTGGCATGCCCGGCGAAAAAGATCGCATCCCATCGGTCACGCGTCATTCGCTGCGCGAGTCGCGGCGGATATTGCGGATCCTCGTCGCCGAAGACAATCCTGTGAATCAGACATTGGTTATCCGCCTGCTTGAGAAACGCGGCCACTCGGCTGTCGTGGCCAACAACGGGCGCGAGGCGCTGGCAATTCTCGAAAAGGCCGCCTTCAGCGGATTCGATCTCGTGCTGATGGACATTCAGATGCCGGAAATGGACGGTCTCGAGGCCACCGCCGCCATTCGCGAAAAAGAGAAATCAAGCGGGAAACATCTGCCCATCATCGCACTGACCGCTCATGCCATGAAGGGCGATGAAGACCGCTGCCTCGCGGCCGGAGTGGATGGCTACCTCTCAAAACCAATTCAGCATGAGCAGCTTTTTGCGGCGATAGAGCGTCTGGTCCCCTCTGCCCCCGAGCCCCCGGCGCCATCATCGTCGAGACTCCAGCTCTCAGAATTCAAAATTCAAGATTCCGCGTTCGACTACGCGTCCGTTCTTGCGAACTTTGACGGCGACACTGAACTGATGGGCGAGATCGCGGGATTGTTTCTAAAAGACTCTCCGAAGCTCATCGTGGAAATCCGCATGGCTCTCACTCAAGGCGACAGCCAGGCACTGGACCACGCTGCACACTCCCTGAAAGGGGCGGTCGGCAACTTCGCTGCGCCAGCCGCGTACCAAGCAGCGTCGAGATTGGAAACCATGGGCCGCGACTGTGACCTGACCCACGCGGAAGAGGCCTTTCAGAATCTGAAAACAGAAATTGAAAACCTCATGCCCTCCCTGCAAGGTCTGGCCAACAAAGTTCCGCAACAAAGGTCTTGATCGCGGAAGGCGGAGCTGTTTCACGTCCCACGGTCCTTGCGCAAACTGCCTTCCGCGCTTCTCTGGCCCACCTTTTATTTAGCTGCCGGGTGTTTGGTTACGGCAACGCCTGCGGTCACATCGTGCGACATTTCACGGCGCCGTTCCGGTCCCTTACGGTTCTCGAGGACACGTACGCGCCGGGCGGGGACGTTCGTCGCGTTCAGGCGGAGGATTTGTTCGTTGCGAACTTCGACATAAAAACGGAACCAGTCGGTGCGGAACATGCGGCCCGAGGAATAAAAGGTTACGGAAGCCGCGATGAGGCCTTCAAACTCCGGACCGGTGCATACCAGGAGCCGCTTCCCGATGTCCTGAGTCCAGGTCATACCGCCAACCAGGGGATCATTGAGGAAACAGCGCTCGAAGGGCACCGCCTGGGAAAGTTTGCGCACCTGCATGAGTTGGAGTAAGACCGAGATCTTGGCCAGATTGGTCACTACAATTCGAGTCTCGGCAGTGGAGAGCCGCTCCAGCTTGATGTGCAGTTCGGGCGACCATTCACGCTCGAACTCCTCGCGCGCGAGGGCCAGACTTTTGTCGGTAGCTTCGGCATAGCGCAGAGTGGCACGAGCCAGAATCACGCTTAGAACACAAGTAACCACCGTCGCGACAAGCGGGATGTAGTTGACCAGACCGAAAAGTGGGATGCTATACGAGTTCATCCACTGTATGTGCATAGAACCGTTTGGCTCCTCGCCGTGCAACCGTAATCGTGGTTACTGAAGCGGTCGGGGGTCGATTCCGCCTGCGATGAACTTCGCATCAGGGCTCGCATCAGCGAAAGTCTAAAGACCGCGCCGGGCCGGCTCCAGATGCACATGGTACAGAGCCCAGATCCCCATTGCGCAGAGTCTTTGGTAACAGTCAGACAGCCCCAGTCTGAATTCTGAGTGCTGACTGCTGAGTGCTGAGTGCTGAGTGCTGACTGCTGATAGCTTATTTTTACTTCAGGGTGAACATGGCGTTCACGTGCGCCGTCACTGAGGTAGTTTGAGGGCTGAATTGCTCGGTCGGCGCGGCTGCGCTTTGCGCCATCGCGCCCATTCTAGCCATCGGCTGCATGGGCATCGGACGCACGTTTTCAAATGTATCCACGGACGCATAAGCCAGCTCACCCAAGGTGCGTCCCCCGGCACGAGCTACGGCTTCCGCAGATGCGCGGGCGCGGCGGTAGGCATCCTCCACGGCTTTCGTCTTGGCAGCCTCGACGTCGTCCAATTGGTAGGTGATGGATTGCTCGTCGGTAACGTCACCGTCAGACAACTGCTGCACGATGGGTGCAATCTTCGCAAAATCCTTCAGCTTCAGCGACACGTTCACATTGACCCGGTACGCCACCAGCTTGCGTTTCGCTTTGTTGTAATCGTAGACGGGTTCAATCGAGAAATAGCCGAGCTGCGCCGCCGTGGGCTCAATGCCGTTGGAGCGTAGAATCTGGCGTACTTGCTCGGCCGCTTTCGAGGCTCGATCATAAGCCGCGCGCGAGTTGTCTTCCTGCGCGGAAATATTGAATTGCACCAGGGCGGTGTCCGGGTTCGCCTCAAATTTTCCATCCGCTCCAACGAAGACAGTGTTCGGTTGCGCCGTGATCGTGGGATGATCCTGTCCGAAAGCGAGCCCTCCGGCCAAAAGTGAAACCACGAGCAAGGTGACAGCAGCTTTCATAATGCCCCTCAACAAACAAAGTTATACGCCTGAACCACAACTAATAGAAGAACGTAAACCTCAGGATAACTTGCGGGGGGATAAGACCCGTGGCAGAAGCTCTCTCACAAATGGTTTAGGGAAGGGCACGGCTTCACAGCTTGCGGAAAACGCCGAAATCAGCGGCTGGAGCCTTGAAGGGGCGCGGCTTCAAGCCGCGCCGTACATCGTTTTCAAGGACTTACGGCACGGCTGGGAAGCCGTGCCCTTTCAAAACTCCAACGCCGAGAGTTTTTCCGC
>DATNNO010000098.1:0-19390 GCA_035601775.1 Terriglobales bacterium | reverse complement strand
ATCCAAAGGCGGTGCGCTGCGGAGCTTTGCTCCGCCTGGACGGGCGAGGCGCCCGTCCCCACACGAGCAATCCCCACACGAGCAAAGAGCTGATGGCGGTTTCTATTGCCGGTGGGTCGAGGCTCCGGCGGCCAGGTCTCGCAATACTCCCAGGAAGCCGGCGGCGGCCTGCTGGTCGGAGAGGGCTTCGAGATCGATGGTGGCGGCTAGGTGCGGGGACTCGGGACGGAAGCGGACACTTAGCAGGTTGTGGCCGCGCGAAGTCATCAGGGTGTTGATCACGGGCGGGAGTTCCTGCTTCCACTGCGTACAGGTGGTAAGTACGACGGGGCCGGGACGGACAAGCGTCCAGTTGCGCGATTTTCGGACTAGCTTGTTGTCGCTGTGGGTGAGCCAGCGATGGCGGAGTACTTCTAAACGGATTCCCGGTGCGCAGTCGAGGTCGGCCTCGAAGGTCAGCGTCTCTCTGCGCTTGTGCCAGACACTCAGCAGCCATGGTATGGGCAAGGGTCGCGGCAGGAGCCGGATGGTCACTCTGGCGTTCTCAAACCAGTGCGTAGCGAAGCGCAAGTGCGCCTGCAGGCGGGAGGCCCCAACCCAGCGGGCTTCGGTCACCTGGCCGCGATTCGAGCAGGCCGCTTCCACCCAGCGCAAGGCTTTGGTTCCCCGGCGGTGGTTGTATTGGGCAAAGCAGAAATACCACAGCCCGACCAAGGCAACTGCGCCGACCGCGTCAATCAGAAAGAGGCGCCCCACAACTAACCTCTGATGCGAATGGTACGTCTTGGGGTGCAAGCAGGCAACAGTTTCGTGGACTATATTTTGAGGGAATTCGTAACCCTTGCGGGGTCATGAAGAAGGCCGGAATAGGTGAATCTCTGCGGCTACAATAACCGGGTGGAATTTGTCCTGCGAGAGTTTCGGCGTGAGGATTTCGACAGCCTGTGGCGTATTGATCAAGAGTGCTTTGCGCCGGGGATTGCATACTCCCGGGTGGAACTGGCCGCCTACATTCGGCTGCGGGGGGCTTTTACGGTCGTCGCCGAGCCAGTGCCTGCCGGACCGGGCGTCGAATCGTCATCGCAAGTTTTGGGCTTCATCGTTGCTCGGGCGAACCCGGCGCGGGCAAACCGAGCGCAGGCGAACCGGCCCGGAGTTGGCCATATCCTGACGATTGACGTGGCGCCAGCAAGCCGGCGTTTCGGAGTCGGGTCGAAATTGCTGGCAACGGCCGAAGAGCGTTTGCGAGCCGCTCCATGCCATAGTGTCGTGCTTGAGACCGCTGTGGACAATGCAGCAGCCCTGGCTTTCTACAAGCGGCATCACTACAGCGTGGTGAAGACGATGCCCCGCTACTACTCGAATGGGCTGGATGCATTCGTGCTCGAAAAGGAATTGCTTTCGGGTTCGCGGGACAAGTAAGTTGCTCTTATGAGAGTTGCCATCCAGGGCGAAGCGGGTTCATTCAGCCATGAAGCGGCGAAGCGCATGGTTCGAGGTTGCAGCATTGTGCCGTGCGCGCGCTCGGCGGAAGTCTTCGATCGGGTTGAACGCGGTTCCGTCAACGCCGCTGTGATTCCCATCGAGAATTCGCTGGCAGGCTCGGTGGCGGAACACCTCGATCTTTTGTTGGCCCGCAATGTGTTTGTTCAGCAAGAATACCGCTTGCGGATCGTGCACAACCTGATCGCCGCGCCGGGAGTGAAGATAAGCGATATCCGCCGGGTCTATTCGCATCCGGTGGCGCTGGACCAATGCCGGGATTTTCTTCGAAAACATCCGAAGATCGAGGCCATGATCTTTTATGACACGGCGGGCAGTGTGAAACATGTAGTCGAGAGCGGACTGCGGGATGCTGCTGGGATTGCTGGACGTCATGCTGCTGCCGTCTACAAAGGCCGGATACTGGCGCCTGGCATTGAGGACGACAAGCGGAACTTCACCCGATTCTTTTTGATCCGCAAGGGTCGGCGTATTGTTCCGGGCGCCAATAAAACTTCGATTGCTTTCAGGTTGAAGAATGTGCCGGGTGCGCTATTCAGGGCTTTGAGCGTATTTGCATTGCGCGAGATCAGCCTGAGCAAGATCGAATCTCGACCCATGCGCGGGCGGCCGTGGGAATATGTCTTCTACGCAGATTTCCTGCGTGGAGATGACGAGGTTGCTCGTAACGCGCTGCGGCATCTGGCGGAGAGCGCGAGTCCAGTGAAAGTCCTTGGGATTTACCAAGCAGCCTGACCATTATGGGCGCATTCTGGCGGCATCCTTCCCAGCACCTTTTGGCTTGTACCTTTGGTCTGGTGCAAACCATGCAGAGAAGGTTTAGAATTCATCAGCTCAGAGAAATAATTTCCGGGAGGGCGGGTTTGCATCTTCCGGGGCATTCATCTCATCAAACTTGAGCATATTACACTCAAGGTGAAATTATGGCACAGCCGTCGCGCGCTGAGCGCAATGCAAAAGAAGTGAAAGAAGCGAAAGAAGTGAAAGAAAACACAAGCAATAGCGAGCCCGAAGACCGGGCGCTCCCTATCCTCCCGGTGCGGGATACGGTGCTGTTTCCCCATGCCGTGCTGCCTCTGACCGTGGGTCGGGAAAGCTCTGTCCAGTTGATCAATTCGCTGGGTGAGGACAAGACGATTGTGGTAGTGGCGCAGCGCGAAGCTCGCGTCGACACGCCGCAGCCCACGGACCTCTACACGGTAGGAACTTTGGCCGTCGTGCACAAGGTGGTCAAGATGCCCAACCAGAGCCTGTTTGTCTTCGCCGAGGGCCTGGAGCGGGTGAGGTTGGTGGAGTTTGCCCAGCTTGCGCCCTTCATGCGGGCACGAGTGGACTCTGTCCCCGAAGCCATTCCGCCCAAGAGTTCTGAAGTCGAGGCTCTGCAGCGCAACGTTTTGACCCTGTTTCAGCAGATTGTGGCGGGCTCACCGACTTTGTCGGACGAGCTCTCCACGGTGGCCATGAATATTGAAGAGCCCGGCCGCCTGGTGGATTTCATTGCGTCCTCATTGCCATCTCTTTCTACCGCGGATAAGCAGGACACTCTGGAGACGACGGACGTTCGGGTTCGCCTGGAGAAGATCAATCAGCACCTGGCCAAGGAGTTGGAAGTCCAGCAACTGCGAAACAAGATTCAGTCGGAAGTGCAGGATCGGGTGCAGCAAACCCAGCGCGAATATTACTTGCGCGAGCAGATGAAGGCTATCCAGAAAGAACTGGGTGAGCAGGACGAGGGCGCGCGGGACAATGAAGAACTGCGGCAGAAGATCGAATCAGCCGGGATGCCCGATGAAGTCAAGAAAGAGGCGCTGAAAGAGTTGGGGCGGCTCTCGCGCATGTCACCCATGGCGGCGGATTATTCGGTTACGCGCAACTACATCGAATGGCTTGCGGTGTTGCCGTGGGCGAAAACCTCGGGCGGCGACGTCGATATTATCAAAGCGAAGGAAGTTCTCGACACGGATCACTACGATCTGAAGAAGGTGAAGGATCGTATTCTGGATTATCTTTCCGTGCGTCGTCTGAAACCTGGGATGAAGGGACCGATTCTTTGTTTCGTCGGACCTCCGGGCGTGGGAAAAACTTCGCTGGGAAAATCCATCGCGCGCGCCCTGGGACGCAAGTTTGTCCGCATTTCGCTGGGCGGAGTTCACGACGAAGCCGAGATTCGTGGTCATCGGCGTACATACATCGGCGCCCTGCCCGGGCAAATCATCCAGGGCATTCGCCGCGCCGAGACCAAGGATCCAATTTTCATGCTGGACGAAATCGACAAAGTAGGGCGCGATTTCCGTGGCGATCCCAGTTCGGCGCTGTTGGAAGCGCTCGATCCTGAACAGAACTCCACGTTCCGTGACAACTATCTCGATGTGCCGTTCGATCTGTCGAAAGTACTCTTCATTACCACGGCAAACATGCTCGATCCAATCGCGGAACCGTTGCGCGATCGCATGGAGATCATCGAACTCCAGGGCTATACCGAGGAAGAGAAGGTCCACATCGCTTTTCAATATCTGATTCCGCGACAGATTGAGGAGAACGGAATCACGCCGGAACAGATCGAGTTTCCGGAAGAAGCGGTCAGCAACATCATTCGGCATTACACCCGCGAAGCCGGTGTGCGCAATCTGGAGCGGAACATCGGTACGGTTTGCCGCAAGCAGGCGCGCCGTCTGGCGGAAGGCAAGACGGCAAAGCTGGTGGTGACCCAGGAGATCGTTCAGGAATTTCTGGGCGGTATCAAGGTTCGTAGCGAAGGTGAAATCGCCGAACGCACGAAACGTGCCGGCGTGGTTGTGGGCCTGGCGTGGACTCCTTCTGGCGGCGACATTCTGTTCATCGAGGCCAATACGATGAAGGGCAAGGGCGGGTTCACCATGACCGGGCAGATCGGCCAGGTGATGCAGGAGTCCATGCAGGCAGCTCTGACTTGGGTGCGATCCAACGCAGAGTACCTCGGAATTCCGGAGACCTTCTTCGCCGAACACGATATTCACATTCACGTGCCGGCGGGAGCGATTCCCAAGGATGGCCCATCTGCTGGAGTGACCATGGCGACGGCGCTGGTCTCATTGCTTACGGGGCATCCGGTGCGTCCGCTCACCGCTATGACCGGCGAGATCACGCTGAGTGGGAATGTGCTTCCCATCGGAGGAGTCAAAGAGAAAGTCCTGGCGGCCAAGCGGGCAGGGGTCCACGACGTCATTCTACCAGCGGACAACAAGATGAATGTGGAAGAGGACTTGACGCCCGAGCAACTCGAGAACCTGAGCGTTCACTATGTCAAGACCATTGGAGAGGTCCTGGAACTGGCCCTTCCTTCGTCGCCGCGCCAGGAGAAGCAGGATGCGGAAGAGCGGGAGAAAGTCCTGAGCGAGCAGCCGGTGGGTTAAGAGCACGGACGGGTTGACGAACGGGGTTGTCAGATGAGGTGCCAGTTTTCGGAAGCGAAGGCTGGCATATTTTCTTTGGGATAAGGTACTTGCGTACAGGCTCCGCCGTATGGAACTTATTGGGTTGGGGAGTGTTAATACACAGTGTACGCGGTGCTGTTAGCAACCGCAGCGAGGAACACAAGCCAATGAAAACGCACAACGTCGTGGTAGTTGGAATTGTCCTGGCGGGGATATTGCTGATGTTGCAAGCACCGCTCAGAATCGTCGCGCAGGAGCCGCCGCCGCAGGAGCAGCCACTGCAGGAGCAGGGGCAGCCGACGCAAGAGCAACAGCCGACGCAAGAGCAACAGCCGGCGCAAGAGCAACAGCCCGCGCAAGATCCTCCGGGCCGCGTGGCGCGACTCAGTTATTCGGTCGGAACTGTTTCCTTTCAGCCGGGTGGCGAAGGCGATTGGGTGCAAGCTGTCAACAATCGTCCCCTGACCACCGGCGACAACTTATGGGCTGACAAGGATTCGCGAGCGGAGTTGGAGAGCGGCTCGACTTCGATTCGCATGGATTCGGAAACCAGTCTCACCTTGCTTGAACTCGATGACCGTACGACCCAGTTGAAGCTGTCCCAGGGTTCCATCATGGTGCGAGTACGGCATCTCGATGACGAAGATCACTTCGAAGTAGATACGCCGAACGTAGCGTTTCAGATCCAGCGCACCGGTGAATATCGCATTGATGTGACTGCGGATGGAAATGAAACCGATGCCCGGGTTTGGCATGGCCGAGGCGAGGCCACTGGCGGGGGAAACTCTTACGTCGTGGTGGCAAATCAGCTGGCACGCTTCACGGGTACTGACCAGCTGAATCATGAGATCGAGCAGATACCCAATCGCGACGATTTCGACAATTTCGCATTCCAACGCGATGAGCGTGAAGACCACGCCGAGTCGTCCAATTACATTTCACCCGAGATGACTGGCGCTGCGGACCTCGACGAGTACGGCCACTGGCGCTACGTAGCAGACTACGGTCCCGTGTGGGCGCCGGCTGCGGTCGCACCGGGATGGGCTCCCTATCGATACGGCCACTGGGTTTGGGTCGAGCCGTGGGGCTGGTCCTGGGTTGAAGACGAGCCTTGGGGCTTCGCGCCCTTCCACTACGGACGTTGGGCATTTGTCGAAAGTTCATGGTGCTGGGTGCCGGGTCCGGTTTACGCGCGCCCGGTGTACGCCCCCGCGCTGGTGGCATTCGTTGGTGGAGGTGGTTTCGGCGTTGGTATCGGAGTTGGCGTAGCCTGGTTTCCGCTGGCGCCTCGCGAAGTTTTCGTTCCGTCGTATCGAACCAGTCGCGAGTACGTGAACAATGTGAACATCACCAACACGCGGGTTAACGTAACCCAGGTGACCAACGTTTACAACACTACCGTGATCAACAACAACACCACGAATGTCACTCGAATCAACTACGCCAATCAACACGTGAACAACGCGGTGACTGCAGTTCCCCACGAGGCATTCGTGAATGCTCGTCCGGTAGCAACGAATATGGTCAAGGTGGATCCCAAACAGATCGAGAACGCTCCCGTGGTCCACAACGTTCCGGTGCAGCCGGTCAAAGCGAGCGTCCTAGGGCCGGGTCGGCCTACGCCGGCAAAGCCACCAGCTGCGATAGTAAACCGGCAGGTGGTCGCGACCAGGCAGCCCACGCCTCCGCGCGCTCCTTTGGAACAACGGCAGACCGCGGCGCCGAACGTGCGCACGGTGACTCCGGGACAACCGCAATCCGCGGCTCGAACCCCGAATGAGGCGTCACGGCCTGGACAACCTGCGAACCGCCCCAATGAAATACCGCGACCGCAGCAGCCCGCGGCGCAAGGCAACCAGGCTCCGCACGCTCAGGCGCCGCCGAACACGGCGAACAACCGTCCGGCGGGAACCCCGAACGTTCCTCGTCCTGGAACTGCGCAATCCCAGGAATCATCCCGTCCAGCCGAACCGGCGCGTCCAGCAGAACGTTCGGCGCCGCATCCGCCCGCGGTGCAGAACGGACATCCGTTGGTAAGACCAGCTCCTCCGGTGCAGGAGAATCCTCAGCACCAGCAGAACGAGCAAGCCAAATTCAACACGTGGCAGCAGCAGCGCCAGAATTCTGCTCCTCGACCGCCGGAGCCGCGGGCGGCGCAGCCGCCGCACCCGCAGCCGCGAGCGCCGCAAGCTCCCGCACACGAGGAGAAACCGCATAAGTGATCTTCTAGATCAGTTGCGCATCCGAACTCGCCAGTTCTCGAAAGGGAACTGGCATTTTCTGCGTCAGGAAAGCCAATAGTGGAGCAGCCGCGTTACACTACTGGCAACCGCCAGCCATTCGCTGGCGTTGGGATTTCATGCAGGTTCGCACTTTATTTTTCGGCATGCTGAAGGATTTGGTTGGGCGAGGCACTGATCTCATCGACTTGCCGGAACACGCTACTTTGGGCGACGTCGTCAGTCATTACGAAAAGCTTATTCCCAGGCTCGGGGAACTTGCCGCTTCGATTGCGATTTCAATCAACCAGGAATTTGCCGGGCCGGACTCGCAGCTGAAGGACGGAGACGAGATCGCGTTCCTTCCCCCGGTGAGCGGCGGCTCGAAGGATCCCGAAAGCGATATCCATGCAAGAGGCCGGAGCTACTCGACGATCGTTCGCGAAAAAATCGATACGGAGACGGTGCTTGCCAAACTCAAGCAGCCCTCGGACGGAGCCGCGGTCGTATTTGAAGGCGTGGTTCGCGACAACACGCGAGGCCGGCGCACCCTCTATCTAAATTACGAAGCCTACGAAGAGATGGCGCTCAAGCAGATGGACGCCCTGGCTGGGCAAGCGCTTCAGCAGTTTCCCATACGCGACGTCTCTATCGTGCACCGTTTGGGGCGGCTGGAAATCGGCGAGACCAGCGTCCTAATCGTGGTGGCCTCGGCGCACCGGGCAGCCGCGTTCGATGCCTGCCGCTGGCTCATCGACACGCTCAAGCGCACCGTGCCCATTTGGAAGAAGGAGTATTTTGAAGATGGCGCCGTCTGGGCCGATGGCGAGCCCTTTCCCTCTGGGATCCCCAGAGCCGAAGGCAGCCATTCGGGAAGACCTGCATCTAAGTGAGCAGATTGCCTCTTCGCGGCCTTGGCGGAATTTCTTTGCGGACTTTGCGGCGCAGAGTTCGGGAACAAGAGCGCGCGAAGACCGTCAGCAACAACTTCAGCATCCGAATGCGGCGTCAGCTTTTTTTTCTCATCGTCGCGATCGCGGTCTCCCGCGCGCAGGTGCCTAAGCCACCCTGGGCAACTGGCGCTTCAGGCCCGGCGAAACCATCGTCTCCTGCGGTTTCGAAGACAGACGACGGCGCTGGTACTGCCAGCGCCGCCGCTCAGAATCCCGAGACCACGCTCAAGGTTGATGTCAAACTGGTGAACGTGTTCGTCACGGTCACGGACGAGCATGGGTCACCCGTAGCTGGTCTGAAGAAGGAGAACTTCGCGCTACTGGAAGACGGCAAGCCGCAGAGCGTTTCCGTATTCGACAAAGAATCGGCGCTGCCGCTTTCCATCGTGCTCGACATCGACACCAGCCTGAGCACGCGCAAGGACCTGCCTCTGGAACTGACATCGGCCCGCCGCTTTGCCCATGCCATCCTTCGCCCCATCGATGCGCTCTCGCTTTACGGTTTCAGCGAGATCGTCAACGAGGTCGTGCCCTTCACTTCCGACCTCAAGACGATCGACCGCGGTGTTGACCGGATTCACCTGGGATCGGCCACCGCGCTCTACGATGCTCTCTACCTCGGAGCGCAGGCGCTCGAGCCGCGCAAGGGAAGAAAGGTCCTGGTGGTGATCACCGATGGCGGCGACACGGTCAGCCGAGTGGATTATAAGGCGGCCGTGCGTTCCGCTCAGGAGGCGGAAGCCATCGTTTACAGCATTATTGTGGTTCCCATTGAAGCCAGCGCCGGGCGCGATATCGGCGGAGAGCACGCTCTGATCCAGATTTCCGAAGACACCGGCGGCAAGTACTTCTATGCCACCTCCGTGCCCCAACTTGACGACGCGTTCCGAAAAATCAGTGACGAGCTGCGCACGCAATACCTGCTGGCCTACTATCCCTCGCAGCGATTTTCCGATTCCAGCTTCCGCCGCATCGAGGTGAAAGTTGACGCAGCGTCCGCGGGCTCAACTTTCACCGTGCGGCACCGGACTGGATATTACACCACCAAGTCGCACTTCTAGTGTCGGGAACTCCCGAGGCTAGACATAACCAGAAACCACTGTCAGGTGCTTCCTTCTTGTTCATGAAAATTGAGGATTCGAGATTCTTAATGGACTACCATTTGCTATAACTATCTGACAGTCCACGAATACTCACACGCGAACGCTTGTGGCATTTTGAAAGGAAGGTTGGCAATGTCGGCGAGTCTCCATTTTCGCAAGCTGGAAAAGGCACTACTGACGATGGCCGTTGTTATTGCGTCCTCCATCGCTGTGTACGCGCAGACTACGATTTCCACGGGCAGCGTTCAGGGCACTGTGACTGACCAGAGTGGCGCCCTCGTCGCCGGGGCCAAGGTCACGATTACCAACAAATCTACCAGCCGCGTGATCAATGTCGCCACGACTTCCGCGGGAGCCTACGCATCAGGCGCATTGACGCCAGGCGACTATACAGTTCGAGTAGAAGCAAAAGGGTTCAAGACCTCAGAGGCGTCGTTCACGGTCCAAGTAGGAGTCACCTCGTCTGGCAACATCAAGCTGCAAGTCGGAGAGGCCACTCAAGTAGTGGAAGTGCAAGCTTCCGACGTACAGGTAAACACCGAACAAGCCACGGTTCAAGGAGTGCTGACCACCCAGCAGATTGAGAACCTGCCCATCAACGGACGCAACTTCCTGGACCTGGCTCAATTGGAACCGGGAGTGCAAATTCAGGATGGTGGTAATTTCGATCCCACCAAGAACGGATTCTCCTCCATCTCATTTGGTGGCCGCTTTGGGCGGACCGCGCGAATTGAAGTCGACGGCCTCGACATCAGCGATGAAACTGTAGGTACGACGACCCAAAATGTCCCGGAAGGCGCGATTCAGGAGTTTCAGATCCAACAGTCCTCCTTGGATCTCTCGACGGAATTGACTTCCTCTGGTTCCGTCAACATCACCACCAAGTCGGGCACGAATTCATACCACGGAGAGGGGTACTACTATTTTCGCGACCAGACGCTGGACGCCAATCTTCCTGGCGCTTCCGCCAATTATTTCCAGCGCAACCAATTTGGGGGGAATTTTGGCGGCGCCATCATTAAGAACAAGCTGTTCTTCTTCATGGACGCTGAACACACCAAGCAGGACTTGCTAAATCCGGTTTTGTCCAGCGGGCCATTCCAGGCTATAACCGGAAACTACGATTCTCCTTTCAAGGAATCTGAAGTAGTCGGCCGGCTGGACTGGCAGATCAATAGCAATTACAAGTTTTTCTACCGCTTCTCTTACGACCAGAATCGGAGTGTTTTGGCCATTATACCGAACTCGTTTCAGCCCTTCGCAAACGTGAACCATACCCCGGTGCATGCCGCCGGACTCGACTTCAGTACCGGCGGTTTCACGCACAGTTTTCGCTTCGGATACACCAAGTTTCGCAACGGGATCGTGGACGCAACTGCTGGCCTCTTCAACCCAGCGCCGGGGATCGAACTGGCGATCGGCGGCGATCCGGATTGCCTCACCTCGGGCGCCGACTTCTTCTGCTCCGGACCAAGTTTTCTCGCGCCCCAGCAAACTTACCAGTCGGATCATCAGATCAAATACGATGGCAGTAAAGCGATGGGTTCGCATATTCTCCGCTACGGCGCGGGGTTCAATCACATCCTCGGAGGCGGCTTCGCAAGCTTCCTCAAGCTTGCGCCGGCGGTCGGCGCGGGAATCGGCGATTGCGGCGCCGCCTGCCTCGCACTCCCGGGCGGAGCCAGCAATCCGCTGAACTATCCCGCCAGCACGGTTCAGTTGGGTAACGGGATCGGGTTCGCTTCGGAGATACCGGCATTTGGGTTCCCTGCAGGTGCTTCGGGTCCTGACAACCGGATTTCCCTTTATTTTGGGGACGCCTGGAAGATCAAACCGAACCTGACCCTGACTTATGGACTGCGCTACGTTCGCGATACCGGACGCACCGACAGCGACATCGGTCCGATTGCGGCGCTCAACCAGTTTGGCGCGGGGCTGGGGAATCGGGTCCATCAGCCTAATTTGAACTTTGCTCCCCAACTGGGGATTGCTTGGGATCCGAACCACAGCGGAAAAACCGTCATTCGTGGCGGCATCGGACTCTTTTACGAGAACTCGATCTGGAACAACATCTTGTTTGACCGCCCGGCGCGGCTAGCCAAAGGATTGTTCCTGGCCAATCCCACGGTTTGCTCGAATGGCCAGCCCAACTCCACCTTTACCATGCCATCAGGTCCCACTCCTCCAATTACTTTCTGCGGCGAAACCATCGGACAGGCAGCTGGCGCCATTGCCGCTTTCCAAGCGCAGTACCAGGCCTCAACACTCGCTGCTGGGCCGGCAATCAATCCCTCGTACATTGGGAACCTGCTCTCAGATGGATTCGATGCCACAGGCACAGACCTGTTGGCTCCGAATTACGTGAGCCCGCGTTCCGTGCAGATGAACGCCGGCATCCAGCACGAAATTCGCAAGGGGACGGTGCTTACGGCAGACTATCTCCGCAACATTGAGACGCATACACTGCTAGCCATTGATACCAACCACGTCGGGGATGCGCGCTATTTCAATCTCGCGAATGCGCAGGCGGCAATCACGGCCACTACGGGACAATTCGGTTGCGCGGGGGAATATTCGCCCGCAGCCATTGATTGTGCAACTAGTGCCGGCGCACACATCTCCGACTTCGCCGCCAACGGCCTCGACTCCGGTTACTCATTGTGCAGCGGAGGCCCGTGCCCGACTGCGGCGTTCCCCGGCATCAAACCGAACCTTGGTACCAACCAGATGCTCTCCCCCATCGGACGCTCCGTGTACAACGCCCTGCAACTCTCGCTGAAACAAGACCTGCAAAATCCCTTTAAGCATGTTCGGAACATGAACCTGCAAGTCTCCTACTCGTACTCAAAATACATTGCGTCCGCGACTGACAACGACTTCATTACCATTGCCACCGACTTCAATAACCCGTTACATTATCTCGGCCCCAACGGGCTGGATCGCAGGCATCAGGTGTCATTCGGCGGCACGTTCGATCTGCCGTATTCATTCCGTCTCGGGGTGATTGGCCATTTCTACAGTCCGCTTCCAGTTACGCTCACCCTCGCTCCATCCGGCAATGCCGGCGGCATATTTGTAACCGACCTTACGGGTGACGGCACCGGCGACGGCAGTTTCGCGGCCAACGGCGGAGGCGGCGACGTTCTGCCCGGTACCAACATCGGTTCCTTCGGACGGGGCGTCAACGCCAGCAGTATCAATACCAAAATCCAGAATTACAACCAGAATTTTGCCAACCAACCCACTCCGGCCGGCCAGGTACTCATCACCAACGGCCTGTTTACGCTGGGGCAGTTGCAGGCGCTGGGCGGAGTGCAACAGCTTATCCCGCTGGCGCCACAGAACGAAGCGAACATGGCCTGGTTGCGGGCCTTCGACTTGAGTCTGAACTGGATTTACAAAATCAAAGAACGGGTTGAGGTCCAACCAGGAGTTTCGCTTTTCAACCTCATGAATTTCGCCAACTTCGACGGTTCCAACAACCCCCTTAGCGGTGCGCTGACTGGCACTCCAGGATCGGTGAATGGGACAGCGGGGGCGCAGCCCAACAGCAACCGCCTTGGCCTTGGCTCTGGAGTGTTCGCTCTAGGGTCTCCGCGCGTGATCGAGTTCTCGCTGAAGATATCGTTTTGAGTGTGCTGAGCTGGTGCGGTCTTGAGCGCAAGGTCGCGACTCGAAACTAGACCTGTGCAACCCAGCCAGCGTCAGCCACGCCGCGGCGTGTAAAATGCTGTTATGGTATTTAACGGACAAGCAGGTCCCGCCGCACCTCGCAAAGCAAAGATCACTCCTCCCGAAGAAACCTCGCAGGAGGCCGCGTATTTGAAGTCGTTGGGCGAAAAGCAGAAGCCAGTCAGCATCAAGCTGGCGGACGGCGAAGTCGTCCACGGCTGGATCGAATACTACGATAGGAACATGGTCAGGCTGACGCGCGAGGACAAGCCGAATCTCTTCATTTTTAAACATGAGATCATGTACATCGCGGAGGGCGGGAAGAATAGATGACCGGCACCGGGCTTCAGCCGCCGTATTGCCAAACCGATTTTTCCTCAAGATGACATCTTCTTCCAATAGCCACGACTTCCTTCCTGCCATGGCGGATATCGCACGCGAAGCCGGTGCGCTGCTGATGGACTACTTCCATCAACACGTGAAAGTGGAATACAAAGGCGAAGCCGACTTGGTCACGGTGGCGGATCGCAAGTCAGAGGTTCTGATCCGGGACCGGCTCCGTCAGCACTGGCCCACCCATGACGTCCTCGGCGAAGAAGGCGGGCTCCAGGACACGGGCAGCGACTACCGCTGGTACGTCGATCCTCTGGACGGAACCACCAACTTCGCGCATGGTTTCCCGGTGTTCTGCGTGTCGATGGGGCTGGAGTACAAGGGCAAGCGGGTCGCTGGCGTGGTCTACGATCCCACCCGGGACGAATTGTTCGCAGCGGAGCAGGGAAGCGGCGCTTACCTGAATCGGCAGCGGATTCATGTTTCAGGGACCGCGAATCTGGCCGAGTGCCTGGTGGCTACCGGATTTCCCAGCCATAAACGCCACAAGAATCCGAACATCTTTTTCTACCATCACATCACATTGCACACGCACGGAGTGCGGCGAGCGGGCTCGGCGGCGCTTGACCTATGCTGCGTGGCTTCCGGACGCTTTGACGGATTCTGGGAGTTCAACCTCAACCCCTGGGACACGGCAGCGGGCGTGCTGATTGTGCAGGAAGCTGGAGGAAAGGTTACCGACTTCAAGGGTGGGCCATTCCAACTGGACAGTCGCGAAACTCTGGCCTCTAACGGGTTGGTGCACCAGGCGTTGCTCAGCGAGTTCGAACAGGTTTTCAACGGGCATGACTTGGAACCGTTGCCCGATGTGCGCGACTACAGAAAATAAATAGAACTGGTTTCATCAATGGTGTTTGTGGGAGGGCACGGCTTCAGCCGTGCCGATCAAGGCCTCGAAAAATACGGGCTTAAAGCCCCTGAGGCCAAAGTTCATGGCCGTATCGGCAGTTGTGAAAGCATCTCCAAGCGAAAAGATTGGCATGAGAGGACCTGGCCTCCGATGAAACGAAGACGGAACGTTTTGGTTGTGCTGGCGATAGCAGCGCCGCTGTTCGCCGGCGCGGTTCCGGTGGACAAGAACCCGTCCACTTCCACGCCCGATGCGGCCTACGTCCAGTCGTTCGAGAAGTGGAAAGCCGAGCTCGTCGATGACCTCAAGCAGAATTGGTTGTCCTTGGCGGGCTTGTTCTGGCTCAAACCCGGCGAGAATACTTTCGGCACTGATGCTGGCAATGCCATCGTATTTCCCAAGGGGCTCGCTCATGCAGGTGTTTTCGATCTGCGGGGAACGGATGTGACGGTGAGGTTCTTCCCAGAAGCGCACGCCACCATCGACGGCAAGCCGGTGACCACGGCCAAGCTGCAACCCGACACCTCTGGAAAAGCGACCTTGGTGGAGTTGGGTACTCTTCAGGTGAAAGCGATCGTCCGAGGTGAGCGCATTGGCATCCGGCTGAAAGATGTCGACAGCGACGAGGCCAAAAACTATCGCGGCCCGGTATTCTTCCCGCTCGACTTGTCCTATCGGGTGACCGCAACCTGGGTGCCTTCGGACGGAAAGAAAACGGTGGACGTACCCAACGTTTTAGGTGACACCACACCGACCCCGGTGGCTGGGACCGTCGTGTTCAAAATCAACGGACAGGAAGTGCGACTTACGGACTTGGGCGGCGATCCCTCGAAAGGCCTGTCTTTCGTTTTCAACGATCTAACCAGCAAGACCGACACCTACCCCGGAGGCCGCTTCCTGGAGACCGATCCGGTCGTGAATGGGACCGTGGTGATCGACTTCAACCGAGCGTACAATCCGCCCTGCGCGGTGACGCCCTACGCCACCTGTCCACTGGCACCGAAAGAGAATCGTCTGGCGGTCGCGATTCCGGCCGGAGAGAAATATGATCGGACCCACGGGCACCACTGAGTTGCCAATGTAGGCGCGGGCGTCCACGGCTGTGCGGAGCCCCCAGTCGAAATTCGTGATTGATCAGAGTTTCCCTAAAATGCGCTCTAAAGGCCCGCGCCTCACAGGTTACAATAAGGGCAGTGTGGCTCACTACTCTTAACCCAGGCTATAGATCGTGATCAGTTCACTACTGGAACGCAAAATCGAGAAACGTCCGGACAAGGTTCGTCTGCAAGGCCGCATTCTTTTTCTTACTGAGGATCCCCAACTCATCAGGCGGCAGCTCGCGGGTGAAGACCTGCCGTGGGACACAAAGAACCCCGCCAACAATCCCAAGCTGCGTGACGATATCTCGACCGACGAGATCACGCCGGCGCACTACTGCTTTTATTTCGACGAGACTCTGGGCGAAATCCCGTACCTGGGCCTCAAGTGCGGCAGCGTATTCCCCATTGGGCGTTCTGACGTGAAAAAAGGCGGATTCGTCTGCGCCGTCAGCGGCAAGCGAAGGGGCAAGGGTTCGAGCCGGGAGCAATCGCCTTACGCGGAGATGTGCGCCGGCATTCGGGTCGTCATCGCGGAAAACATCGAGCGCATCTACAAGCAGAATTGTCAGAACCTCGGGCTGCTGACCTCGACCAACTTCTCGCTGATTGACCAGATTCGCGCGGGCGAGGAGATTCCACTTAACGAATTCACCGCCGGAGAAGATGAGATCACACGGCAGGTAATCGAGTACGGCGGGCTATTTCCCTTCAACGTAGCGCGAATGCAGAAGAAAGTATTTCTGCCGCCGATCGAGACAGAAAAACGGCCGATGACGCTGGCGGAGAAGATCTTCGCACGGCACATGATCACCTCTAATGGAGGGACGGACGTCCCCGTCGGTTCAGCCGAGCGCGGCTCGGCGGTCTCCGCTGAGGCTGGGACGTATGTGAAGCCGGGCGACACCGGGTTTGCCCGCGCCGACCTGCGTTTCAGCCACGAATACGTTACGCCCATGGCCTCCATTTTCTTTGAGCGCTATGTGGGCAAGGACGCCAAAGTGAACGATCCAGCGAGCATTCTGTTTTTCCGTGACCACCTCACGTTTCTCGATGAAGTGATCTCGGAAGAGAAAAAGAAGCTGGGGCTGCTCGATCTCGCGACGCAGCTCAAGCTGAAGCAGCAGGACTTCGCCGCCAAGCAGGGAATCAAGCTGCACGGCGAATTGAAAGACCGCAAGGGTTCGGAAGGAATCTGCCACTCGATTGTGCTGGAGAGTTACGCGCTACCCGGGCAGTTGAATATCGGCTCCGACTCGCACACGCCCCACGTGGGCGCGATAGGATGCGTAGCCTTCGGCATCGGCACCACCGACGTGTTTAACTCGTGGATCACGAAAGATGTTCGGGTGAAGGTGCCCGAGTCGGTGAAGATCGTGATTCGCGGCAAGAAGCACCCGAACGTCGCGGCGAAGGATTTCATTCTCAAAATTCTTAGCTTGGACTATGTCCGCAGCGGCAAAGCACTGGCCAAGGTGATGGAGTATGCGGGCGAGTCCATCGAGGAACTCAGCGTCGACGAACGCGCCACCATGACCAACATGGCCGCGGAAATCGGCGGATTCACCGGAATTGTGGCGCCGGACCGCAAGGCCGTGGATTTTCTCGTGGAACGCCGCGGGATGGACCGCAAGAAGGCCGAAGCCATGATTGAAGGCCTTTACAGTGATCCCAATGCACAATACGCGCATGTGATCGAACTCGACGCCGCCGAGATTACGCCGATGGTGGCCACGCCCGGCGATCCAGGGAATGGCAAGTATGTCCGCGAACTCAACACACCGGTGCCGGTGGAACTCGCTTACGGGGGCACCTGCACTGCCGGCAAGAACGAAGACATGGACATGTACGCGCTCGTGCTCGCCGATGCGCTCAAGCACGGCAAGCGCGTGGCGGACTCGGTGAAGTTCTACATCCAGTTTGGATCGCAGGAGACGCGCGATTACTGCATACGCAAAGGCTATCTCGAAATTTTCCAGAAAGCTGGGGCACACGTGATCGAGCCGAGTTGTGGCGCATGCATCAACGCCGGTCCCGGAGTGACAACGCGGCCCGAGCAGGTCGTGATCAGCGCGCAGAATCGCAATTTCCCCGGACGTAGCGGGCCAGGGCAAATGTACCTAGCCAGCCCGCTTACCGTGGCGGCGAGTGCCGTGGCGGGGCATATCGTGGAATACGAGCCAAGCGCGGAGCGCGAGTTAGTGGGGGCGTAGAGAGTAGAGAGTTAAAGACCGTTCTGCGCGCAAAGTCGCATTGCACTCACTGCTTGGACCAACCCTTGCCAGGAATGAATCCTGCTCCTTCTTTGATAACAATCAACTGATCCGCCGCAATACTTTTGAATTTTTCCTGAAGTCCGCTGGGCCAGCGAATTTCGAAGTCCGCGATTGTTTCACCCCCCAAACCAAAATGTAACCGTGGATCGTTGGAGGAATAGAAGCTCGACTGACTGAGCACTTCCTGGACCTGTATCTTCTGCCCGTAACGCACCAATACGCGGGCTCCGATCGCGCTACGATTCGATTTGGTTCCCACCAGCTTCAGCTTCAGCCAGTGGTGCACGCCGCGCAGATCGTTACGCAGCAGGTCGTTACGCAAAAGAGAGGGTGGCTCGTTCAAGTTCACGATTAATATGTCCAGGTCTCCATCGTTGTCGAAGTCCCCAAATGCGCATCCGCGGCTGCAGTGCGCGGCCGCAACCCCAGGCCCGGCTTCTTCCCCCAATTCTTCAAACGTGCCGTTGCCGAGATTGCGAAACACCACCCGCGGAGTCTTGCTCGGATATTGCGGAAGCGTTCGCTCAACCTGAGGGTAGACGTTGCCCGTGACCATGAAGATGTCAGGATATCCATCATTGTCTAGGTCCACGATGCCCGCTCCCCAGCATATGTAGCGGGTTTCGACGCCGATGCGGGCAGCCCGCGTTACATCTTCGAAATTTCCTGTGCCATCGTTGTGATAAAGACCGTTGGTGTCGTCGGCGAAATGGGTCTTGAACAAATCCAGATGGCCATCAAGATCGTAATCCCCCACGCCAATTCCCATTCCCGCCTGTTCCATACCGTCTTCACTGAGTGCAACCCCGCGGAGCACGCCCTCTTCGCGGAACGTCCCATCATGATTGTTCATCAAGAGAAGGCTGGGAGTGGAATCGCAGGCTACATAAATGTCGGGCCAACCGTCCTCATTGAAGTCGGCGGCCACCGCCGTCATTCCATAGCTGTCACGCAGCCCCGAGATCCCGGCTTGACGGCTGACATCGGTAAACGTCCCATCCCCGTTGTTCCGGTACAAAGAGTGGAAAGCGGTGGGCAGGCCGCGGGGCCCGCACTCCACGGGAACACCCTTCCAATCGCAATTACTGTTCTGGCCCGGCTTGGGCACGTGCTTCAAATCGAACTGAACATAGTTGGAGACAAACAGATCAAGATAGCCATCGCGGTTATAATCCAGGAAAGTGCAGCCTGCTCCCCACCTGGACACATCGTTCAATAGCCCGGCCTGCTTGGTTACATCGGTGAAGGTGCCATCGCCGTTATTTCGATAGAGCTTGTTCTGCCCGAAGTAGGTGCAAAACAGATCCTCGCAACCATCGTTGTTGTAATCTCCCACGCACACGGCGGAAGCCCAGCCGACGTCATGCAATCCGGCTTTCTCGGTTACATCAGTGAAAGTGCCGTCGCGATTGTTCTTATACAGCCGGTTGGTCGCGCCTGCGGGCGTTTCCTCCATTCGAGTGCCACTCAGAATGAAGATGTCCATCCAACCGTCGTTGTCATAGTCCAGAAAGGCGCAGCCACAGCCGGTGGCTTCGAGGATGTAATCCTTGTGGTCCGCCGTTCCATAAATCACCGGGGCCACTAAACCAGCTTCCCGCGCTACATCGGTAAAGTGCGCGTCGAAGGGACGCCCCGAAGGAGCCGCCTTGGCCTGTGCCTTAACCCCGCGCGAAGCCACGCCTTGCCCTAGCACCTTCCCGGCACAGGCACCGAGAGAAAGATAGACAAATACGCGGCGTGTGATGTTCATAAGAATTGCAGGCTTCGGCAGGTGCCCTCTTGGCAATCCGTGTGACCGGCAGTATAAAGCACGAGAAAAACCTTTACCAATATTCCCGCGGCATCGACAAATATGTCAAAGGGCTGAGCGGGTGAAGGCCGCCAGCAAGAGAGGCTCCCTAGCACGGA
>DATNNO010000097.1:0-44578 GCA_035601775.1 Terriglobales bacterium | reverse complement strand
GAGTCGGTACAGGTCGCGCTCACCGTGATCGGACCGGCGGACGCACCGGACGTATTCAGCGTAGCCGTGTTGCCGTTGCCGGAGATGCTGCCGCTGCTGGCCGTCCAACCGCCGACGGTTACAGGAACGTTGTCCGGGCTGTTGCAGGTGCAGGTAATGGTGGAGCTTCCGCCGGCCTGGAGGGTCGACGGGTTCGCCGAGCAGGACATGGCCGGTGGATTCTTCGGCGGCTCCTTCACGGTGAAGGTTGCCCTGCAGCTTGCCTCGCCGCCCTTCGTCATCTTGGGATCGGAGATATGAGCGGTAACCGTGTAACTGCCACCCGCCACGCCATTGGTGTCAATGCTCGCAGTATTGTCCTTGCCGGTAATTTGGCCGCCGGTGCTGCTCCATGCGTAATTCAGCGTGTGGTTGGAATTAAAGTTGCTGCCGGCAGCCGTCGCCGTCGCCGGCTCGCCCACCATGACTTCACCAGGATTGATGGTGCAACTTGCTGAAGGCCCGGCCGGTTCACCGCCAAACATGAACACCACGCCAGTTTGCAGCCTTACGCCTCTGGCATCCGTGGCGGAAACGATCGCCTCCGGACCAAAATGATGATTCGAGAGCACGTAGTCTGCCCGGATCAGACGTAAAGCGAAGTGCCTGCTCAAGTTCACATCGAGACCGCCGCCCGCCATGAAGCCGAATCGGTCATCGCCGTGGAAGAGATCGGGCGAAAGGCGATGGCCACCCACCAGCGCTTCGAGAAACGGCGAAAAGTAGTGGCTGCGAAAGGTCAGCTTCGGTCCCAGTGAGAGGTTGTAGAAGGCGGCGTCGTCAATTCGTTTGCCCCCGCCGGTCTCATTACTGTCCCAGTGCGCGCTAATATCGCCGGTCAATCCGAACCAGCGGTTAAAGTTGTAGGTGACGCTGGCACCGAGGCCGCGGGGATTGGATTCCAAACGGCTGGCCACGGGGACCGCACCTCCGGGAAGCAGGCCATGCACATCGGCGCCGGGATAGAAGAAGGAGTATCCGCCGAAGAGCTCCCACTTGGGAGCAGGCTGATCCTGATTCTGGTCCTGATTCTGCGCGGCCGCGAGCGTGCCAATGCCGCACAGGACAGCAACTACCGCCAACCGCATAACCGCGACCCGGCCATAAGGGTTCTGAGAGCGAGATAACATATGAAAATTCCTCCGAACTTGATGACTTGAAATTCTGCTTCCATCCCGTACCGGTAGTGAACCAGCCTGAAGCTGGTCCACTATCGAATGCCTTACGGACAGGGAGGTACATTCACCGGATTGCTGTCCAATGTGACTGCGCCCGTCCGGGCCAGCGCTCTGCCATTCAGCGTCGCGCCGGTGGTGAGCGTGATGGACGCCTGGGCCATCATGGTTCCTGCGAATGTTGTGTTGGTTCCCAGGGTCGCTGAACTGCCGACCTGCCAGAACACGTTCCCAGACTGGGCGCCGCCGGCCAGGATGACCTGGCTATTACCGGCCGCCGTGGTCAGGGTGGACACGATCTGGAAGATCCAGACACCATTCGCATTGCCACTGAGTGTGAGATTGCCGGTTATTCCAAGCGAAGGCTGGGCGCTCGTCGTCTTATAAACGCCAGGAGCGAGTGTTTCCCCTCCTATGTCTGCGGGGAGGATAGCCCCTCCGGCTGCTGCCGCGGCGTAGTTGTAGGCCGTGGTCAAGTCACCTTGGGCCGTCATGGCAACCGCATCGCCCAAGTGTTTGGTGCCCGTCAGTGTTCCCGGCGGAAATCCGGTGATCGATTTTGCTGGCCATATCCCCACATCTCCCGTGACGTCGGTGGGGCCGACACTGCTAACGACGGGGGTGGCGCCCAGAATTCCGAAACTGCAGGCCGTTCCCAACGATACGGTGGGTATACATGCGGTGGCAGATGTGGTGAATGTCCATACGTAGTCACTTGCCAGTGGATCGCCGGCGAGATCGTGTGCCCCCGTGGTAATGGTGGCGGTATAGAGGGTGTTCAGTGCGAGAGGGCTGGTTGGGGTGAAGGTCGCGACATCGCTTGACGCGACATAGGTAACTGCTCCTGCCACGGGTGTAAGGCCCGGCCCTGTCAAGGTAAAGGTAGTGGTATTGATCGTGGAAGACTTCATCGCTTCGCTGAAGGTGGCGGTTACTACTGTGTTGGGACAGATGCCGGCTGCACCATTCGGGGGGGCTACGGAAATCACGGTGGGCGGAGCACATGGCGTGCTACTGGTTGTAAAGCCCCACACGAAGTTACTCACTAACGCATTGCCAAACACGTCTTTGGCACCGGTCGTAATGGTGGCGGTATAGACGGTGTTCAGTGCGAGAGGGCTTGATGGTGTGAAGGTCGCGGTTGACGCAGCGTAGGTCACTACTCCGGCCACGGGTGTAGTGCCCGGCCCGGTCAAGGTAAAGGTTGTGGCATTGATCGTGGCAGGATTCATGGCTTCGCTGAAGGTGGCGGTCACTGCCGTGCTGGGGCAGACGCCGACCGCACCATTAAGGGGAGTTACGGAAATCACGGTGGGCGGTTGACACGGGTTGGGACCTGTTGTGAAGGTCCATACAAAATTACTTGCCAGCGCATTGCCAAATGTGTCCTTGGCGCCGGTGGTAATCGTGGCCGTGTAGACGGTGCTCAGTGCGAGACTGCTCGTAGGGGTAAAGAGGGCAGTGTCGCTGGACGGATTGTACGTAACTTGTCCTGCCACGGGTGTCGTAGCCGGACCGGTCACCGTAAAGGTTGTGGCATTGATCGATGAAGGATTCATCGCCTTGCTGAAGGTGGCGGTGACCGTCGTGCCAGGACATACGCCGGTGGCCCCATTAAGAGGGGCTACGGAAATCACTGTAGGCGGGGTTACGCCTGGGTTGATGCCGGTCTTGTCCGGATCGCTGCATCCGGCGGCGAAAATGAGCAGTAGGAATGCTGTGAAACAAATCGCATGATGTTTGTATCTACGCATGACCGTCATCCTTCTTTTTCTCGGCTCAACTGCTGCCGTACAGTGGAATCACAGAGCTTTGTAGTTTAAGAACAATTTCAACTTAACGAGTGAGACTGTGACCAAACTGAGCAAAACTGCACACACTCTGGGAGAAACAATGAGGGGATTCCGAAACGGGAAACAAAACCTTTTCGGCACGGATTTTGCGGGTTCGACAAGGGTCCCTTCTCTTTTCTTGGTCCGGGTAAGATTCGCGGGCGGTAGTTGCGCAGTTTTGCCGCCACGCGGTCCTAGGTCAAAGGCAACGGACAGGAGTGTCCGCTCTACACTACTTGGCGGACGGTACAATGGCGGGGTGAGCGCAGCTACTACGTCGCCGGTCTCGAGTGGGGCATCGACGCAGGGTCGGCCGTATACCTTGTGGCGGAGATTCTTGCTGTGGCTGATCACGTGGGTGGGATTTCTGGCGATCCGGCTGATTGGCCCGACGCTGCGATTTGCGGCGTCGTTTGAAGCGGGGGCGCCGGCGGGCATCGAGACGCGTCCCGTGGTGCTTGCGTTTTGGCACAACTGTATCTTCCCAGCGACCTACATCTGGCGGAACCTGCAGATCAGGGTCATGAGCAGCGATAGTTTTGATGGGGAATGGACGGGGCGCATTATCCGGAAATTTGGTTTTGTGAAGGTGCGCGGATCGAGCAGCCGGGGAGCGGTGCGGGCTCTGCTGGGCATGCGGCGGGAACTCGACCAAGGCTGGGCGGTGGCGTTTACCATCGATGGCCCGCGCGGTCCGCGATTCGTGGCCAAGCCGGGGCCGGTGTTGCTGGCGCGTGCGACCGGCGCGCCCATGGTGGCGTTTCATATCGCGGTGGACAAGGCCTGGATTCTGAATACGTGGGATCGGTCGATGATTCCGAAACCGTTTTCGCGGGCGCTGATGCGGGTGAGCCGGCGGATTGCGGTTCCGGCGGACGCGGATGATTCTCAGAAAGAACGGTTTCATGCGGAACTGCAAGCCGGGTTGGATCGGGCGCGGGAGTTCGCGGAGGCGAATGTGGGGAAAGTGGGGAGCGCGGAGTTCCCGGTGAGAAAAGCGTAGATCGGGCTGACGTGATGCGCATTGCCGATGTGCGCTGGATCCCTTTGAGCTGCCGAGCTTTGCTCGGCCTGGACGGGTCAAAGACCTGTCCCCACACAGGTGAGACTGGGAGGCTTGGGCTCGGCAGTCCCCACACGGTTTAGGATAAGATTTGCCGCTTGATCAGGAAATGAGGGCTCGTGGCTGCGATTATTCTGGACGGTAACAAGATCGCCAGCGAAATTCGGGCGGAGGTCGGGTCGGAAGTGAAGACGATGACGGCTGCGGGGACGCGTCCAGGACTCGCGGTGGTTCTGGTTGGCCACAACCCGGCGTCGGAGGTTTATGTTCGGGGTAAGGTGAAAAGCAGCGGAGAGGTCGGCATCTACAGCGAGCAGCACACTCCGCCAGAGACGGTTTCTACCGAGGAACTGCTCGAGCTGATCGCTGACTTGAACCGGCGTGACGAGATTGATGGCATTCTTGTACAGCTTCCATTGCCTTCGCAGGTGGATGCCAAGAAAGTTTTGCTGGCGGTTGATCCGGCAAAGGATGTGGATGGGTTCCATCCGATGAATGTGGGATTCCTCTCGACGCAGCGGCCGGGGCTGGTGCCGTGCACGCCGGCGGGAATTATCGAGATCCTGAAGCGCAGCAAGATTCCAATTGCCGGACAGGAAGCGGTGGTGGTGGGACGCAGCGACATTGTGGGCAAACCGACGGCGATGCTGTTGCTGAATGGCAATGCGACAGTCACGGTTTGCCATTCGAAGACGCGCGATCTTCCTGGGGTTTGCCGGCGCGCGGACATTCTGGTCGCCGCGATTGGCCGGGCGGGGATGATTACGCGCGAATTCGTGAAACCGGGTGCGACGGTGATCGATGTGGGCATGAACCAGGTGACGGAGCGGGCGGAGTTCGAGCGGTTGTTCGCGGGGAATGCGAAGCGGGAGGAAACGTTTCGCTTGAAGGGGTCCACGCTAGCAGGGGACGTGCATCCGCAGGTGGCGGAGGTTGCGGGAGCGATTACGCCGGTGCCGGGGGGCGTGGGGCCGTTGACCATCGCCATGTTGATGGCGAACACGGTGCGGGCGGCGAAGCTGCGGCGGGGAGGCTGGGTCGCGGAGTTTTCGCGGAGTTAAGTTGTTCACCACAGAGACACAGAGACACAGAGAGAGGCAATTCGGGATTCTGTAGCTCTATCTCGCGACTGCTTCCACGCTGTCGAGAACGATGGAACCAGGATTCTTAGAATGGTTTCCTCTGAGTCTCTGCGCCTCTGTAGTGAATTGGGGTTTGCGACAGTGAGGCTGGATTGCTGAAAGTCGGACTGACCGGCGGGATTGCTTCTGGCAAATCCGTAGCGGGCGAGATGTTTGTGGCGCTCGGCGCGCAGCTAATTCAGGCCGATACGATTGCCCACGAACTCATGCAGCCGGGTGAAGCCGTTTATCGGGAAGTGGTGCGGCACTTCGGCGAGGGAATTCTCAATCCTGATGGCAGCGTCAATCGCGCGCGACTGGCAGAGGCGGCGTTTGGCGCTCCGGGGGGGGACAAACCTTCCCGCATCCAAGAGCTGAACCAGATTGTGCATCCCGCGGTAATTCGAAGGCAGGAAGAATGGATGGAGGAAGTTGGCCGGAGGGATTCGCGGGCGATTGCCGTTGTGGAAGCGGCATTGATTTTGGAAGCGGGTTCGGCGAAGCGTTTCGACCGTCTGGTGGTTGTCACCTGCCGTTCCGAACAGCGAATTCAACGCTGGGCTATGCCTCGGGGGGTGGATGAAGAAACTGCTCGCCGGGAGGTTATGCGGCGTATGGCGGCGCAGTTTCCCGATGAAGAGAAGATCAAGGCGGCTGATTATGTGATCGACAACTCGGGCTCGTTGGACGAAACCCAAAAGCGGGTACGAGAAGTTTATGGCGAATTGAAACGCGCGGTGGAAGCAGAGGAGTAACAAAATCGATAATTTATTACAATGAGGGTGTGAGTTTGTGGAAGGGTTTTCTGAACTATGAGGCTGCTTCGACCTGTTTTACTTGCCGTGATTTTCGCCAGCGCGTTTTTCTACATCACCACGTATCGTTCGGGCCGCGGTGCGCTGACTGACTGGGTCGGACATCCAAACAAAGTTGAAGTCAGTGAGGCGGCTGGCAGCGATGTGCTCGATGCCGAAGAGCAGAACAACATCTCCGTCTATCACAAGAACATTGGATCCGTGGTGAACATCACGTCGAAGGCAGTGACGTTCGACTTCTTCTATGGGCTGATGCCGGAGGAAGGGCAGGGATCGGGTTTTATTATCGATAAAGATGGGCATGTGCTGACCAACTATCACGTGATCGCGGATGCGCGCCAAATCGAAGTGACGCTGCACAACCGCAAGAAATATCGGGCCACCATCGTCGGCACCGATCGCTCGCATGATTTGGCCGTGGTTCAGATCAAAGCGCCCGACCTCACGCCGATGGTGTTAGGCGACTCTGGCAATTTGCAAGTCGGACAGAAGGTATACGCGATCGGCAATCCGTTTGGGCTGGCGGGAACGTTGACGCGCGGTATCGTGAGCTCGATCCGTTCGGTGCAGGAACCCGATGGCATGACGATTGACGAAGCCATCCAGACCGATGCGTCCATCAATCCCGGAAATTCCGGCGGGCCGCTGCTCAATATGCACGGCGAGGTGATTGGCATCAACACAATGATCGCTTCGAGCGTGGGACAGAGTGCGGGCATTGGCTTTGCGATTCCCATCAATACCGCCAAGGCGGTGATCAACGATCTGCTTACTCTGGGCCGCGTGCGGCGTCCAGCGCTCGGCGTGCGCACGATTCCTATTGATCCTGAATTGGCGCAACAGTTGGGACTGGCGGCGGATTACGGATTGCTGATCGTGCAAGCGGTGCCGGGCGGAGCCGCGGACAGCGCAGGCCTGCGCGGCGGGAGCGAGCGCGCGTTTCTGGGCAATATTCCGATCATGGTGGGCGGAGACCTAATCGTGGCCATCGATGGCCAAAAAGTGGAAGACCAGCAACAACTGGCGCAGATTATGAATAATCACCGCGCCGGCGATGCGGTGCGCATCACTATCTACCGCGCGAAGAAAAAGATGGATGTGAAAGTGACCCTGGGCGAGGCCAGGCAGGAGGTGTAGATGCAGCTTTCAGCCGTCAGCCGTCAGCTTTCAGCATTTCACTTCTGCGTCGAAGTGCGCGCGAGTTCTTTCTCCAAGCTGGATACCTGCCATCTTGAAACTCTTGCGCCGGCGAGGTAGACTCAGCTTCTGCCTATGACTGCCGTCCTTTAATTCCGCTGGTTTCGTAACCGTGATCTGGCGCGGAAGTGTGCGCGGATCGTCCCCTTATTCGTTTCAAGCCAGGAAAGGACCTTCCCATGGAATTCGTGGATAAGGCATTCGCTCGCCGCCTGGAAGCGGCCGAGGAGATGCCACAGGTGCATTACGCCCGGCTGTATCAGAAGGTGCGGCCCGAAGTTGGGGCGGCAGTCGAGGAGATCTGCGGTGGTCACATGGTTTTCGCGGGAGTTGGTTCGCCGATTGGACGCGCGGGAGGCCTCGGTTTCGACAGCCCGGTTTCCGCCGCCGATCTTGATCGTGTGGAAGAGTTCTATCGTTCGCATGGAGCGCCCTCGCAAGTGGACGTGTGCCCGTTGACGGATCCGTCGCTGCTCGAATTGCTAAAGCTTCGCGGTTACACGATGGCGGAGTTGAACAACGTGCTCTATCGCCCGCTCAGCCAGGGGGAACAGTTCCCTCCGGCTCCTTCGGATATTGACTTACGCCCGGCGGAATCGCATGAAGCCGAAGTTTGGGCAGATGTTGTGGGGCGTGGTTTCCGCGAAGGAGAACCGTGTCCGCCGGACTTTTTGCAGATGTTCACGCCGTTGTTCCAGATGTCCAACGCCTTAACGTTCTTCGCGTTCCTGAATGGTGAGTTGGCGGGCGGCGCCGGAGGACTGATTGTGCCCGAGCGAAAGTTGCTGGCGCTGTTCGGGGCCGCCACGCTGCCAAGGTTTCGCGGACACGGCATTCAAACGGCATTTTTGCATAGGCGGATGGCCGTGGCCGTCAAAGCAGGTTGCGATCTCGCGGTCACGGTCACCCTGGGCGGAAGTACCTCGCAGCGAAATGCGGAACGGGTCGGCTTCCGCGTGGCGTACAGCAAGGCGACCATGGTGAAGACTTTCGAAGCAGTTTAGCAAACCCTAAGCGGCGGTCTCTTCAAAAAAGTCCTCGATTTCGTTTACTTCTTGGCTGGTGAGCTGGAATTCTCCGGCGCGCATCACGCCATCTGCTTGACGAGCGTTTCGTGCGCCCACAATCGCGCCGGTGACCGCGGGATTCCGCAGCACCCAGGCGATGGCCACTTCACCCGGCGAACGACCATGATGTTTCCCGATCTCGCGGAGGTGCTCCACCAGGGCAAGATTCCGAGATAGCTTCGGCTCAGTGAACTCAGGATCGCTTTTGCGCCAGTCGTCCTTCGGCAGGTTGGCGATACGCTCGCGGGTCATCGCGCCGGCCAGAAGTCCCGAAGCCATGGGTGAATAGACGATCACGCCGATCGCTTCTCGCAGACAGTAAGGAAGAATATCTTTCTCGACCCCGCGATTGATCAGCGAATAGGGCGGCTGCAGGGAGGTGAGCGGCGCGATGCTCTCGGCCCGGCGCATTTGTTTGACGTCGAAATTGGAGACGCCGATCCAGCGCACTTTACCCTGCCGTCGCAACGCGGATAGGATCGACCACCCTTCTTCAAGTTCGGGGGAGTCCGGTTCCGGCGGCCAGTGGATCTGGTACAGATCAATGGTGTCCACAGCCAGGCGGCGCAGGCTGTCATCGACTTCGCGGCAAATTGAATCCGCATGCAGAACTTTCCGGACGTTGCCTTGTGCGTCCCAGCGCAAACCGCACTTGGTAAAAATGTAGGGCTTCGCGCCGTTCCACGCCTTGAGCGCCCGGCCGACGACTTCTTCGGAATGCCCCAGCCCGTAAGCCGCGGCCGTGTCGATCCAGTTGACGCCCAACTCAAGCGCACGCTGAATGGCGGCGATGGAGTCACTGTCGTCCTGCGCGCCCCACCCCCACTGCCAGCCACCGCCGCCGATAGCCCACGCTCCATACCCTACCGGGGTGATGTTCAAATCGGAATTGCCAAACCGCCGGGTTTCCATTTCAAATCTCCTAGGTCGTGCTTCGCAGGGTTCCAAAGTCTACCGCACGTGGTTCAACCAGCATGAACGTCGATTCCGTTCGAGGGTATTGTCTCTCTTTTCCGCAGGCAAAGGAAAACTTACAGTGGGGCGAGACTCTCTGCTTCAAAGTGGCCGGAAAGATTTTCGCCACGTTGAGCCTGGACTCGGTTCCACAGAGCCTGTGCTTTAAGTGCACGCCGGAGAAGTTTGCGGAGTTGTGTGAGCAGGAAGGGATCAGTCCGGCGCCCTATGTGGGCCGCTACAAATGGGTGCTGGTAAAGCGGTTGGATGTGTTGGGTGATGACGAGTTGGAAGACTTGATTCGCCAGTCGTACGAGATGGTGGCGGCGAAGAGCAAAGGCAAGTCCAAAATCAAGAAGCGCAGCAATCAACAGGGTTGACTCCTTGAGGCGGCCGGAAGGCTGAGAGCTGAGAGCTGACAGCTGATAGCTGATAGCTCCAACCCAATTTGACTCCCACTCGCTCACTACGCTAGCCTCAGAAGTCCGCCCACAATCTTAGATTCCATGCGATTTAAGCGCAATCGATTGATCGTGCTGCTGCTGGCAGTGCTAGTGGCCTTGGCCGCTCCCGGGATGGCGGCCACGCAGCCCGTCCATGCGCCGCATGCCATCGTGGTCAGCGTTCATGAACTGGGTTCGCGTGCCGGGGTGGAGATCATGCAAGCCGGCGGGAACGCAATCGATGCCGCCGTGGCCACCGGCTTTGCCTTGGCCGTGGTTCATCCGCAGGCTGGAAATCTGGGTGGCGGCGGATTCATGCTCATCCGCCTGGCTGACGGACGGGCGCGTTTCGTCGACTATCGTGAAAAAGCTCCAGCGGCTGCGACCGCGAACATGTATCTCGACGCTCAAGGCAATGTGGTCGAGAACGCCAGCGTCGTCGGCTATAGGGCGATCGGAGTGCCGGGTTCGGTCGCCGGCATGGTTTACGCCGAGAAGGAATACGGCAAGCTGACTCTTGGTCAGGTAATGGCTCCAGCCATCAAGCTGGCACGGGATGGCTATCCGCTAGCCTGGCAAGATGCGCGCGATCTCCAGGACGAAGACTTGGCGAAGTTCCCCGAGTCGCGGCGTGTCTTCCAGCGCAATGGGAATTATTACAAGCAAGGCGAGACCTTCCGGCAGCCAGAGTTGGCGCGCACGCTGGAGCGAATCGCGAGCAGCCCGGACGATTTTTATCACGGGGCGATGGCGCGTGAATTGGCGGCGTCGATCCACAAGGGCGGAGGTCTCATCACCGCCGACGACCTGGCTCACTATGAAGTGAAAGAGCGCGAGCCAATACGCGGAACCTATCGTGGCTACGAAATCATCAGCGCTCCTCCTCCGTCGTCAGGAGGGATTGCACTGATGGAGATATTGAATATTCTGGAAGGTTACGACCTTGCCAAGGCGGGGAACCGGTCGGCTGCGGCGGTCCATCTGACGGTCGAGGCTTTCCGGCGGGCGTTTTATGATCGAGCCGAGTTTCTGGGAGACCCGGATTTTTCCAAGATTCCAGTGCCGCAACTCATCGACAAGAAATATGGCACGGCCTGGCGGGAATCGATTGATCCGGCGCATGCCAGCGTCAGCAAAGATCTGAAGCGGCCCGCGATCTTCAGCGAACTGGAACAGTATGCTTCCGAGCATCCGCAGCCCCTGGTTGTTCGTGAACCCGAACACACCACGCATTACTCCGTCGTGGATCCAGACGGAGATGCGGTGTCGGTGACTACGACTTTGAATGACAATTTCGGCTCGCGGGTGACCGCCGAGGGCTTGGGCTTTCTGCTCAATGATGAGATGGACGACTTCGCGGCGAAACAGGGAGTCCCCAATCTTTACGGGCTGATTCAAGGGCCGGCCAACGCCATCGGACCGGGCAAGCGGCCGCTTTCAGCCATGACGCCGACCATCGTGCTGAAAGATGGGAGGCTCTATTTGGTGCTGGGCTCCCCGGGAGGGGCGCGGATCATTACCACGGTGGCCAATATCCTGATGGGCGTCGTGGACTACGGTATGAATATCCAGGAAGCGGTGAACGCACCTCGCTTCCATAATCAATGGTTGCCGGACCAGGTGAATGTCGAGCAATGGTTTTCGCCCGACGCCGTGAAGTTGCTCGAGCAAATGGGACACAAGGTCGAGATCGGAGAAACCGTGGCCGGAGACTGGTCTCCCTACTGGAGCGATGGGGAGTGCATCGCCATCGATCCAAAAACGGGCGAGCGTTTGGGCGGAAGCGACGGCAGAAATAACGGAAAGGCCGTAGGCTACTGATGTCCGGAGCCAGAGGTTCGTTGATAAAGTAGTCGGCTTTGAAAGGGCTCGGCTTCGCAGGTGCGGAAAAACTCGGGATTCGTATCAGGGTATGCCTTCAGGCATACCGTAAGTCGCTGAAAATGGGTCCGGCTTTAGCCCCTGGGGAAGCCGCTACTTTCCTTTGGGAGACAATTATGAAAGCGGTCCAATGCTGAAAGCAATGTCGACGTACGTGTACGTGAAGGAGCGGCTGCACCCCGGGCTGCTGGATGGATTGGTGCGCGGCGGAGCGCAGGCGATTGAGATCTTTGCCGCGCGGCAGCACCTGGACTACGCCAACCGCAAGCAGCATGTTCGGGAAATCGCCGACTGGTTCCGCACTAGCGGCGTTTCGCTGAATTCCGTTCACGCGCCCCTCTACGCCGACTACGAACGGGGGCGCGCCGGGGCTCCGCCAATCAATATCGCTTCAACCGACCGGGCCGGTCGAGTGGATGCCATGGACGAGATTAAACGCGCTCTCGAGATTGCCGAACAGATTCCCTTCCGTTTTCTGGTGCAGCACCTGGGCGTAAGCGGGGAGTCGTTTGATGACCGCAAGTTCGAGGCGGCCATGACCTCGGTCGAGCACCTGCGCGCGTTCGCTAAGCCTCTCGGAGTGCGCATTCTGCTGGAGAACATCCCCAACGAGTTGTCGACGCCCGAGCGACTGGTGGAGTTTATCCGCGCCGCGCACTTCGATGACGTGGGCGTGTGTTTCGATTTCGGTCACGCCCACATCATGAGCGATGTGCCGCAGGCGTTCGAGACCGTCAGGAGTTACGTCCATTCCTCGCATGTTCACGACAACGCCAAAGATCGCGATTCGCACCTTTGGCCCGGAAGCGGATCGATCGACTGGAAACAGGCCATGGAACTGTTGCGGTCAGCCCCGCACACTCCGCCGTTGCTGCTGGAGATCGAGGGCGACGAGAAGATCAACCCCGTCGAAAAAATGGCCGAAGCGTTTGCAGAGCTGGAAGCAGACTAAGAAATTGAGCAAGTGAGTAATTTGGTAATCGGGCAATTTGGCCGCATCGTTTTTCATTTACTCAATTACACAATTACCAAATTTAGAGACTATGTCATCTCCTGTAACTAACATCGTCGAAGTCGGCAAACACGAGGGCCAAACCGTCACCATTCGCGGTTGGCTCTATAACCTGCGCGAGAGTGGGAAACTGCTGTTTCCCCAGCTTCGTGATGGCTCGGGCGTGATTCAGGGCGTCGTGCCCAAGAATGCAGTCTCGCCCGAAGTCTTTGAAGCCGTGAAGGGCCTGACCCAGGAATCGAGTGTGATTGTCGAAGGCAAGGTGCGCGCCGACAAGCGCGCTCCCGGCGGCTTCGAACTGGACATCTCGAATGTGCAGGTAGTCCAGCGGGTTGCCGAGAATGATCCGTATCCCATCTCGCTGAAGGAACATGGCGTCGATTTCCTGATGGAGCACAGGCATTTGTGGGTGCGAACGCCACGACAAGCTGCGATTTTGCGAGTGCGGGCGGAGATCATCAAAGCCGCGCGCGATTTCTTTGACGAGCGCGGCTTCACCTTGACCGATCCGCCAATTCTTACGCCGGCCGCGTGTGAAGGTACCAGCACACTGTTTCCCGTCGATTACTTCGACGAGCAGGCTTACCTAACGCAGTCGGGACAGCTTTACATCGAAGCCACTGCGATGGCGCTGGGCAAGGTGTATTCCTTCGGGCCCACTTTCCGCGCCGAGAAAAGCAAAACGCGCCGTCATTTGACCGAGTTCTGGATGGTCGAGCCGGAAGTGGCTTACGCCGAACTCGATGACATCATGCAACTGGCCGAGGGGCTGCTCAGCTTTCTGGTAAAGCGTTGCCTGGAACGCCGACGCCCCGATCTGCAAACCATTGGCCGCGATGTTTCGAAGTTAGAGAAGGTCGAGGCTCCGTTTCCGCGGATCACCTACGACGAAGCGGCAAAGATGCTGCAGGAAGCGCACGCCAAGGGTGCGCTCGAAAACAACTTCGAGTGGGGTGGAGACTTGGGTTCACCGGACGAGACTTACATCTCCTCGCAATTCGACCGGCCGGTGCTGGTGCATCGCTATCCCGCAAAAGTGAAGGCGTTCTACATGGAGCCCGACCCGCAGCGGCCGGATCTGGCGCTGTGCGTGGATGTGCTCGCGCCCGAGGGCTACGGCGAAATTATTGGCGGCTCGCAGCGTATGGCATCGTACGATCTGCTGCTCAAGCGCATCCACGAACATGGTCTGCCGGAAGAGGCATTCAAGTGGTATCTCGACCTGCGAAAATACGGAAGCGTGCCCCACGCGGGTTTCGGCATGGGAATCGAGCGAGCGGTAGCTTGGATCTGCGGGCTGGAGCATGTGCGGGAAACGATTCCGTTCCCCAGAATGCTGCACAGACTCTACCCGTAGAATTTCGATTTCGGTCATCCCGAAGCCCCGCCTTTCACCAGCGAGGCGAGGAATCTGGCGCGAAGTATTTCAAACTGATTACCGGCAATTGAAAGCTCTTGTAGCGTGAGTTTTCGGCAAACACTATGACAATAGCTGCTCCATCTTTTTCCAGCATCACCCCTCGAAAAATCCGCGTCATCGGAGTCCCGCTCGATCTCGGCCAGTCACGGCGCGGCGTGGATATGGGGCCTTCAGCCGTGCGCGTGGCTGGTCTCGAGGCGCGATTGGAAGCGCTCGGGCACGTCGTCGAAGACGCCGGGAACGTGTCCGTCGCCATTGCCGAACAGAAGAAGGAAGGCGATCCTCATGCAAAATATCTGAAAGAGATCACGGCAACCTGCACCAAGCATGCGGAACTCGTGGTCAAGACGTTGGAGGCGGGCAAAGTGCCGATTACTCTTGGCGGCGACCATTCCATTGCCGCTGGCACAGTTGCCGGTGTCGCGGAATTCTATCGCCGTCAGAACCAGAAGGTCGGTTTGATCTGGATTGATGCGCACACCGATATCAACACTCCCGACAGCTCTCCCAGCGGAAACGTACATGGCATGCCGCTGGCGGCGATCATGGGATTAGGTCCCGCGGACCTAGCCAACATTTTCAACTTCTCGCCTAAAGTCGGCCCGGAAAATTGTGTGCTGGTCGGCGTGCGCGACATCGACTCCATCGAAAAAGAAAACGTACGCAAAGCGGGCATCCACGTTTTCACTATGCGCGATATTGACGAGCGCGGCATGCGGACCGTGATGGAAGAAGCTTTGCGCGCCGCCGGACGGGGCACGGCCGGCTACCACGTCTCGCTCGACATGGACTGGGTCGATCCCGAAGACGCGCCCGGTGTCGGTACGCCGGTTCGTGGAGGAGCAACCTATCGTGAGGCTCACCTGGCGATGGAGATCATCGCCGACCACGGCCGCATGCTGAGCTTCGAGATCGTCGAAGTGAATCCCGTGATCGACGAACACAATCGCACGGCAGACCTGGCGGTGGAACTAACACTGTCGGCGTTTGGGAAGAAGATTCTGTAAGCCATATTGAAGCGCCCGTCCCATCTGGGGTACGGACTGCTTGGCGAAGGAGTGGCCGCCGCTACTTTGGTGAGATGCGTGGAACATATCAGCCAGGGAATCCAAACCATCATCTCCCAGCAATTGACGGCGAACCTGCCCCGCGTCCAGACTGAAAGGTCATGAAAAAAATTCGAGTCGGCATTCTGTTTGGTGGGCGCAGCGGAGAGCATGAAGTCTCGCTGCTCTCGGCCGCGTCGGTTTTCAACGCCATCGACAAAAATGAATACGAAGTTGTGCCCATCGGCATCACCAAGGAGGGCCGATGGGTCACCGCCAACGATGCGGAACGGTTGCTGCGTGGGAAAACGGCGGGCGCGGGCGCCGGCCCCACACATCTTCGTGCTGGTGATCCTGAAGCGACTGCTGGGGCTGCGGTTCTGGCCAAGGGCGAATCGGTTGTGGTGCCGCCTGAGCCGCAGAGGCATAGTTCACTGACGCCGTTCGAGACTGATGCCTCGTCTCACGCGTTGACTCGCCGAGCGGCGGACCGTGCGATCGACGTCGATGTTATTTTCCCGGTGTTGCATGGCACCTTCGGCGAGGACGGAACCATCCAGGGGCTGCTGGAGTTGGCGGACATGGCTTACGTGGGCGCGGGCGTGCTGGGCTCGGCCGCGGGCATGGACAAGGACATCATGAAAGCGCTTTTTCGCGCCGCGGGACTGCCGATTGTGAAACACGTCACGCTGCTGCGCAGCGAGTGGGAAACGAACTCGAAGAAGGTTCAGAAACTTGTCGAGAGCAAGCTGAAGTATCCGGTGTTCGTGAAGCCGGCGAACTTGGGATCGTCGGTGGGAATTTCCAAGGCGCATGATCGCAAGGAACTCGGTGCTGCTATTGAAGAAGCGGCAAAGTTCGACCGCAAGATTGTCATCGAGCAGGGCGTGGGCGGGTGCAAGCAAAAGGCGCGCGAGATCGAATGCTCGGTGCTCGGGAACGACACGCCAGAGGCCTCATTGCCGGGAGAGATCGTCCCCAGCACGGAGTTCTACGATTACAACGCGAAGTATCTTGAGGAAGGCTCACAGCTAATCATTCCCGCCAAGCTCACCAAAGCCGAAACGAAAGAGGTACAGCAGCTGGCAATCGGCGCGTTTAAGGCGGTGGACTGCGCGGGGCTGGCGCGGGTGGATTTTCTGATGGATCCGAAGAGCCGAAAGATCTACTTGAACGAGATCAACACCATGCCGGGATTCACGTCGATCAGTATGTATCCCAAGCTGTGGGCAGCTTCAAGTTTATCGTATCACGATCTAATCGGACGGTTGATTCAGTTGGGGCTGGAGCGTCACGAAGAGAAGAAGAAGAATCAGTACAGCCGGTGAACTGCTAGAAGGACGCGATCCGGCTGCGGCGGCTGTAAAACTCGACCGGAGCGCATTCCCCGCCTCAGGGGCTGAAGATGCTGGGTCGCGAGTAATCTTTCGCCCCGCTGGGGCTGGGTCGTTTCCCACTTTGTACCCACGGCTTGCGCCGTGGGCTGTATTCTTGCGCCGCTTCGCGGCTATCCATGATGAGACCTCGTTCCACTTTTTCACCAGGCTGTATCGCGTCTCTGTCTTAGAATAAGCATTCTTGCCTGCTGCAAATGAGTTCGACCGTCTGCGCGTGGTTTTGGTGGCCGCGCGCAACCCTCTTAATATTGGCGCGGCGGCTCGCGCCATGAGCAACTTCGGATTGCTCCATCTGCGAGTGGTGAATCCGTACCTAGCGGCGTTTCGCGAGGCACGTTCTGCTGTCGGGGCTTCGGCGCTGCTGGCGAGCGCGGAAGAGTATAAGACTGTGGCGGAAGCTGTGGCGGACTGCACCCTCGTGGTCGGAACCACGGCGGTCCGTCATCGGGAATTGCAGCACCCGCTCAGACGGCTGGAATATGGGACGCGTCTCATTCGCAAGCAACTGGGATCGAGCCGGGTCGCTCTGCTGTTCGGCTCGGAGAAGTTCGGCCTCTCGAACGCCGCGCTCAGCCATTGCCACTGGCTGATGCGCATCCCAACGTGCGAAGAAAACATCTCGATGAATCTGGGGCAGGCAGTAGCGGTTTGCCTCTATGAGCTGGTGCGGGATGCCAAGGCTGCGCGGCCCGCAGAAAAAGTGAAGCGCGCAAGCTCTGCCGAGCTTGAGCGGATCACGACGACGCTACTCCAGGCGATGCGATGCAGCGGTTACCTAGACAGGCGTCCCATAGCGGATGTTGAGGAAAGGATGCGCCGCCTAGTCCACCGCCTCAACCTGCCCGCCCGTGATGCCGTGGTCTGGCTCGGCATTCTACGACAGATCCTGTGGAAGCTGCGGTCAGGGAAACCGCCGGCGGGCTGAGGAGGTGAGTCGGTTGCGCAGTTGGTCATCTACGCTGTGGGCTATGGCTGTGGAGATGTGGTCCGGGTCGTCGACGGGGGCGGAAAAGATAGGCTGAGCGAAATCTGGCCGAGCTTTGCTCGGCGGGACAGCCGGGTCGCGACCCTGCACGAGCAAAAAGGGGCGGTCCGCGCCGCCCAAAGGCTTCTGCTCTCTGTCAGTTCCAGATTCGCCCTCGCGCTCCTTTGCCTCGTGGCAGGCCCGTTCAGCTTTGGCTCGGGATTGACGGTCGGGCTGTTTGCTGCGCCGGACGGTATTTCTTGCGTAGTTCCCGTTTCAAGATTTTTCTCGTGCCGGTCTTCGGTAAACTTTGCAGGAATTCGACGGAATGGCACCGAAGGCCGCCGCCGAGCTTCGCTCGGCCTGGACAGCCGGGGGCGGCTATCCCACACAAGCAAGGGCGGATTCCTCGGATTCTAAGGTGATGCCGGCATGAGATAGCTGAGTCGCTTCTAATCTTCCACTACGCTGGCCGTCATCTCCTCGGGCGGGGCGCCGGCGGCCATGCCTTGGGCGACGATTAACTGGCGGGCTTCGACCCTGATCTTGGGCAGTTGCAATCCGAACAATGCCGCGCCACCGATGCAGGCGACCGCGCCCATTGAAACTGTGAGGGGCGCGCCCAAACGATCCGCCAACGCTCCTCCGAGGAATGCACCGAATGGGGCCATGCCCATAAACATCATGGAGTACACCGCCATCACACGTCCCCGAAGATGATCGGGCACCATGGCTTGGATCAGCGTATTCGACGACGACATTTGCAGCATCATGCCGAAGCCCACGGGAAGCAGGAGCACGGCTGAGAGCCAGAAGTTCCGGGAGAAGGAAAACAGAATCAGACTGACTCCGAAGCCTGCGCAGGAGAATGCCACCCATTTCCCCAATCCATGCACGCCGGTTCGTGAAGCGAGGGTGAGCGCGCCCAACAAGGCTCCTACGCCGGTCGCGCCCATCAGGATTCCTAGGCCGCGGGCTCCGCCGTGCAGAATCTTGTCGGCGAAGACTGGCATGAGAATGGTATAAGGCATCGCCACCAAGCTCACCAGTCCGAGCAGAAGCAGGATGGCCCGGATCGGAGCGGTATGCCGGACGAACCGGAAGCCTTCGATGATATGCGCCCAAGGTGAAGCTGCTGATGCGCGACGGGCAGGACGCTGCACTCGCATCATCAGCAGCCCGATGATTACAGCGATGTAGCTCACGCCGTTGGCGAAGAAGCACCAGCCTTCTCCAATCTTCGCCACCAGGATTCCAGCAATCGCCGGGCCGATAATGCGTGCGCCATTGAACATCGATGAGTTCAGGGCAATGGCGTTCATCAGGTCTTCTTTGCCCACCATATCGATAAGAAAAGCCTGGCGACCCGGAATGTCAAAGGCATTCACTATGCCCAGCAGCGCCGCCAGCACGAAGATGTGCCATACCTGCACCTTCCCGGTAAGGGTCAAGAACGCAAGCGTCAGGGCGAGAATCATGGATGCGATCTGGGTTCCGATTACTACTCGCTGGCGGTTGTGCCGATCGGCCACGATGCCGCCCAGCGGGGCGACCAGAAACACGGGAAACTGGCTGGCGAATCCCACTGAGCCCAGCAGCAGCGAGGATCCGGTGATTCGATACACCAGCCATGCTTGCGCCATGCTCTGCATCCAGGTGCCAATCAGCGAAATAAGCTGGCCGCTGAAGAAAAGCTGGAAGTTGCGATGGCGCAGGGCTCGCAAGGTCGCGGGCAATCCGATTCTTCGTGCCGCGGAGCCGTTCAGGGCTTGCTCTTCAGAATTTGCTGTAGTTGGTGGGTTGCTCAAAGCTGAATCTTTCAATGTCTTCTTAAAGGATACCGCCGCTCCATGTCTCGATTCAATCCGGGAGCCGCGACCCTCGGTCTATGTCGCAACCGTTGCCCTCCCAATTCGGGGCTTCCCAGATGCCGCAAGACGCGGTAAAGTCGGAGCGTCTGCAAACAGGGCTGCCCATCTAGTATAGAGGCAGGCAAGACTCGATTCTGGTTTGTTGGAGAAGTTATGGGCACCGACCAGGTTCAACTCGAACGCCGGGCTGCGCAACGCTTTGACTTCCAGCTTCCCGTATCCGTTCGCCTCGCCGGTAGCGAGCGCGAAGGATGCGGCTCCACGCAGAATCTAAGTGCGAGGGGCGCACTCTTCCACACCGACCTGCCGCTGTCGGAAGCAGATGCCATGGAACTCACGCTGGTGATGCCCTCGGAAATCACCCTGGCCGAAAACATGCGCGTCCGCTGCCGTGGCAAGGTCCTGCGAGTGCTGTCCTCTGCAGTGGGCACCAGATCCCTGGTCGCGGTTCGTCTGGAAGGATACGAATTCCTGCCGGAAGCCGACGGCGGATCATCCGCATTCGCGCGGATCTCGGCCCTGCATGAACATCATCATGAAGACGAAACCAGCGCGACCACGCCCAAGGCTTCAGTGCGGTCTCCACGACCCTGATCCTCCGCATTGCTTGCGTGGCACGGAACTTGCTCGGTCCACCCTCCTTTTCAATCGGCCATGTTTTGCGTAGAATACCCTAGGGACGCTCCCTCAGTCTGCGGTTTTGCGCTGCTGTGTCTGTCCTTGTTAGTTCTGTGGGGATTGGCGTACGTCTTGAAGGGAAGTCTTGCGCGGAATTCCGTTACGAAAGTCACTTGGCGGAGTTCTCATCTCTTCATAACATGCGCTTGCCGGGTACATAATTAAGGTTCCAGCCATGCATGGCATAGCGGTCACCCTCCTTACCGAGGACAAAGAACGGCTCACGGTCCTCCAGCAACGGCTGGAGAGCACCCAGATGGGCCGCAATGTCTTTGGCCACGTTGGGTTTCCCGCCAGCCCGACCGATGCGATCCTGCGCCAGATCCAGGATGTGCGCGCCGACGTCGTATTGGTCGATATTGATCCGCAGAACGTGCAACGCGCCATGCACGCCATCGAATTGATTCATTCCAATACCAGCGAGATCGTTATTTTTGCCGTGGGCCCCATGAACGATCCCGGCACCATCGTTTCCGCAATGCGCGCCGGGGCTCGCGAATATGTGGAGCGCAACGCTACTCCCGAAAGCATGGTCGAAGCCTTCACTCGCTTCGCCGCTTCGCGCGGCCGCACCCGGACATCCTCGGGCCGCGCCCGCGTTTTCGTTGTGGCGAATGCCAAAGGCGGAGCCGGGGCTACGACGGTCGCGGTGAATACTGCGGTCGCGCTTCAGGAATTGCACGGGGGGGTGCTGCTCGTTGACTTTGCGCTTTTGGGGCACGCGGCGCTTCATCTAAACGCCCGGCCGACGTTTGGTGTCACCGATGCTCTGCAGAATCTGCATCGCATGGATACTTCACTGCTGCAGGGTTTGATGACAACCTGCAAGAATGGCCTGCAACTGCTGGCGGGTGCGCAGGAGCCTCAGCAAACGGTGCCGACCGCCGCCGAACTGGCTCGCCTGTTCGATCTGCTGGTTTCACAGTTTCGTTACGTGGTGGTCGACTGTTCCAACCGAACCGACCAGACTGCGCGGCTACTTTGTGATTTATCCAACGCCGTTTTGCTAGTGGCACAGTCCGACGTGGTCTCGCTTTGGAGCGCGGGCCGCCTGCGGTCTTTCCTGGAAGAAGGCGGGGGACGAGATCGGGTCCGTCTGGTGCTGAACCGGTACAAGAAAATCCCTGGTTTCGGCGACGAAGATGTCGAAGCCGCCACCGGTTGCAAGCTGCTCTGGAAAATTCCCAACAACCATCAGGCGATCGCGCCAGCCATTGACAAGGGCGCTCCCGTGGCGCTCCACGATAACGTGGATGTGGGACGTTCGTTTCGTAACCTGGCAGCCACGCTGGCGGAGGCCTCTCCCACGACGGAAGGTTCGTTGGACCTTGTCTATCAGCCCGACAAATCCGACTCCAAGAAGAAATCGTCTGGCCGTTTGCTGATTTCGCCGCTGCGCGCGGGCCAGTAACTCACGGCTCAAATTCCAAAAGAACTGTGGCCCGTTACGTTGGTTACCTTTCGCGGTAACTGGACGCGGGCTACACTCACGCCATTGTGACGAAACGGCGATTATTTCCGTTACTGTTGCTGTGGGTCGCGAGCCTGCCCTGCGCGGTACAGGCAAAGCAATTCGCGATCGTCGCCGACAAGGCGAATGCCAACTCGAACCTTACTACTTCCGAGTTGGTGAAAATCTTCAATGCACACAGCCGGAGTTGGCCAGATGGAAAGCCCATCACGGTCGTGATGCGCGACCCGTCTTCCGCGGACATGCAGTTAGTCCTCCGCAAGCTGTTTAACATGACTCCCGAGCAGGCGCATGCCTTCATTCAGGCCCATCGCGACGCGATCATGGTCGCCGACTCCGATGACGCCGTTCTGCGTTTTGTCTCGACCTCGCGTGGAGCCATCGGTGTCGTGGACTTGTATTCGCTCACCCAGGATGTAAACGTGTTGAAGATCGACGGCAAGTTGCCGGTCGAGCAGGGCTACTTATTGAGAGGAAACTAGCTATGATCCGTTATACAACGATCTGTAGAGGAACTGTCCGCAGAACAGTCGCATCACTGCTCGGCATAGGCCTGCTGCTCGCAGCCGTGGCAGGCCGGGCGCAGCAAAACACGCCGCCGCCAACCAATCCATTAACCGCGGTACTGCCGCTGACCACCAAGTCTCCGGAGGCTCGCCGTCTGGTCGAAGAAGCCTTGAGCTTGTACCTTGACCGCGTGGAACAGGCACAGTCGATCGAAATCCTGCGCAAGGCCGTCCAGGTCGATCCTGAGTTTGCCATGGGCCACGAGTTTCTGGCGCAGATCAGCCTCGATTCTGCCGAGCAGGTAGGCGAACAGGAGAAGGCGTTTGCCACCAGAAATCACGCCAGTACCTCGGAGCAGATGGTGATCGAGTGGTACCAGGATGCCGCCGACCACAAGCTGATTTCCGCGATCACTAAAATGAACGATGTGCTTAGCCAATACCCGCACGATAAGTGGGTGGTTTGGATGACTACGTGGTGGCTAATGATGCAGGCCCAGTACGAACGCTCCATTGCCGTATACGAGCGCTCGGGAATCACGGATTCGCCGGGCCTGGTGAACAACATGGGTTACAACTACGCCTACCTCCGTCAGTTCGACAAGGCGTTCGCAATGATGGACAAGTACGTCGCGGCGATGCCCGACGACCCCAACCCGCAGGATTCCTACGCCGAGATTCTGCGCCTGGCTGGGCGCTTCAGTCAGTCCATCGAACACTACCGGACGTCCCTGGTGATCAATCCCCAATTCTATTCATCGCAATTCGGTATGGCCGATACCTACTCGCTGATGGGCGATCAGGTTCGCGCCCGCAAAGAGTACGAGATTGGATTCCAGAAGTTCTCCTTGCCCGAGCTGCAACAGATTCTGTGGCAGACCAGGGAAGCGGCTACGTTCGTCCGCGAGAATGATCTGGAGGGAGCCGACCGCGCATTCCAGGCCATTGCCGACTATGCGCACTCGAAACAGAACAGCCAGGCAGAAGCTGACACCTACCGGCAGATGGCGCTGTATCAGCAGAATCCAAAACAGGCGCTGGTCTTCTTAGGCAAAGCCGAAGCCGCCACCCAGGAAGGCAAGAACACATTGAAGGTCGCCCTCATGCAGGAACTTGCGCAGATCGTGCGCGCCCGGGTGGAAGTCGCTCTGAAGATGGGCAACAGGGAAATGGCGAACTCCAACTTGGCGCGGCTGGCGAACATGTCAGAAACCTCCAATGACAAGCTGATCGAACTCGCCTATCACGGAGCAGCCGGCGCGGCCGCGTTCTCCGACCACAAGTACGACCAGGCCATCTCTCATTTAGAGGAAGACGCCACCAATCCATTTTCGTTGAAGCTGCTCGCCGTCGCGTATCAGAAGATTGGATACACCGCGGGAGCGAAGCGGACCAGCGAGACCCTGGAGAACCTGAACGATCCGACGCTAGAACAGGCGCTGGTCGTACCCGCGTTCCGCAAGTGCAGCGACACGCCGTCATCGTGCACCGCGAATACGAAGAGCGCCTCGCTGAAGAAATAACAGTTCGTGTGGCGCGGACCTGCCCTGAGCGTAGTCGAAGGGGCCCTCGCCCGCGTTCCCGCGATAATCACGTAGCCCCGAACGTCTCGTCCGGGGACCAGCCAGCGACACCCAAATCCTTCTTGACTCACCAATGTTTCGAGAGGATAATTCCCGGCAGTTTCGGCAGAGCCAGCCGCTCTCAACATCTAGCAGTGTTTCCAGCGACCTTCTTCGGCTCTCCCTAAGCTGATTGGTCCGTTCCCAGGGCGTCCCGGTGGCCCTCGCACGACCGGCGCAAAGAGGCGTCACCTCGTAAGAAGTATTCACCCGTTCGGCGTTTCCGCGCCATTGAAGCACAAACTCAGGGTCCGAGAGTTGCAGCGAAATTTCCAGCCAGAACGCGGTGGCCCTTTCCGCGCGCAACTCTTCAAGGAGAGATTTATGAAATCCAGATTCTTGATGTGCTGTACTGCAATCGCGTTATTCGTCGCGCTGTCCATCCCCGTTTCGCTGACCGCGCAGGAACATCCTACCAAACACCACAGTTACAAACTCATCGACTTGGGTACCTTCGGTGGGCCAGTGGCCTACATCAACAACGACCCCAGCGGGGGCGGAGCCGCATCAGGAATTCAAACTCCCCGTGGAACCATTGTTGGCGCGGCAGATACATCCATTTCCGACCCCAACTATCCCAATACCTGCCTCGTTTGCCCTTTAGATCCATTAATTCTGCATGCTTTCGAGTGGCAGGACGGTAGCCTCGCCGACCTGGGCGCGCTTCCAGGTCTTAACAGCAGTTTCGCAAACTGGATCAGCCCGAAAGGGTTGGTCGCTGGATTTTCAGAAAACGGTGCAATCGATCCGTTGCTGGGTGTTCCCGAAGTTGACGCTGTCCTCTGGAAGGATGGCAAGGTCGTTAACCTTGGGACCATCGAGGGTGGGTACGAGAGCAACGCATTTGCTGTCAACGACGGGGGCCAAGTGGCTGGAGTGTTCCTCAATACTATCCCTGATCCCTTCTCGCCTTTCGGCCTGCAGGTACGGGCGTTCCTATGGCAGAACGGTGTAATGGAGGACTTGGGCACGTTGGGTGGCCCTGAAGCTTCGGCATATTTTATGAACAAGCACGGCCAAGTCGCAGGGACTTCTTTCACGAACACGACACCAAACCCAAACAACGGCTCTTATTGTCCACCCAATGTTCCAACCCAGGATCCTTTCCTTTGGGAAAACGGTAAGATGACCGACCTTGGAACGCTCGGCGGCAACTGTGGTGTAACGAATGCCCTAAACAATCGAGGTCAGGTCGTCGGCCTATCCGACACAGCTGGAGATGTGTACTACCATGCGTTTCTTTGGCCAGGGAAGAACAAAAATATGCAGGACCTTGGCACCCTCGGCGGGTGCTGTGCCATCGCAAACTGGGTAAACGATTCCGGCGCGGTCATCGGCGGCTCCTACACTCTGAACGACCAAGCGTTCCATGCCTTTCTCTGGAAACAAGAAGTGATGACTGACCTGACGAAGGTGAGCAGTGAGTGCAGCATGGCTCTTGGCATTAACTCCCAGGACCAGGCAGTCGGATTTACGTGTTTCGAAGCAGACGGAGGAGATGCGGTTCTCTGGGACAAGGGCCAAGAGATCGACTTGAACATTTTCAACTATCCAGGTTCCGGTTTGCAGAACCTTCAACTTGCATACAACATCAACGATCGCGGAGAAATCGACGGTCTGGCAGTGCCTCCCGGTTGTGGCGATCCGTTTGCCTGCGGACATGTTTTCGTGCTGATCCCATGCGACGAGCATCACGGCGACGGCGACTGCAAGGACGGCAGCGAGAGCGTTGGCGCTCTACCGCAAGGCAGTCCGGCCTCGCGGGACGTCTTCGGCGGGACACGACGTCTATCCCCGCCGTCACAAGCAAATCGATTCCACATGCCCGGCTTCGGAATTGGCCCGAGGAACTAGCTCGACAACAAAAGAATGAGGAGATGCAACATGAAATCCAGATTCTTGATCTGCTCCACTTCAATCACGTTGTTCGCCGCGTTGGCAATGCCAGTTCGGTTCGCCGCGCAAGACAATCGGAACAACCACCAGCACCAACATTACCAACTCATCGACATGGGGACGTTCGGCGGACCCCACAGCGGTACGCAAGACGAGCTTAAGGTTCTCAACAGCCGAGGGATGGTCGCGGGCGGCGCGGATACATCCACGCCTGACCCCAACTTCCCAAACTCCTGTTTCTTTTGTGGCCCGTTCATTTCTCACGCGTTCCTATTTCAGGACGGTAACCTAACCGACTTGGGCGCGCTCCCCGGCCTTAACACCAGTGGCGCCAACTGGATGGGTGAAAGCGGTCTAACCGCTGGCTTCTCGGAAAATGGTGCAATCGATCCCTTGCTCGGCATTCCCGAGATACGCGCCGTCCTCTGGAAGGACAGTCAGATCATCGATCTTGGAACGTTGGAAGGGGGGTACGAGAGCGCTGCATTTTCCGTCAACAGCCACGGCCAAGTGGCCGGAATCAGCCAGAACCTGGTGCCCGATCCGTTCTTCTTCCTTGGAACCCAGCAACGCACATTTCTATGGGAGAACGGAGTAATGCAGGATTTGGGCACCTTGGGCGGCCCCGACGCGGGGATCATCGGCGGCCCTCCCATAAACAAGGGCAATGTGGAAATGAATGAACGCGGCCAAGTAGTTGCGTGCTCATATATCAACTACACCCCGAACGCTGATACCGGGGTTCCAACCATAGACCCGTTCCTTTGGGACAAAGAGAAAGGAATGCAGGACCTCGGTTCTCTCGGAGGTAATATCGGGTGCGCTATCGATATCAACAACCGAGGTCAGGTCGTGGGCTATTCGAACTTGCCAGGCGACCAAACGGCACACCCGTTCCTTTGGACTAAGCCCGGGCCTATGCGAGACCTAGGCACGCTGGGAGGAAATTTCGGATTTGCGATTTGGGCCAACGAAGCCGGAGAGGTTGTCGGCTCTACCACAAATCAAGGTGACCAGGCATCTCATGGTTTCCTCTGGAAGAACGGAATCATGACCGACCTCGGGACCTTGAATCCTTTGCCCAACAGTTTTGGACAGTGGATCAATTCGATGGAACAGATCGTGGGCTTTGCAGCTTCATCCGACTTCAGCACGCAGGCCGCGTTCCTATGGGAGAACGGTGGCCCGTTGGTCGACTTGAACACCCTGGTACCTCCAGGCTCGAACCTGTACCTGGCGGCAGCTCTCAATATTAATGATCGCGGAGAGATTACCGGCGGAGGATTCACTGCTAAGGGTGACCTGCATGCTTTCCTGCTGATCCCGTGCGACGGGCATCACCAGGGCGTCGAAGGCTGCGACTACAGCATGCTTGACGCTAGTGCCGCCAAGTCCCGACCGAGTCCCGTAGTTCGCGAAGTCTTCAGCGGGACGCAGCGTCTATCTCCGCCATCACGAACAAATCGGTTTCACTTTCCCGGCTCGGCAGTCGGTCCAAGCAACTAGCTCGACAAAAAAGAATGAATGAAGGAGACACAACATGAAATCCAGAATCTTGACGTGCTTTACTGCAATCACGTTGTTCGCCGCGCTGGCTATCCCGCTCCGGCTCGATGCGCAAGACAATCAGAACGACAACCACAAGCACCATCATTACAAACTCATCGACTTGGGTACGCTCGGCGGTCCGCAGAGCTTCGGCGGCGGCCTAAACAATCAAGGGACGGCCTCGGGCTCAGCGGACACGACCACTCCGGACCCCTTCTACCCAAACGCCAATCCCCTGATCAACGTATGGGGGCCGGATCCCTTCGTCTACCACGCTTTCGAAACGAAGAATGGGGCGCTCGTTGACCTAGGCGCACTTCCCGGCGCCAACAGCAGCGTCACTAGCGCGCCCACCGCAAACGGGTTGAGCGCTGGAGCTTCGATAGTCGGCACCATCGACCCGCTGACAGGGTGGCCCGAGGAGAATGCCGTGCTTTGGAAGGATGGCCAGATCTTCAATCTCGGCACGCTGGGGGGATATGAGAGTGCGGCGTTTTCTGTCAATAGCCGCGGCCAGGTAGCTGGATTCTCTGGGAATTCGATACCTGACCCCTATTCCTTTCTCGGTCTAGGAACCGAAACGCGCGCGTTTCGGTGGCAGAACGGACAGATGCAGGATCTGGGCACCTTGGGGGGGCCCGACGCCTTCGGTGGCATTGTGAACGAACGTGGGCAGATCGTTGGATTGTCGTATACAAACTCGACGGTGAATCCTGTCACCGGGCTGCCAACGACGCACCCATTCCTGTGGGACCCGAAAACGAAGAAAATGCAGGACCTCGGAACCCTCGGGGGCACGTTCGGTGAAACGTTGACCATCAACAATCGAGGCCAAGTTGTTGGCGATTCGAACCTGGCTGGAGATCTGACTTTCCACCCTTTCCTCTGGGACCCGAAAACGAAGAAAATGCAGGATCTGGGCACGTTCGGAGGGGGTAAGGGAATTGCACAAGGTATCAACGAAGCCGGGGAGCCTGTCGGGTGGGCGACCTATCCGGGCGATCAAGTATACCGCGCGTTCCTCTGGAGGCACGGCAGGTTGATTGACCTAGGAGTCGAGGGTGGTGCTGGTAACAGTTTCACCGGTTCTATCAATTCAAGCAGTCAGGTCGTGGGCCAGATGTTTCCTGCCGGCCTTAACGGAGACCGCGCATTTCTGTGGGAGAATGGCCAAATCATCGACCTCAACGTTTTTGTTCCGCCCGACTCCGATCTAACACTACGGGACGCTCAGGTTATCAATGATCGGGGAGAAATTTCCGGCGAGGCGACTCTGCCCAATGGCGACGGTCGTGCTTTCCTGCTGATCCCGTGCGACGAGCATCACCAGGGCGTCGAAGGCTGCGACTACAGCATGGTTGACGATAGTACCGCCAAGTCCCGACCGAGTCCCGTAGTTCGTGAAGTCTTCAGCGGGACGCAGCGTCTATCCCCGCCATCACGAACAAATCGGTTTCGCTTTCCCGGCCACGCGACCGGGCCAACGAATTAGGATCGGCACGAGGGTGGAGACTTTGAGGTTCGATGAACCGCCCGGACGAGGCGTCCGGGGCTACGTGATTGTCGCGGGAACACGGGCGAGGACGCCCGCGTCTACATGAGGTTACTTTCCGGGCGGGCGGCCCGGACCTTAGCAAATGAAAACTAGGTTTGGGGTGCCCCGCTCCTTGCGGTCTTTCGCAAGGGGCGGGTGCTTGGATTACCCGGTCGGCGTCTCCCTCGGCATGCACCAGCTTGCGCTCGCCGGTTTCGCCCGTCTCCGTGTCCAGCCAACTCACCTGCTGCCAGCTGGGATGAAAATCACATCCTATAATCATCACGCGAAGGCTCCTTCCTTTCCGAGAAGCCTGGGTCCTCAAACCAAGACTACCGGTTTGATCGAGCCTTCGCTCTTATCCAATCCACCCTTTTCGCGTTGTGTGCGAAAGGGTGGGAGGCTCTCCATCGTCGATCCAGCCCCGAGAGGGGCGGCATAGCTTTAGCCCAGGGCGCAAGCCCTGGGTAGGGCATAAGAGAAGATCCACGCCCCGCACGGGCGCCAAGCTACCCAGCCCGCTGATGGGCACCGTTGCGGCGCCACCTTTTTAGCGTTCGACGGGTGGAAGACTCGTCCGTCAGCCCCGGAGGCGCTTGATCGACCCTTGACTCATCATGATGAGTCACTTAAACTCATCTTATGGCTAAGAGGCTGCAAGTGATCCTACAGGACCCGGAATACCGCGAAATTCAAAAAATCGCGCGCTCCCGCCGTATGTCGCTAGCCCAGTGGGTCCGCCAAGCCTTGGACTTGGCTCGTCGACGCGAGCCTCTGGGAGCCGCCGGCAAGAAACTCGAAGTAATCCGCGCCGCCGCACAACACGACTACCCCACAAGCGACATCGACACCATGCTGGCAGAAATCGAGAAGGGATACGGAACCGGTCCGCAGCCGTGATTCTGATCGACTCCAATATCCCGATGTACCTGGTGGGCGCGCCCCATCCCCACAAAAGCGACGCGCAACGCCTGCTCGAAAAACTAGTCAGCGACCGCCAGCGCCTGGTGACCGATGCCGAAGTGCTCCAGGAGATCCTGCACCGCTACGTCGCCATCAACCGCCGCGACGCCATCCAACCAGCCTTCGACGCCCTCCTAGGCATCGTCGATCAAGTCCTACCCACCGACCGAGCGGTAACAGAGCGGGCAAAAGAAATTGTCCTGGGACGCCCGCAAATGTCCGCCCGCGACGCCGTCCACCTGGCCGTAATGGAACAACACGGCATCGAGCAAATCCTAACCTTCGACGCAGGCTTCGACGGCTTCCCTGGGATTACCCGGCTGTCATGACAAAATCTAGAGGATAATGTGGAAAGAAGTCGTCCGCGAATTCTTGGAGAAAAAGGGAGTGTAGCGTAACGCCGGCATCTTGCCGCCTTGCTCTGGAAATACAAGCTCGGACTTCAGCCGACGGATCCTGTAGTTGCTAATGGCATGGTGTATTTCGGTTCGGCGGACGGCCATCTCTACACGTTCGGCCTTCCTCATGACGGCGTTCGCTCTACATCAACCAAACCGCATCCACATCCACAATCACCTGCGTCCGCGGAATCTTTTCACGCGCTGCATAGATGAGCATCGATCTTAGTACCCCGTTGAGCTTCTCCCGGCTAGCCGATTTCAACACAAAATGATAGCGGTAGTCGCGCTTTAGACGCACAATCGGCGCCGCCGCCGGGCCCAACACGCGAATGCCTTCATGCCGCGTCTTCTCGAACCACTTGCCCAAAATGCCCGACCATTGCAGCGCCTCATCCAGTTGGTCGCTGCGGACCAGAACATTGGCCAACGCGCTGTACGGCGGATAGTGCATCCAACTGCGGAAGCGCAACTCCTTTTCATAGAAGCCAATGAAGTCGTGCTGCGCCGCGTACTGCACCGCATAGTGATCCGGAAAGTAGGTCTGCAACACGACCTTGCCCGGAGTCTGCCCGCGCCCCGCGCGTCCCGCCACCTGAGTCAGCAATTGAAAGGTGCGCTCCGCCGCTCGAAAATCCGGAAATCCCAACGCCGCATCAGCCCCGACCACGCCCACTAGCGTGACCCCATGAATGTCGTGACCCTTAGCGATCATCTGCGTGCCCACCAGCACGTCAAGTTCGCCTTCGTTGAGCGCGTTGAGCGCGCGTTCGAAATCTTCGTTGCCGCGAACCGTATCCCGATCGAGACGGCCGATGCGCGCCTTTGGAAACAGGCCGTGCAACAACTCTTCCAGCTTCTCGGATCCAGTCCCAAGAAAATACACGTACTCGCTGCCACACTCCCCACAGACCTTCGGCACCGGCGACATGAACCCGCAGTAGTGGCACACCATGCGATTCGAACGCTTATGATGCGTCATCGCAATGGCGCAGTTCCTGCATTCCATCCGGTTCCCACAAGATCGGCACAGCGCCACCGGAGAGTATCCGCGACGGTTGAGCAGCACCATTACTTGCTCCTTGCGATCCAGCCGCTGCTTGATTTCCTCCGCCAGCTTCCGCGAAATAACCTGCTCCTTGCCCGTCTCCTGAAACTCCTGCCGCATGTCAATGACCTCGACCTCGGGCAGTGGCCGATGTTCCACCCGATCCCGCAATTCGAGCAGCGCATACTTGTTCTTCTTGGCGTTGAAATACGATTCCAGCGAAGGCGTGGCCGAGCCCAGCACAACCACTGCGTCCGCCATCTTGGCCCGCATCACCGCCACATCGCGCGCGTGATATCGCGGCGTTTCTTCCTGCTTGTAGGATGAATCCTGCTCCTCGTCCACGATCATCAACGCCAGATTTGACACCGGAGCAAACACCGCCGAACGCGTGCCCACCACCATGCGCGCCTCTCCGTGCTTGATGCGATGCCACTGCTCGGCCCGCTCCTGATCGGACAGCGCCGAATGCAGGATGGCGACTTCATCTGCGAACACCTGATGCAGATCAGCCGCAACCGCTGGCGTAAGCCCGATCTCCGGAACCAGCAGGATCGCCGACCGTCCCGCCTCCAGAACCGAGCGCATGGCCGCAAGATAAACCGCAGTCTTGCCTGACCCGGTCACGCCGTGCAACAACATGCCCGAGAACTTGCCTGCGTGTACGCAGTCCTCAACCTTCTTGAGTGCATCCTGCTGCGCGGAATTGAACTGAAAGTCTAACGGCGAGGGCCGAGTCTTCTTACTCGCGACTGTGAACTCAACTGGCTCTTCGACGATCTCGACCAGCCCACGCTTCACCAATGTTCCCAGCGTCGTCCGGGGAACCTCCAGCGCTTGCAAAGTCTCCACGGCGAGCCGCCCGCCCGCAGCGGCCAACGTTTCGACTAACGCTTGCTGATTGGAATTGAGTTTGCCGTCCGCAGTCTTCAACAGAGCAACCTTCATGGTGCGAGTAGCGTCGCGAGCATCCGACAAATCTTCCCGCACGATCCATTTCTTTCGCACCATGCCGCCGAGCACGGATTTTGAAACGCGGGTTGCGGCGCGCAAGCTCTCTTCCCTCACCGTGTCGCATTCGGCCAGGTAGTCCAACACGCGAAACTCCGCCAGTTGATCCTCGGGCGTCTTGCGGGAGCGAGCCGATGAACCTGACATCCCCGCAAGGTGCAGCGCCATCTGTCCATCGTTCGCGATGCGATATCCAATCGTTCGTTTGAATTCCGCGGCCAGCGGCAGCATGGTACGAAACACTTCGCCCAACGGCGCCAGATAGTAGTCCGCAATCCATTTGCCCAGTTGAACAAGTTGCTCATCGAGCACAGGCGAAACATCAAGCACGCTGAGGATGTTCTTTGCCTGAACTGTTGGCGGACGATCATGCAGTGCGGTGACGACGCCCGACATGCGCTGCTGGCGAAAAGGAACCAGCACGCGCCCGCCGACCACCGGCTGCATCCCGTCAGGGACGCGGTAGGTGAACGCAGTGTCCAACGGCACCGGGAGCGCGACGTCGCAGAATTCAGGCATGCGGGAATAGGATTTGGCTGATGGCAATCGTAACATCGCGTCGAGGCGCAGCGCAGGCGGTCAATCGACGTAATGTTCCACGTGGAATATTGTTGTGCAATAGCTTGTAGCTATATAAGGAAACGCGGTGATTCTTAACCACTTACAAGTTTGATGTGCGACTTCGAGTTTTGGGCCCGTGGCTTCCCGAGACAGAAATTGTACAAAGTTGTGACATTCTCCTGACAACCGCCCGCCCGGATGAGCCCTAATATCATGCATTCGCGGGTCAGACATATCAGCGTTCTCGCCTGCGCAGGATATTGGGTCCTCCCCCGCCCTCTAACCGTTCATTTACCTCAAAGGAGAAATCAGCATGCAACGTGCAATCGTTCGCACCACCGCTCTGACCTTGTGGCTCACGCTGGCGCTGGGGTTCGCTTCCAGCCCGGCTCTGGCACAATATAAGTTAACCAACCTGACTTCAAATCGGTCCGGCAAGGCAAAGAACATGGATCCCCTTTTAGTGAATGCCTGGGGACTGGTCTACGCGCCCGGTAGTCCGTTCTGGGTTAGCGACGAAGGCAACGGCTGGTCTACGCTTTACGATGGCGCCGGAGTGCCACAAAGCCTGCAGGTGGTTATTCCTCCAGCCAGCGGTAGCGGGGCGGGCTCGCCCACGGGAATTGCCTACAACGGTTCGAGTGAGTTCAAGATTGACACTCGGACGTCCGCCTTCTTGTTCGCAACCCTGGATGGCACCATTCAAGGCTGGTCGCATTTCTCTCCCAACCTGGCCCTCATCGGGGTGAATAACTCGGGCTCGCACGCCAGCTACACCGGCCTGGCCATCACCAGCAAGAGCTCCGGGAATTTCCTGTATGCCGCCGACACGGCGAACAACAAAGTGGATGTGTACGACGGCACCTTCAAGTTCGTGACCTCATTCACGGATTCAACCATTCCGAAGGGTTTTGTTGTGTTTGGCATCCAGGACATCAACGGTCAGGTTTACGTCTCCTATGTCAGCGCGTCAGGCGGAGGAGGGGGGTACATTGACATCTTTAAGGAAGATGGCACATTTGTGAAGCGGTTTGCTCATGGGAAACCGCTGAACCAGCCTTGGGGATTTGCCGTGGCTCCGAGGAATTTCGGTTCGCTGAGCAATACTCTGCTGATATCCAACAACACCAACGCCGGGACTATCAACGGCTTCAATCTCAAAACCGGGAAGTTTGTAGGGACCATCACGAACGCCGCGGGCAAGCCCATTAAGATCGACCAGCTTTGGGGAATCGAGTTCGGCGGAGGGAGTGCAACCAACGGGAAGAAGAACCAGCTCTTCTTCACCGCCGGGCCGAACAACAATGTGAATGGCTTGTTTGGGGTGATCGCGTTCAAGTAGTTGTGGCTAATTGGCAGACGATAAGTTGCACCAAACATGTATGGTTGCCGCCGGGGTCTGGGTTTAAATTATCCAGCGCCCCGGCGCGCGCCAGGCAACCGCCGCTTCGACTTCCCTCGCAACAGTTATGAATTCAGCCAAGTACCGCACGGGGCGTGGACGCCCGCGCCTACATGGGCAACTGGCGGGTGCCGACTGTCCCTGCTACCATTTCAGCAGATGCCCCCTCGCAGGCTGGCGGGAAAAACTGGACAGCGAGCGCGCAAAGCTGGAGGCGCGGGAGTTGCCCGCGAGCGCGGCCGGCGCGCCGAACTGGTCATCATCACGGGCATGAGTGGCTCGGGGAAAGCCTCCGTGCTCAAGGCTTTTGAGGACCTGGGCTACTATTGCGTGGACAATTTGCCGGTGGGGCTGATTCCGCAATTCGCCGAGTTGGCCGGCCAGTCTTCCGAGATCGAGCGCACCGCGCTGGTGGTCGATGTTCGCGAAGGCACGCAACTGGAAGCTCTGCCCGAGATCGTGAAATCGGTCCGGCGTATCCTGCCCACCAAAATGCTTTTTCTTGAGGCAGCGGATGCAGTCCTGTTGCGCCGTTACAGCGAGACCCGGCGCCCCCACCCGTTAGGCACCAAGACGACGGTAAGAGCGTCGCTGGCCGCCGAGCGTCAGCACTTGCGACGCATTCGGGCCATGGCAGATCTGGTGATCGACACTTCCAAGTTCAACGTCCACGAACTGCGGTCCCACATCACGGAACGTTTTCAGAAGCAGGAATCGGGCAATAGCATTCTGGTTTCGTGCGTGAGCTTCGGCTTCAGGCATGGAGTGCCGGAGGACGCGGATTTGGTGTTTGACGTTCGTTTTTTGCCGAATCCCCATTTTGTACCGGAGTTTCGTCCGCTTACTGGCCGCGATCCTAAGGTTGCGAAATATATCCGGTCATTTCCCCAGACCAAGGAATTCATCAATCGGATTTCCAAGCTGCTGGTTTATCTGTTGCCGCACTACATCCGCGAAGGTAAGAGTTATCTTACGATCTCTTTCGGTTGCACCGGAGGCCAGCACCGCTCGGTGATGATTGCGGAAGACGTCAGCAAGCGCCTGCGGAAGGCTGGATACCGGGTGAAGGTAGTGCATCGGGATAGTCCAGGGTAGGTGGCCGATGGTCGTTAGTCGTTAGTCGTTGGTCGTTGGTCGATGGTCAAGATCAAGCAAACTGTCATCGCGCGGAGCCGAGGGACCTTGTGTATTGTGTCCGCTTGGCGATGCGTGCGTCTGTGGCGAAGGTCACATCCGGTAGCAGAGCGGAAACGCAAGGTCCCTCGACTGCGAATCATCGTTCGCGAGCGAACGATGATTCTTCGCTCGGGATGACAGGGCATGGCATTGCCAACGACCAACGACCAACGACTAACGACCAACGACTAACGACCAACGACTAGCGACCAACGACTAACGACCATCGACTGAAGTAGAATGAAGGCTTGCGACGCATGCCGATTTCATCCGTAGCAGGCCGCGTCTGGCTGCGCATGGGGAGCCTCCGATGCGGCAACTGACACGCCTCATACGATACGTGGCGCCCTATTGCTGGCCGGTCGGGGCCTCCGTACTCCTGATGGCGGCTGTGGGACTGCTGGATGCCTTCCGCCTGCTGCTCATCGGACCCATCTTTGACCGCGTGCTGAACCCGGGTTCGCAGTCTCGCGAGATGCAATTGTTCACGGTTCCAGGCAGCGGGCATCCCATCTACCTGCAGCAGTTCGTTCCATCGCACTTTCAGAATCCGTGGACGGTGGTGGCCTTTGCCCTGGTAGCGGCGACGGTGTTGAAAGGAATCTGTGATTATGCGGGCACGTACCTGGTGAACTACGCCGGCTTCGGCATGATTACCGATCTGCGCAACGATCTCTACGACTCAATCCTTCAGCGCTCAGCGGCATTTTTTCACAAGCACACGACGGGCACTCTGGTTTCGACGATCGTCAATGATGTCGAGCGCGTGCAGTACGCCATGTCGAGCGTGCTAGCCGAGTTTCTGCAGCAGTTTTTTACATTTAGTTTTACTGCGCTGGTGGTGGTGGCGCTGGGGCGCAAGTTTGCCTGGGTTCTGGTTTTGTTCGTGCCTGTCATTATCTTCTCGGCGGGAAGAATCGGGCGGCGGGTGCGGCACACGACACGGCGCGGTCAGGACAAGCTGGCCGACATTCAGAACATTCTGCACGAGACCATTACCGGCAACCGGATTGTGAAGGCATTCAGCATGGAGTCGTGGGAGATTGCGCGATTCCGCAAAGCCGCGCAGCGCCTGTTCCGCGCCAATCTCCGTTCCGTGGCTGCGGTGGCCATCAGTTCGCCTTTGATGGACATTTTTGGCGCTATCGCCATTGCCTTACTTTTGTTGTTGGGGCGCGAACAGATCAATCACCACGTTTTTTCGTCCGGCACTTTTCTGGCGTTTATCGTGGCCGTCTTCAAGCTGTACGATCCGGTACGCAAGTTCGCATTGTTTAACAACAATTTCCAGCAGGCCCTGGGTGCCTCGTCCGAGATATTCAAGTTCATGGATACGGAGGACGATGTAAAGGAGAAACCCGGAGCCAAGCCGTTGCCACCATTTTCACGCAGCATCCGGTTTGAGAACGTTTGCTTCTCCTACGCGTCAAGAGGCCAGTCCGACGGCGAAGAGGGACGCGAGATCCTGCGCGATATCAATCTCGAAGTCCACGCCGGCGAGGTTCTCGCCGTGGTGGGATCGAGTGGCGCGGGCAAGAGCACGCTGGTGCACCTCATTCCGCGTTTTTTTGACGTGACCTCGGGGAGTTTAACTATTGACGGCCGCGACGTACGCGAAGCCACACTGGCTTCGCTGCGTTCGCAGATCGGGGTGGTGGCCCAGGACACGGTGCTGTTCAACGACACAGTGCGGAACAACATTGCCTACGGACAGCCCGGCGTCCCGCAAAAAGCGGTGGAGGAGGCGGCTCACGCCGCGTTGGCGCATGACTTTATCATGGATTTGCCGAGTGGTTACGAGACGGTGATTGGTGAGCGCGGCCTACGGCTTTCGGGTGGGGAGCGCCAGCGTATTGCGATTGCGCGAGCGCTGCTGAAGAACGCGCCGATTTTGATTCTCGACGAAGCCACGTCGGCGTTGGACAGCGAATCGGAAGCGCTAGTCCAGTCGGCGCTGCAGAACCTGATGACCGGACGCACCGTGGTCGTGATTGCTCATCGGCTTTCCACGGTACGGCGCGCCGATCGAATCGTGGTACTGGAGAATGGGACCGCGGCGGACATTGGCCCGCACGAGGAGTTGATGAAGAAACTGGGTACGTATCGCCGCTTGTACGAGCTGCAATTTGCGGAAGCGGAGCAACCGAGACCTGAAGTGCATGCAGAGTGAAAATTGCGCGGCGAGCATCGGGAGAATGTCTTTCAGCGCACTCGCAGACGCCAAAGGGGACAGGGATCCTTCGACTTCACTGGTTTGCTTGCGAGCGAGCAAGCCAGTTTCGCTCAGGAAGACGGTTTAGGAATATGTCTATCCGCTCGATGACCGGGTTCGCGCAGGTGAAAGGGCAGATTAACGGTCAGCTCGGCTTCACCCTCTCGCTCAAATCGGTGAATCACCGGTTTCTAGACATCCATTTCCGCATGCCGTCCGATAGCGACGATCTGGAGATGAAGCTCCGCCGGCGTTTGAAGGAGAGGATGGCTCGCGGCCATGTGGAGCTGACTTTGAATATGGAACGCAGCGTGAGCGAAGGTTTTACGCTCAACCGCGCGCTGGTGGGTGGTTACGTTCAGGCATTTCGTGCCGCAGCCGCGGAATTCGGCGTGGCAGCGGAGCCCGACCTCAACGCAATTCTTCGCATGCCGGGTGTGCTTGAGTCCGAGGCGTTGCCGGTCGACGATGGTTTGGAAGCCGCGGTTCTCTCCAAGATGGAAGAAGCCCTGAGCCGGCTGAACCAGATGCGCGAGGAAGAGGGGCGCGGCACGGAGCGTGAATTGAGACAGCGCATGGGCCACGTGCAGCAAGCCAGGGAAGGCGTGGAGAAGCACCGCCAGGCGGCGCTGCAAGCCTATGCCGAGCGATTGAAGACGCGCCTGCAGGAGCTGATCGGTTCACAAATCGAACCGGAACGCATTCTGCAGGAAGCGGCGCTGCTGGTCGATCGCAGTGACATTCAGGAAGAACTGGTGCGCCTCGATCAACACGTGAAGCACCTTCTGGGCCTGCTCGATCAGGGCGGAGAAGTGGGCAAGAAACTGGATTTCCTGCTGCAAGAGATGAACCGCGAAGCGAATACACTGCTTTCCAAGACTTCGGGGCTGGCAGGAGAAGCGCTGAAAATTACCGAGCTTGGGTTATCCATGAAAGCCGATATCGAAAAGGCGCGCGAACAGGTGCAGAACCTCGAATGACCACCGTTTACATCATTTCGGCGCCTTCGGGTTCGGGCAAGTCAACACTGGTGGACAAAGTGCGCAAGCTTGTTCCGGACCTGGATTTCTCCATTTCCTATACCACGCGCTCGCCGCGGGGGAACGAGCAGAATGGGCAAGAGTATTTTTTCGTGTCGCGCGAGGAGTTCCAGCAAATGGTGCGGCGAGATGAATTCCTGGAATACGCCGATGTGTTTGGCAACTACTACGGCACGGCGAAGAGCGTGCTGCGTCAGGCGGAGGAGCGAGGGAAAGATCTGCTGCTTGACATCGATGTTCAAGGAGCGGAGCAGATCAAGGGTAAACTTCCGTCGGCACTAAGTATTTTTATTATGCCGCCGGATCGCAAGACTTTGGAGTCGCGCCTGCGAAAACGCAGTCTGGACGCGGAAGGAGTGATCCAGCGCCGATTGGTCACGGCCAGTCGTGAGATTGAGAATTACCAGAAATACGACTATATTCTGATTAACGACCGTCTGGAAGAATCCATCGAAGCGCTGATGGCAATTCTCCTTGCGGAACGACTGAAGCGCTCCGGAGTTCAAGGGTCCGCTCACGATGCAGAAACGCTGGCCAAGGCCGAAGGTTGCCGTTTGAGCAACATAAGGGAACGACTGCAGCCGATCTTGGCCTCGTTTGCGGCCGCAGCCACTCCGGGTGGGCGCTAGCCACAGGGGAGAACACGATGAAGTTGATTGAAGGGTTCGACAGCAACTATCGATACATCCTGGTAGCCGCTCGCCGCGCACGGCAGTTGCAAGGCGGTGCGCCCCCGGTCATCGAAACTCACTCCCGCAAACCCTGCCGAATTGCGCAGGACGAAATCAAGGCGGGCAAGGTGAAGTGGGTGATCCCAGAAACGCCCAAATCGGCAGTCGAAGTAGTCAGCGAAATGCTCGACAAGGCGCTGGGGCAAGAGTAGGTGCAGTTTGCAATTGCTAACGCCGATTGAGTCGACCTCGGGCGTGGAAGAATCGGCAATTGGGAATTGACAATCGGCAACCATGAAAATCGCTCTCGGCGTCAGCGGCGGGATTGCGGCCTACAAGGCGGCGGAGATTGTCCGCCTGCTGCAAGATCGCGGCATCCGCGTGCAGGTCGTCATGACCCACGCCGCCCAGGAGTTTATCCGGCCTCTCACCTTTGCGGCACTCTCCGGCGAAAAGGTTACTACCGACATGTTCGGCGCGGGCCCTAGCGAGCCGCCGAATATAGATTCCGCGGTCGAGCATATCGCGGTGGCCCAATCCATCGATGCGCTCCTGGTTGTGCCGGCAACCGCGGACGTTCTCGCCAAATTCGCCCAAGGCCTCGCCAGCGATTTTCTCAGCACCCTTTATCTCGCAACCACGGCCCCGGTCGTAGTCGCGCCCGCCATGAACGTCAACATGTGGGACCACCCGGCCACACAGGCGAATCTTGAGATTTTGAAAAAGCGCGGCGTACGGATCGTGGAACCAGGCACTGGATATCTGGCCTGCGGCATGACGGGTCCGGGCCGCCTGGCCGAGAATGAAGCGATCGTTGCGGCCACGCTGGAGGCGCTGGGCGCCTCGCAGGAGTTGGCCGGCGAAACGGTTTTGATTACCGCTGGCCCTACGCGAGAGAAGATTGATCCTGTACGATACCTTACCAATCGTTCCAGTGGCAGGATGGGCTATGCATTGGCCGAAGCTGCCCTCCGCCGTGGAGCACGCGTGTTGCTGGTGAGCGGACCGACCGCGCTGAACCCGCCAGCGGCGGCTGAAGTCACGCGCGTGGAGTCCGCCGAAGAGATGCGGCAGGCCGTTTTGAAGCTGCTGCCGCAGGCAACGATCGTGATCAAGACGGCGGCAGTCTCCGACTACCGCCCGAAGTCTTTGGCCTCGCACAAGATCAAGCGCAGCGGCCCGATGACTCTCGAACTTGAGCCTACGGCGGATATCCTGGGCGAGATCGCGCGCCACAAACAATCCCAATTGATCATTGGCTTTGCCGCCGAGACTCAGAACGCACTGGAAAACGCACGCAAGAAACTGGCCTCGAAGTCGCTCGATGCCATCGTAGTCAACGATGTTTCACGCGAGGGCGTAGGCTTCGACTCCGATCGCAATGCGGTTACCATCATTACTCAGCACGAAGTAGTGGAAGTCCCGGAGACGACCAAATGGGAAGTCGCGCAACGCGTTCTCGATCAAGTAGTGCGGCTTCGGAATCCACAAAACGCTCCCGTAAAGATTGGGAAGTAGCAGATGTCTCGCGTGCTCGATCCGCAACTTAAGCGCGCATTAGCCGAACGTGTCCGCTACTACAACGAGTTGGGCATTTACGATTTCTACCGCCGCGACCCCGCTGAAGCCAACCCCAGCAGAATGCAAGATGCAGTCATTCACGAAAATCCAGCAACCCAGCCAGAACAGCGAGAGCAAATGACACCCAGGAACAACGCGGCTATCGCGGTACCAGTTGTACCGGAAGACTTGTTCGAAGGGACGAACTCGACGCCCGAGTCAGGAGTGATTGATCCCGTCCAGGCTCTGCGGTTGATTCGCGAGGATCTCGGCGATTGCACGCGCTGCCGCCTGAGCAAACAAGGACGCAAGCAGATCGTCTTCGGCGTGGGCAATCCGAACGCTGAGCTGATGTTCATCGGCGAGGCTCCAGGCGCGGATGAAGACCAGCAGGGTGAGCCCTTCGTGGGCCGCGCCGGACAGTTGCTCAACAACATGATCAAGGCCATGGGCCTGCGGCGTGAAGACATCTACATCGCGAACATCATCAAGTGCCGTCCGCCGGGAAATCGGACGCCGGAGCGCGATGAGTGCGATACCTGCTCTCCATTTCTAATGCGGCAGATCGCTGCCATCAAGCCGAAAGCGATCGTGGCGCTGGGCGCGGTGGCGGCAAAAACGCTGTTGGCAATCAATGCGCCGATGTCCGATTTCCGCGGCCGCTGGTTCGATTTCCGCGGCACCAAGCTCGCCGTTACCTATCATCCCGCATTTCTGCTGCGCGATCCCCGCCAGAAGAAAGAAACTTGGAAAGACTTGCAGATGGTGATGAAGGAATTGGGAATGGCGATACCGGCGAAGGGCGCAGAGTAACTCACACTCCGTCATATCACGGGAATCACAGCCGGAATGGCGCACTCAAAAGTCTCGCCGGCAACGTCACAGCCGCCCACACAAGCTCCAACACTCCGTGCACCGCGATCCCGATCAGCCGGAACGGCAGGAGCAGCAGCCACACGAAAGGGTAGAGCACCAGCGCGAACAGTGCTAGAGGCCAGCACAGCACGAACAGCAGGCACCAGAGGAGGAAAGTGAACATAGCAACATCTCCCATCTCTTCTAATCTAATTTACGGATGATCCAAGCAGGAAGTTCCGAGAAGCCTGTGATGCGGCAGACATGCAGGTCTGATCGTTTGCGGAGAACAAACCTACTAACTCGACTGCACGGCAAGAATCGAAGATTCTACTTGTTTCCATTGCTCGTGGGCCCTTTTGTCGTCGGGTTCTGCTTGAAACTGCTCAACCGCGCGTTCCAAATCCTCTCCCCGAAGATCTGTGGGCCGAGCAGGAGATGCGGCTTTCTTCTTCTTGTTCGGGAACTTGGCCTTAGGACGCGTTCCCGCGGATGATTTGCGCTTCTGCTTGGTTGTCGCCATTAATTCCTCGTGGATGAACGGGTTTCGCTCCAAACATTCTACGCCGAATCAGGCCCTTGCGAACTTACCCTACTTCAGTAGCGATTCTCAGGGCAGCCAACTCCGCATTCCCACATTGGGACGGGAGTTTACTGTTTAGTACCTGGTACCCCCCCTTTGCCTGCAAAATCTAGAAAACAAACGATCTAATTTGCGACTATGTGCTAGATCTTTGAGTTTACAGGAGTTACACGCAAAATCTAGAGAACATGGGAGTTACGGCGGACGCGACGGGGTCTTGAGTCCCATTTCGGAACTAGCGCGGATTCGGCATTTGGAGCGGGGTCTGGAAGCCACGCCATCGCCCGGGTTAGATTGTCAAAGATCGACGATTATCTTGTAGATAATGTATGTTGTAGTAGATTATCGGATTTGGGTCGTGCAGTCAACGGAGCGCAGATGCGTGCCCCAGCCCCCTTCGCCGGGGTGACCCCTGCCGTTTATCAAGCCACCTTAATCAACGGACCTGCGAGGCCGTGCCGAGTAATTCCCTGATGCACTTCCGAGTATTTATTTGGGCGTTTTCGCTTGCGGGTGAGAGGTGGGGCGCTTAAATTGAAATCAACTCAAGACTGACCCTAGTAGCTTAAGCCTGACACATTCGATCAAGTAAGGAGTATCCATGCGATTTTCCCTGCGCATATCATTCGTCTTTTTATTTACAGTTTTGATCGCAACAACTGGATGTGGTGGAGGATCGATGGCCGCGCAAAAGAATTCCACCAGCCAGCAAGTCCCCGCGATCGCATTTAGCGCTCAGCCCGGCACGGTGACGAGTGGCGGGTCAACGATGCTCAGTTGGAACGCAAGCAATGCCAGCTCCGTCAGCATCAGCGGTCTCGGCACGTTTCCGGCCAGTGGTTCGGTGAAGACCACTCCCACAGCCACGACGACTTACACGGCGACCGCAATCGGGCCGCTAGGGAAGACTGAATCCTCGACGGTGGTAAGGGTAACAACTTCCGGTCAAGCCCCCACGGTCGCTTTCAGCGCACAGCCCAGCAGTATTGTGGTGGGGACATCGGCAGTTCTGAGCTGGACCACAAATAATGCGACCTTAGTGAGCATCGCTGGAGTGGGGACGTTTGGGGCAACTGGATCGGCTAATGTCACTCCGAGTTCCACTACCACTTACACAGCCAGCGCGACAGGACCCGGAGGAACGGCCACGTCTGCCACCACGGTCACGGTTACGTCGGGTCAAAATCCCCCACCCACGATTTCATTCAACGCTCAACCCAATGACATCACCAGCGGTGCGACGGCGATCCTGAGTTGGACAACCACCAACGCGACCTCAGTGAACATCCCGGGATTAGGCGGTTTCCCGGCTAACGGATCGACGAAGGTTACACCGAGCACTACCACCATCTACACCGCCACAGCACAGGGAGCGGGCGGCACGGCCCAGGCGACCACTACCGTAACGGTACAGTCGAACGGGACTTCCCTACCCAATCTGCAGGCCAGCGGCGGATGGAAAGGGTGGGGTGAGTTGCCTCCAAACTATGGCATCTGTTCGTACCCGTGTCCGGGCGTCACCTGGTCCATGAAGCAAGGGATCAAAACACCCTCACTCAGCGGAGATGCGACGCAGTTCAATATCGGGGGCACCATCCCTTATGCGGACGTCCTGTGGAGCAATCCCTTGATCGGCCAGGGTTCGACGCAAGGCCTGCCCGACGCGGGTCACACGCTTCTTCCGACTCTGCACGACTTCACCTATGACGCCTACTTTTACCCGACGAACCTCGGAGTGACGCAGGTGCTGGAGTTTGACATCAGCATGTACTTCAATGGGCTGGGATTGATTTGGGGCAACCAGTGCCGCGTCGCGGGTGGAAACGAATGGGATATTTGGGACAATGTCAGCCAGCGATGGGTTGCGACCGGCGTTGCCTGTAATCCCGTAAACAACGCCTGGAACCATTTGACGATTCATGTGCAGCGAGAATCTGGCAACTGGCTGCTGTTCCAGTCGATAACGCTGAATGGAGTGACCAGTAACATCAACCGATACTATGCGCCGGGTTCGGCTCCCGGTAACTGGTGGGGCATCACGGTTAATTACCAGATGGACGGAAACCACCAGCAATCGGCGAATACCACGTATTTGGACAACTTCAGCTTCGCCTACCGGTGAGAAACGCCCTCAACCCAGGTTAGCGTCCAAAGAACGGTCCAAAGAACGGACGCGAACCTGGGGCACCGGGCCAGTTTTTCTGGTATCTCTTCAGTCCCCAGGGCATGGGAACGAGACTACTTCCTGGTGCGACCTTCCTCTGCGACGGACGAACACCCCCTGGGCGACCTGAAACACAAAGTCCCGGTCACGGAAAGGCCTCTAAAAGCCCCGCCCTCTCGCAAAGAACGCGAGAAGGGCAGGGCACCCTCTTTTGTGCATAGGAAAGCATGGGCCAGCCCCCCGAGACCTGGCCGCCGGAGCCTCGACCCACCGGCAATAGAAACCGCCATCAGCTCTTTGCTCGTGTGGGGATTGCTCGTGTGGGGACGGGCGCCTCGCCCGTCCAGGCGGAGCAAAGCTCCGCAGCGCACCGCCTTTGGAT
>DATNNO010000096.1:0-19362 GCA_035601775.1 Terriglobales bacterium | reverse complement strand
GCATTTGCCTCGTTTCCTGAATATGCCCGACTCCGAGATTCTTGCGGCGAGCTTTAAGCTCAGCGATGCGCAAGAAATGGTCGCAAGACAGCAAGGCTTCGATAGTTGGCAAGCCCTGAAAACTGGACTTTCGACCACGTCGCTCAAGGTGAAATCATCGCCATCGAAAGCAACGATTGTCAGTGCAGAGCCGCAACTGTTCGTCACCGATATCCAGAGATCATGCGAATTTTTCCGTGAGAAGTTAGGCTTTTCGCTTGTATTCAGTTACGGCAGACCTCCCTACTATGCACAGGTGGGTCGCGACGCGGCGCGTCTCAATCTAAGGTGTGTCGAGCGGCCAGGAATCGAGTCGACGGTCCGCGACCGGGAGGAACTGTTGTCGGTATCTATGACCGTCGCTACAACGGACGAGATCAAGCTGCTGTTTCTTGAGTTTCAGTCCGCTGGTGTTACCTTTCACCAGACGCTGAAAAAGCAGCCTTGGGGCGCCAAGAATTTCGTCGTCAAGGATCCGGATGGGAATCTGCTGCTGTTTGCTGGACCCGCAAACTAACAGCTACCAAGCCGAAGTGTGCTGATCGAGTATGTATAGTCGGCAAACCGGAAACTGGCAACCTGGCCGCGAACTTCAGACTAACTCGTTTGCTCTTTGGCGGACAGGACATTGATAAAGCGTTTGGAGGAGGCATTACCTGGTTATCTGGCGTGTGGTACGTGGCGGTGCTGCTTGGATGGCGGGCAATCGAAAAGGTATCGGTTCGTCCGTCGGATTGGTACCGATAAACGGGCTTGTGTCCACGAATGGGGTAGCTCCCGGTTGTCGGCAAGCCGGAAGTAATGGGCGCGATCAGATAAGCAACGACCGACTGTGAATTAGTCGAAAACTACGGTTTTGCTGGGCTTTTGGGCCATCCCGGTGTGCCGGTTGTGTGCCGGATTTCGGCCTGGCAAGGCCCCGGCCCGGACATGATCCCTATTCTCTACGACGACCACTGGACGTTCCTTTCGTGACCTGCTCGTACCAGAGGCGGTGATGGGTTCTCGCCCAAGTTGTGGTAACTTCTCCTCGGATGATCGAGGTGAAGCCGCCGCGGACCATGGCCGTGCCCATGTAAACGTGAATAATGAAGCCAGCGATGGTCGCGAGGGCCGCGACCACGTGGACCGTGACAGCCGTGTACCGCAGCCAGCGCAGACTCCATGGGATGGATTCAACGAACCACAGCCCCAGGCCCGAGATCACCAGCAGGATCACGCCATAAAACATCAGCCAGAAAAATAGCTTTTGGCCGTAGTTAAATCGGCCGATGGGTGGAAGCTTCTCATCTTCGTTTTCGATGTAGTACTTCATTACTTTCGACCAGCGCCGGTCGGCGTCGGTCGTGAGCATGTCGGGGCGCCAAATCTTGTACATCCAGAACACTGACAGCGCGAAGCCCAGGCCGAGCCAGGGATGCCAGAAGCGGGCTGTCGGTCCGCCGCCAACCAGAGTGGCCAGCCAATACATATAAGGAGACCAGAAGGCCAGGCCGGTGATCAGGCAATAGATGTAGGTGAATGCGGCGAGCCAGTGATGAATGCGCTCACTCAGCGTGTAGCGAAGAACGCGGCCCTCGGGCTCGCGAGCGGCGCGTCCGGAGGAAATCACGTGTGAGGTGCTCACGGCTGTCCTCCGTTCTCATGCTTCGAGTCGTCGACTTGCTTGGGGCCGAAGCGCAAGTAGTGCAAAGTTACGCCGACGATGCCGCCCAACATGGCCAGATTTCCGATCCACTTCGCGGGTCCTTTCCAGAAGCGCACCACCCAGGGAACGTGCGGATCTTTGGGCAATCCGCCATAAGCCTCGGGATTCGTAGCATCGTGGAGCACATAAATGACGCCCGTTCCGCCCACTCCGGCGGGATCATAGACGCCCGCTTTTTCAAATCCGAAATTCTCGCGAAGCTGAGTTGCGCGAGTCTCCGCCAGGTCCTTCATGTCGTCCTTGCTGCCAAAGTGGAGGCAGCCGGTGGGGCAGGACTTGATGCACGCCGGTTCCAGTCCCTCGCTTACGCGATCCACGCACAGCGTGCACTTGAACATTTTCTTGGTCGCCGGGTTGAACTTGGGAATATCGAACGGGCATCCGCTGACGCAATATCCGCAACCAATGCAATTCGCCTGCTGAAAATCAACGATCCCGTTGGTGTATTGCACGATGGCACCGTCGGCAGGGCAGGCTGCGAGACAACCGGGATCGGCACAGTGCATACACTGATCTTTGCGCATCAGCAGGGTGACGGTGCCGTCTTCGCGCTCGTGCTCGTTGAACTTGATCAGGTTCCAGTAATTCCACGACGTCTGCGGCATGGTCTGGTAGCTGTTGTCGAAAACCGTGTCGGTGAACGTGTACCCGTTCCACTCGAGACACGCGACTTCACAGGCTTTGCAGCCGATGCAAGTGGTTGTGTCTACCAGTTTGCAGACCTGATAGTCCCGCTCCACGTCGGCTCCGGGAGCGGGCCCGGCATGGCCGGATATTCTGCGGATTGCCAATGTCGCCTGGCTCATAAGCTATGCCTTTTCGAGCTTGACCAGAAAGCCCTTGAATTCGGGTGTGTACGCATTGGGATCCACGACCGTCGGCGTAAGCCGGTTTAGGATCGTCCTCGCGTTCCTGCCTTCGTCTTCCTGAATACCGCGATAACCCTGGTGGATCGGAATGCCGATCTGATAGATTTTCTTGCCATCGATCATCATCGGCTTGATGCGTTTGGTGACGAAGGCCTTGGCTACGTAGTAGCTGCGTGCGCTCGTGACCTTCACTTTATCGTTGCCCTTGATCCCCAGCTCCGCCGCCAATTCCACTGGAATCTCGACGAACGGCTCGGGAATGAGCTGCACATTCATCCGATTATTCTTGGTCCAGTAGTGGTAATGCTCGGTCAGCCGGTAAGTGGTGCAGATGATGTTGAAGCCGTCGCCCGGGGTGGCGTACTTATCCGCTGCCGTCTTGAGCTTCTTGACCACAGGATTGTTCGATTGATTCGGGTGCAGCGCATTTTGCACCGGACTCTCGATGGGCTCGTAGTGCTCAGGCAACGGACCATCGGTGAAAGCCCCCAAAGGCGCAAATATCCGGCCGACTCCTTCGGCGTTCATGATGAACGGACCCATGTGGTCCTTGGGATTAGAGTCTGCCTTGAAGTCGGGCACATCGTTTCCCACCCAGGTTTGCGCGGACTCGTTCCACCAAACCTGCTTCGTTGTCGCATCCCATGGCTTGCCCGATGGATCGCAGGACGCGCGGTTATACAGAACGCGGCGATTCGCCGGCCACGACCACGCCCAGTTCTGATAGATGCCCTGACCGGACGGATCTTCGGTGCCGCGACGCGTAAGCTGGTTTCCGGCCTCGGTCCAAGACCCGGAATAAATCCAGATCCCGCAGGAAGTTGTGCCGTCGTCTTTCAGCCAGGCGAAGCCCGGCAATTGCTGGCCGCGCTTGATCGTCACCTGGGTCTTGGAGTCGGTGAGGTCGGCGAGAGCCTTGCCATTCATCTCCTTGGCCAGATCTCCGAGAGCGGGATGCTGGGCATTGACGTAAGGCCAAGTCAGATTCAGGATCGGATCCGGGAACTTGCCGCCATCTTTCTGGTAAAGCTCACGCACCCGCAGAAAAATTTGCGCCACGATGTCCTGGTCGAGCCGAGCCTCGCCCGGAGTAGGAACCGCGACGTTCTTCCACTGCAGCCAACGCGCCGAGTTGGTCATCGAGCCGTCTTTCTCGGCGAAGCCCGCGCAGGGCAGGCGATAGACGGTCGTGTTGATGGTCTTCATCTCCTCGAGCGTGATTCCCGGGGACTTCCAGAATTCGCTGGTCTCGTCGGCATAAATCTCACCCACGACAAGAAAATCGGCTTTCTTCAGCGCATCAATGTTTTTCTGTGAGTCCGGTCCAATGGCAACGCCGTTCATGCCGAACGCGAACATCCCCTTCACCGTTCCGCGATACATGTTGTCCCAGATCTGGGTCCAGGAATAGTTTCGATCCACCTTCGGCATGTATTGGAAGGCGAAGTCATTCTCTTTTGTCGCCGCGTCCCCGAACTGGGCCTTCAGGTAGGAGACGGCAAACTTCGGCGTGTTCGACCAGTAGTTGAACGAGTCCCACGGGGCGGGCTTGGATGCGGTCGGTGTGATCCGCTTCAAATAAGCGGCCAGGTCAATGTCGGCCGGGTTCGGCACCTTCAGGTAGCCAGGCAAACTGTCGAACACTCCGCCCATGTCGGTAGCACCCTGGATGTTGGAGTGACCGCGCAGAGCGTTTACGCCGCCTCCCGCACGCCCGATATTGCCGAGCAGCAGCTGCAAAATTGCCGCGGTCCGGATGATCTGCGTGCCGAAAGTGTGTTGCGTCCACCCCACCGCATACATAATGGTGGCGACTTTTTTCATGTCACCATCTTTACGGATGGAGGTAAACAGATCAGCCGCCTTCAGGAAGTGGTCTTTCGGAATGCCGGTGATGCGCTCGACCATTTCCGGTGTGTAGCGAGAGTACTGCTGCCGCAACAACTGAAAGACACATCGGGGATGCTGCAAGGCAAGGTCATACGCCACCTTCGCGGGCAGCATGGGCAACGGCGGTGCTGGTGTCGCGGCTGCTCCCAGCGTGGTCCCTGCGGATTTTGCCGGGGCGGCAGGGGCAGCATGTGTGGGCGCAGCGCCGCCCGCGTCATTTCCTTCCTCGTAATTCCACGAGGACCGGTCGTAAGTTTGCGAGGCGGCGTCAAAACCGGAGTACAGCCCGTCTTCCGGCAGCTTGAAGCCTTCCTTCACAATGAACGCAGCGTTGGTGTAGTTAACGAGATACTCTTTTGCGATGCGGTTGTTTTCGATGGCATAGCGGAGGACTCCGCCCAGAAACGCAATGTCCGCTCCCGCTCGAATCTGGAGGAACAGGTCTGAGGTGGCAGCAGTGCGCGTGAAGCGCGGATCCACCACGATCAGCTTGGCATTGCGAGTCTTTTTGGCCTCAATGGCCCACTTGAAACCGCACGGGTGATTCTCGGCGGGGTTTCCGCCCATGACCAACATCATGTCGGCATTCTTGATGTCGATCCAGCCATTCGTCATGGCCCCTCTTCCAAAAGTTGGTCCCAAACTTGAGACCGTGGGGCCGTGTCAAACCCTGGCCTGGTTTTCTATATAGGTGAGCCCCAGGCTGCGCATGGTCTTGACGACCAGGTAGTTGAATTCGTTGGTGTCAGTGCAACCGCCGGTCCAAGCCATGCTTTCGCAGCGATTCACGGTGCGTCCGAGCGTGTCTTTTTCGATGAACGTGTCGTCGCGGGTCTTTTTCACCCGGTGGGCGATCTCGTCAATCGCCTGCGTCCATGCGATGTCTTCCCAACGATCCGAGCCGGGCCGGCGGACCTGCGGCTTCAGGAGCCGCCGTGGATTTAGGATATCCTGCTCCAACGAAGCTCCCTTGGGACACAGCGTGCCGCGATTGATGGGATGATCCGGATCGCCCTCGACGTGGATCACCTGTGGCGTTACATTCTTGGCCTTATCGCCAATCGTATAAATAAGGACGCCACAGCTCACGGAACAATACGGACAGGTGGAGCGCGTCTCGGTGGCACGGGCAATCTTGAGTTCTTTAAGCTGCGCAACCGCGGGAGTCAGATCAAATCCCAGGAGAGAGATACCCGCTCCGCCGGCGAGCGCGCTTTTGAGGAAGGTTCTGCGGGAGAGTTCCATTGTGCATCCTCCAACCGCTTTGATTGCAAACCTAGATCAGAAATTCAGACGGCACCCAAACTCACCGAAAAATATAGTCCCACTGCTCGGCCACGGTCAATCGAATACGCCCACCAGGACGAACCTCCAGACCTACGCAGTTGCCTGCCGCGATCCGAAGCCCCATAATCGCCCGGTGGCCAACACTCCCTGGCAGCAGCGCATCCGGCGGGCTGAAAAACTCGCCGCCCAGCACGCCTTCGCAGTCGAAATTCTCGGCTTCTACATCCACGTGGCCCGCTTCCAGCAGAGCCTCTACCTGCGGATCGAGAAGGCATCTGCCAAGAAGGATCCAGTCTCACCACCCGGCCTGCCGGATTCTCCGGAGCTACTTACCAGCTTCCCTTCATTTCTCTCTCTGGTAGAAGAAAAAGCCCCGGTTCGCTTCGCGCAAGTCGCTCACGACCTGCGCAACTCGTCCTCCGGTTCCTGGTCTGATCTGCTGAACAAATGCTGGTCCACCGCCGACGAACCGCCCGCCACTCCCCAGGAATTCCTCGCCCTCGCTTTCCTTCAGCCCTACGCCGAACTCGTCCGCTCCCGTGCGCGGTTGCAACTCGACGGCTACACCCATTCGCTGTGCCCGTTCTGCAATCGCAAGCCCACCCTCGCCGTCTTGCGCCGACAGGGCGACGGTGCGCGCCGCAATCTTGTCTGCGGTTTCTGTCTGTGCGATTGGGAATTTCGGCGCATCGTCTGTGCCGGATGCGGCCAGGAAGACCAAGCCAAACTCCCTGTCTACACCGCGGATCAATTTCCCCACGTGCGCGTCGAGTGCTGCGACGTCTGTCACACCTACATCAAGTCTATTGATCTCACGAAAAATGGCTTGGCCGACCCTATGGTCGACGAACTCGCCTCGATCCCGCTCGACTTATGGGCGCAAGAGCATGGTTACGCCAAACTGCATCCCAACTTGCTAGGATTGTGACCAAAGCCAGCCTTAGTTGTCTTTTAGCTGAACGGCAGGCCTCGTAAATTGTTGGAAATAACTAGCGCTTCCAGGGTGGATCCTAGGGATCGACAGAACCAATTTCGGGCGGATCACCGACCATTCAGAAACTATTCCGTTCCAGAGATCGGGGAAATCGAACCTGATGGCATCCAAAATTCGGAGACATCGCCACGTGTGTGTTGACCCCGGTGCCCGCGAAACATTCAAAATCGTTCTCGCTCATCCACTGGCCCGAGGCGCAAGCGCGTGTGGCGTCGCTCCTCGAACGCGGGCTGCAACAGCGCGGCGACCTTGAGTTTAGACTTGGGCACCATCTGTTGTGCCATCTCATAGTTCGCCAGCAGACCTGGCAGAAATCATCAACTCCGTACTAGGCGCTGGTCTGTAGATGTGGGAATCGCGAATGCGATTTCCAAGTTACGCGTTGAACACTTGCGGCAGAGAGAGGAACGTTGGGCAGGAGAATCGACAGTCGTTTATGCGTGGTTTCCTGCCAAGTGCAAGTGAAACTCATTGCTCCCATCCTCCGCCCAAGCTCTTGTAGAGCTGCACCAGGACCAATCGTTCGTTGAGCTGAGCTTGTACCAGGCCGAGTTCGGCCGAGAAATAGTTGGTGTCGTTGGTGAGGACTTCAAGATAACTGGCAACTCCGCCGCTGTACCGCATGTGCGAGAGGCGCGTCGCGTCCTGTGCGGAAGCCACCAGGAGTTCTTGTTGCTGACGAAACTCCTGTGTTCTGCGGTATGCAACCAAGGAATCAGCAACCTCCTGGAACGCCCCGTGGATCGTCTGTTCATAGCGGAGCAGGAACTCTTGGGCTTGTGTCAGGCGGACGTTCGATCGCAGCTTCCCTGCAGTAAAGATCGGTTGGGTGAGCGCTCCGCCAAAGCTCCACAATCCCGACGGTCCGCTGAATAAACCAATCAACGCGGAACTTTGATATCCGGCCGTCGCGGTGAGTGAGATCTGAGGGAAGTACCCGGCCCGCGCGATTCCGATTTGAGCGTTGGCGGAGATCAACTGTTCTTCCGCTTGGCGGATGTCAGGCCGCCGCTCCAGCAACGAAGAGGGAAGCCCGGCGGGTACCGTGGGGGGATGTTCCTGCTCCGTTAATTTTCGTCCTCGTGGAACAGGCGCAGGGTTGTTCCCGATGAGAGTACTGATGAAATTTCTCTCCTGCTCAATCTGTTGTTCCAGGCTGGGGACTTCAGAAGCTGCGGTAAAAACTAGCTGTTCCGCCTGCCGAACATCGAGCATCGAGGTTGACCCGCCGTCGGCCAGTAGGCTGGTCAGTCGCCGGGAATCCCGGCGCGATGCCAGTGTGCGCTGGGAGATCTCAAGCTGCAAGTCCAGCGCGCGAAGCTGGAAGTAAGCACCGGCCAGGTTCGCAATCAAGGCGGTTATAACCTCCCGCCGAGCCCACTCGCTGGCCACCAGGTCGGCACGGGCTGCTTCGGTTGCGCGGCGGTACCTGCCCCAAAAATCCAAGTCCCAGGCGAGGCTCCCACGCACCAGGTTTGCGCTGGTTTCGAATGCAGGTAAGAATTTTGATTGCGACGCTCGCTGATTCTGGGCACATCGGGAATTACGACAAAACACTGGATGGCTCGAACACGACAGCAACACCAGAAGAATCAGAAGGATACTTGGTGAGCGCGGATGGACTCGAACCATCGACCCATGCCTTAAAAGGGCATTGCTCTGCCAACTGAGCTACGCGCCCGCCTTCTTAATTATAATGCACCGCTTATCGCGATTCTGACCAGGGAGCTACTTGGGAGCATCTGGCGATTTTCTCGCGGGTTTTGCTCCCTTCTTTCCGTTCGACTTGGGAGCAGACAAGAGCAGGTACTGCGGCCTCGTCCTGCGTCGCCATCTGGCGCGCGTTAGCCGGGATTTCCGGTGCGTGGATGTCAATCGTGGTCACGATGCTATTGTGACCCAGATGCACTTGCGCATTTTTCGGCGTACGCTGGTTCCGCGTGGTGTGGCTGCGACGCAGCACAAGAACATGGGCAACGCGAACTACAACGCCTTGCACTTACACTTAAACGCACAAGTGGACCTCTCACGCTCCTTGCCAGCTACACCTACGGCAAGTCCCTCGACGAGCCTTCCAGCATTCAGGAACAGGTCTATCCCTTCAACTACCGCGAGGAGTATGCGCCGTCGGCGTTCGACATCAAGCAAAACTTCGTTGTGAGCTACAACCACGAACTTCCCTTCGCGAAGCTCTCCGGAAAAGCGAACCGCATGACCGACGGATGGGCGCTCTCCGGAATCACTCGCTTTGCATCCGGCCTACCAGTGACGTTCGCCAGCTTCGGTGACAATGCTCTGGTCTACGTTCAGAACAACGGGGTGAATTCCGTCAGCATCGATCTGCCGACCTACACTCCCGGCAATCTGCAAATAAACCACAACCCGCAGAACGGTCCTCCCTATTTCAAAACGGCGCTGTTCACTCCCAATGCCTTAGGGACGCAAGGAAATGCCAAGCGGCGCTTCTTCTACGGACCGGGCATCAACAATTTCGATATCGCTCTCCATAAAACCACCAATCTTACCGAAACCAAGTCGCTCGAATTCCGCTTCGAGACCTTCAATACGTTCAACCACGCACAGTTCTATCCGAACGGCTCGGTGGACGGAAGCATTAGCAGCCCGACGTTCGGACACGTGCTGAAAGCAGCGCCACCACGCATCGGACAAGTTGCTCTCAAGTTCAATTTCTAGGTCGAGAAAGGTTCTATGAAGAAGTTCCCTCCGTTCTGGCTGGATACGGTCAACGAGATGTCTCTGGCCGCCATGGGGACGATGAAGACGACGAGCGGATTCACTTGATGCCTAAGGCGTTTGCCGCCTTGCGATATCTGGTCGAGCACGCCGGGCGGCTGGTCACCCAGGACGAACTACGCGCCAGCCGAGTCACCTTTCGAGGCGGATCGGTTCAACCACTCACGCACCTCTCCGCGCCGGACAGCTATTCAATTGCGAGATCCCTCGCGCAACCACCGCGCTCGGGATTTCGGCAGCGGGCTCGGACGGCCGCTAAGCGCTTCAACTTCGGACTGCAGATTCCTCGCTTCGCTCGGAATGACAGTGCTTGAATAGGAAACCAGCCGTTAGCCACGGCCAACGACCAACGACTAGCGTCCAACGACTAACGTTCTTCCGCACGGCGGTTTCTAAAGAACGACTGCAGCAGTTCCGCGCTGCGGCCGGCCAAGACTCCTCCGCGGACTTCTGTCCGGTGATTCAACTGGGGGTGGTTCAGCACCGCCATCACCGAATGGATTGCGCCCGCTTTCGGGTCGTCCGCGCCGTACACCAGGCCTTTCAGCCGAGCATGCACCAGCGCGCCTGCGCACATGGGGCACGGCTCAATTGTAGCAAAGAGCTCGCAGTCTCCCAGGCGGTGGTTGCCGAGGTTTGCACCGGCCTGGCGAAGGGCGACGATTTCGGCGTGGGCGGTGGGGTCGGAGTCGGTGAGGTTGCGATTCCAGCCTCGGCCGACGATCTCGCCGGCATGAACTACGACAGCGCCGACGGGGACCTCGCCGGCTTCCAGTGCGCGTTGCGCCGCGCGGAGGGCTTCCTCCATCCAGAATTCGTCGTTCATCGAAAATTCGTCAGCGGCGGTTGTTGGTCGTTCGTCGTTGGTCATTGGTGGTTGGTTATTGTTCGTTGGTCATTGTTGGTTGGTCATTGTCACTGGTGTAAGGGCAAGACCATTGTAGCGGCGGCGGAACCCGATGGACGGGCAAACGGGTCAGTTCTTGACTCTCCCGGTTGTTTAGGTTACGAAAGTGCGGGCGGAGTATTGCCGTAGGTCAGGGCTATGGGACCTCTAGACCAACCGGGCGTTCGATTCGGATAATTGTCAGGTGGAGAAGGAACCCCCCGCATTCCGATTGCGCCATGTAGGCTGCTTTTTGGGAGTGCCTTTGGTTCTCGTGCTTGCCGGCTGCGCGGGCGTGTCCTCTGGCTCTCAGTCGTCAAAGCAAAGTGCGGGTGCCGCTCAGATCGCAGTGGCTCCTTTGACCATGAGTTTTGGAAACGTGGCGGTCGGCAGCAACTCGGTCCAGCAGGGGACATTGACGGCAGGGAGCGCCGACATTACGGTTTCCTCTGCGGCTTGGAACGGTCAGGGATATTCGGTCAGCGGGATTACCTTCCCGGTTACCGTACCGGCTGGACAGAGCGTTCCCTTCACGGTCACCTTCGCTCCACAGTCCGCGGGAAGCACGCCTGGCAGCATCGCGTTTGACAGCAACGCGATTAACTCCCCAACCACGGAGACCCTGGCCGGGAGCGGCACACAACAATCCCAGCACAGTGTGGCGCTTTCCTGGAACCCGAGCACCTCGCAAGTGATCGGCTACAACGTTTATCGCCGCATTGCATCCGTCGACTCTTATACAAAGCTCAACACATCGGTAGACGCGACTACCGACTATACGGACACCTCTGTCCAGAGCGGACAGACCTATTACTATGTGACCACGTCGGTCGATTCGAGTAACGGGGAGAGCTCGTACTCGAACCAGGCGACCGCCGTAATTCCTTGATCGCTTGATCGGACCCCGCGAGGGGACTGGCCCTGAAAGAGATCGACGTCCAGCGACGGCGTTGCCTTACTCGAATGTCTCAGCCTCCCGAAAAGGTAAGCCGAGTGCGTCCTTGGCGGAGATGATGGGCTCACCTTCCAGTTGCCAATCGATATTCACCTCGGGATCGTTCCACGCCAAGGTGCGCTCACACTCCGGATGATAAAAATCCGTTGCCTTGTAGAGAACGTGAGCGCCTTCGGAGACGACCCGGAAGCCGTGAGCGAATCCGGGCGGAATCCAAAGCATCAGTTTGTTCTCTCCGGACAAAGTGGCTCCGTGCCACTTTCCAAAGCTTGGAGAACTCCGCCGCAAATCTACCGCTACGTCGAGGATCTCGCCGGTGACCACACGCACCAGTTTTCCCTGAGGATGGCACACCTGGTAGTGCAGCCCGCGAAGAACATTTCGAGTCGAAAACGATTGATTGTCCTGCACGAACCGTTCCCGGCTTCCGAGATCGGCCATGACTTTTTCGTTATAGCTCTCCAGAAAAAAGCCGCGCGCATCCCAGAAGACTTTGGGTTCGAGAAGCAGCACTCCAGGAAGTGGGGTTTGGGTAGCCTTCATGAGAACGAGTCGATCAAGGTTGCGAATATCATGCCAGCTTGCGCTTCTTTAACCCTCAAAACACTGGCCGTCAGAACACTTTTTCTTTCAGCAGTTGGAGCAAATATGCGCCATACCGATTGTTCTTCATGGACGATGCCGTAGCCTCGAGTTGCCCGGCGCCGATGTACCCGTAACGGTACGCAATTTCTTCCGGGCATGAAACCATCAGCCCCTGCCGAGTTTCGATGGTCTGTATAAATAAGGATGCCTCCAGCATCGACTCGTGCGTTCCTGTATCCAGCCACGCCATGCCTCGACCCATCACCACGACATCCAATTGCTTCTGTTTCATGTATTGCTTGTTGACGTCGGTGATTTCCAGTTCGCCGCGGGCAGAGGGCTTCAGCGATTTTGCGATGTCCACCACCTGGCTGTCGTAAAAATAAAGTCCGGTGACGGCGTAGCGCGACTTCGGGACTTTTGGTTTTTCCTCCAGGCTCAGGGCTTTCCCTTCAGAGTCGAACTCGACCACTCCATACCGTTCGGGATCCTGCACGGGGTAGGCGAATACCCGCGCGCCTACAGTCTTCTTCCCTGCTTCCTGCACACACTTCACCAGATCGTGTCCATAGAAAATGTTGTCGCCCAACACCAGGGCGCAACAGGCGGAGCCGATGAACTCCTTACCTACCAGAAACGCCTGTGCGATGCCCTCCGGCCGCGGCTGAACCACGTATTGAAAGTTCAGGCCGAAGCGCGATCCGTCGCCGAGAAACTGCTGAAACCGGGGCACGTCTTCGGGAGTAGAGATGAGAAGAATGTCTCGTATGCCCGCCAACATGAGCGTGGACAGCGGGTAATAGATCATGGGCTTGTCATAAATCGGCAGCAGGCTCTTGCAAACCGCATGGGTCACCGGATAAAGCCGCGTGCCCGATCCGCCCGCCAGAATGATGCCCTTGTAATGAGAACTTCGCGTGGAATTGTGTGTTGGCATTCTTTGTCGTTACTGTGCGCTCTTTAGCAGTTATAAGACAGAAACATCAGACCGAGTATTGGGTCGCAATCCACTCGCGGTAATGTCCGCTCGTCACTTCTCGAATCCATGCTTCATTGGCCAGGTACCACTCGACCGTCTTGCGGATACCAGTTTCAAAGGTCTCCCGCGGCTGCCAGTGCAGCTCTCGCTCAATCTTGCGCGTATCCATCGCGTAACGCCGGTCATGGCCGGGCCGATCCTGGACATATGTAATCAGCTTGCTGTGCGGGACAACCTTATCCGCGGGCCGCAGTTCGTCGAGAATCGAGCAGATGGTGTGCACGATCTCGATATTCGGCTTCTCATTTCGTCCCCCCACATTGTAGGTCTCGCCGATTCTGCCACGGGCCAGAACGGTTCGGATCGCATCGCAGTGATCCGCCACAAACAACCAGTCGCGGATATTCTGGCCGTCGCCATAAACCGGGATAGGCTTGCCATTCATCGCATTTAAAATCGCCAGCGGAATCAGCTTCTCTGGAAACTGATACGGGCCATAGTTGTTCGAGCAGTTCGTGGTGAGGACGGGCAAGCCGTAAGTATGATGATAGGCGCGGACCAGGTGGTCAGAAGCCGCCTTGGTCGCGGAATACGGGCTATTGGGCGAGTAAGAAGTCGTTTCCGAGAACGGCGGGTCCTTGGGCCCCAGCGATCCGTAGACCTCATCGGTCGAGACATGAAGGAAGCGAAACGCTGCTTTCTCTTCTCCTAATTCCGTCCAATAAGCTCGCGCTTCCTCCAGCAGGCTGAATGTGCCATTCACGTTGGTGCGCACGAAATCGTCCGGCCCGTGGATGGAACGGTCCACGTGACTCTCGGCCGCGAAGTGCACAATGGCGCGCGGACGGCGACGCCCCAAGAGATCGCTGACAAGTTTTCGGTCGGCGATATCTCCGTGCACGAAACTGTAGCGCGGATCAGCAGAAATCTTTTCCAGATTGCCAAGATTCCCGGCATAGGTAAGCTTGTCAAGATTCACGACCGGAGCAGCTTCGGTCGCGAGCCACTGCAAGAGGAAATTGGAGCCGATAAAACCGGCTCCGCCGGTCACCAGAACGGGTTGCGTTTCCACTTATGAATCCTAGAGTCGAACGGCTTAACCGTAAAGTATAAACCAGTGTTCAGCTCAAGCTCTTTCTCAGGCGGGTAGCCGTGGCCCAGCGATTCCTGCAGGGTTCCGGGTTTTGCTAGTGAGAGTTTGTAAGGAGCCCAGCTAGAACGAGGACGCGCTTGCCGTCGTCTAGCATTTTCCAGGGAAATCAAGCCACTACCTCGTCTCCGCTACTGCCTCGCGCTCGCCAACCTGCTGGCGCCACATCGCGTAATACAAACCTTTCTGGTCGACCAACTCGGAGTGGCGTCCAGATTCTACGATGCGTCCGCGCTCCAGCACGTAGATTCGGTCGGCATGCATCACCGTGGACAGCCGGTGCGCAATGAGAATGGTGATCGCCTCCTGATTGGTTGCGACCTCGCGGATGGTGCGGCTAATTTCTTCTTCGGTCAGCGAGTCGAGCGAAGAGGTGGCTTCGTCAAACACCAATAGCTGCGGACGGCGCAACAGTGCGCGAGCAATTGAAAGACGCTGCTTCTCGCCTCCCGAAACTTTCACCCCACCTTCGCCGATCAGCGTGTCCAATCCGCGGTCCGCCCGTTCCAGCAAACTATGAGCCGCGGCTTGGCGCAACACCTCCATACACTCCTCATCCGTCGCCCTGGGATTCACGAAAAGCAGGTTCTCGCGGATTGAGCCGGAGAAAAGCTGCGTGTCCTGAGTTACGAATCCCATCTTCTCCCGCAGCCCATCGAGATCCACCCGAGTCGATGGAATCCCGTTGTAAAGAATCTCGCCTGCCTTCGGCGAGTAGAGGCCGACAAGAAGCTTCACCAAGGTTGACTTCCCTGCCCCAGACGGCCCAACGAAGGCTATGGTATCTCCACGAGCGGCGCTGAAACTGATCTCATCCAAAGCCAGAGCTGAGGAGCTCTGATGCTGAAAACTGACCCGCTCGAACTGCAGGGTCATGAGCCCTTCAATCGGTTCAGGATCAGCCGGCTTCGGGTCGCGAGGGGTGTCGAGTATCTCCTGAAAGTTCTGCAGGGAGACTTCTGTTTCACGATAGATGTTGATGACGTTTCCCAACTCCTGCAGAGGAGTAAAGATGTAGAACGAATAGATCATCAGTGAGAAGAATTGTCCGACGGTGATCTCCTGGCGGAAGATCAGGTAAAGCATCAAAAACAAAATACTGGTGCGCAGCGCGTTGACCGAGGTCCCCTGTATGAAACTCAGGCTGCGCAGATATTTTACTTTCTTGAGTTCGAGCTTGAGAATTTTTTCTGTGATCCCGTTCAGGCGTCCCACCTCCTGGTGGGCCAGCCCCAGGCTCTTCACCAGTTCAATATTGCGCAGTGACTCCGTGGTCGAACCCGCGAGCGCGGTGGTTTCGCCAACGATTGTTTTCTGGATCTTCTTGATCTTTCGGCTCAGTATCGAACTGATCACTCCGAGCAGCGGAACCGTGATAAAGAACGCGGGAGCGATCGACCAGTGAACTCGAAACGCGTAAATCATGACGAACACGATGCCAACGAACGACGTGAAAATTACATTGACAAGAGCGGTGACAAACCGCTCCACGTCGCTTCGAACCTTTTGCAGCTTGCCCAGAGTTTCTCCGCTGCGCTGGTCTTCGAAGACCTGGTAGGGCAAATCCAACGAGTGGCGGATCCCATCGGAGTACATCCTAGCGCCCAAGCGTTGCACGATCACGTTGACGAAATAGTCCTGGAAATTCTTGGCTACGCGGGAGACAAACGCCACGCCAACAGCCGCCAGGAGCAGGAGCCCCGCACCACGGATGAATTGCGCCTGGGTGTATTGGTGATATTTGGTAGCATATCCGTCGATGACGTGACGGAAAATCACCGGATCGAGAAGGGAAAAAATCTGATTGGTTGCGGCAAGTAGAAGAGCTACTGTCACCAGTTTCCAGTACTGCTTGGAGTATCGGTAGAGAAGATTCATAGGTATCGGTGCGCTGGCTTTTTGTAAGCGAACTCCGCCTCATCATCAGATGCGTTCCTGCCCCGAAGGCTTCAATTTTGGACGATGGCGCGGTTGCCGGGGAACAAGTCCTATGGTGTGAATGCATCTTCCATTCCAGCTACAATGCGGGTTCAGAGGACACATGTCGAAATCGCGAAGGCAATTCCTGGTTCATACATCTCTTGGCGTGCTATGTGCTGCAGTCGCACACCGCAGCTACGCGGAGCCGCCCTCCAATCTACAGGCCGACGCACTGCCGACGACCGATCCGCAAATACAAGATCTGCCGCCCGGGGCTCCGTCCGCGTTCGGCACCGGGCCAGCCGTCGGACCTGAGGTGTCGCCTTCCACCTTCGCCGAAGCAGAGAAACTGGTGCGGGTGGAATTGAGCGACAGCGAGCGTGCCGTGGCCGCAGGCAGTTGGCGCAGGACCATGGCAGCGCTCTACGAACGGCGCACCGGACCTCGCAAGCTCGCGTTGGAACCGGCGCTTGCACCCTGGTCACGCTGGGACCCGGTTCTCCCCGGCCAAAAGGCAGGCCCGGAGCGCGAACGATTTATTCGCAGCCAAGCCGATCCAGGACCACTCCCGGCAAATGACGGGGACATAGCTTTCGCTCCGCTAACCAAACTCTCGCGCTGGATCGAGGGAAGAAAGATTACGTCAGAGCGGCTCACCAATCTCTATCTGGAACGATTGGAGCGCTTCAATCCCAACTTGCGCTGCGTCATCACGCTCACGCGCGAGTTGGCGCTGGCGCAAGCCAAAAAGGCTGACGAGGAGATCGCTGCCGGCAAATACCGCGGGCCGCTGCACGGCATTCCATGGGGCACCAAAGATCTTCTCGATACCGCCGGCATCCCCACCACCTACGGAGCCGAGCCCTTCAAGAACCGCGTGCCCACGGAAGATGCTGCGGTCGTGAAGTGTCTCCATCAGGCCGGTGCGGTGCTGGTCGCCAAGCTGAGCCTGGGTGCGCTGGCGCTCAACGATATCTGGTTCGGCGGACAGACTATGAACCCGTGGCTGCTCGAAGAAGGATCATCGGGCTCGAGCGCAGGTCCCGGCGCCGCCACTGCAGCGGGATTGGTGGGTTTCGCAATCGGAAGCGAGACCGGCGGTAGCATCGTAAGCCCGTCCATGCGCTGCGGGATTACCGGACTGCGTCCCACTTACGGCCGTGTGCCGCGCACCGGCGCGATGACGCTTTGCTGGTCGCTGGACAAGCTCGGCCCCATGACTCGCGGTGTCGAGGACGCCATACTGGTGCTGCATGCCATCTCCGGGCCCGACCCCGGCGACGTGTCAAGCGTGCCCAGCCGGCTGGACTTCGACGCAAGCGCGAACGTGCACGGGCTCCGCGTAGGCTACTTCCCCGGCTGGATGAAGGAGAAACCCGCCACCGACGTGGACCGTGCCGCTCTGGAGGCGGTCAAGAAGCTGGGCATGGTCCCGGTGGAAGTGTCTATTCCCGACTGGCCCTATGGCTCGCTCAACCTGATCCTGTTTGCCGAAGGAGCAGCCGCGTTCGAGGAGCTCACGCTCAGCGGCGGAGTCAATCAGCTGAAGGCTCAAGTGCCCGACGCCTGGCCCAACCTTTTTCGCCAAGCCCGCTTCCTTTCCGCGGTGGACTTCGTCCAGGCCGACCGGCTCCGGCGCAAAGTGGCCGAGGAGATGGCCCGCGTCTTCTCCAAAGTCGACCTGCTGCTCGTGCCTTCGCTGCGCGACGAAATGCTGACCATCACCAACTTTACCGGACATCCTTCGCTCACCCTGCGCGCGGGTTTCGTCGAGGTGTCAAAGGCGCGCACCGACTGGGCGCCAGACCCAAACCACCCGCTGCCCACCTTTTCGCCGCCGCGCCGCGTGCCTCACGGCGTCACGCTCATCGGACGGCTCTTCGACGAGGGCACCGTGGCAAGCGCCGGGCTCGCGCTAGAGCGCAGCTTCGGAGTCGCGAGCGAGCGGCCTCCTGGATTCTGAGCAAGAGAATATGCCGGCTTGATCGAGCCCCGCCGTGATTCTTTGGAAGACTTCCGGAACGCTCATCGCAGCCGCGCTGGCATTGGCGCCGGCAGGAACGCCAGCCTCACGAGTTCTCGCGCAACGCGCGTTTCGGGCCACTCGGGATACTCCCGCCGAATCCGCTCCTTTGCCAATTCTCGCGCAAAAAGGCTCATGTCAAACGCCATGAGTAGGCGCTGTTCTCCCGTCATTGTCCGCTGAACTTGGGTCTGGACAGCTTGCGCCGAAGGGCTTGTATCCGTGATAGGCACGCCCAAAATGTTACCACGGTCGGGTCCACTCGGGGTTTCTCCCCGCTCCTGAGTAACCCTAGTCCATCGAGTGCACCGATCATTCCATCGCCCATCCCATCGCCATCCTTCACAATAGCGAAAGGGGTGCGTGCCCGGCAACTTCGCGGAAGCCGACTCCTGGCCTGCCCCGACAAAGCTACTACCGCAATCTGCCCGTGCTACGTCTAATTGACGAACAGGCACCTCTACAATGCTTTTCGAGATCAAAAGGAAATCTCGCCTCCAACCGGCCTCGGTCATAGTCCTAATGCTGGCCCTGACGCCGTTTGTCTCTGCCACCCCGCCGAGCATTCAGATTCCGCGCATTGAGACGCCTCCGTCGCTCTCCGACTTCGAGGACATGCAACCCAGCCCTCGCGTCGCCGCCCGCATGCTGAAAGTCACAGGCTTCATCGCCCGCGAGCCTTCCGACGGCGCCGAACCTACGCAAAACACCGACGTCTACCTCGCCTACGACCAGCGCAACCTCTACGCGGTCTTCGTCTGCTGGGACAACGAGCCGGACAAAATCCGTGCGCGCATGACCCGCCGCGAGGACATCTTTTCCGATGACTCCGTCGAAATCATGATTGACACCTTCCACGATGCGCGCCGTGCCTACGCCTTCGCCGCCAATCCCTTCGGCATCCAATGGGACGCGCTCTGGACCGAGGGCTCGATCGGCAACGGCACCCCCGGCGACTTCAGTGGGTTCGACCCTTCCTTCGACACCGTGTGGCGCTCCGAGGGCCACCTGACCAGCCGCGGCTACCTGGTGCTGATCGCGATTCCCTTCAAGAGCCTCCGCTTCCCCGACACCGGCCCGCAACAGTGGGGCATCATTCTGAATCGCAGCATCCCGCGTACCAATGAGAATATATTCTGGCCGCGCATTTCCAACCGCATCCAGGGACGCTTCAACCAGGCCGCAACCGCCACCGGTATCGAGCAAGTCTCGCCCAGCCGCAACATCCAGCTTATTCCTTACGGACTCTTCCGCAGTTTCCGCGACATTGACCAGCGCGACCCCAATCACCCGTTCTTCGAGAGCCGCGACTTCAAGCCCGAC
>DATNNO010000095.1:0-3351 GCA_035601775.1 Terriglobales bacterium | reverse complement strand
TATTCCACAACGAGCAACGTAAACCAGCGGCGTCTCTATTCCGGATGCACGCTGGCACAGCCGGACAATTGTGTTTACGGTTCAGTCGGCGAGATCGCCAGCATCGCGAATTCCAGCTATAACGCTTTGGAAGCCAGCCTGCGAAAGCGTTTCAGTCACGGACTTTCTTTCCTCGCTTCCTATACCTGGGCGCACTCCATCGACGACGTTTCCTCCTTTAACATCACCGGCTCGGCATCGCAGCCAGTGGCGGGAGAAAATGATTTGGCGCAGAATCCGTTTAATCTCGCGGCGGAACGCGGCCGGTCCATGTTCGATGCCCGCCATCGCTTCGTGCTGAGTTATCAGTGGAGCCTTCCTTTTTTGCAGCATTCGGGTGGCTGGTATGGGCACGTTCTGGGCAACTGGCAGTTGAACGGAATTGTAACCGCCATGAGCGGCACTCCTTTCACGGTATTCGATTCTAACGACGTTTCGCTGCAAGGGCAGGCGCCGGAAATTTCTGGATTTTCCAGCAATCGGCCCAATGTTATTGGGAATCCGAATTCCGGGCCGCATACCACCGCACAATGGTTCAACGTAAATGCTTTTCAGCGCATTGCCCAAGACCCGAATTCTCCGGTCCAGCAGTTCGGGAACGAAGGCCGTAACGCAGTCCAGGGCCCGGGATACGTGAACTGGGACTTCTCGGCAATCAAGAACATTCGCCTGACGGAATCGAAAGAGGTTCAATTCCGCGGCGAGTTGTTCAATGTACTGAACCATACCAATTTCCGGTTGCCGGTCAGCGACATCAGCGCCCCGTCAACTGCTTTCGGCCACATCCAGTCGGATGTGAGCCCCCGGGTGATCCAGGTGGCACTGAAGTTTCTGTTCTAGGCATTTCGTTGGCTTATTGGAAACCTTATAAATTGTCATCCCGAGCGAAGCGAGAGACCTCTACTGACCCGAAAATGTGTGCCGGGAATAGGGGTCCGTCGCTTTGCTCGGGATGACAAAGTCTAGTGAGAGGACTTTGAGTACAAGACGCAAATCAGTGAAGCGCGCATTGGTCCTAGCATTTGCTGTGACCGCTCTCGTATGGCTGCTCGGTTGCGCCGCACTCTACCACATCATGCGCCAGCCGCCGGAAACATTCGCGCGCTTCATGACCAGATTGCCGGGCCCTGTTCCATTCCTCCTGTTTCCGTTTGAAACCTTGTGGACGCATGCTCGTGCCGGCGACTTGCAGGTTGGGGACCCAGCGCCGGACTTCTCGCTAATGAAGCTCGACAAGAGCGCCTCGGTGCAGTTATCCAGTTTGACGGCGGAAGAGCGGCCCGTAGTGCTGATCTTCGGCAGTTACACATGACCGCCGTTCCGGCGGGAGGTGCCCGCTCTCAACAAGCTCTCCGAGCAATACGGGAATAAGGTTACTTTTCTGGTTGTCTACATCACGGAAGCGCATCCGAGCGACGTTTGGCAGATGCAAAGCAATATCCAAGACAAAGTTGTCTTTGCCAGCCCGAAAGACGAAGAGGAGCGCGCGCTGGTCGCGGGGGCGTGCGTGCGAAAACTAGGCATCCAGATTCCCGCGGTGATCGATGAATTCGGCAACTCGACCGAGCAAGCATACACGGGCTGGCCCGATCGTCTCTACGTGATCGACGGAAAGGGTCGCATCACCTACAAGGCCAAACCCGGCCCCTTCGGCTTCAAGTCGGAGGAATTACACGCGGCGCTCGGGAGGTTGGTAAATTAAGGCGTCCGCGTTGTATTCTCGGGTCGTGCCACGTTTGCCTGCGCCACGTTTGCCTGCTTTACGTTCGCTCGCGCCCCGTCGATCTCCAACTCGCGGATTGTTTTTGGGGCTGATCATCACCCTGGCCGCCGTGGTTGCTTACTCGGGGTACATCACGCGGCAAATTTCGGGTCTGCGTGAACTGCAGAACAATCTTGTCGACCGCAATCGTAAAGACTCGCTGCAACTGCTTCGCATCCAGAATGATTTGAACTCGCTGGCCCTGGCGATGCGCGACATGCTGGACAACGATGAGCCGTACCCGCTGACGGCGTGGTCAGCGCAGTTCCAGCGCGTTCGTACGGATCTGGACGACGCGCTGCGACGGGAGCAGAAAGTTGCGCCGGTCAATCGCAGTCCCGAACAAGAGCAATATTTGAACAACTCAGTCGCGCAGTTCTGGGATGCGGTGGATCGGACCTTTCGACTGGCGCATGATTCCAATCAGACGGAAGCCAGGACGCAGATTCGAATCTCGCTGCGGGCCCGGCAGGAAGCGCTGAGTACGGCCGTGTCCCGGCTTCTGGTGCAGAACAATGAGAGTGAAGAGCAGGCTGCGTTGCGGATCGGAGAGATTTATGACCGCGTTCAGCGGCAGGTATATCTGTTCCTGACGGCGACTTTGATTGCCATTCTCTTTACCAGCCTTTACTTGATCCGGTCGAACCGGCGATTGTTCGCGCAGCTCGCGGCGCTTTCCGAACAGCGCAGCGAACTTGCTCAGAAGCTCATTTCCACCCAGGAGTCTACGTTGCGCCACATCTCACGCGAGTTGCACGACGAGTTTGGACAGATCCTGACCGCCGTAGGCGCCATGCTGACGCGCGCCGGAAATCACGCTCCGGAAGGATCGGCGCTGCGCTCCGAACTCCGTGAAGTTTGTGAGATCACGCAAAGTACGCTGGACAAAGTACGCAGCCTTTCGCAGGCATTGCATCCGGTGATGCTCGAAGAAACCGGGTTGGAGAGCACGCTCGACTGGTATTTGCCGGTGGTGGAAAGGCAAGCTGGGATTCACGTATTCTATGAGAAATCGGGCGAACCCTTTCCCGTAGATGGCAACGCCGCCATTCATGTGTATCGCGTAGTGCAGGAAGCTCTGAATAACGTGACCCGGCATTCGGAAGCCAGTGAATCCTGGGTGCGGCTGCGATTTTTGCCGCAAGCTTTGGAAGTCGAGGTGGAAGATCACGGGAAGGGCTTCGAAGCGCAGGGCGCAAAGCAGGGAATTGGCCTGGTTGCGATGCGGGAACGCGCAGAGTTGCTGGGGGGCACGGTCGAATTTTTGCGGCCGGCGCAGGGTGATGGCGGGAGAGGTGCGAACGGAAGAGGAACGCTGGTTCGATTGAGAGTCCCCAGAGAGAAGCTAGAAGCTTGATTCCCATGCCGGAAAAAATTTCGGTTTTGCTGGTTGACGACCATTCACTGGTGCGCCGGGGATTCCGTCGCATTCTGGAGGATGAGCCGGATATTACCGTTGCCGGCGAGGCGGGCGACGGCCTCCAAGCCATCAAACTCGCAGACGAGCTTCGTCCGAAAGTGATTGTCATGGACTGCGCCATGCCCGGGAT
>DATNNO010000094.1:0-72724 GCA_035601775.1 Terriglobales bacterium | reverse complement strand
ATTGTTCTGTTCCCTCCCTGTGGTCCGAAATGAGTTGGTTCGGTCCCAACCGTTTCCGTATTCTTCGCGGAACTGACAAGTATTGCAAAGCCGATGTGGGGCAAGCAATTCGCAGGTCTAAACTGTGCTGTGAAACGGAGGTGTCGTTCCCTGTTCTCGCCCGATAAGCCCTCTCAATTAGTACGTCCGTGCTGTTGCTCCCGGTCCCGAGAAGCGCGCTGTCAGTGGGGGTGGTGTAGACCCTGTTTCGCGATCGTCGCCCGTCATTTGTTCTTCTGGACTTCTGCGCCGCACCAAACTGCGTTCGTCCCCTGTTGAAAGTCTTTCCCTTCCGCCCGCCCGACAGTGGAGAATTTTATGAAACGCTTGCTGCCATTGAGGCATATGCTGCCGCAATTCGATTCTTGGCTTCTGGCTAGAAACATGCGAGCTTTAGAGTGACAGCGCATTGCTACTCTTTGGGCGGGGTCCTAGCCTGCTTCAGTCGCATCGTGAGACATCAGTAGTTACTTCCGAGTGCGTCGTAATTCGGGAAGAATCATCTCCGGAGGCGTATTTCGACGAACAGCAAGCCAGTTCAGGAACGAAAGGGCTGCCGTTATCGCCAGAGCGATCAGTCCAGCAAGGCCCATGCGGCTGGCTAATACCAGGGCAAACAAAATTCCCAATACAGCGAAGACAACACCTCCGGGCAGGTGGAAGCCTTCTTGTCCGGGGAACTTCTTGCGCAACATCGGCAGAGCCGCACAAGCGACGATGTACGCGAAAAGGCGAGAGATGGCAGAGAGAGTAGCGTTCCATCGGAAAGTGCCCAGCACCGCGAGCGCCCAGAGCACAACGGCAAAAGCAATAATCGAGATGTAAGGTGTTTGGTAGCGACGGTGAATGGAGGCAAACCACCGTGGAAAGTCACCCTGCTCGGCAAAGGCAAAGGTCACCCGTGGGTTGGCAATCATATTGGCGGCGAGACTTCCGAAAGTTGAGAGCAGTGCGCCCAGGGCGAGGATAGTGGCCATGGTGGTACCGCCGAAAATATACGCCGCCGCTGAAAGGGGCCGAGCGGTCTGCGCAGAGTTGGCAAGAGTGTGCACCACCACCACCTGCACCAGGAAATAAATAGTCGCAACCACGGGCAAAGCAACCATTAGCGCCAGCGGAATGTTGCGAGCCGGATTCTTGACTTCTCCGGCCGGAATCAACGCAGATTCGAAGCCGCTAAAAGCATATATCAGCAACAACACTGCGTTTAGCCAGGCGCCCGCTGGGTGAGACTCAACGACCGTTGGAACGGGGCTGCCACGAAGGTGAATAAACCAGAGACCTGCAGCCACGAGAATCAACAGCGGCATCAGCTTGGCAACCGTAACAAAATTACTGACCCGCGTTCCCATCTTTACACCGCGAATGTTTACAAGGGCAAGTCCGCCGATCAGAATCGTGAGGATCGCAAGACGGCTGACTGATTCCTTTGCATGCGGCCAAAATCCTGACAAATAATCGATGAACACATTGGCGACGGCGGCCGCGGAGCTTACGCGCGTTAGCCAAAGAAGCCATCCGGTCTGCAACCCGATGAAGCGTCCGAACGCGGCTTTGGCATAAAGATACGGTCCGCCAGCCTGCTGAAAGCGCGACGCAACCTCGGCAATGCAGGCGGCGATTACGCCCATTCCGGCGGCGGCGACGAGGTAGGCGACCGGGCTTTGACCGCCTAGGATTCCCGCAGCGGCTGAGGGCAGTCCGAAGATGCCAGCACCGATGATGAAATTCACCATGAGCGCGATCAGGCTCCATCGTCCAATTGCGCGCATTAGGCCAGGCTTGTGAGTTGGCAAGGAGAGGTTGTAGCACAATTCGTTGCTAGGATGTGAGTTTATAAAGCGACTGACCTGTCATCCAATACAAATTCACTGACGAGATGATATATGAGATGCTCGCGTAAAATCAGAAGTACACCGCGGTAACTTCATGACCTCGAGATATTGCAATGAGGAAATCACTGCGTTCGGTTTAATTTACGAACGGAGTTGACCGCCTTCGAAGCTTGAAGGCAGACCGGGCAGCAGCGTCGCTCCAATGTCATCGCTCATTTCGCATATCTTCGGAAGAAACTATCCGCTTTCCATTGAGGACGTGGGTCGGCATCTGCTACCGAGATCAGTAGCTTTCGCATGATTTCTTCATATAGTGCAGCAGCGGAAAGATCTGTTGGCTGGTTGATATCGTCGGAGGGAGCGTGGTAGTGGTTGGTAAGCCAATCCTTGAAGATCTTTTGCTCCGGTGAACCTGGATCGAAGCCAATTTCCATATTGAGAGATGGGACGCCGTGGCGAACAAAGTTGTATTGATCACTGCGTATAAACGAATTACGCAAAGGTTGGAGATCAGGCAGCACGCGCACGTTGAAAGATCGCGCAACCTGGCTCGCCTGGTCACCAAGGTCGGATTCGGCGAGCCCCTTCACCTTGAGTATCGTCAATGGAACAATCGGCAAAAACATGTCGACGTTCAAGTCCGCAACCATAGACTGTGGATCCACCGTCGGATGAGCGGTAAAGAACTTTGATCCAAGCAATCCCTTCTCCTCCGCGGTGACAAACACCAGCAATATGGAGCGGCGAAATTTGTCCCGGCGCAACGAGGCGGCCATATCCAGCAACAAGGCGCAGCCAGAACCGTTGTCCATAGCACCGTTATAAATGCGATCTCCGTTGATGGGTTCGCCGATGCCGAGGTGGTCGATGTGAGCGGAGAGAATCACGAACTCATTTCTGAGTTTTGGGTCGCTGCCGGGTAATTTGGCTACGATGTTAGCGGAGGTGAGTTCCTGTTTTTGAACGTGAGCCCGGCTCTTAAGCGAGACCGGCAGCGGGAATCGTGGCAACTGCTTCCGGTCCCTCGCCAATTCGGCAAGCTCCCGAAACGTGTGCCCTGAACCTACGAACAGTTTTTCTGCCCGCTCCGGGTTAAATGTTAGTGCGACCTTCTGGCCAGCTAGTTCGTGGAACTCTGGATCGGTGAGATCCATCTGAGGATGCGCCCGATTGAGCGACGACCGGCTCCAGGGAATGTCCATAGCCGCGGGATTCGGAATCGTGATAATTCCGATCACGCCGGCCTCCCGGAACGCTTTCCAGCGCTCTCCAGGCCACTGGTAATGGGCGGCCAGAGCGGTGGGAATATCTGCGGGAAAGCCGGTTAGGATGACCGCGATCTTGCCCTTCAGGTCCAGACCCGCCAAATCATCGTAGTTCCTTTCGGGAATTGTCAGGCCGTATCCTGCGAAGACGAGCGACGCCTCCACTTCTTCAGACACCAGATCGACCCTTGTGTTGAAGTATGTGTCGTCTCCCAGTTCAAGCGGTTCTTCTGCGCCATGACGAATAAGCGCGACCCTCGAATCCTTCTCCACTATTTGGCGGGAAATGAACCTGACGGGCTGGTAAAAACCCTGGGTGCCGGCAGGCTGAGCCCCGACTTTGGCCAACTGCTCAACAACGTATGCTTCGGCTTTGCGTAAGCCTTCGCTGCCGGTCTCGCGACCCTCCATACCGTCATCAGCCAACACTTTGACGTGTTCCCACCACGTTTTTCCGTCGAAGTGTTTCTCCACCGGCGATTGTGCCCGCAGGTTGATGGCGGACAGCGCGAACACCAACGGTATCAGCAGAAAATACTTGTACATAAAGCGACCCTCCGCTCACCAGGTAACAGAATTCGAATAAAAGTTCCCGCCAACTTCAGTGACAGTTTCAACCCCAATTCCAACGCGGGGTGTATTTAATGCGGCCCTCATCGATGGCGAGCTTGGCCGACTCTTTGATCAGATCGCTGACGTGCCATCCAATTCTCCCGCGGCGAAGTTAATGACATCAATGCCGGACCGTTTTAGGTCGTTGGCAAGTTCGCGCATTCTCGAGGTACCTGGCGGCGTTAGCTTTCTTGTGCGCTCAGCGAGTAACATGATCTCCCCTGGAAAATGTTGCAGCCTTCATTGAAGACATCTTTTCGTCTACTGCGGTGATCCGGCTGCTGCGAGCAGTCATTGATCGGTTGCCCAAATCGAGCGGAACTTACCCCCCCTGGCGAGGCATGAAGGAACCACATTTCAATCACTCTGGCCATGATGTAAACTTTGCTCGCCATTGCGCAATCTCGGCCAGGCAATCTTATGAAGGACAACACAGGCCCCCAAGGCCCTTATTCGCCATCCTCAGTAACCGTCGCAGGACTCAGAATATTCGAATCGGTCGCTCGGCTCGCTAGCTTTTCCCGGGCCGCTGAGGAGCTCCATGTGAGCCAGCCTTATGTCTCTCATCAAGTCCATGAGTTGGAGGCCAAACTGAGGGTCACGCTTTTTCGCCGTGTCGGAAGGCGAGCGTACCTGACTGAATCGGGTGTTCTTCTCTGTCGCCATGCCAATGACATACTTCAACGAATAGCAGCAACGGAACGCGAGACTGCCGAGTTGCGGGAAGTGATCGTCGGACGTCTCGATATTGCAAGTGTGGTTATCGCTGCCGAGCACGTCCTGCCGCAAGCTTTGGGAGAGTTCCGCATGCAAAATCCCGAGGTGGCATTGAATCTTCAGGTTTATAACTCCAGACAGGTCGAACAGGCCGTCGCAGATGGCCGCTTTGAGCTTGGCGTCACTCTTTCTCATTCCCTTCCCGATGATCTGAAAGCTGAACAATTCGGTGTTGACGAGCTTGTGGTCGTGGTCGGAAAACGGCACCGTCTTGCCTCAGAGGCAACGATTAAGCCGGAAGATCTCTCCCACGAAACATTCCTGGTCCGTGAGCCTACCTCGGGCACAAGGTTATTCGTCGAGAGTAAGTTCTCTGAAATCGGGATTCGTCTCGTTCATAATCTGGAACTCAACAACAATCAAGTGATCAAGGCCTTAGTTGAGGCCAATCTTGGTATCGCAATTCTCTCGTGGCGAACCGTAGAGGCGGAGGTATCTTCGGAGCGTTTGAGTTCGTCAAAGGTGGCCGGACTCGCTCTTGAGCGGCCACTCACCCTGGTATCACGGACGCAGGGCACTCTCAGTCCACCTGCTCGCGCTTTCCGATCGATTCTCTTGCCTCATCCGGCGGAGGCTGAACCATTAAGATAGTGCTTCTCAATGAGGGCGGGTAAGTCTGCCACACTTGCGATCAGGTGAGAGGGTGATTCCAGCAACAAGCGATCTCTTTGGTGAATCCCGGAAAGGACACCGACGACACCGAGCACACCCGCTCGATTTCCGGCTTGAAGATCTAACGGTGTGTCCCCTACGTTGAGTACTTCTCGCACGTTATCGATTCGAGCTGCCTCCATGGCGCGGAAGATCATATAAGGAGCAGGACGCCCGTCCTTTACGTCATCACTGCAAATATTGGCGGCGAACGTTTCCCCCCAACCGGCGGTAGTAAGTATAAGGTCAGTAACTGATCGATAGAAGCCCGTAGTGGTAGCGCAGACAATGTTGTGTGTTTTCAGCCAGGCGAACGTGGACCCTGCCCCTGGGATCGGCTTGACGCCGCCATTGGAAAACTTGTCTTCCAGTTCCGCCCTGAAATCTGCATACGCTTTACGAATCCGCTCTTCGTTGCCCGCCGCCTCCTTGCCCCATCGGCGCTCGACAAATTTCTTGATCACGTCTCGTTTTGATGAACCCTTTAATTCTCTTAATTCCCCTTCACTGGCGGCCAAACCGTTGGCTGCCAGGGCTGAGCAAAATGAGGCAATGACTTCCCCATTGTCTTCGATTATTGTTCCGCCAATATCAAAGATAACGAGTCTAACCCTTCGCATAGTTCACACATATTACGCCAGCAAGAGTACGGAATTCTTCAGATTTGCGTGTTGTGCGAAGGAAAGTTTACCGTCCCCTTATCGGTGCTATCCGCAAACGGTTATAGCCATGTTTTCGGTTATCGAATCGATAACCATGGGGAAGGAAAAATTCGTGCATCAGCCCTGCGCGAAGAGTTTTTTAATTGTACTGTAACACTCTCGTTTCAAACTTGGCTTGCTGGCAGCAGTTGGAATCGGATCCCGACGGCTGCGTTCATACATCACGATTTCACATACGAGGCGGAGGAGAACATGAAGCCAAAATTGATTTCCGTATTCGATCCGCTACCGATGCGGGGTTCCGGCAACCCCATCCGTTCCGTTTCCCCTCGCAAAGACTTGGACAATGCGGTCAAGCGCCTTACGCAGCGGTTCTTGATAGGGTTCTTGCTTGCTGGCATTGCCAGCCTTTCCTTGTGGGCCCAAGTGGCGGGAGGGACAGCTCCCGGTGAGGTCCAGGTGCAGAAAGGGAGTGGCACCATCGCGGGCCGCGCGACGGATCCAGGCCACAATGCTTTGCAGGGCGCACGGGTGGAACTGCAGCCGACGGGACTGACATCTGTATCGGACGACCAGGGACAATTCACCCTTACCGGAGTGCCGCCTGGCAACTACACTCTCACCGTCTCGTATATCGGATTCTCGCCGTTCTCTGCGCCCGTAACGGTTGCGGCCGGGAAAGTACTGCAAGTGGATGCCTTGCTCCCGATCGGATCTGTAAGCGAGGAAGTCATCGTTCGCGGAGAGCGCGAACGGGGCGAGCTTGAGGCCCTCAACCGTGAACGTACGGCAGACACCATCATGGAGGTGTTGCCAGCGGAAGTAATCACCAGCCTGCCGAATACGAATGTGGCCGATGCGCTGGGACGGCTTCCGGGGGTGTCACTGGAGCGCGACGAGGGCGAAGGCAAGTATGTCCAGATTCGAGGTACAGAACCACGACTCAGTAACGTGACCATCAACGGCGTGCACGTGTCCTCTCCGGAACGCGACGTGCGCAACGTAAAGTTGGATATCATCCCGGCCGACCTGGTGGAGTCGATTGAAGTCAGCAAGACGCTTTCGGCGAATCAGGACGGAGACGCGATTGGCGGATCGATCAACCTGGTGACCAGAAGCGCGGACGATGAACCCTATTACAGTATTACCGGGATGGCCGGGTATACGCCGATTGTGAATGGCCGTTGGCTCACCGAGGAAGACGCGACGTTTACGAGGCGCCTAGGCCCGGAAAAGCGCCTGGGCATAGCAATCGGTGGCAGCTATGACTTTAACGGCCGGGGCTACAACAACATCGAACCTGCTCCCGGCACGCAGGATTTTGGCAATGGTCCTGTTCCGGTGTACACAGGCATACATCTCCGCGAATATATATTCCGGCGGAATCGCTACGGCTTTGCTGGAACAGGCGACTACCACCTCCATAACGGCACCGCATACGTCCGGGGGCTGTTCTCTGAGTTTAAGGATTTTGGCGATACATGGAATGTGAACGAGAGTCTTGGCAACCTGACCTCGCCGACGACCTCGGACAACACTGGGAACGTAGTGATCCGTCACCTCAATCGCACCCCCGAGCAACGGATCTACAGTGTTGCAGCAGGGGAGAATCTGAGCGTCGGACAGAATCTTCTAACCTATCAGTTCGCCGTTTCCCGCGAACGCCAAGATGGACAATTTCCCAGCGCCTACTTCAACGGTCCATCTAATGTAGCCTTTGGAATCAATACTACCAACCCGACAACTCCAAAGTTCCCGGTGTTAAACGGCATCAACATCAACGACCCCACACTTTACAGTTTCAACCACATAATAGGCGCGGTCGATCCCGTCAGAGAACTTGATTTGGAAGGGTCCGTATCGTTCGCACGCCATTATCTTTTTGGCTCGCACTCTGGCTCCTTTGAACTGGGCACAAAAATACGCAACGGAAATAAAAAGAACGTAACCTATGAACCGGTTTACGATTCGACCGGAAGCCCCGCGTTGCCGTATACCCAAGTGCTAGGAGACGCGCCGAAGGACCCCAATTTCTATTTTGGGCAGTACAGTTTGCCGCCGCTTTCTAATTACAACAAGATTCTGGACTTTCTCGCCGCCAACCCGGGTGCTGAGGTGCTGAACGTGGATAGCACCCGAGCGCGTTCGGACCCAAATAACTACCATACCATCGAGCGAATCTACGCAGGTTACGCGATGAATACCCTTAACTTCGGTCGCACGCGGATCGAGACCGGTGTGAGGATCGAAGCGACGCAATCAAATTTCACTGGTTATCACGTAACGTTTGACGTAAACGGGAACTACGTCTCGACCACTCCCGTCCTTGGAAGCAATGATTACGTGAACGTGCTGCCGAGTGTGAATGTCCAGTACGCGTTTACTCCCAACACGGATATCCGTGCTGGCTATGGGAGGGGGATCGCGCGCCCAAATTTTGCCGACCTTCCGCCATACATTCTTCAAGATGATTCAAACCAGCAAATACTCGTAGGCAATCCAAACTTGAAGCCGACCACGGCGAACAACTTCGATATCCTGGGCGAGCACTATTTGAAGCCGGTGGGCATAATTCAGGCAGGCGTGTTTTACAAAGATATGCAAGATCCTATCTTTCCCGTCACTACGCTGATCACATCTGGCACGAACGCTGGGTTTCAGCAGGTTCAACCCGTTAATGGAACGACAGCCCACATTCTTGGCATGGAGGCGTCATATCGGCAACTGTTTACATTCCTGCCGGGTTTCGCCAATGGCTTCGGTCTTGCGGTGAACTACAGTTACACCACGTCGAAAGCTGCGGTGCCTGGACGAAGGGTGGACCCGGCCCTGAGTCGGCAAGGGCCAAATAATTGGAATTTGAACGTAACGTACGACAAACGCCGGCTCTCGGCTCGGCTCGGCCTGACCCACAACGACGCATACATTTACCAATATAACTATGCGGATGGTGCTCCGCTAGGAACGGCGGGACCAAATGGAGATGTCTATACATATGCGCATACGCAATTGGACGCACAGGCGAGCTACCGTCTCAGGTCAAGACTCAAGCTCATCGTATCATTGCTAAATTTGAACAATGAAGTGTTCGGATTTTATCAAGGCAGCCCGATATATCCCACGCAGCGCGAATTTTATAGTCCTAGTTATGCGTTCGGCTTGCGTTGGTCGAATTCCAAAGAGTAAGTGATGAGTGTTTGACGACCCCGCTGACCATCAGGAAATCATTTCCTGGTGGTTCTAGACGAATGAGAGAGAGGCCCGCCTACGACTTCAACTGGGCCAACTGCTTCTTCACGTCGGCGGCCTCGCGGTAGTTGGGATCGATCTTCAGCACTCGTTCCAGGTGCTGGCGGGCGAGATCGTTCTTGCCCGTCTTCTCGTAGGCCAGTCCTAAGTGATAGTGTACGGTGGCATCGTCTGGGGCTTTGTTTTTCTCTGCCAGCTTGAGGGCTTCCTGGAAAAGATCAACCGCCGACTGATAAGCGCCTTTCTGATAAAAGACCCAGCCCAAAGTGTCGGCTGCGCTGGGTGAATCGGGCATACCTCGGCGGGCAGTTCGTGCCAGCGAGAGGGCCATGTCCACGTTACCGCCGGATTGCAACATGACGTAAGCGAGATTGTTCGATGCCAGCGGATTTTCGGGTTTAATTTCCAGCGCTTTCTGATACGCGTCTTTGGCTTTGTTCCAATCCTGCTTGGACTCGTAGAGCTCGCCCATCAGGATGTAGAACATGGCCTCGCGGGGATTGTCTTTGAGCGACTGCTGATACGTGGCGATGGCCTGGTCAGCCGAACCCTTGGCAACCTGGACCTGGCCCAGCTTGAGCAAGGCATCGGCATTATTTTTGTCGAGCTCGGCGGATTTCTTGAGCGCGGTTTCGGCGCCGTCCAGATCTTTTTTGCCGTTGAACAGCGCCGTGCCCAGCAGATCGAAGAAGGCGCTGCTGTTCGGCGATTTGGAGATTTGGGCGTTCGCGGCAGAAATTGCCTTGTCGGATTGCTTTTGGGCCAGATAGGTGTTCATCAGGCCGCTGAGGGCATCGTTAGAGTTGGGATCGCGGTCCAGAGCCTGTTGGTACGCTTTCCCGGCTTCGCTGTATTGCTTTTGCACCAGCTTCAGATTTCCCAACTGGATGTAGCCAACTGCACTCTGCGGGGCAACGTCGATCGCTCTCTTTATATCCTCTTCGGCGGGCGCGAACTGTTTGCGATTGATCTTGGAGAGCGCCCGCATGGCATAACCATCGGGCGAGGCGGGCTGCAGGTTGATGATCTGCGTGGCCGTTTGTTCCAGCGTAACCATGTCGCCCTGGCGCATGGCAGCGGTGGCGAGGGCTCGTTGGGCCTCGATGAGATCAGGACGCAGGCGTACGGCGGCGCGCCACTCTTCCAGGGCGCGCTCGGGATTGCCCAACTGATCGAGAGCGAGGCCCAGATGATAGTGGGCCACCCCACTATCAGGGTCGTTCTTCAACGCGTTTTGCAGAGTCTGGGCGGCGTCACTGGCGTGTCCTCCGCGGATCTGGATCTGTCCGCGGTAGATCAGGGCTTCGTTGTCATTTGCATTGCTTGCCAGAATTGCATTGTTGAGCTTGCTGGCTTCATCCAGACGATTTTTCAGGATGAGCAACTGAATGTAATTCTTCTGGACCTGCGTGTCCTTGGGGTGGTCGTGGTAAAGAACGCCGTATTCGGTGGTAGCCTTGTCCAGATCGCCGATGGCGAAGTAGAAGTCGCCCAGCATCCGGTAACCGGTGGCGTCGCCGGGAAATCTTTTCTTGACCTGCTTCAGGAATTCTTCGGCCTCAGTTTTCCTGCCCTGCGCGACGTAGAAGCGTGCGAGCGCGGCCGCCGGGTCGGGATCTTTCGGGTCGAGATCCATGGCATGACGGAATTGCTGCTCGGCCTCGGGAAAGCGGCTGCGTGACTGGTAATAGCCACCCAACGCTAACTGAGCTTGCACGGCCTTGGGATTCACTTCGGCCGCCTTCTTGAAATTACCTTCGGCGGCATCGGGCTGGTTGGCTCTTATCTGCACGAGTGCGAGATTCAGATAGAAGTCCCAGTTGTTGGGGCTAAGGGTGATTGCCTTGTGCATTTCCTGGATGGCCGCGGGAAGGTTTTCCTGACCAATGAGAAGATTCGCCACTGCCATGTGGACTTGCGGATTGTTGGGCTGCTTTTGGAGAAGCAGGTCGGTCTGCTCCTGCGCCTGCTTGAAATCGCGTCCTGCGATCAGCAAGTTCGCCAGGTCGATGCGGGCGGGATAGTTCTCCGGTTGCAGTTCGATGGTCCGGCCAAGTTCCTGATACGCGGGACTCCACTGCTGCAGCTTGAGAAGAGCTTGCGCCAGGCGGTAATGCGCATCGGCATAACCGGAATCGATTTGGACCGCATTTTTATACTGAATCGCAGCCTCGGGATACTGACCCTTCTCGAAGTAGCGCTGTCCGCTCTCAAAGTATTTCTGCTTGCGCACATTGGGCTCGCGGGAACATCCAACCAAGACAGTCGCGATCAGTCCGAGAGCCAGAATCAGCCGAAGAATGGAAGAATGCCTCATTGCAAATCTCCAGGGGCAGGCGCAGTCAGCCTTAAGTCTCCGCACCAAGGTACTGCAAATCAGACACTGGACAAAGTTACTCATGGCACAACCCCGTTCGGGGTTCATCGCGGAATATACCGGTCCAATCGCGGAACGACATTTCCGGCGAAGGAAAGCAAGCGTCGTTGGGCGACCTCGACGGCTTCGCCGGGAAGCAACGGCGTAATCACACGGACCAGCGAACCGTCGCTTCGGTTGAGCCGGATGGAGTCGGTGACCAGGTAGAACTTCGCCCAGTATTCACTGGCCAGGGCTCGATCGTGGGCCCAATACCAGTAAAGCACCAGTTGGCGATCGTCACCTTTGGCGATGACGTAGCGGTTGACGTCAAACGGCGCGCGTCCCGGGAAAGAAATCGAAATCCTGCTGGACTCTGTGGGCAACCAACCCGCGCCCGGTAGGCAGTGTTTCGGCGAATGGATGGTATCGCCAGCACGCTGGCTGGGGAAGTAGGCCAGGAACAGGTCCACGTAGGGCTGCCTGACGGCAGTGTTCTCATAAAAGCGCTGAAGAAAATCTCCGGGACCGAGAATGTCCAGAACATCCTGCTGCATGGCTACATTGGCTCCTGCCCACTCTCCGAGTTGGTAGGGCAAGGAAGCGAGGGGTTCGCGGTTGGGCAAGGTCTCGTTGTGACCGCGCTCCTTGAGAAAAATCGCTGTGGTGGCCAACAATACCGCAGTGACCGCGAATCTCCAGTTGGATTTCACGGTCGGGCCTCGTCTTTTCTGCGGTCGATCTGTCGGCGGCCAATCTGGAAGAGGCGGTGCAGGAGAAAAAGCATTGCCAGTGACACCACAAATACCAGCCAGCCAGAGAATATGTGAAAGAAGCCTTCTGCTTTGTCCGGATCCCAATATTGCACCAGCAGGCCGGTGCCTACGATGCGCAGGCTATTGGCTGCCACCGCGATGGGAATCGAGGCAAGGGCCAATGCAACCCGGACCCACATGCGAGTCTCGGCCAGGTATCCGTAGATGACGGCGAGAGTCGCCAAAGAAAGAAGAGAGCGAATGCCACTGCAAGCTTCGGCAACTTCGAGCGACATCGCAGGCAAGTTAATGACGTTGCCTTCGCGCAGCACGGGAACGCCCACTATCGGCAATAGCAGCGCGGCCACTTTGGAAGCCAGCATTTGAAGAGGAAAAGTGATCTGGCTGAAAACGATCGCGGGGATGGGAATCATCAGGATCAGGAATGCCCAGGGGAAAAGCACGGCGCGAAACAAATGCCATCCGCGGAAGAAAATCACTAGGCCCGCAATCAGCAGAAGCAGGGAAATGCGAGACAGAAAGAGTTCAGCTCCCAGCACTCCCACGACGAGCACAGAAAGCGCGAAGGCCACGACAAGCAGTCCCCAGGAAGAGGGTTCGCGGGGTTCCCGGGCAAGCTTGGCACGATCTTGCCACAGCACGAACAAAGAAAAAGCGGGAACGAAAAATCCGTGGGAAAAGTTAGCATCATTCGACCACTGTTTCGCGAGATGAAAAAGGGTGGATGAGTAAAGCCAGCCGACCAGGAGGACCAGCACCGCGCCTTGCCACCACAAGTCACGACTCAGCGCAGGCTGCGGAGGCCGCTCCGGGAGCGAGGCGGTTTGTGCAAGGTAACCCACTGGGTGAGAGTGGCTGAGGATGCGCCTAGCATATGCGAACGCCTCACCGAGCGCAATCGCGGCAGCGATACAATGTACGACGACGGAGCGTGGGATGGCGGCCAGGTTGGCTGAGCTTTCTTTGTCGGCTAGAGACGACAAGGCTCTGTTGACATCCTTGTCGCGGTCGGCATCTTGTCGGCTGTCGCGAGGGCATCTTGCCCTCGCTGGTGGCGGCGGGGACGCCCCGGCGACAACTTAACAGTGGGATTGAGAAAGAAGTTTCCTTTATTAGTGCAGTTTGCAGTAGGGTAGGGGGCGAAGAACTCAGGTTCCGGCCCGATGGCAGGGATTTCGCGGAAGTTCAGCTATGCGAGACAGATTCAGTGCGAGGAATCCGGAACGTCGGAGCCAGCAGGAGAACGGATGAAGGTGATGATCGCAGCCGCAATTGCGATACTGCTCGGGTTCGCGACTGCCCGGGTCGAGGCGCAAAACGCGGCGAAGGGGAAAGACAAGCCTGCGGCTGATTCGTCCCCCAGCCAGCCCGTCTCTGTGGCCGGGCCGGGATACATCATCGGCGCGGATGACGTGCTGTTGGTCTCGGTATGGAAGGAGCCGGACCTCACTACCACGCTGCCGGTTCGACCCGACGGCAATATCTCGCTGCCCTTGCTGAACGACGTGGCTGCGGCGGGTTTGTCACCAACGCAACTGGCTGCGTCGATCACCGAAAAGCTGAAAAAATTCGTCGCCGACCCGCGCGTCACGGTCGTGGTCACGCAGATAAACAGCCAAAGGATTTATGTCATGGGCGAGGTGCAGCATACGGGAGCGATTCAACTGTTGCCCAACATGACCGTGCTGCAGGCGCTGGCTGACGCGGGGTTCACGCAGTTCGCGAATACCAAGGGCATTTACGTGTTGCGTGCGGAGAACGGCCGCCAGCAGAAAATCCCGGTAAACTACAAGCGATTGTTAAAGGGCCAAGCCATCGACCAGAACATCATCCTCAAACCAGGAGACACGATTGTTGTCCCGTGAGGCATCTGCAATGAAAAGACGTGAGGCCATTTGGATGCTGATATTTCTCACTCTGGCGCTGGTGCCGGGTTGGGCGCAGAATGATGCCGGACAGCAACCCGCGGGGAGCAGTCCACAGCCATCTGGCCAGGACAATCAGTCGCAGTCGGACGCGAATCCGCCGATTTCCGGAATCGATCAGCCATCCCTGGGAGCCCGGTTCCCAACGCGCAGCTTCCTGGTGCCGGGCGCGCATGTGAGCGAAGCGCTGGACTCGAACGTCGGCGAAACAGCTGGAACGTCGGCCATCAATGGAGTGACGCGCGTCCTGGGAAGCCTGATGCTGCAGAAGATAGGCAGCCGCTATGTGACCGCTTTCGACTACGTCGGCGGCGTTGCCTTCTACACCGGAGTCAGCCCCAGCACCAGCCAGATTCACCAGTTTGATGCTGAGCAGAAGATTTTGTGGCGTACCGGGGCACTGACGTTTCGAGATCGATTCAGCTACCTGCCGGAAGGATCATTCGGGTTCGGAGCTTATGGAGAGTCAGGAGCGTATAACCTGGGTCTGGGCGGAATTGGGTATGTCGGTGGAACCCTGGGGCAGGGTCTGGGCGGCCTGTTTGGTTTGGGCGAGTTCGGTAGTCTGGGCCAGCAGCCTCGGATCGATAACCTGGCAATTGCGGATGTGACCCAGAGCTTATCGGCGCGTTCGTCGATTACCGTCGCCGGTGGTTACGAGATCGTACATTTCGCGGACAATACGGCGGGCTTCATCGACAGCAACCAGATCACGGGTCAGGTCGGATACGATTATAAGTTGAGCCGGAAGAGCCAGATTGCGCTGGTTTACGGATTCCAGGATTTTCAATATCCGAACATTCCTGGGAGTTCTTTCAGCACGCATGTTGTGACCCTGATGTACGGGTACCGCATTTCCGGACGGATGGATTTCCTGGTTGGTGCGGGCCCCCAGGTTACGCTGATCCACAATTCTCCTTTGTTCGGGGGCTCGAGCGATCGGGTTACGGTGAGTGCGCGTGCGGCGCTGAGATATCGTTTTCCCCGTACCTCGATTGGCATCTACTACGACCGCTACAACTCGAGTGGATCGGGTTATTTTGTGGGAGCGATCAGCGACGTTGTCCGGTTTTCGGTTTCGCGGCCGCTCACCCGGCTGTGGACTGCGACCGCGGACATTGGTTATGCGCACGACAGCGCGCTGCAGTCGGGTGTGCTGAACCTTCTGCCGCCTTCCACCAACTCGTTCCAGTACGTGTACGCGGGGGCTGCTGTGCACCGCCCGCTGGGAAGGCACTTCGCGGTGTTCTTCAGTTATCAGTTTAATGATCTTCAGTTCAATGGTTCGACCTGCACAGCGGGTGGATCATGCGCATCGCAGCGGCATGTGGTTGCAGCCGGTTTGGATTGGCATCCACGTCCGATTCGGCTTGATTGATTTTGCCAGCGGCGGGCGAGAGGAATGGGACACCGGCATGATTGAAAATCGCGAACTGAGAGTGGACGATTATCTGGCGATGTTGCGCCGGCGGTTGAAGGTGATTCTTATACCGGCGTTGCTGGCGCCGCTTGCCGGTTTTCTAATCTCGTTTGCCTTTGCGCCCCGGTACACTTCGCAGTCCCTGATCCTGGTGGAGACGCAGAAAGTTCCAGAAGGCTACGTCCAGCCGGTGGTCACGCAAGACCTTACACAGCGCATCGCCACTATGCAGCAGCAAGTGCTCAGCACGAAACAATTACAGCCGATGGTCGAACGGCTGGGCTTAGCGAAAGGCAAGAGCGTGGAGGAGGCGATTGAGGAGATTCGCGAGGAAGTCCGGAAGAATCCCTTGATCGAATGGGTGGCGCCCGATCTCGTCGCCCTCAGGCAACACCGGCCGGGACAGAACGATATCCCCGGATTCTACGTCAACTACACGGCTAGTAATCCTCAGGAAGCGCAACAGGTTTGCACCGAACTTACGTCCATGCTGCTGGCGGAGAACCTTAAGACCCGCGAGCAGGTAGCGCAGAGCACGACGGATTTCCTGGTCCGGCAGGTTGACCTGGCCAAGCATGATCTGGACAACCAGGACCGCAAGCTGGCAGCTTTCAAGAAGCAATACATGGGCCAGTTGCCGGGCGACGAAGATAACACCGTAAAGGTACTGGCGGGATTAAATTCGCAACTCGATGCCTACACTCAGGGGCTGAATCGCGCGGAGCAGGACAGAGCTTACGCGCAATCTTTGCTGTCGCAGCAACTGTCGGCGTGGAGTTCGTCGCAGACCTCCATGAATCCGGAAAATCTTCAGAAACAGTTGGCCGAACTGCAGAGCCAATTGATTACTTTGCAGGCTCGCTATACGGATGACCATCCCGATGTGGTGAAGACCAAGAACGACATTGCCGAAATTAAGCGCAAGCTAAACGAAATGAACTCGGCGAGTGCGGCGGGTACGGAAAACACGGAGAAGGGAAGCGCGTCGGAGCCGGCGGAGATCAAGCAGTTGCGGCTGCAGATCCATCAGTACGATCAATCCATCGCTCAGGCTGCGCGCGAGCAGAAGTTACTTCAGGATCAGATCCATACCTATCAGGGTCGGCTCTCGCTCAGTCCTGGTGTAGAAGAACAGTACAAGGCATTGATGCGGGACTACGAGACGGCGCAGAAGTTCTACAATGACTTGCTTGCCAAGAAGAACGAGTCGGAAATGCAAACTGATATGGAGCGGCGGCAACAGGGCGAACAAATGAGTTTGCTGAATCCCGCCAACCCGCCCGACTCGCCGAGTTTCCCCAATCGACTGCTGTTTGCGGGGGGAGGCTTGGCAGCCGGACTGACATTCGGAATAGGCCTGGCAATTTGGCTCGAGATGCGGGATAAGTCAATTCGCGACGAGCAGGACGTGCTGGCGGCGCTGGAAATGCCGACGCTGGTTTCGGTGCCGTGGATCGACGAGGAGACATCCAAGCGGAGCGGCTATGGAAGGCCACGGAGCGATTCCAAGGGGTCGCGCGAAGACAAGCGAGAGACGGTAGAGGTTAAGAACTGATGTACAAGGAATTTTTTGGATTGCGGGCAAATCCGTTTAACGTCAATCCGGACCCTCGTTACCTTTTTCTGACGCGGCACACGGAGGAAGCCCTGGCGTGTCTTACCTACGGTATCCAGAGCCGCAAGGGTTTTGTGCTGCTGACCGGCGAAGTGGGGACCGGCAAGACTACGCTGGTCAATAAGTTGATGGAGTGGCTGCGGGTGCAGCAGGTGGCGACCGCTTTCATCTTCAACTCGCAGATGAACGTGCCTCAGTTTCTGGAGTACATGATGGCGGATTTCGGCATTCCGTGCGATTCCAAATCGAAGAGCCAAATCCTGCTGAAGTTGTACAACTGGCTGCTGGATCGTTACCGGGCGGGCGAAACCGCGGTGCTGATCGTGGATGAGGCGCAAAATCTTTCTGACGAAGTGCTGGAAGAAATCCGCTTGATGACCAACCTGGAGACTTTCACGGAGAAGTTGCTGCAGATCGTAGTCGTGGGACAGCCGGAACTGGAACAGAAGCTCAAGCAGCCCAATCTGCGGCAACTGCGACAGCGGCTGACGCTGCGGGCTAAGACGTACCCGCTAACCATGGAAGAGACAAAGGCCTATGTGGCGCAACGGTTGCGGATCGCGGGATCGAACGGGCAACAGGTATTTGATCCCGAAGCGCTGGCGGCCATTCATCGGTACTCCGCGGGGATTCCGCGCGTGGTCAACTTGATCTGCGAACACTGCCTGGTGAGCGCTTTCGTGGATCACCAAAAAGTGGTCGCGAGCAGTGTGGTGGAGGCTGTGGCCCGGGATTTTGATTTAGGCGAAACCAGCGTCTCCACCAGCGTCGCCACGGCTCAGCCAACGGTACTCACCACACCGTCGGGAGAAAAACTCGATCTGGTGGCAGCCCTCAAGACCTTGGTGACCTTGGCGGACCGGTTGCGAGAGTCGGAACAAGACCTTCCTAAGGAAAAGAAACTGTGAGCCGAATTCACGAAGCGCTGAAGAGAGCGGAACAAGACCGGGCTGCGGCACAGGGGGCTCACGTTGAGTCTCCGCAAACTGCAGAGGTCTCAGCCTTGGCTCCGGCCATCGGCGCGCCAGTGGTGAAAAGCGGCGCGCCTACGGCTGTCTCGGCGGTTCCCTCGAACTCATCTTTGCTCTCAACTTCGCCCTCAACTTCGCTATCAGCCCAGTCCGCCTACGAGACTTTGCTGGCTCGTTGCGTTCCGAGCAACTGGTCGCCGGACATGAAGACCATGCTTTTTTACAACTCGGAGCAGGGGCTCGGCACGGAGGAATTCCGCACGTTGAGGTCCCGGCTTTACCAGATGCGCGAGAAGCAGCCACTGAAGAAAGTGCTGGTGACGAGTTCGCTGCCCAAGGAAGGGAAATCGTTTGTGGCGGCGAATCTGGCACAGGCGATGGTGCGTCAGCACGGCCGGCGGGTTTTGCTGATTGACGCCGATCTGCGCGCTTCCCGCCTGCACCTCGCCTTGGGAACTGCCCTAACACCGGGGCTCTCGGAATATCTGCTGGGCGAAGCGGACGAGTTCGGGGTCATGCAGCGCGGCGCCATGGAGAATCTGTTCTTTATTCCCGCCGGTCGTTCGACCTCGAATCCCGCGGAACTAGTTGCTAATGGACGCTTGAATGTTCTCCTTAGCCGTGTGGAATCTCTGTTCGATTGGATCGTTATTGATTCTCCTCCCGCGGTTCCGGTCTCCGACGCCGGGCTGATGGCCAACCACTGTGATGGCGTGCTCATGGTAGTGCGCTCGAACGCGACGCCATACGACATGGCGCGCAAGGCCAGGGCGGAATTCGATGACAAGCTGTTGCTGGGCGTCGTGCTTAACGGAGTTAAAGGCGGTTCCTCGGCGTACAGCCAGTATTACAGCGCATACGATAGGCCCGGCGAAAAAGCAGAAGTTCCGAGGTAGAGCGTGATCCGGCTCTTCAATGTTTATTATCCGATCCGCACGCTGATCCTGCTGGTGGGCGAGGCCCTGATTGTGTGGACTTCGTTCCTGCTAGGAATGGCGCTGCAGCATCGCGAAGACCTCTACGTCGCGCTGAACTACGAGGGCGGATATCTGAAGATTCTGGTGGTGACGCTGGTCGTGCTGGTTTTCTCCCATTGGTTTGACCTTTACGATCCCAATCACTTTGACGAGAAAGGCGAACTCTATTTCCGGCTGCTGCTGGTGCCCGGCATTCTCGCTCTAATGCTGGCAGCGGTGGGATATGTGTTCCCGACCTTTCTTCCGGGCAACAACTCAGCGCTGGTGGGACTGCTAATCCTCACCGCGGCGATGTTCGGCTGGCGTGCCGCGTATGGATGGTTAGCACAGCGGCCGTATTTGCGAGAGAGAGTGTACGTGCTAGGCCCGGGAGAGCGTGCTCAGCGCCTGGTAAACGGCCTGCGGTCGCGCTCGGAGATGGGCATTGAAGTGGTGGGCTGGAGTGGCAACGTGGATGGCGCAGTAACTCGCGAGTCGGTGGCCTCGCACCTGAAGGAGTTAGTCAAGCAGCAGCGTGTACACCGCGTCATCGTTGCCATGCCGGACCGGCGGGGCACGCTTCCCGTGCATGAATTGCTGCAGCTTCGGCTGAACGGCATAAAGGTTGAAGAAGCGGCATCGTGGTTGGAGAGGATGTCCGGCAGAATTGAAGTCGAGCAGCTTTACCCGAGTTGGCTGATCTTCGCGGAAGGATTCCGTTTCAGCACCAGCTTGCGGATGATGAGGCGGCTGCTTTCGACGGTGGCCGCGGCGGTTCTCCTGTTGCTTGTTCTGCCCGTCATTCCGTTCGTGATTCTGCTGATCAAGCTGGATTCGCGGGGCCCGGTACTCTACCGTCAAAAACGCATGGGGCGTGCAGGCGTCACATTCTATTGCTACAAATTCCGCACCATGCGACGCGACGCTGAGGCTGACACCGGAGCGACGTGGGCTACCGACGATGATCCCCGCATTACTCGAATTGGAAGAATGCTTCGCATTTCGCGTCTCGATGAAATTCCCCAACTATGGTGCGTGCTGAAAGGTGACATGGCCTTTGTGGGGCCGCGACCTGAGCGTCCGGAGTTTGTCGAGTGGCTGAGCCGGGAGATTCCTTATTACCCGGTGCGGCATGCCGTGCGCCCGGGCATTACCGGCTGGGCGCAGGTTCGATACAAATACGGCAATACTCTCGAAGATGCGCGGGAGAAGTTACAGTACGACCTGTACTACATCAAGAACGGATCGCTGGGATTGGATCTGCTGATCATGTTCGAGACCATCAAGATCGTGACCTTGGGTCGAGGCGCGCAATGAGCCGGATCTTCTGGACCTCGACCTTTTGGATCTGGACCTTCTGGGGAGCGACCGCCCTCGTCGCCTACACATACTTCGGCTACGCGGGATGGCTTTGGCTGCGAAGCCGCTGGCGGTGCACGGAGGTGCGGCGAGGTCCGTACTCGACGTTTATTTCCGTGTTGATGATAGTCCGCAACGAGGAGCGGGTGTTGGAGCGCAAGCTGGAGAATCTGCTGACGCTGGACTATCCAGCGGAACTCATGCAGTTGGTGGTGGTCTCGGATGGGTCCACGGACCGCACCGAAGCCATCTTGCATGAACATGCGAGGAATCCACGCGTCAATGTCTTGTTGAACCAACTCTCGCGAGGAAAAGCTTCCGGATTAAACGATGCTCTCGAACTAGCCCAGGGAGATATCGTGGTTTTCACCGACGCGCGACAGAACATCGAACCCGGTGCACTGCGTCTGTTGCTGGAAAATTTTGCCGACCCAAAAGTGGGTTGCGTGAGTGGTGAGTTGATGCTGGGAGATCCCCAGACGGGGGAAACTGGGGAAGGCCTCGGGATCTACTGGACGGTTGAGAAGCGAATCCGCGAACTGGAAGCGGTTTCGGGATCTGTAGTCGGAGCCACGGGTTCGCTGTACGCCATACGCCGGAACTTGCTGGTACCGCTTCCCCCGGAAGCGATCCTGGACGATGTTTATCTGCCCATGCAAGTGGTGCGGCAGGGATTCCGAGTGGTGTTTGATGCTCGAGCCCGGGCTTGGGACAGTGCGGATCTCGGATCGGGGCAGGAGTTTGCGCGAAAAGTCAGAACGTTGAGCGGCAATTACCAATTGCTGCAGCTTGCTCCGTGGTTGCTAACCAGCGCCAATCCGATTCGTTTTGAGTTTGTAAGTCACAAGCTGCTGAGATTGGTAGTGCCCTTCGCGCTGGCTGGTATCCTGGTTGCGTCGCTGGTTCTGCGCGCACCCGTCTACCGCCTCGCGTTGGCTCTGCAGGTGGCCTTTTATGGGCTGAGTTTCCTGGCGATTGCGCAACTGAAGAGAGGTCCAGTGGCCCGGATGGCGGACGCGGGGTTTACCTTCGTCGTTCTCAACACCGCGGCTGTCGTGGCGTTCGCCAATTTTGTTTCTGGACGCAAGGCTGCATGGATCCGTTAAGGGCCCAGGGGATAATGGAAATCTTGCGATGTGGAAGTTTAGTGAACGCCCGTTGAGAATCCTCTGGGTCAAGGCGGACAAGATTCTGCCCGTTCACAGTGGCGGCAATATCCGTTCTTACCACATCCTTCGTCAATTGGCCTCGCGCCACGAACCGATCTTTTTCTCTTACTACGGCGGTGAGCCGGACGCTGAATACGAAGAAGAACTCACCCGGCAGTTTCCGGGGGCAGTGTGCCTCTGTACGGGGAGGCGCGGTCCGACCTCGCTGAGGCGCGGTCTGGATTACCTCGTCCGGCTACCTATGCAGGCTCCGTATGCCGTGAGCAGGTTCAATTCGGTTCCGGTTCAGGAGACACTGAGGACCTGGTTCCAAGAGCGGCGATTTGATGTTGCGGTCTGCGATTTTCTCGATGCAGCGGTGAATTTCCCCACACGGCTCGCGATCCCCACGGTCCTTTTTCAGCACAATGTGGAGAGTAAGATCTGGCGGCGACACGCTTTGACCGAGCGGAATCCAGCCAAAAGACTTTTGTATCGAGTGGAACTCAAGAAGATGGTGAGCTACGAACAAAGCATGGTGCGGAAGTTCCACCACATCATCGCAGTTTCGGAACATGATCGGCAGTTGATGAGCGAATCGACGGACTCCTCGCGGATCACGGTCGTGCCAACAGGTGTCGACGTGCAGCAATACCGGCCCGACCTGTCCCCCAGGGCGGTTGAACCGTTGGTGCTTTTTGTGGGGGCGATGGATTGGGAGCCGAACATCGATGCGGTGGAGTACTTCTGCCGCGAAATCTGGCCGTCGATTCAGGCCACAGTTCCGGCAGCGCGATTCCGTATCGTAGGCCGCAATCCGGTCCGCCGAGTACAGAGGCTGGCGTCGAGTTCGGTCGAAGTTACAGGATCAGTACCTTCGGTCGTGGATCATTTACGGGAGAGTGCCGTCGTGGTGGTGCCGTTACGCGTGGGAAGCGGGACGCGCCTCAAGATTTACGAAGCGATGGCTGCGGGCAAGGCCGTGGTTTCGACATCAGTTGGGGCTGAAGGTCTAGACGTGCTTCGTGACCAAGACATCCTGCTGGCGGACGATCCGACCGATTTCGCCGGAGCCGTCACGATGCTGCTGGAAGATGTCGCACTCCGTCGTCGCTACGAGCGTGCGGCTGCAGCACTCGCTGCCAAGTATGATTGGGCTGCAATTGGAGACAAGTTTGGTCAAGTGCTGGAAACACTGGTGGGGACTGCCTCGCCAGACGGTTTACGCAATGCTGAGTCCACATGCGTGACCAATGTTCGCGGGTAAAGCCACGAGAGGTAAGCGGTGTTTGCAAACGACAAACTTCGAACTGCTCCGCCAAAGGGAGCGGGGTGGCGTGATCGCTACGCGGCAACCGTGGAAGCGTTGACGCCGTCCTGCGATCCCCTGCAAAAGTCGGAACCGTTGAAGGGGGCGTACTTCTGGCTGACAGTTTTCTATCTGGTCTACTGTGCTCGGCCCGAAGACTGGGTCCCTGGTTTGCAATCTGTGCCGCTGGCCAAGATTTCCGGCGTGTTCGCGATCATAGGACTGCTGCTGAGTTTAGGCCGGTCGAAACGCGGCCTTCGGGACCTTCCCAGAGAAGCTGCGTATTTGCTGTTTCTGATCGGACTATTTTTCGTTTCAGCAGCCTTCTCTCCGGTGTGGAAGGGTGGTGCATTTTTCCGTGCCCTGGACTTCGCCAAGGTTTTCGTGGCCTGGGTGCTCACCTTCGTGGTCGTTACCAGCCTCGCAAGGCTCCGCCGCGTACTCTTCATCCAGACCGCTTCCGTGGCGGTCATCTCGATTGTCTCGATGGCGAAGGGCGCCTCTCATCCACGGCTCGAGGGTGTTCTGGGTGGTATCTACTCGAATCCCAATGACCTGGCATTCGCCATCGTTCTGTCGCTCCCTTTTTGTCTCGCCTTTCTTCTGAGGACAGGCAGCATCTTGCGCAAGGCAGCGTGGACTGTTTCTCTGTTACTCATGATTGGTGCCTTGTTTCTGACGGCTTCGCGCGGAGCTTTCATCACCTTCCTGGTGGCTGGAGCGGTTAGCCTGTGGCATTTCGGTATCAAGGGACGTCGGTTGTATCTGATTGGAGCGGCGGCTCTGATTGCGATCGTCGTCGGAATTGCGGCTGGCCGCCCGCTTGAGGATCGACTGCTGGCCATGTCTGGCGAAGGATTGGATACGAATTCACAGACCAGCGCGTACGGATCTTATGAGCAGCGTCGCATTCTCATTTCTCGGAGTTTTGAAGGAATCGAGCACTACCCCATACTTGGAATCGGATTGCACAACTTCTCAACGTATTCGGGAGTTTGGCGAGATGTGCACGTCACCTACCTGCAGATAGCCGTCGAAGGCGGTATCCCCGTGCTGATTCTCTATCTCATGTTCTTTGGGCGGGGATTCTCCAACCTCAGACGGCTGAGGCGAGTGGGAGACCCTGATCCCGAGGTGAAACTGTTTGCTGGAGCCCTGTACAGTTCGCTGGTCGGCTTTCTCGTAGGTGCGTTATTTGCTCCAGAGGCCTATCAGTATTTTCCGTATTTCGCAGTCGCGTATACGGCGGTGCTAGTCGCGATCGAGCAGGAGCGAGGACGTGTTGAGTCCTCACAGGGAGGCTCGAATGGGTCGCAACGTCAGACAGGGAGAATCGGGCGAGATCGAAAACCAAGTTTCACCTATGCCTGGTGATTTGAAAACTCGGGCCGCTCATGACCCTGCGTCCGACGCTGGTGTGCGGCCGGACCTTCGCCAACAATTGTCTTACGGTTTTCGCCTGCTCCCAAGCTACGCTTGGCAGAAACTGACACGGCGCGTGCCTCATGGCCCGGTCCATTTAATTATTGCGCTGGCCGATCACTTCGAGCCTTCTATCGTGCCGGAAAATGGGTTGCTGCGCGCCCCGTATGACGAGCAGGAACGTCGCCTTGAGTTCTGGTGCCGGGAATATCCGCGGCTGGCCGACGCGTGGCGCGACGGCGATGGCCGTCCATTCGTTCACACTTATTTTTATCCCGCCGAACAGTACGACCGTCGCCTGACACAACAGCTTGCAGAGCACTGCCGGGCGGGTTGGGGAGAGATTGAGATTCATCTGCATCACGGAATTTCCGCGCCCGGCACTGCCGAAAATACTCGCCGCCAACTCCTGAAATTCCGAGACACGCTGGCCTCTGATCATGGGTGCTTGTCTTACCTTGATGGTCTGGCCGCTCCGAAGTACGCCTTTGTGCACGGCAATTTTGCCTTGGCAAACTCTGCCGATGGGCGCTTTTGTGGGGTTGACGACGAGATGCAGATACTCGCAGAAACGGGCTGCTACGCCGACCTGACGCTACCGGCGGCATCTTTTCATCCGGCACAGATTGCGAAAATCAATTCCCTGTATGAATGCGCGCTCCCGCTAAGCCAGCGAGCTCCGCATCGCCGAGGTCGTGATTTGGAGCGGGGACGGCCGCCCGAAGTTTTTCCGCTGATGGTCCAGGGACCGCTGATGCTGCACTTCTCTCCCTCACGATCTCGGAAAGTAAGCATCGAGAATAGCGCGATAACGAGGCGGAACCCGCTAAGCATATCTCGGTTGCGATTGTGGAAGCAGGCGGCGATTTCCGTGCGTGGAAAGCCGGACTGGCTGTTTATCAAGTTGCACTGCCACAGCATGGATCCAACGCAGCAAGATGCGGTCGTTGGAGAGCCAATGCGCGACTTTCTGCGTGAACTAGTGGAGGGAGCGGAACAAAGAGGCGAGATTCTTCACTTTGTCTCGGCGCGCGAGATGGTGAATATCATCCTGGCGGCTTGTGACGGACGAGAAGGCAACCCGGGCGAACATAGAGACTACCGCCTCAAGCGCACACGTGCGAGATCCTCCGAGCCTGCTCGTGGCAGTGCGCAAGCAGTGGTGAAACGATAGCCATGTGCGGAATCGCAGGAGTGGTCAACTCGGAACCCGGAGGAGTTGAAGCTGCAACGATTCACCGGATGTGTCAGAGCATCGTCCATCGTGGACCCGATGATGAAGGCATTTTCGTAAAGGAGGGCGCGGGTCTGGGCGTGCGGCGGCTCAGTGTCATTGACCTTACCGGAGGTCACCAGCCGGTTTTCAACGAAGACAAGACCATTTGCGTTGTCTACAACGGAGAGATTTACAACTTTCCGGAGCTTCGCCTGGAGCTCGAAGGCCGCGGTCATCGTTTCTACACCCTGACCGACACCGAGGTAATCGTCCACCTTTACGAGGACATGGGACGCGATTGTGTCCAGAAGCTGCGCGGCATGTTCGCCTTCGCGATCTATGACACGCGCAACCGGCGCTTGCTATTGGCACGAGACCGATTGGGCATCAAGCCTCTGCATTACGCCTTCGCGGATGGACGTTTGCTCTTCGGATCAGAAATCAAGTCGATCCTTGCCGTGGCGCCCGAGCTCGCAACCATCGACCCGCGGGCCCTGTGGCAATACATGTACCTTGGCTATATTCCTGATCCCGCCACCGCCTTCCTGCCAATTCAAAAGTTGCCGCCGGGGCACGTTCTCGAATTTGAGCGAGGCAAGGTCAGCATCCACAAGTATTGGGACTTGCCCGAGTACAGCACGCACCAGCCTCGCAGCGAAGAAGAGTGCCTACAAGAACTGGAGCAGCAGCTGGCGGAAGCGGTCCGCATTCGGCTAATCGCCGACGTACCTCTTGGGGCATTGCTGAGCGGAGGCACTGACTCATCCACGGTAGTTGCGCTGATGGCTCGAGCCGGCTCTCGCCCCGTTAAAACGTTTTCAATCGGTTTCCGACACGCCGACTTCAACGAGGCTCCGTACGCGCGGCTCGTAGCCGAGCGATTTGGCACCGAGCACCATGAGTTGATCTTAGAGCCCAACGTGGTGGAAACGGTGGAAGCGCTTACGCGTTCCCTGGAAGAGCCTTTCGGAGATTCTTCCATGCTGCCCACCTACTACATTTCGCGTCTGGCTCGGCAGCACGTTACGGTGGCTTTGTCTGGCGATGGTGGCGACGAAGCATTTGCCGGTTACGAGCGCTATCAAATCCATTTGCAACGTCGGAACTTCCGGTGGATTCCTGAGTGGGCCGGAGATTTCTATCGCAAACGGATCCACCCCAGGTTGCCCTCAAGCGTGCCGGGACGGAATCTCGCCTACAGCGTTTCGTTACCCTGGGCGGAGCGCTACCTAGAGGGCGTTTCTCTACAGGCCTTCGACAGGGAAAAGGCGCTTCTTTCGGATGACTTCCGGGCCACAGCCCTTGGCGATGCAGATCCCATGAGCGCTCTGCGTAGATATCTCGACGAGGCTCCGGCCCGCGATCCGTTGAGCCGCGTGCTGTACCTCGACACCAAGACCTATCTTCCGGGAGACATTCTCACTAAAGTGGACCGGATGAGCATGCTCACTTCACTGGAGGTGCGGGTTCCGATTCTCGATCATCTTTTCCTTGAGTGGGTCACTGGCTTGCCTCTGGAATGGAAGATGCGAGGAGGAAAGCAAAAGTACATTTTTGCCAAGCTTGCGGAAAGGGTGGGCGTGCCGAAGGAAGTTCTCGATCGGCCCAAGCAAGGATTCGCGTTGCCGCTCCGCCACTGGATGCGAAACGAATTGAAAGATCTGATCATGTCCGTCCTGTTGGACTCGTCCACTTCCCAGCGCGGCTACTTCAACCCACAAGGAGTCCGACGGCTGCTGAATGAGCATTTTCAGGGGCGGCGCGATCACTCGGCGCGCATTTGGCGGTTTTTGATGTTTGAGTTGTGGCATCGCAACTTTCTCGCAAATGTAGGAATGACGAGTGCGGGAGCGCACGCGGATCAAGCCGCTTCCTTGCGAGCAGATGGATGAGCCGGGGCGAGCACAACAGCGACTTTGGATCGGACCCTCCGGGAGGTTCGATCCCGGGACTGTTTTTGATGACCGACAGCTTTGAAACTGGCGGCAGCGAGCGCCAGTTTGCGGCGCTGGCCCGGTCTCTGAATCCAGCGGCGTTCCGGGTTCAGTTGGGTTGCGTTCAGCGGCGGGGAGCGTTTCTCGATGGCTTGGGCCACCTGCCGGAATTTCCACTCGGCGGCAGCTTGTATGGCGTGAAATCATTGTGGACGCGCCTTCGACTGGCACAGTATTTGCGACGGAACACTATCGCCATCGCGCATGCCTTCGACTTCTACACCAACCTCACCCTGATTCCAGCCGCCAGGCTTGCCGGCGTGCCTGTGGTAATCGGAAGCCAGCGTCAGATGGGCGATCTCCTCAGCCGTTCGAAATCAAGAACCCAGGCGGCCATGTTTCGCTGGTGCGATGTGGTGGTGTGTAATTCGCGCGCTGCCGCGGACCGACTGGTTGAACAGGGTCTGAGAAAATCTGGCGTCGTCGTGATTGGTAATGGTCTGCCAGCTTCGGCCTTCGGCGAGACTTTACCCGCAGTGCCGCGCCGACGCGGGGTTCTCCGAGTTGGCATGATCGCTCGAATGAACACGCGGTCCAAGAACCACAATATTTTTCTCCGTGCGGCAGCTCGACTTTGCAGCAGATTTCCCTGCCTAGAGTTTCTGTTGGTGGGGGACGGACTGCTGCGCGCGGAGCTCGAACGCGAGGCCGAAAGCCTGGGCCTGAAAACTCACGTCTCCTTTCTAGGCAACCGGCAGGACATTCCTGCCGTCCTGGCTTCATTGGATATTTGCGTGCAGCCCTCATCGTCGGAGAGTCTCTCGAATGCAATTTTAGAGTCCATGGCCGCTGGAGTGCCCGTGGTTGCGAGCCGGGTGGGAGGCAATCCCGAGCTGGTGACGTTGGACCGGGGAATCCTGGTTGCACCCGACGACGACAAAGCTCTTGCCGATGCCGTCGAGCGCTTGCTTCGAGATGCGGCCATGCGTGCGGATCTCGGCCGCAATGCGAAACGATTCGCCCAGGCGAACTTTACCCTGAAGCACATGCGCGATCGCCATGAAGACCTTTACGCCGAACTACTCGAAAAGAAAAACTGGACTGCGAATCGGGGCTGGTCATACGGTCCGCGACCTCGAATGCGAGGAAACCGCATTCGAGTCGCACTGGTAGCCGCTTCGCCGCGCCACGTCGGTGGACAATCCGTGCAGGCGGACCTGCTTTTGCGCAATTGGCAACACGATCCCGCGATTGAAGCTCGATTCGTTCCCATCGATCCTCCTCTTCCGTGGTTCCTCGCATGGGTGGAGCGCATCCCATTTCTTCGTACCCTGATCCGCGAACCCATGTACCTGGTTTCGCTCTGGCGAGGCTTGAAAGCGGTCGAGATTGCGCACATCTTTTCCGCCTCCTACTGGTCGTTTCTGGTCGCGCCGCTGCCGGCGTGGCTCATCGCCCGGCTGAGTGGAACCAAGACTGTGATTCACTATCACAGCGGCGAGGCGCGGGATCATCTCCGCCGATTTCGCGGCGTGCGGGCAGTGCTGGAAGACGCAGACCGTCTGGTGGTCCCGTCGGGATATCTCGCCAATGTATTTCGCGAGTTCGGGCTCCAGGCCCAAGTTGTTCCGAACATTGTTGACCTGACGCAATTCTCTTTTCGAGAGCGCAAGCCGCTTCGTCCACGACTGCTTTGCACGCGGGGATTCCATCCTTATTACTGTCTGGATTTGGTGGTTCGCGCTTTCGCAGAGATTCAGCAAGCCTTTCCCGAGGCGAGGCTCGAGCTGGTGGGCAAAGGTCGAATGGAGCAGCAGATTCGAAACCTCGTAGATGAAGTGAAGTTGTCAGGCGTTAACTTCGCGGGTGCAGTGCCGCATCATGAGATCGCCCGCTTTTACGACGGGGCGGATATTTACATCAACGCTTCGAGTCTGGATAATATGCCGGTCTCAATCCTGGAAGCTTTCGGTTCAGGGACGCCGGTGGTCAGCACTGCTCCGGAAGGTATGTCTTATCTGGTCGAGCACGAGCGCACTGGACTACTTTCGGAGCCTGGAGACGCGCGAGCTTTGGCGGAGAACGTCATGCGGCTGCTGCGGGAGCGGGAGTTAGCTTCACGCTTGGCACTCAATGCCCATGAAGAGATGAAACGTTACTCTTGGGACACCGTTCGTCAGCAATGGCTGGAGATCTACTGTTCGCTGCAATCTGGAGCAGCCGAGACTTCCGCGGAGAGTCCTGTCCCCGATCAAACCGCTGCCGTGAACCTGGTCGGATCGGATCGCGTCCATACAGAATCGTGGGATTCTCCTTCCACGCAGACTCGGAACCAGAGTTCCAAATTCAACAATCGCCAAATGCGGTCGTAGTGGTCCCGGTATCGTGCTCTGTGCTCCTGGAACAGACGCTCTACCGCTGTACGCCTAAAGAGTCCGCGATCGATGCTGCGAGGTTCCAGAAGCAAATTCTGGATGGCATCCAGTTGCGGTCCGGCTAGCCATTCCGCCCAAGGCGTGGGAAAACCCAATTTCGGCCGGTTGATAATGGATTGAGGCAGCAGATCCGTAACAGCTTTCTTGAGGATGCGCTTGCCGGCGAGGCCGCTTAGCTGGAGTTTCCGCGGAATGCGTATGGCAAATTCCACCAGAGCGTGATCGAGGAATGGCACACGGCTCTCGACCGACGCTGCCATGCTCATGTTGTCCTGCTTCATGAGCAGTTCGACGAGATAAGTCTTGATGTCGGTGTAAAGTAGGCGTTGCAGCAGGTTGCTGGAAGAGTGGTTCCAATACTCCATGACGTTGCGATAGGGGTCGCCATCCGCCAGTTCGCGCGCGAGTTCATCCGCCAGCAGCTCTGCCTGGTCTTTCTGACTGAACGCGGAGAAGAAATTGTCAAAATAGAATGAGGTCCAGCAATCTCCGTCTCGGGCGAGGAATGTGTGTGCCAACTTTCGCCGGACCGTGGCGCTGATCAACTTGGAATCGGAGATCGAGTGGCGAATCCCCCGTCGAATCGCCTCGGGAGTCAGGCGGCGGTAAATGCGATCGACTGCGGCATTCTTCAGAGTGAACGGGTAGCGAGTGTAACCTGCAAGCGTTTCATCGCTGCCTTCTCCGGTCAGAACCACGGTAACGCGCTCGCGTGCGAGCCGCGCCACGAAATAGAGTGCGACGCTGGAAGGCCAGACAATCGGCTCGTCCTCGTGCCATATCAGTTTGGGGAGGGTATCGAAAAACTCCTCAGAACTGACCAGAACCTCATGATGGACGGAATTCAGGTGCTTGGCGACCTGGCGTGCATAAGGCAGTTCGCTGTAAGAGTGTTCCGTGTACCCAACCGAGAATGTCTCGATCGGCGCGCGCCCGATCTTCGTCGTCAGAGCGGCCACGGCGCTGGAATCCACTCCGCCGCTCAATAAGACTCCGAGGGGAACATCGCTCATTAAATGGCTGCTGACAGCCTGTTCGAGCAGATCACGATACGTCTGGGTGTAGTAGCTTTCGGTATGGTGAGCGTCGTCGTCGATCAGAGGGAGATCCCAGTACCGTTGGATTCGAATTTCCCCGTTTTCTTCTAGTTCGAGAGTGTGACCCGGCATCAGCTTGCGGATGCCAGAAAAAAATGTGTCTGGGCCTGAAAGATAGCCGAAGGCGAGATATTCCGGGAGCACTTCGCGATGAAAGTCGGGATTGACCCCAGGGTAGGCGAGAATGGCCTTGATTTCCGACCCGAACAGAAAGCACTCGGGGCTGAGACGATAATAGAGTGGCTTGATGCCCAGCCGGTCGCGGGCGACGAACAGGCGTTGCTGCCGCGTGTCCCAAATAGCGAAGGCAAACATGCCGTCCAGATGGTCAACGCAGTTTCGTCCGTACTCTTCATAGAGGTGAACGATGGTTTCGGTGTCACTGTTGGTGCGATAACGATGGCCACGTGCAATCAGTTGCTCGCGCAAGGTAAGGTGGTTGTAGATCTCACCGTTGAATGCGATCCAGAGCGTACCATCCTCGTTGCTGAGTGGCTGGTGTCCGGTCGTGAGGTCAATGATGCTTAGGCGGCGTACCCCGAGTCCAACCCGGCCCGGGGAGTAGATTCCTTCGTCGTCTGGGCCGCGATGCACCATGGCCGTGCACATCCGCCGCAAGACGTCAGCATCTGTCTGCGCGTCCCTGGCAAATTGGACTACGCCAGCAATTCCGCACATCGCTCACCCCCGAGGCGGCACAAAGTTCGCAACCCGGACCGCAACGCTAGAATACAGAATTTGAAACGCTAGAGCGTGTTCTCGAACGACGACTATGTGCTCCAGAATTATGTATGTACTATGAAAGCGATGAACTCCCCTAGCATAACGGGAACCAGAGCGTGAGCCTGTCGATCAGCATCTTCGGTCTGGGTTACGTGGGGTCGGTAAGCGCCGCCTGCCTGGCCCGCGGGGGCCATCGCGTGACCGGCGTGGACGTCAACTCTGCCAAGGTCGAGATGTTGGCCTCGGGACGCAGTCCGATCTTGGAACCACGCATGAGCGAGTTGGTAGCCGAGGGCCATAAGGCGCACCGGTTGCACGCTACGACCGACGGAGTCGCGGCGGTTCGCGATTCGGACATTTCGTTCGTGTGCGTAGGCACTCCGAGCCTGCGCAGCGGCAAGCTCGACCTGAGCCATATCGAGCACGTCGCTCGCGAAATCGGTACGGCTCTCAAGGAGAAGCAATCTCATCATGTGGTCGTTCTGCGCAGCACGGTGCTTCCTGGTACTACGGAATCTCTGGTCATTCCGATCCTCCAGAACGCAAGCGGACGCCGTGCCGGCGCCGACTTCACGGTCTGTTACAACCCTGAGTTCATGCGCGAGGGCAGTTCAGTGGCTGATTTTCTTGAGCCGCCCTATACCATTCTGGGCGCACAAAGTCCGGAGCATCTGACACTGCTTCGTAAGATATATGAAAGCACGCCTGGCCCAAGGTTCGAAACGAGTATTCCGGTCGCGGAGATGGTGAAGTACGCGTCCAATGTATTTCACGCCGTGAAAGTCGGTTTTGCCAACGAGATGGGTACACTTTGCAAACACTTGGGGATTGACACCGAAACCGTGACCAGAATCTTCACCTCGGATACCAAATTGAATATTTCGCCAGCCTATCTATCGCCAGGTTTCGCTTTCGGTGGTTCGTGCCTGCCAAAAGACTTGCGCGCTCTGGCGTATCGAGCCAAGGAACTTGACTTGAGCCTGCCGTTGCTCGAAGCCCTCATGCCGAGCAACGCCGAACACCTAGATCGCGCCGTCGACGCGGTGTTGCACACCAACAAAAAGAAAGTCTCGCTGCTTGGCCTGAGCTTCAAGGCCGGCACAGACGACCTGAGGGAGAGTCCGCAAGTGCAACTCGTCAAGCGGCTTCTGGGAGAGGGATGTCAGGTGCGAATCTGGGATCGGGATGTCTCGCTTGGATGTCTCGCGGGCTCCAACCGTCAGTACGTCGAGGAAGTCATCCCCCACATCGGCTCGCTGCTTTCCGCCGATCTGGAGCAAGTGGTTCGAAGCGCCGAGGTCGTGATCCTCGGCAACAAGTCGGCGAAAAGAGAAGAGCTCTCCCAGTACCTGGACCCAAGCCAGATTGTTTTGGATTTGGTCAACCTGGATCGCTCTCATCGCCCCGAAAAACCCGCGGAGTATCTAGGAATCTGTTGGTAAGCGCATCGCCATGAGGCCACCGGTGTTCATCGTGGGTTGTCCGCGCTCGGGCACCAGTTACCTTTATCACCTTCTGCTTTCCGCCGGCGGGTTTGCCGAGTTTCGTACTCAAATGAATGTGTTCGACGTTCTCGAGCCTATTTACGGGGATCTAGGCGTGCTCAAGAAAAAAAACAAAATGATGAACGAATGGCTCAAGAGCAAGGCTTTCGATGTTTCGGGATTGCTGGCGGAGGAAATCAAGGCTACGGTTTTATCGAAATGCCGGAGCGTAAGCGATTTTCTGCGAATCGTGATGGAAGAAGTTGCGCGCAAGCAAGGGGTAGATCGCTGGATTGATTCAACCCCGACCAACATTCCTCACCTGTTGAGAATCAAAAAGGATTTCCCCGATGCGCGGATCGTCCACATTATCCGGGACGGTCGCGACGTCGCTTTGTCACTGGACAAGCGAGGCTGGAGTCGGCCGCTTCCCTGGGACCGCGACAAGGGACTGCTGGCTGCTGGGCTTTACTGGGAGTGGCTTGTCCGCAAAGGCCGACGGCTTGGTTCCATGCTGCAATCGGATTACTTGGAACTGCGTTACGAAGAGCTGGTCACTCAGCCTGCTGAAGCTCTTGAGCGGCTCGCCGTTTTTCTTCAGCATGATTTGGACAATGCGCGTATTCGGGAAGCCAGTATTGGTTCGGTCAAGGATCCTCTGACTTCGTTCAAAGAAGATCTGGAACGAGGGCAATTCACGCCGGTAGGACGCTGGAAAAATAAAGACAAATTCCCTTCCGATCAGTTGGTCTTGTTCGAGGGTTTGGTCGGGGACTATCTCCAGCAACTAGGCTATGCTCTTTCTGGCAACAGTAGCGCGCAGGCAAAGCATTCGCTAGCGGTAAGACGGATGCGCTCGGTGTATCGCATTTACTACGAGTTTAAGCAGTGGGCAAAGATCAACACACCGCTGTCGCGTCTGATGGTGGACTACTCGGCCATCTTGATCGATAAGTAGGATATTAGTTGGGACAATGTATTCGGCCAACGGATGAAGTGTCATATCATCGATTCTGACGCGGTCGACTGGAGCGTTCTCGACAGATTTGCGGACCGAACCGTCTTTCAGACACGCGAGTGGGTTCAGTTCATCCGCGAGGCCCAGGGCGCCACACCTCTGATAGCCGAACTACTCGAGGGCAGAGAAGTCGTAGGTTACTTCACCGGATTAACCTTCACGCGCGTCGGAGTCAAGATACTGGGGAGTTCGTTCCCCGGTTGGACCACCCCTTACATAGGCTTCAATCTCGTGCCTGGCGTTTCACGGGCAGCCGCGCTGGCCGCGGTGGAAGAAATGGCTTGGAACAGTCTCAAGTGTTTGCACATGGAAGTATCCGATCCCTATTTCACGATCGACGACGGGAAGGTCCTTGGGTTCGCCTGTGAGTTTCACACTTCCTACCGAACCGATTTAAGGAAATCGGAGGAGGAGCTTTTTGACGGCATGGATAGTGCGTGTCGTCGCTGCATTCGAAAGGCAGAGAAGAGCGGAGTCACGATTGAAGAAGCGCATGACCTTGCTTTCGCTGACACATACTACGAGCAACTAGTGGATGTGTTTGCCAAGCAGAAGCTGGTCCCAACTTACACCGTGGATCGCGTGCGGACGTTAATCAAACACCTGGAGCCTGCAGGCCGGATACTACTGCTGCGAGCGCGCGATCCAAACGGGACGTGCCTTGCCAGTGGAATTTTCCCCGGCTTCAACAAGATTGCCGAGTTCTGGGGCAACGCGAGCCTCCGATCCAGCCAGATCCTGCGTCCCAACGAATTGATGCAGTGGTACGCGATGCGTTACTGGAAGCGCCGTGGAGTTGAGATCTACGATTGGGGCGGCGAAGGGAAATACAAAGAAAAATACGGATGCGTCCCGCATCGAGTGCCCTGGTTCACGAAATCACGCTCCGAGCTGATTTCGAAGCTACGCGGTGAAGCCAAGAAGATGTTCGAGAGGAAGCAGCGATTCCTGGGCTGGCTACAAGGCGAGCGAAACCGCTCTTAGCCTCGCTACTGGCTAAGTTTCGGTTCGGCGGAAGTTCCGCGCTGTGCGCGCAAACGTCATCATCCGTTCGCGGTGCAGGAGTAACAACGTCGAAATATACGCGGTTGCACCAGTGGCAACTTCCAGGACCAGCCGCAACAGCAGAGACCCTCTCGGGAGAAGGGCCCACCTGACCAAACTCACGGCCAGAACCATCGCCAGAGTGCCATGCAATGCCGGACGCAAAGCCCTCAAGTAGTCTCCAACCGACATTTCAATTGTCTTGAAAGTCTTCCAGTAGAGCGGCAGGGCCACTAAGGGATAGGCCGCCACCCACCCCCAGGCGATTCCTTGCGTGCCCCAGTGGCTGCCGATAAGAAATCCGGTTGGCAGAATGATCAGGGCAGCCAGATCGTCCCACATAACGAATCGTGGGTTGCCGACCGCAGTCAGGAGCTTGCCCAGAAGTGCAACGATCGACCGGAACGTTACATAGACCGAAAGAATTTCCAAAGGCACGATCACACCATCCCATTTGTGTCCCAAGGCAAAGGGAATAAGATCCCGCGCGACCAATGCCAGCCCAATGGTCGCCGGGAAGGTAGTCAGCGCCAGAGCTTCGGTCAGGGTGCGCAAGTATCGTCGCAATGCGGCGGGCTCGGTCTGCACTACGGCGAAGTAAGTGGGAATTGTGGTGGTCACAAGCGTGGTGAGTTTCTCCATGGGGACGTTGGCTAGATTCCAAGCCATGCCGTAGATGCCGAGCGCTGCTTGCCCCAACATCCGCCCGGCGGTAACGTTATCCAGCTTCTCGTAAGCCGAGGAGGCAACCACAGAAACCAAAACGTGCCAACCGAAGGCGAGTGGCTCACGGAGAGATCCCAGTCGCGGCACGGCGAATCGATGAGGCCGGGCAGTCACGACGAGTACCGATCGCACTGTGTTGCGCGCGAGATTGCCAAGAACCAGGGACCAGTATCCCAAGCCGAAGTACGCCATCAGCAGCGTTGCAATTGCACCAATGATCGAACTCGTCGCGTCGAGCAAGGAGAGCGTTCGATAGCGCATGTCCTTGTTCAACAAACCTTCAGACACGGCGCGGAATCCCAAGGGGACAAGGCCAGTGCAAGTCACCACCACTACCAGAACCAGCCGAGGAGTCTTAAAGAACGCCGCTACAGGGTAGGTGAGCATCGCTGCCAGTCCGAAGCCGCCTACACCGAGCAGAAGAGCGACGGAGTTCAACTGCGCGAGCTGATCCTCGTTGAGGCCACGCAACGTGACAATCGTTTGCGGAATGCCAAACTCACCCAGGTAGCGCAAATAGGCCCACAAGACCATGGCCATCGCCACAATTCCAAAATCCGCAGGGGTGAGCAGCCGGACGACAATGAGGAAGGAACTCCAGCTCAGGACTTGGCTGAACCAGTCGGCTCCTGCCCTCCACGCCAAGCTGTGGGCGAGGGACTGATCCATCCTCCGCGTCGACGCGGCCGTGCGTGGAGCTAGGTCCGTAGCGGGATTGTCAGGCTTAGGTTCTGCGACGTCCCGTGCATCTGACATCGATTCCTTTTACTTCCGTTCCAAGAAGTTCAACTCCACACGCTGCAGATCCGGCTACTTCAGCTCCACAATGAAAACGTCGGTTCGATACGATGACGCCCCGGGCACGTGGCCCAATTGGTTTTCCCAATCAGAAGTGAACATGTAGAATCGGCCATCTTGCGAGACGTTTCCCCGAGGCGACGACCAAAAGCCGTTCTGGGCCGTGCTGTAAGTGTGAGCGAACCGCCAGACCTTGGAATCCTTTCGGTTCGTCTCCACGCAGAGTATCTCGTTTTCCCAAGGGCCGACGACTTTGGGCGGAGCTCCCGGTGTATTCGGATTGTCCCGACGGTAGGTGGAGAGGCAGGCGGGGGTCGAATCGTCTGGATTCACATTGTTCCAGGAAATGTGCAGGTCATACCAGCCTTGGATTGCCGGCAACTGCTTGATCAACGGAGAAGTCGCATCCAGTTGGTTCAAGGGACGAATCCAGAGGTCCATGGGATGTTCCTGTTCTGAAGGGTTAAGCAGATGCGAGTAGCCCAAAGCGTGATGCCCCTTGCATCCCTTCGGGCCGCAGGGCGCGACTTCCATCGTATCCACATTCCAGACGAACGAGAGCGCGGGGTTCGGCGGCGGAGTAACTCCGGCCACAGAGGCTCCGCTCCTGCTGATCTCGATGAATCGCCCCGACTTGTTGATCCGAGCGTCGTGAATCAGGTAACGGTCGGTGATTGAGACGGTTCCTTTGCCGCCCCATTGCCCGCCAATTTCGCCGGTTTGCGTGTTGTACCAGCGGCAACCCTTAGCACGGTCGTAAACGTAAACCAGGTGGTTGGTGTCTTGTTCTGGACCCACCACCATGGCCATTCGCTGGTCGTCGGCACTCACGGAAATGGCGTGACCGGCCTCTGAAGATTTCGGCTTTACGCACGTGGACGCATCATGCACGTCAGTGGTTCGATTGGTGGAGATATCGTATTGCTGAAACATTGGCCGATGGCCCGTGATCCCAAACAGAATGTTTGGCTGCGAGTAGCTGAACTGCGGTTCTCCCATCCAGGAAACATTCAGCGCGCCCATCGAGTGAACGGCCATAGTGGATGCATTGAAGCCAAAGAGCAGCAGGCGGCCCTCGATACCACGCACGTAAAACCTCGTGTCGTCCGTGTTCCAGGAGTTCTGTTCCGCAGACGACGGGGTCGAGAAAGACTCGGAAGGTCGTCGCGAGTCTGTCTTAGTATCGGTCACGCGAACCATCCGCGAACCAAAGTTCGGATCGCCGACGATAGAGCCAGCCGGTCCTATTGCCGGCGGGGCGTTTGGATAGGGCTCAACTCGCACATCGGTTCGAGCGCAGTAATTCGGAGGACCGCAAGGTTTTTCTGATGGGGCGCCAACCTGGGCCGCAACTGCCGTCAGCGAAAGCATACCGAGCACAACGCTCGCGAAAGTCAGCCCTGCCGCGGTGCCGGTCATTCCGATTCCGTTGGTTCGATGGAGTCCGATAGTTCCAACGCTTCCAGGTGCGCCAGCTTGCCGGCCGGGGTCCGGGTTTTCAACCACAACTTGGTGTCCAGCAAGTTGAAGTAGTAAGCTCTCATGCACTTTTCCCGGAGGCCCGACTTCCGTGCCTCTCCCGGCGAGCTTAAGGGATAGCCTAGTTTCTCAAGGTACTCGCCGATCATCGCCTCAATCGAGGCCACCTCGCGGTTGGACAACTTGTCTCTCCAGCGATTGACCGGGCTGCGCCGGCCCTTTTCTTCCGATTCTTCCGAAAAAGAAGAGTTAGACTCGCGAAGCCTGCCCAGGCTTACACTCTGGATGCGGTCATAGTCCAGATCGTGATCCAAAAACTCGCCGAGCTTTCTTAGAGTTGCGCGTGGCTCGGAGACCAGCTCTTCGTAACGTACTTCAAGGTAGTCAGCGGGGACGCGCTGCCCGTACTGGCGGCCTTTGCGGACCATCCACTCCCAGTAAAGTGCCGTCGGCAATAGACCTTTCGCTTCTCGATTCCAGGGGAGCGGTTTGAATCCGCCCATTTTGCTCAGAGACAGCGCGACGTCTCGCCCATCCCGGATAATGTGAATGAAAAGAGCCTCGGGAATATCCGCCTTGATGCTAGGGACATAAAGCAGATTATCAGGATCGTAAACCGCCCAGCGAGCGACGTTCTGGCTGCGGGTGATTTCGCTCATCACGATGCGTATGAAATCTCCTCCGGTCCGGCATTCATCCAGCACCCTGACTGTCACTTGTTCAGCATCCAGACCCGACCTGCGGAAGCCCTTGCTGCGAATCCATGCCTCCATCGTTTTTTTTCGATTGTCGAACTTGGCAAGACTTCCGAATCGAGGGATGAGCATGTTGTAAACCGGCAAGTATCCTCGATAGACGGCAAAGCCGCCAGCCGAGAGGAGTGTGTCGTAGAGCAAATTTGTGCCCGAGCGATGACAGCCCATCACGAAGACAGGGCGGGCTTTTCGTTCGATCGCTCGATCGCTCTCCAGAGATCTCCTCGAGTCGGCCCCGGAAGTGCACCGAGGCGAGATGGTTTCTGGATTGGACGTCTCCATCGGCTTCAGTCTAGCACTCCTTCCAAGGGCATCTTTCACCGGAGCAGGAGCGCGCGGCCGCGATCCGTACAGGGAATTTCCCAGCAGTATCTACCATGGCCGGACGCTTATGCGATGATGAACTTATGATTGTGCCGCGTGAGGCTGAGGTCGGACTTCGCCATGCCGGATAGAGAGTGGCGGCATACCGCGTCACGGCTGGCGCACATGGATCGGCGCGAATTCCTGGATCGCAGCCGTCAGGAACTGGCCAAACGTGCCGACGCGGTTCTCTCTCGCCTCGGTTTCGATTTTGTGCCGGAGTTGGTTCCCGCTGCGAACGTCAGGCTGGGCCGGTTTTTCTTCGCGCCTGCGTCCGTAGAGCCTGTTCTGGAACTGCTTCGCCAGCGACTTCCACAACAGGCCGAGCAGATCGTTCGGCAGGCCGACAAAATTTGCCTCCATCAGTTTGATCTTCTCGGCTACGAAGATCTGGCATACGGCGATCCCATCAATTGGCATCTGGACTTGGTGCACGGCAAACAGGCTCCGAGAAAGGCCTTTCACAAGATCCGTTATCTCGATTTCGACCAGGTTGGCGATTGCAAAATCACGTGGGAATTGAACCGTCATCAGCACCTGGTCATCTTGGCCAAAGCGTATCGTCTTACTGAAGATCGGCGCTACGCAGACGAGATCTTTCAACAATGGCGGCATTGGCATACGGAAAACCCCTATGCGGTCGGGATCAATTGGTCCAGCAGTCTGGAGGTGGCGCTCCGCAGTCTCTCCTGGATCTGGATGTACCAACTGCTGGAGGGCTCGCCTGCGCTGCCACGAGAATTTCGAAAAGAGTGGCTGCGGGCGCAGGCATTGAATGGGCGTCATATCGAGCGTTACCTCTCGACCTATTTCTCGCCGAATACGCACTTGCTGGGAGAGGCCGTCGCGCTGCTATTTCTGGGAACGCTGTGCCCGGAGCTTCCCCGCGCGGGACACTGGAAATCGCGGGGCTGGGAAATTGTTTTGCAGGAGGCGCGCCGCCAAGTACAGGCTGACGGTTTCCACTTCGAGCAATCTACTTACTATCACGTCTACGCGACCGACTTCTTTCTGCACGCGGCAGTGCTGGCTGGCCTCAACGAGCTTACGATCCCGAGCGAGTTTGAGAAAACGCCGGAGAAAATGCTGGATGCTTTATTGCTGCTCGGGCGTTCAGGCTCGCCGCCGCGTTTCGGCGACGATGACGGAGGGCGGCTGTTCGATCCAAGACGTAACCGAAGCGAGCATTTGTTGGATCCGCTTGCCACCGGAGCCGTGCTTTTCCATCGCGGGGACTTCAAGGGCGCGGCGGGCGAGTTGCGCGAGGAGACGATCTGGCTGTTGGGGGAACAGGGCGTTGCCGAGTGGGACCGCGTGCAGGGGCAGCCATCGGCCATCGTGTCAGCGGCTTTGCAGTCTGCGGGTCTGTACTCACTCGCCACTCTAAATCCCGCGAGTCAACTGGTGATCGATGCCGGTCCGCAAGGTGACCGGAGTGCCGGCCATGGCCACGCCGATGCACTCAGCATCTGCCTGCAATCTCAAGGACACGCGCTGCTCATCGATCCGGGCACGTTCGAGTACATCGGGGACGGCCCGGAGCGCGACTTGTTCCGCAGCACCGCCATGCACAACACGCTTAGGGTAGACGGCGCGAGCCAATCTGAACTTGCTGGCCCTTTTGCGTGGAAGCAACTCGCTCACGTGAAAGCTGAACAATGGATCATGGGAGAAACCTTCGATCTCTTCGTCGGAAGCCACGATGGCTATAGCCGGCTCGCGTCCCCGGTCGAGCATCGGCGTTGGATCTTTTCGTTGAAGGCTGGTCTTTTCCTGGTACGTGATCTCGCTCAGGGCGTTGGCAAACATCGGTTCGATATTACCTGGCATTTAGGCCCCGAACTGCGGTTGCGCGCTGAACACTTATTCAACGTGAAAGGGACTTCAATCGGATTGGCGGTGTTGTGCGTAGACAAACACGGATGGTCCGAGGAGGTTCGAAAGGATGTGTGGTCGCCTGTCTATGGCAAAAAAGAGCCCATCACCGTCCTCAATTTCGGAACCGTTGCTGACTTGCCGGCAGAATTCGTGACCTTAGTGGTTCCCTTAGAAGAAGCCCGTGGAGTTCCGGGAAAGCTGACGCGGATGACGGAACAGGCGGCCATGCCTGTCGAGGCATATCTCTACAGCACGCCGTCGGAAGAATGCTCCTTCTTTTTTGCCGAGACGGGAAGAGCCTGGATCCACGGAAAACTCGCCAGTGATGCCGAATTCGTCTGCTGGCAGAGGAAACGCGAGGGTGCAGAACAGTTGTTGATCTTTTGTAACGGCAGCTATGTGGAGATCGATGGACGGCGGGTTCTAGGTTGCAAGCGGAGGATCTCGCGTTGTGAGATGCTCAGCCGCGATGGCGGCAAAGAAGTTCATGCGTCCGAACCGGAGGCCTTGCTGGAGGAACAGTTGCCGATCAACGCACTGGAGGAAAAACTAGACAGATAAGTCGCTTGACTTACCCTCGATTCGGCTGCGAGCCCGCAGGCTGCATATGAATCTGCAGCAGCGAGAGCAGCGGCTCGCGTAAGAATGGGCCACAGGCGATCAGACCTGTGATTAGCGGGTCGCGGCGGTTGCATTGCAGCGGACCATTTTCCAGCGTGCTGACAAATCCTCCGGCGCTGGTCACGAGAGCGACTCCAGCAGCGACGTCCCATTCATTTTTCGGGACCAGCGTGAAGGTAATGTCGACGAGGCCGGCTGAGACCAGGGCCAGTTTGTAGGCGACCGATCCCATGGGGCGAACCTTGAAATTCGCGCCCTCAAACTGCTTCCACTCTCCGCGCTTGGTTTCGCTCCGGCTAGCCAACACCGTGGCGCCATCCAGGGTAGTTCGCTGGCTGGGGCGGGCAGGCTTGCCGTTATAGGTCACGCCCGATTCGAGCGATCCGAGGAAAACTTCGTTAGTAGCCGGGTTGCAGATTCCGCCGGCAACCGGGCGGCCATTCTCCACCATTGCAATGGAGACGCAGAACTCCGGAATGCCCGCAACGAACTCGCGGGTGCCATCGAGCGGATCAACCACCCAAACCCGGCTCTTCTGCAGGCGCGTGAAGTCATCCACACTTTCTTCCGAGAGCCAGCCCTCGCCATCGCGCAGCAATTCCTTGCGAAGCACCGCGTCGAGCGCCCGGTCTGCTTCAGTGACCGGATCATGCCCGATCTTGTATTCCGCTTCAATCGCGCCAGCGGTGAAACGGCTGAAAACGACGCGAGCCGCTTCCATCGCAGATTGAATGCGCTGCAGAGTCTCGGCGTTGGAGCTGTTAGTCATGACTGATATCGGGATTCTTTGCTCAGGCCCACAGCATGCGCGCGCCGGTTGCCAGCAGCACCGTGCAAAGCAGGCGTCTCAACCAAGGTACAGGAAGGCGGGTGCTCAAGTGCGAACCCAGCAGTCCGCCTGGGATGGAACCGATTAGCAGGGAGCCCACCAGGTAGGGATCGATATTGCCGAGCCGAAAATGCAATAGGCTGGTCACACCGGTAAGTATTACGGCGTGGACAATGTCCGTGCCCACCATCACCTTAGGGGAGAAGCTATAGAACAAGAGCAAGAGCATCATGATGATGCTGCCTGAGCCCACCGAAGTCATGCCTACCAGAAAGCCCGCCAAGAGTCCGATAGCCGACATCCCGATGAAGGACTGTAAGGTCGGAGCACGATGCGCTACGTGTTCTTCGATCCGGCTCTGGAAAAGCATGAGAGTCGGAATGCAGATCAGGAGAATCCCAATCGCCGTCGTAATAAACGTATTGACGCCAGTCCCATAGACGGTTCGCAGATGGCCCAGCAAGCTTACCCCAAGAATCGATCCTGGGACGCTGCCCGTGGCCAGCGCCAGAACGACCTTGCGCCGAACGGTTCCTTTGCTGAGGTGAACGCAGCTCGAACCAATTTTGGTAACGAAGTTGAAGAGGGCGTCAGATCCAACCGCGAGGATCGGCGGTACTCGCAGAACAAAAATCAAGACGGGCAGGAGAAGAACACCGCCCCCCACCCCCGTCATACCGATCAGGGTACCTACCACGAAGCCGATCAATATCTTTTCGATGAGCATTCAAAACCCGCTACAACTCTGCCTACCATTTCGCTCTGCGATCAGGACGATTGCCCGTTGACTCCGATGAAGCCCTCGCGCTCCAGATGCAAGATGATCTGTTGCGCTGCTTCTTCCGGAGTCAGTTCGGTTGTATTGATCACAACATCCGCATCCTTTGGATCTTCGTACGGATCTGAAACACCCGTAAACTCCTTCAGAATACCGGCACGAGCTTTAGCATAGAGACCCTTACGATCGCGCTGCTCACAAGTTTCCACGGGTGTCGCGATATGCACGAGGATGAAGCCGCCGACCGGTTCGATCATGCCGCGCACCGCTTTGCGGGTGGCGTCATAGGGTGCGATCGGAGCGCAGATCGCGATACCACCGTTCTTGGTGATCTCCGAGGCCACGTAACCAATGCGTCGGATATTGATATCGCGATGCTCCTTCGAGAAACCCAGTTCCGAGGAAAGATGCTTGCGCACCAGGTCCCCATCCAACAGCGTGACCGGGCGTCCGCCCGTCTCCAGAAACTTGGTTACCAGGACATTGGCGATTGTCGATTTGCCCGAACCCGAAAGTCCGGTGAAGAAAATGGTTACGCCCTGCTTGTGCCGTGGCGGATAGCTGCGGCGCAATTCTTGCACGACTTCGGGATAGGTGAACCAACTGGGAATGTCACGTCCTTCATTGAGGCGATCCCGCAGGTCAGTACCGGATATGTTCAGAACCCGTGAGCCGTTCGACACTTCATTGTCCGGCACGTATTGGTCCTGGTCTTCGAGGTACACCATCATGTTGAAGGGAACCATGGTGACGCCGATATCCGCCTCGTGCTTCTTGAAAAGTTCCTGGGCTTCGTAAGGTCCGTAGAAAGGTTTGCCGTCGGAATCTTTTCCCGGACCAGCGTGGTCGCGGCCCACGATGAAATGCGTCACCCCGTGATTCTTGCGGATTAACGCGTGCCAGATGGCTTCGCGCGGTCCGCCCATGCGCATCGCCAGCGGCAGCATGGAAAGTCTGACGCTTCCAGCGGGAAACTTGGAAAGAAGCAACTGGTAGCAACGCACGCGAGTGAAGTAATCGACGTCACCGGGTTTGGTCATCCCGACTGAAGGATGAAGCAGCAGGTTGGCCTCAACCTGTTTAGCCGCGCGGAACGTCAACTCCACATGCGCTCGGTGCATGGGGTTGCGGGTTTGGAATGCAACTACGCGGCGCCAGCCCAAACGAGCAAATTCAGCTCGCAACTCGGCCGGAGTGAGACGCAGCGTGCGGAAGTCGTAGTGCGAAGGCATCTGCATGCCTTCCACACGGCCTCCCACGTACCAGGGGTTGCCCTTGTTCAGCAAGTAATCGACGCCCGGATGCACCGCGCTGGTGGTTCCAAATACCGATTGAGCTTCGGCCTTGCGGTCCGGCTGCCAGACTTCTTCGACGTGCAGAACCGCCAGCATCACGCCTTCAGCATCGCGCAGCGCGACCTTGCTGACTCCCGGCTTTAGCGACTTGGCGAAATCTTCCTTAACGTCCAGAGTGATCGGCATCGGCCACAGCACCCCGCTGCGCAGCAGCATGTCTTGGCAGACGCCCGCGTACTCCGCTCGGGTCATGAACCCTCGCAGGGGGGAGAATCCACCGCTCATCAGCAACTCGAGATCGCAGATTTGGCGCGGCGTGAGATCCCACGACGGCCACTCCCGCGAATGGGCTTTCAGTTCGGCGATTCGTTCCGGCGACGCGATCAGGTCGGTAAGCTCTCCGCCGTGCGGCGCAATAATGTGGCTTATTGAAGCGGTCAAATCCTTGGCTCCTATGAACTACAGGTTTATTAGTACACTACGTTGTAACTGCTTGCCATGCAGGCAATATGACTGTGACAGCTTGCGGCCCACGGAAACCAGCGGGGGTAGCGAAACGAGCGATGCGCCAGAATACCGCGTTAACCCGCGGGGCAGCAAGCTCTGGCTGGTTAGATCGTGTCAAACCTGAACATGAGCAATTTGCATACCTTTGTCTGCCGCGGTTTCCGCTGCTATGTGGTTCTCAATGGGAGGGTTAAGACAGGTAGCAGCTTTCCGCCCCCCAGATCGGCAAAGAATGTGAAAAGCTTTGCACTCAAGGTGCAGTTCCCATCCCGGCGGCGAGGGTATTCAACTCCTTCCGCTAGAGACCCGCTTTTGGGCGGGAGCACTCTGGAAGGATTCCACAGGTGCAACTTCCCGGGCCGCAACCACGGGTTCCTTGATCGAGTACTTCAGCAGGCACCACACGGCACGCACTCCATCTTTCCAGCCTATTTTTTTTCCTTCTTCGTAGGTGCGCCCCCAGTAACTGATGCCAACTTCATAGATCCGCAAGTGACGCTTCGCAACCTTGACCGTGATCTCCGGCTCAAATCCGAACCGGTTCTCCTCGATCGGAATGGACTGGATCACCTCACGCCGGAAAACCTTGTAGCAAGTTTCCATGTCGCTCAGGTTGATGTTCGTAAGACAATTTGAGAGCAACGTCAGTACCCGGTTTCCCACCGAGTGCCAGAAGTAAAGCACACGGTGAGGGGCCGCGCCCAGGAAGCGTGAACCGTAGACAACATCGGCTTTGCCTTGAATCAGCGGGCCGAGTAGTAGCGGATAATCCGCGGGATCGTATTCCAAGTCCGCATCCTGTATGACTACGAACTCTCCCGTGGCCTGCTGAATTCCGCGGCGCAGCGCCGCTCCTTTGCCCATGTTCCGCGGTTGCAGAAAAACCTGAACCTGCCGGTATTGGCTCTGCAACTCGGCGAGAATTTCGCGGGAATCATCGCGCGATCCGTCGTCCACGCAAAGCACTTCGAGTTCGAGCGGAACCGCCAACACGCGCTCCACTACGTAGCGCAAGGTAGCGCACTCGTTGTAAACCGGTATGACGACCGACAGTTTCATGAAGTAGGGAAAGGTTTCCCTAGTGTAGAGCATTCCTTCGTTTCGGCTTCACCTTTTCTCCGATCAAACCGCGAGACTTCAGCATGCTTGCGAGCTGCTCATGGAAGTCCGGCATTCGCTACGCTGGACAACAAAGTACCGTGGAAGTTGGTTCACGGGATCGGCAAGGTGTCCATGGCCAAGTGTAATTAGTTCTCAGGACTCTTACATGATCGGGGAATTTTGTCCTAAGGTCCCTGCCTTAAGGATTCATCCAGCGCTAAGATTGAAGACTTGGATTGTCGAGTTTGATGCCGAAGCGTCCGCATGGACCGTCATTAGCCCGGGAAAATGTCGGCTTTGTTCACAGCAAAAGGTGGTCGATGACCACATCGCCGGATTCCTGCTTTCTCCCTTAGTTTCTATTATTTAACTGCTGGCTCGGCGTAACCGCAAGGAATCAAACGACCTGGTTGGCTAGGGACCGTCCTCCGTCCCGCGTGGTCTGACGGAGTTCATCCGTATCTAGTCTATTGTGAGAGCGTATACTGGATACCACTGAGGAAATCCGGTCCACTTGGCAGCGTGAATGCTATGAATTCTGGGAGACCCGGCCAAAATCTTGTGCTTCCTTTTGCGGCTGGGCGGCGAAGTGTGCTTGTAGTAAGGGATTTGTGGAAAACTTCCCTTGCAGCGTAGGTTATTATCTCACCCCTGAGGAAGAAGCTGACATGGAGGAAAAGCCTGTTCGCCTAGGCCCACGGGAGCAGCAGATTGCCGAGTTGTTGTTGCAGGGCTGTGACAATACGGAAATTGCCGCGCAGCTCAAAATGGCCCGGCGCACGGTCAAGGCGCACTTCAATCGTCTCTTTCTGCGATTTGGAATCGACAGCGGTATCAAGCGGGTGAAACTCGCAACAACCTTATACCGGAGGCAGCTATGTTTGGAGGAGAGCGCTACGGAAAACGGGTCCCAAACGAACGAGAGCAGCGAGTTATCGAGCTCGTCGCCCAAGGGCTCAAGAACAGTGAAGTCGCAGAGGTCATCGGCACGACTGAGCATGTCGTAAAAAACTACCTGCGCGTCATCTACGACAAGCTTGGACTCTGGAATCGGGTAGAACTCGCCCTGTGGTACGAAGCGCGCCGCCACGAGGCTCTAGCCCACGCCTGAAAGCGATCGAGTGGGCATTCAAATCGCCGCGAATGGAATGCCAGAGTGCAGCCCGCGACCCTCTTTCAGTCGTGCCGCAAGCGCTGAAAACATTTCTGGGCTTCGCATTAATCGCAGTTTTTTCGAGCCGCCGGCTCAAACTGATCCAGCTGCGCGTCGCGCTGGGTCGTAAACTTCCCTCCTGGAGTCTTGCCATACAGGTCTGAGTCGGAGCAATAGTAAAGAGCGGTGTGCAGGTCAACCCATACCTGGGCATTGGGGTTGCCAAGATAAACCGGCGCTGGCGGCGTTTCCGCCAACCCCAAATTCAGCAGCAGCTTATCAAAAAGAGTGAGACTGGGCTGAGGAGGATTCTTCGATTGCACAGGATGTTCCGCCGGACGCATCACCCATCCTGAGAGCACGATCAACAGCAGAACGGCCGCTGCTCCGACATAAATATCCGCTCGATGCTTCGCCAGCCAGATTCCGCCCACCGATTTCGGGTTTAACGAATCCAGCCACTCCTGAGTCTTGGTAGCTGAAGTCCACGGCGATGGCGATTTCGGAGGTTCTCCGGCTCCCACCGAAACCGGGGCTGTGTCCTCCGCCATTGCATCGCCGATCACTAACCCGGAGTCGCTTTCCGGTGCTGCCTCCAGTTCGCCAGCTTTGTCCGAGAATTGTGCGATCACCTTCTTCAGTTCAGGAGAAAGCTCGGGAGTGAGTTCGTATGAGCCAGTTTCGGTTTCTTCGCTATCCTTCCCCGTCTCTTCGTGGTGCTTGTTCTCCGCTGCCTGCCGCAGATGCCACAGAGACGCCCATTTGCTTTGCAAGTCGCCGGATGGCAAAGTTCCGGCCGGCCGTGCGGTTCCACACCTGCCACAGAATAATTCTTGTTCTCCGAACTGGTATCCGCATTGCGGACAGATCGTATTGCGGCTCGATTTTGCGCCGGAGTCGCTGATGGGGATGGTAGCACGCGATTCTGCAGCTTCGGCTGCTGGTTCGACAACGCTCTCCGCCGATTCCACAACGTGCCCTGCGGGTTTAGCAAGGTTCTCTACCGATTCCACCGCAAGGCGCTCAAGCTGCGGTTTGATTCGTTCCAGAGCCTCCAGCATGGCGGCCCGCTCTGCCGCGAGCGTCTGCCTCCACTCCCTGTCAGTCGCTCTGGCGATTGCCTCCGTCATCAATCCCGCCATGAGCTGGCAACTTCGAATCTCCGGCTCTTGAATGGAATCAGCATCCGCGAAGCGAATCTCCAGCAAGCCGGCGAGCTTCCCCTCGTGATGAAGAGGGAGGGCCATCGATGATTTGTCTCCGACTTCCCGGACGAACTCAGTGGATAACTGGCCGTCGGCGGAAAGACTCGAATCGATCGGTAGGCGTGATCCAGCCAGACTGGCAGCATCTCCAGTGGCCGCGGAGTACTCCAGTTGATTTTCGCGAACCACCGCGATCGCCACTCCGGTCGCATGGGTGATCTCTTGCAGGCGCTCCGCAATCACTCTCGCTGCAATTCGCAAATCGCTTGGTTGCGACCGCAGCAACTCTTGAGTCTCTACGATCTTGGCGAGTGCGTCCGCGGGATCGGGTCTCGGGAGGTTCGCGACCTCGAACGCCTTTAGGTCCTGGATTACATGAGCAGCTTCCAGAAGCTGCTGGAACGTGGCCTCATCCAGCGCCGGCTTTTCCTGTGCGCTTATGATCTGGTGCTCCAAGTCGTTATGTGCTCCCGGCTTGTGTGACTCCGCCATAGGCTAGTGCAATTCGCCGTCCACAATGCTGAGAACTCAAACCCGTAAACCCTCTGATTTTAGCAGCCTTGATTGGCCTGAACCATACCTGAGTGGATGCACTCAAGTCCTTGCACTTCTTGCGATTATAGGGCCGAATCGGGTTCTATCATGCAATTCTGAACCGCCGCGAGAGCGGGTAGAAGAGACCGGACGAAATCTCAGAACAGCGCGGACCAGGGAGAAGTGCAAAGTGTTGCATCGTCCCTGTCGACTCGGGTATGGGGGCGATAGTGGCTGGGGAAGGGGTAGAGCGAAAGCTCCCGAGCTGCGGCACATGCTTGTGTATGCGGCGAGGCTGAGCTTAGGCTTGCGCGGGCACCAACTCTTCCTTCTTAGTCTCCTCGTGGCTCAGGTAGAAGTGAACCGCAGGCGTTATCACCAGCGAGAGCACCATCGAGATCAGGATTCCGCCGATGACGGCGATAGCTAGAGGCTGGAGCATTTGCGATCCCGCACCCAACGCGAAGGCAAGGGGCAGCATGCCCGCGACCGTCGCCATCGCAGTCATCACGATGGGACGCAACCGCCGTCGGCTGGCTTGCAGCATGGCATCTTCCGCCGAGAATCCGAGCTTGCGGAATTTCTGATCCGCGTCGAGCAGCAGAATTCCATTCTTCGCCACAATGCCAATCACCATGATCATTCCCATGAATGAAGAGACATTAAAGGTGATGCCGGTAATCACCAGTGCGATGAAAACACCCGAGGTCGATAGCAGCGCGGAAGCAAGGATCGCAACCGGGGCCGCGAAGGTGCGAAATTCGAACAGCAGCACGATGAACACCAGCAGGATCGCCAATATGAGTACAAACACCAGGTCACGAAATGTTTTCTGCTGCTGCTGATACGTTCCGCCGTAGACCACGCGGATGTTTGCGGGGATGTGAAGGCCATCGACGGCTTTTATTACTGCGTCCATTCCGCTGCCCAAGTCTGTTCCTTCCAAACGAGCCGTAACTGACACGTCGCGCTGCAGGTTCTCGCGGCGAATCTCGGTTTGTCCCGGAAGCTCGGTGATGGTAGCCAGCGCCCCCAACGTGGCGGTCCTGCCACTGCTGCTGGTTAGCAGGGTATCTCGGATGGCTTCGAGCGAAGCGCGGTTACTGGCGGGGAAGCGCACCCGCACAGTGTAGGCACGGTCGTTGCTGACCACCGGAGCCGTAGCTGGCTCACCCTCCAGAATGGCGGAGGCATCAACGGCAATCTCCTCAGGCGTGAATCCGGCGCGGGCCGCGACACTGGAATCAATCTGAAAGGTGGCAGCGGGACCACTAATTGTATTGTCGATCCCGTCCAAAACATCGACCACGCCCGGAATCTTGTGAATCGCATCGGCCACCTTCGGAGCCCATTGCTCGAGCGTCGCCCCATCCGGCGAGAACAATTTGATCTGGATCGGCTCGGGCTCGCTAGTCAGATCGCCGATCATGTCCTGCAACACTTGTACGAACTCAACCCGGACAGCGGGCTCCTGCGCCTCAACCTGCAAACGAATATCCTCAGTCACTTCGTCCACACTCCGTTTGCGATCTTTCTTGAGCTTGACGAGGACATCTCCACGATTCGCTTCCGTAACCGCAGCCAAGCCTAACTCCAGTCCGGTACGCCGGGATGAGCTTTCGACCTCGGGAACGGAACTCACGATTCCCTCGATGCGGCTGACCATGCGGTTGGTCTCCGCCAGCGACGCTCCCGCAGGCGTCCAGTAATCCAGCGTAAATCCACCCTCGTCCATCGCGGGCAGCAAGTCCGATCCGGAGAATCGGTAGCAGACATAGGAGGCAATCACCAGCACGACAGCCCCGCCTGCGAGCCAGATAGGCTTGGCTAGGGCCCGACGCAGCCAGCGCTCGTGGAAGTTCACGACCTTGCGAAAGAATCCGCCTAGAGAGGCTTCCTCGGCCGCGAGCAGTCGCGTCATCGACTCTTCTTCCCCCTCCTCTTCCTTCCCGCCTTCATCAGCCTGCGCGACTTTGCGCTTGATGAAGTACTGGCTCAGGTTGGGGGTCCAGGTGAGCGCCAGCGCCAGAGATGTGAACAGAGAAATCGACATGGTGACGGCAAGTGCGCGGAAGAACGATCCCGTAACTCCCGTGATGGAAATCAACGGCAGAAACACAACCACAGGCGTCACCGTCGAACCGATCAGGGGAACGGTGATTTCCTGAAGCGCGCTGTGAATGGCCTGCAGCCGGTTCTGTCCGGCATCGCGATGGAGCACGATGTTTTCCACCACCACAATTGCGTCGTCAATCACCAACCCGACCGCGGCCGCCAGTCCGCCCAACGTCATCAGGTTGAAGCTTTGGTGCAGAAGCTTGAGCGCGGCAAACGTCACCATAATCGTGACTGGAATCACCAGGCCGGCGACGATCGAAGTTCCCCAGTCTCGCAGGAAGACAACCAGGATGATCGAGGCAAGAATGAGGCCCAGCAGAATTGCGTCGCGCACGCTCTTGATGGAGTCGCCGACAATGATGGACTGATCGTAGAACGGCCGAATCTGAATTCCGGGAGGAAGCGACTTCTGGATGCGGTCCACTTCGGCATGAACTTCATTCGCGACTGCAACCGTGTTGCTGTCGGGCTGCCGGTTGATGTTGATCAGCACCGAAGGTTTTCCGTTGGCGGTTACGATGGTGTAAACCGGCTTTACTGCGCGCGTCACCGTAGCAATGTCTCCGATGCGCACCGGAATTCCCGCCGGAGTGGCCTTGACGACCGTCTTTGCGATCTGCTCGGGCGTGCGCACCTGGCCGCTGATCAAGCCCAGTACCAGTTGGTGGTTGCGTTCGAACAATCCGGGCGAATCAATCAGGTTGGTGCGCCGCATCGTATCCAGAATGTCGGTCACCGTGACGTTGGCGGTCAGCAGCTTGGCGGGATCAGGCGTGATGTGGAACTCCGGCTCCTGCCCGCCCTGCACCAGCACGGTAGACACACCATCGAGCCGGTTCAGTCGCGGTTTCATCTCGTAGGTTGCCATCTCCCAGAGTTGCGTCTGCGGCACCGTGTCAGAGGTGAGGCTATAGCCCATGATGGGGAAGCTGGCAAATGTCAGGCGGTTCGCCACCACGGTCGCGGTGGAGGGAAGCCCCGCTTGTGCGCGCGAGAGCGCTGCATTCACATATTGCAGTGTTTGGAACATATCCACGTTCCAGTCAAAGAAAAGGTCGATCTCCGCCGAACCGCGGCTGGTAATGGAACGCACGTCATGCAGTCCGGGGACGCTGTTCACCGCCTCTTCCAGGGGACGCGTAATCGTGACCATCATCTGATCGATGGGCATCACGCCGTTGTCCACGGCGATCAAGATGCGGGGGAAATTAGTTTCCGGAAAAACCGAGACTGGGACGGTGAACGCGAGATAAGCGCCCAGCGCCGCCATCGTGATGATCAGAAAGATTACCGATTTGGAGTGGCGCGCAAACCAGTATGAGGATTCCGGCTGACTCACTTTTCCGCTCCGCCACTGCTCTTTTCGTTCGGATCCTTTTGTTGTTTCTGCTCTTCCACTTTGATCTGGGTATTGTCGGGCAAGCCATAGGCGCCTGATGCCACCACGCGATCACCGGCTTGCACGCCTTCCACGACCTGGACCTGATCACCCTGGCGTACTCCAACCTTCACCGGCTTCTGGTGAGCCCGATTGTCGGAGCCGGCGAGCATCACCGAGGTGTTTCCGTCTTCCGCAGTGAGCAGGCTTGCCGCGGGAATGACCAACGCATCGGGAATCGTCTGCGCCAGCATGGAGAGCTGAACGCTGGTCCCTGGCTTGAGCCGCTGCTCAGGGTTTTTCGCCTGAACCCAGACTTCAACCGTGGTGCTGCTGGGATCGAGCGCCGGGCTGATCACGGTGATTTTGCCTTCTGCCGGCTTGTCTTCACCGGGAGCGGTGATAGTCGCCTTGTCCCCGAGCTTGAGCAATGCGGCATCTTGCTGCGGAATGTGAGCGCGGGCGATGACCTGGGAAACATCCATTACGGTGAGCAAGGCAGTTCCGGCGGCGGCCATCTCTCCGGGATACAACGGACGGTCGGCAATCACGCCGTTAATCGGGCTGCGAATCTCGGAGTAACTGAGTTGCGCCGCCGCCCCGAAGTACTTGCCTTTCGCGGACGCCAATTGTCCTGCAGCCGACTTGAGTGTTTGCTGCTTTCCGATCGCCTGCATCGCATCCAAATGTCTTTGCGCCATTTCGTACTGGTTGCGAGCCTGCGTGAGATCCACGGTCGACTGATCGAGTTCCTTGCGTGGAAGAGCGCCTTGCTGAAAGAGTTCCTGCCGGTTGTCGTGGACTTTCTGCTGAGCGTCAAGCAGTTGCTTGGCGGCTTGCATTTCGAGTTGCGCCTTCTGCATTTCCGCCGGCAGATCGGCGCCGGTGCTGATTTCGTATGTGGCCTGAGCCTGATCGTAGGTCCCCTTCGTGTCCGCGGCGGCGGCAGCGAGGTCCTGATGTTCAAGGACGGCGAGCAACTCTCCCTCCCGCACGCGGCTGCCACGCTTGACCAGGAAAGTTTTTACTGGGGCGCTGATCTTTGGAACGATCGCCGACTGCGCCAGCGGAAACAAAACCGCTTCCGCGATCACGGTGCGCTCGATCGTGGTCTTCTCCACCGGAGCCACTTGTACCGGAACGATCGGTTCCTTGGCGGGGGGCTCCTTGGAGCACGCCGAAAGAAACAGCAGGGCGCCCAGTAAGCAAGTCGACCGTCGCCTCCACGAAAAAATACTTCCTCGAGACGGCCGCGTAGCGGCGCAAGAATGCAGCCCACGGCGTAAGCCGTGGGTAGGCGGTTCAAAACGACCGGGCCCCGGCGGGGCGAAAGAACAACTGTCAATCTTATCGAGGATGGGGGCAACGCGAGAGCTAGTGCTTTCCGGCCTCGCTGTGAAGTTGCTTGGTGTGCTCATCGTTTCACAAACTTCCTGTCAGCGTTTGCAAGTTTGCCATGGAAACACGAAAACGCGCCTGCCCGTCGTTGAAGGCGTTGCGTGTCAGGGTCAGCGTGTTCTGCGCGTCTACGACTTCCAGCACCGTGGATTCACCTGCCTGATAGCGCATCGTGATCAGGCGCAGGCTTTCCGCGGCCAGTTCGGCGGACTGGTTCAGCGACTCCAATTCCGAGCGCGCAGTTTCTGCCTCCTTATACAACGTCTGCAACTTAGCCAGCAATTGCCGCTGCACGAAACTCAGTTCTACCCGCGCCTGTTGCTGGCGCAAGTCCGCTTGCTTCACTTTGCTGCGATTCGCGCCCCAATTCCAGATGGGCAACTGCAATGTGGCTGTGGCTGCGTAACCCAGATTGCGCACCCGCTGCCCGGTGAGCGGATCGGTCTGATAAGTCGCGAAATGATTTGCATCGATGCCATAAAAATAATCCAGGCTAAGCGATGGCAGAAAACCATTCCAGGCCACCGCAACTTCCCGGTGGGCTTGTTGCAACGCGGCCAGCGCAGCGCGCAGTTCAGGATTCTTGTTTGCGGCGGCAGCCTGGACTTCCGGAAACGCAGGCAACGGTTCCGGCATCTGCAGGTCGTCCACCACGGAGAAGTTTTCGTTGAAGTCAGGAAACACCAGAACCGCGAGCTCCAGCCGGCTGCGATTCATCTCCAACTCCGCTTCCTGCAAATCCCGCCGTTGCTGGTTCGTTTGAATCTGTGCCTTGATAACGTCCGAGTGCGCCACCTCGCCGCCGTGCTCGAGCTTCTGGCTGATGTCGAAAAACCGTTGGGCCTCAATCGCGGCCCGCTGCACCGTCGAGTATTTTCGTTGCGCCACCACGAATCCGTAGTAAGCCTGCACCACCGTTACGACCAGCCCCCGAGCCGCAATTTCCGAACGCGCCCGTGCAACGGCCTCAGCCGCCAAAGCCCGGCGGTAGCCCGCAATTGTGGCCAGGGAAATATCCTCGTGCGCATTGCCCTGGCTGATGTACTCATGCACGCCATTGTTGGCGATAAACTTGGGGGTAGACGTGCCAGTGCCTTCGGTGTAGACGAATGCCGCGTTGTAATTCACGCTGGGCAGCAGCGCAGCTCGACTCTGCACCCAGTCTTCCTTGGCTATTCCAAACTCCGTCACTGCCGCCCGGTATTCCGGATTGTTCTTCTTCGCCCGCTCCAGCGCATCCTGCAAGGTCAACGTGAGAGGAGCGTTGCTGGTGTTCTGTTGGTTGCTGGTGTTCTGTTGGTTGCTACTGCCCGCCACTACCTGGTTTGGGGCAGTCTGGGCGGAGGCAGTCAGCGCTAAACTCAATGCGAGAACCATCAACGCGGTCGTCGCTCCCGCTATGCCATTGCTAACTCTTGAATTCAAAGTTGCCATTTCCTCACCACGTATGTGCTTAGTTAAGTCCGATCTTTCACGGCTGCCGGCGACGCGGAAGGGTACGGCTGTGAAATCCTCGAAGGCCATACCCTCGCGCGAAGCTCGGCGGGGGGAGGGACCGTCAAACCACGGGTAGATATTCCTAGATTGAAGATTAAGCGAAGCTGAAGCGGAGAGGATGATCGGAGTTTTCATAAGTCAGTTATTGGGGCCTGCCGGCAGCTCTACCGTCATGCGCGTGCCCTTGCCCGGAGCGCTGTCGGCGGTGATCGTTCCTCCATAAGCTTCGACCAGAGCCTTCGCGATCGCGAGTCCAAGGCCGAAGCCTCCCGTAGTTCGGGTGCGGGATGGATCTCCGCGATAAAAGCGCTCGAAGACGTGTGGCAGATCGGCAGGCGCAATGCCTGCGCCGTGGTCTTCAAAGATGATCCGCGCCGGTCCGGTGTTTTCGCGGATGACCGCAACCTCCACCGATCCACCTTCCGGACCGTAGCGAACCGCATTTTCCAGCAGGTTGATCCAGACCAGTTGCAAATCTTCAGGATCGGCGCGAAACAACACCGGGCCATTCTTCGAAAGATGAACCGTCGCATTGCGACTCACCGCCAAGTGGCGAATCCGCTCCACCGCCTCCTCACAGGTGGCGGTGACATCGATGACCTGCAAGTCGCGACGTAAAGCACCGTGCGCCCATTGCTCCGCCCGGGCCAGCCGCAGCATCCATTGCAAGAGTTGTTCCAGACGCTCCAGGTCTTCCAGCGACTGCTCAAGCCCGGCCTGATACTCCTCCGAAGCGCGCGGCCGTTGCAGCAGTGATTGCAAAGTGGACTTCAGCACTGCGACCGGAGTCTTTAATTCGTGCGCGGCATTGCCCAGAAATTCTCTTTGCTGATCGAAAGAATGCTGGAGTCGAGCCAGCATCGTGGTCATTGATTGCGTGAGCGGACGCAATTCTTTGATTTGTTGAGCCTCTTCCGGCAGATGCAGCTCCCAGTTGTGAGTCGATACCAGACCGGCCTGCGCAGCCAACTGTTGCAGCGGCAAAAGTCCGCGGCGAATGCCCCAAAGAGCAAGCAGGACCGTCGCCCCAAGCAGCAACAGACTCGAGAGCGCGATAGAAATCCCCGCTTGCTTGACCTGCTCGTCCAACTGGATCATGGGTGCCGCATAGACGATGGTCAGGGACTGGGGCCGGAACGCTTTGCCTTCCTCGCGATCGAGAACCGGAACGTGGAAGACCCTCAGGCCACGGTAATGAACGTGGGCGAACTTGAAGTTCCAATAATCACTGCCGGTGGGCGGGATCTCAAGCCCGGCCGGCCAATTGGAGGAGCGAGTCAGAAGCCCCGATCGTTCCGTCCACACGGCAAACAAATCCGGGTGCGCGGGATCAAGTGACGAGGGCATCAAGGTCTCGTCGAAGTACACGTTGCCACTCGCGTCTTCCGCATATCGCACCAGCGCTGCCACGCTCATGGCGCGAGCCTGCATGCCAGCGTCGAGCGTAGAAAGCAGTCGCCGGTGCGTGTAGAAGACACCGGTAAACAACAGACCGGCCGCCAAGAGCGCCTGCGAAAGCACCACGATGGTGATCAGCCGGGCTTTAATCGAACCGCGCATGATCGAACCTGGCGTGATCGAACCATGCACGATCGAGTGCTGCATGACGGAATTGTGTCCCTGTTTCATCTCTACGGTGTTCCATCCTGCAAAACATAACCCTGGCCGCGCAGGGTGTGAATCAAATGGCGCGACGAGCCATCATCGAGTTTGCGCCGCAGACCTGAGATATAGACTTCGATGACGTTGCTGAACTTCTCCCAGTTGTAGTCGTAAAGATGCTCCAGCAGTTCAGTCTTTGAGACCACGGCTCTGGGCCGGTGTGCCAGATACTCCAGTACGCGATATTCCATGGCGGTCAGCGTGATCGGCCGTCCTCCGCGCTGCACGCTGCGGTTCACCGTGTTCAACTCCAAATCGCCCACGGAGAGAACCGGAGAAGGCTGTCCTTTCCCGCGGCGGATAAGCGCCTTGGTGCGCGCCAGAAGTTCGCCCAGGTCAAAAGGCTTTGTCAGGTAGTCGTCGGCTCCGGCGTTCAGCAGGGCCACTACGGACTCCTTGTCGTCGCGAGCGGTCACCACCAGGACGGGCGTGCGCTGACCCGCCTGCCGGATACGGCCGAGCAATTGCATTCCGTCCATTTGCGGCAGCATCAAATCGAGCAGCACGACGTCGTATTCGCTGGACTCCGCCAAAAAGAGTCCTTCCTGACCATCGTGGGCGATGTCGACCGCGTACCCCGCGCTCTCGCGCAGACTGCGAGCGATGTTTTCCGCCAACCGCGGCTCATCTTCGATGATCAGAACGCGCACCTGCAACCCTCCTCGCGTGCCATTTGAGGGCACTCTACTCCTGTCAACCTTAACGCGTCCTGAATCCGGTTGGAAGTGCTAAGAGACGTGTGCAAAAAGAGCGCACCATGAGAAGTTCTATCGATCATCATCGATCGATGATCGCAGTCTAGCGGCCAGCGCCCATAGGCCCGCGATGCTGCTGCGACAGCAGATATTGCCCCCACCCAGGACTGAGCTGTCGACGAAGAACATAATACTCGTTCGCTGGCCAGTCGTCGTGCAGAGCGGAAGCACTGGGGGCTTCCGCGATCATCTGGTCGAGACTCAGCTCGTGGTTCAAAATGCTTGCAAACTCGCCCTCGGCGGTCGGTTGCGGCCCCCACTCCGTCAAATCCTCAGCCGCTTTATCCGGCATCCGCTGCGCCAACTGGGCGGCCGTCCGGTTGAGGATTGGATCATTGCTTGCAATGAAGTGATAACCCCAACCCCAAAAGCCATGGAAGACGCGGACATGAGGAAAGGATTCCGTCACTGCCCGAGCGATCGAAGCCTCAACGATTGGGTCGCCGCCGGGGGGGAGCCACAGCTGCAGAATGCCCCCTGGCCGCAGACGCTGCTTGACGGTCAAGAGAAACTCTTCGGAATATAGCAGGCTGGAGCCCGCGGCCTCAATGGGAGGCGGGGGATCGATCGTGATGACTTCATACTGTTCCGTGATGCGCTCCAAATACCGCCGTCCATCGTCGATCATGACGTGCGACAAGGGCGAATGCAGGAGCTGCGGACCATCGGAATGGTAATACCAGAACATTCGGGGAACGCTTGGAACCAGTTCCACGACGGTTGTCGGAATGTTCCAGGAGAGTAGAGAACGGTAGGTGGTGCCCATGCCGAAACACACCGCCAAGGCGTTTCGCGGGGCATGGTCGAGAAAGGCCAGAGGCAGATGGGCCATCATCTTGGCTATCGGAGTCAAAGTGGTCATGCCAACCCCGTTGACGAACAATCGCTTCTCCATTCCTTCCCCGGTTGCCACGACGGTTGCGGTATTGTCGCGAAGCACTTCGCGACCGGCAAATTGGTCTTCGTACCCCCTGCTCACGAATACCAATAACAGTGCCAGGAGCGCGACTGCATACGAACCCATCCGCTGCCATGCGACCTTCTGCTGAACTCGATCCCCACCCGGTCGCGCCGGGCTACTACCAAGGACGAGCCACGGTAACGCAAACAAGAACAGTACCCAACGCTCGCTCATCAAGGGCAGGAACAGAAATCCGGCGATTAGCGGTCCGAGGATACAACCAACCACATTCACCGCGTAAGCGCTACCCGCCTTCTCGGGATCGCCGCCGGACCAGCGATCCACCAGCATCGGAGTGAGGAATCCCATCGTGACTGAAAATGGAACAATTCCCAGCGCCAGCCGCATCAGCGCGGACAGCTGGAACTGGGGGTTGGCACTGACCAGCGGGAAAAGAACAAAGAGGCCTACCAACGCCGAAGCCGTGTCTCTTGTGTACGGATGACTACGGCTCCAAATTCGATAAATCCGCGACCCGACAAAATTCGACAAAAGATACCAGGCAAGAATCGCAGCGAAGGCATAAACCACAGTACCGAGGTACGGAGTGAGCTGCCGGATCCAGACCACTTCCATGCCCATACTTGTGCATCCGGTAGCAAACAACAGGACGAGCGGTCTTCTGCTGTCCGCGAGTTGCTTGGGGGGCGCTGGGGAACTCGAGGTTTCCATCAGCGCAGCGGAAGCACGGCTCTGCAAGCTGACGGCGGCCGCCGATAAAGCCAGCAAAGCGTTGAGCAGCGCGCCGATCTTCAGAGTGCCGTGAAATCCATAAACTTCGATCAAAAGCAGCGGCACGATTGCACCCGCGACTGCCCCCAAAACATTTGCCAGGTACAGAAAGCTGAAGGCGCGCTTTTCCTCTTGCGGGTAGTTGTTCCTGATGGCTAGCATGGCTAGCGGTATCGTCGCTCCCATGCAGGCGCACCACGGAATCAGAGTCAGCGCGATCCAACCCCCGGAGGCGAGGTACCAGGCGCCGGAAGAGGACAGCGAGAGGCGCACCAAGTAAGTTCGTCCCCACGCCAACTCGAGCGGCACCAGGACCGCGGAAACCCCGATCAGGAGCTCAGCAACTGCATAGAGGCGTAGTGGCGGAAAGCGGATCAGGTGCTCGAATCTTCTGATCAGATAGCCGCTTCCCCATGACCCCAATCCCAGACCTGCCATGAACATCGAAAGCACAATGGAAACCAAAGCGCTGGTCACTCCGAATTGCGCCATCGCCAGCCTTAACCAGACGATCTCGTAGAGAATGCTGCAGAATCCCGAGACAAAGAAGAGCACAAAAAAAGAGTTCATGAAGATCAACCATCAAAACGGAACGCTTCGGTGGATCGAAAGCAACGTAGAGTACCAAGATTCCATGGCGGACGCTAGATCGCTAGCGGAGCCGAACCCGTTCACGAACAATCCGTGTGCTGTCCGATTCCGAACATCCCATTCTCGTGAGCGGACACGTCGCCGTTCACCGTTGCTCGCGGCTACCCCTTCAGTCTTACCGGCGTGGGCGAAGCCGAGCAGGTGAAAGCCGAGTTCATGTCGAACGGGTCGCAATCGGCCCCTCCGCCGCAGCTGGCAACCTATATGGCTGATAGCTCAGGAAACCTGACCACGAAAAGCACCCGTTTCAACATGCCGAAGACGGCGATGGCAATCCTTACTGACATTGCGATGTCTCCGTCGGGCAGGCTTCTAGCGGTTGCCGGAACGACAGGCCTGCAGGTATTCCATTTCAACGGGAGTAAGCCGATTACGCACTATACCGGACTGCTCGCCACAGACCAGGTCGATCAACTCTTCTGGGACAATGACAATCATTTGTATGCCACCAGCCAGTCAGCCGGAAAGTTGTTCGTATTTACGATTACTCCGACGAGCGTCAGCCAAGCCCCTGGCTCGCCGCACAGGATAACCAAACCGCAGAATATCGTCGTTCTGTCTCAGAAGTAGTCTTTGGCGACGGGGAGTTCAGAGCTTGAGCTGCGCTCCCCGCCATTCCGCACACGGACAGGAGTGCAAGGAGGGTTAGTCATGCGAGGAAAGACACTTCCCATCGGACTGAGAGCGATGTTAACGATCGTCACTGTGACCCTACTACTGACGAGCACCTTTGCGGCCACGGAGAAGGCTGTATAGCTTCAACAACAACGGCAAGGACGGGCACAATCCCTATGCCGCCCTGATCTTCGACACCTCCGGCAATCTGTACGGCACCACGCTCCTGGGCGGCACTCACGACTTCGGGACGGTCTTCGAGTTGACGCCGAAAGCCGCGGGAGGCTGGACGGAGAAGATTCTGCATGAGTTCAACGGCCCGGACGGCTACTATCCCCAGGGCGGAGTGTCGCGCAAGAAAGGTGGTGGATGGACGGAGAAAATTCTGAATAACTTCGTTGATACCGACGGGTGGGATTGCCAGGCCGGCCTGATATTCGATACCGCCGGCAATCTCTACGGCACGACAAGGTATGGCGGCGTAAGTGGTGACGTTGGGACGGTGTTCGAGTTGCCAGCCTGATCTTGGACGGCAAAGGTGATTTGTATGGTACGACCTACGAGGGCGGCACTTACGGTTATGGCACGGTGTTCGAGGTCACACCCTGAAGGCCGACCAAGTTTTGGCGAAAATGCGCTTGTGTTCGATTCCCGTAAAGACAGGAGAAAAAATATGACGCGCCACCTGACTTTCATCGTCCGCCTGATCGCGACGCTATGCACAACGATGGCAGTCGCTGTGGCCGCATCCGGAAAAACTGACGCAGCGATTCAAGACTCCACCCACAGTCTGCCCGTCTCATACGTTTACGTATCAGGCGGTACCGTCAACAACTCCGAGATTTACGCTTACGGCGCAGCCTCGGACGGGAGGCTCACTCCCGTTTCAGGTTCGCCCTTCCGCGCTTTCGCAAACTATGGCGTGGCGGTTAAGGGAAAATACCTTTTTGGTACGGACGGAGTTTACATCTACTCGTTCGCCATCGCGTCTGACGGCGCCATCAAACAGGTCGCCACTCTTAATGCCCAACAATACAATGAGCCCAACTATATCGGTGGCCCGGCGGCTCTATTTCTCGACCGCACCGAGGCAACATTGTATGACTTCGATTACGACGGCTACAACGCCACGAATGGCGACTATCAGTCTTTCGGCATCGATGATTCCACTGGCGAGCTGACTTATCTCGGGGTTAGCAGCTCCAGTAATTGGTTCTACAACCCTCTAACCTTCGTTGGGAACAATGTTTACGCATATGGGGCGGACTGTATTGCCGACCTGTACTGGACTATCTTTGGGTTTCAACGAAACAGCGATGGAACGCTCACTGGATTGAACATCAATCCGGAACCACCGAAGGCAAAGTACGGGGACTTCTACTGTCCCAACCTCACTACCTCCGATAAAACGAATCACGTTGCCATTTCGATGCAAGCGGTCAATCAGAATTTCCAACCGGACGGCCTGCCACAGCTTGCCGCCTACGCTGCTGATACGTCAGGAAATCTGACTACCAAGAACACCCGTTTCAATATGCCTCATACGGGCAATCAAGGGTATTCTCGATATGCGGATGTCTACGTCGGGCAAGCTCCTTGCGGTTGGAGGAGTGTGGGGATTGCAAGTATTTCATTTCAACGGAGGTGCACCGATCACGCACTATACCGGACTGCTTACCAACGGCCAGGTCGATCAGATCTATTGGGACAACGACAATCACCTGTATGCCATCAGCCAGTCCGCCGGCAAGGTGTTCATATTCACGATTACTCCGACGAGCGTCAGCCAAGCCCCTGGCTCGCCGCACAGGATAACCAAACCGCAGAATATCGTCGTTCTGTCTAAGAAGTAGTCTTTGGCGGGGAAGTTCAGAGCTTGAGCTGCTAATTGCCTTCAGTTCGGAGATTGCGGTTCAAATGCATAGCCCCTGCGCCTCTATGTCGTCCAGGACCAGCAACAGAAGCTAGGCCCGTCGGAGTCTCGATCTATCGGTGAGTACTACGCGGGAGAAGCCGTCCGCTTGAGAGTCGGTAACAACCAACGGCAGGTCCGTTGTGGTCCTTAATCGTCGTGCTACGATCGTGGTACTACCAAATTCCCTTATCGCTTCCAGTGATCTTCTGCCCCACGGCGGCCGCTGTAGCCAGGCACGGCAACAAACTGAGCCGGACGCTGTTCTTGAGTTCTCGATTGAGCAGCAAACTGGTCAGTTGTGAGCCGTAGAGCTTGGCGGATTGGGGCAGAATCGGGATCCGCAAGAAACCTCGAAGGAAGTGGATCTTATCGCCGCCGAATCGTGCTGAGACGATCACGAATGGCGGGAGATCAAGACCTTTGCCCCGGTAGTGTTTCAGGTAGTCCGACACAATCGTAAGATAAGTCGCCACGCCTTTCCAGATGCCGGCCGCTTTGGCAGAAAAGCGTAAGTCCTCGTAATCGATGGCGCCCGTTTCAGAGAGGCTGGCGGTGTCGACGATGTCGCACAGCCGGAAATAGAAATGGCGGTACATTCGTTGCAGGGTGGAGATCATCAGACGGTCAGCGGCAGCGGGCACCCGAAATACGTGGTTCTCAACCTGCGCGAGCCGGGCACGTTTGGTCAAGGAGGCGGCGATTGCAACCTGCTCTCCGGTCTGACCCAGGCGACCGACGTGAATCTCAACCGCTTCGGGTAATCCAGGTATAACGAAGTTCCATTTGTGCGCCAGGCGATCTCCCCAACTCCGCGGCGCAACTTGTGCTTCGAAACGCTGACTCATAAGGCGGAGCACATCAGCCGGGCGCGCATTTGTGTACAGATCCAAATCGCTGCCAAGATCGGGCCAGTGATCGAGCGACTTGATTACCGTAATGTCATATCCCTCCGCTTCGAACGCGCCGCAAATCGACTGCAAAAACGACATCGCGTTCTCGATACGCGCACGCTCAGCCGCGATCGCGGTTGCTACCCACTCTGCACGGCTGTCGTCCCCGGTGTGGCGCATGATTTGGAGAAAGACCTCCAACCCGCGCATCACCACGTGATGGGAGTTAGCCAGTGCCAATACATCTTCAAAGTCTTCCCGGCTGATATCTGCAAGGCCCAGATCTGCCTCTACCGTCGTTTGTGGAAGTGGTGCGTCGCCTCGGCCGTGCGACAGCAGAAGCCGGGAAAGGATGGTCAGAGACTTATTCGAACCGAACGGCGAAAATGTCTTAGTATTCATATTTGCCAAGAATCCATAGGTGCTATTGAGGCGGCCGCGAAACTGGTGGGGAGACGGGTGGCGGGGCAACTGAGGACTGCGGTGCCTCCGGCGATGGTGTGGATTCCACCACCGGCGTGTTGTCACGGTGCTTCAGTCCAATCGGACCTGACTGCCGACGCCTCGCCTGGTTCTCCTCGGTAATCTTGCCGCCAACCTTCTGGTTGCTATCAGCGGCAACTGCGACCAGGCTCATGCCTTCGGAGGAACGTCGGGTCGCGAGACCGATGCGCGCGCGAGCGCCTTCTGCCTTGCGAGCTCGTTCGTAAAAGAACTGCGCGGTCTCGAGGTCGCCGTCCATTTCCGACAGATAACCGAGGTTGTTGAGTGAAAATGCGCTGTTTGGATCAAGCGAATAAGCCTGGAGGAAGTCTTGCCTCGCAGCAGGCCAATCATTGCGATTCGTCGCCGACACTCCACGCACGGCGAGCAAGGCAGCCCGCGCCTGGGCGTTGGCCGCGTTTTCCATGCGCTCTCTCAGTTTTTTCGCGCTATCTGCAGCCATCTCGCTGACCGGTTTTCCTCTCCATGCGCGGTTCAGCGTGACGATGACCGGTTCCGAGGAATGCGAATCAACCACCGCCGCATAGTACTTCAGCGCCTCGTCGTAATCTCCTCGAGCCTCCTTGGCGACTCCCATATTGTTCAATGTGAATGTACTCCGCGCATCCAGGGCCAGCGCTTGCTGCAGGACAGTTTCGGCTTCTGGAGCACGACCCTCTGACAAAAGGCGAATCGCCTCGACGTTCATGCGGTTAACCTGCATGGGCACGTCCTTCAGGCTGCCGAATGCGTCTCTCATTGGCTTTCCTTCAAGTCGTCCAGCATTGGTGCGGTCGATAACTGCATCCGTGGCCTGTTCCGACGCCAGCCCATAGAGCTTCTGGGCGCGCGCCACCTGGCCCTGCAGTTCAGAAACGTAGCCCAAGTTGTTCAAGGTAAAAGGGTCGGCGGGATCGAAGAGATACGCCTTGTAAAAGAGCGTTTCGGCTTTTTCGTACTGTTGTTTCCGAATGGCATCAACCCCTTCACGATTGAGACGCTGCACGGGCGTAAGTTGGCTTCGCTTTGGGAGCGTGAGTTTGAGGTCCCCCGCCAAGGCATTCTGGTGCCCCGAACCCACCATGACGGCAATTATTGCCAGTAAGCTAAGTCGTTTACTAAACATTTGGTCTCCAGCCCTCCGCTTCGATCTGCAGGAGCAGCCCTTCTGAGCTTGAGATTGGATGCACTGGCCTGCAATGCGTTGCCGCGAAATGGCCACATTTTTTGCGTGTGGAAGGAACTTTTGAGGCCACTGTTTTTCATTTCGTACCATCGAATAGACGGCATAAATCCAAGTAGTAGGCAGGGGTGTCCCCATGGGTCGTTTTTTAACCGTAGTGATTCTCAGCTGTGTGGCATTTGCCCAAGTTTCATCGTCCGCAGGCTCGAAGTCAGCAGAAGATCCGGGTAATCAGCCTGCGCCCAGGCTGGAAAGCGCATTAGGAAGTCTGCCCGACCTGCCACCCTTGCCCCGGGGTAAGAGCACCGTCATAGGTGGGGCGATTCGTCAGGTGGACGGCGTGCGTGACCAGTTCACGCTGAATGTCTTCGGTGGGCGGGCGATGAAGGTCCTCTTTGACGAGCGTACCCAAGTCTACCGTGATGGACTAAGAACTACGCTGCGCGATCTGCGAGCTGGTGACCATGTCTCGGTGGAGACTGTCCTGGACGGAACGACCGTGTTTGCCCGCAGCATCCACATGTTGTCGCAATTGCCTGAAGGGGAGTGCCAGGGTCAGGTGCTGAGGTACGATCGCAGCACTGGCGAACTCATGGTGCGTGATTTGCTCTCTCCCGAGCCCATCAAGCTGCGCGTGTCTTCCGACACGACGATTCTCCGAGAAGGTCAGGAATCCTCGTCTGGCGATCTAAGCGCGGGGACATTGATCTCCATCGAGTTCCAAGCTGATCGTGCCGGCCAAAATGTTGCCCGTAAGATCGCGGTCCTGGCGACTCCGGGAAGCGTGTTTGTGTTTACCGGGAACGTCGTCTTTCTTGACTTGCACTCCGGGCGGCTGGCACTGATTGATCCCCGCGACGACAAACGGTACGAGATATCTTTTGATCCCGCCCAGTTCGCCCTCAGCCGCGATGTGCATGAGGGAACAGATGTCACGGTCACAGCCGGCTTCGATGGTGCTCGTTATTCGGCGAGAGCAGTTACGGTGAATCCGCCCGCTGGGAAGTGAATCGAGCGAAGGCTTACCGTCCACGTCTGTGAACCCTTACATTTCTGGCATCGTGAGGCGCGGTCCAGATGTACCCATCCAACTCCCGATGTTGGAGTAAATTGAGGGATCCCATCGAACGACTGGTCCGGGAATTCCATGGGCGGCCCAGTGAGGACGCATAGCTCCGAAGTAGCCATCGAAGCCACGGTTTTCCTGGCCATGAAAATGATGTGGCTGATGCTCTGCAAGCCGCTATTCTGGGTTCCCACCAATCCTCGGCAACCGCTCAATAGAGCCATCAAGGCAATGAACGGAATGAACGACAGAGTGGGAGCCTTGGCTCCGCTATCATCCAACCGGTGTATTTACTTGGCGCTGGAACATTGCATGATGAACTTGAGATGGCTTCGGCGAGCGAAGCATTGGCCGGGGCTCCACGGGATCGCGAGTTCGAGGACTTACCGCGCTCAAGCGCAGTGAAAAGCCGATGTACTTCCGGGTGTGCTCGAGGGCATTTCTTTGTTGACGCTGCAGAGAACCCTGTATTACTGTTCGATCAACATCGCTGAGTCTCCGGATCGATGAAATTGATCAGCGGGACTACAGGGGCAATGTCCCGTTCGCGTCGGGCCTAGTCCATCCATTAAGCAGTTCAGAACCTGCGATTCCGCAGGCGCGCGACCCAAACCAAATACCGGGGAACCTGTAAATGAAAACTCCTTACTACGCTATTTGTATATTTGTGATTTTGGCGACATCCGCGTTCGCAGACGTCAGCGTCAGCACTCCAAGTAATGGCGCGACAGTTAGCTCGGCGGTGCATTACGTGGCGACGGCGACCACGAACACTTGTTCGCGGGGCGTTGCGTCCATGGGCATCTATGTGGACAACCAACTAGTCTACGTCGTGAATGGATCAAGCCTGAACACCAATTTGCCCCTCGGTCCAGGTAGGTACAACACCGTAGTGGAAGAGTGGGACTACTGTGGCGGTGCAACCTTCATTCCGGTGGTGATCACCGTCAGCAACAAGACGGGCGTATGGGTGACCTCACCCACTAACAACAGCAAGGTGAATTCGCCGGTGAATTACGTGGCGACAGCGAACACGACTTGTTCGAAGGGCGTAGCGTCCATGGGGATCTACGTGAACAACAAACTCGTTTACGTCGTGGGTGGAGCGAGCCTAAATACCAAGTTGAATTTGAGTGCGGGAAACTATCACACCGTAGTGGAAGAGTGGGACTACTGTGGCGGAGCTGCTTACACTCCCATTGACATCACTGTGCAGGGTGGAGGCGGAAATGTACTCTCCAAGCTGCAGGCCAGCGCCGGATGGAAGAGTTGGGGTGAGTTGCCTCCAAACTATAACATCTGTTCGTGGCCGTGTCCGGGGGTTACCTGGTCAATGACGCAAGGGATCAAATCACCCTCAATGAGCGGAGACTCGACGCAGTTCAATATCGGAGGCACGACGCCTTATGCAGACGTCCTGTGGAGCAATCCTCTAATCGGCCAGGGGTCAACGCAGGGCCTGCCCGACTCCGGTCACACACTCCTTCCGACCCTGCACAACTTCACCTATGACGCCTACTTTTACCCGACGAACCTCGGGGTTACACAGGTCCTGGAGTTTGACATCAGCATGTACTTCAATGGGGTCGGACTGATTTGGGGCACCCAGTGCCGTATCGCGGGTGGAAACGAATGGGATATTTGGGACAACGTCAACCACCGATGGGTCTCGACCGGTGTTGCCTGTAATCCCGTTAACAACTCCTGGAACCATGTCACGATTCAAGTGCAGCGAGAATCTGACAATTCGCTGCTGTACCAGTCGATAACGCTGAATGGAGTGACCAGTCCCATTAACCAACACTATGCCCCGGGCTCCGCTCTGAGTGGCTGGTGGGGCATCACCGTCAACTACCAGATGGACGGAAACTACAAGCAATCGGCATATACCACGTTCTTGGACAACTTCAGCTTCACATACCGGTGAGAAACGCGCACGGGGCACAGCGACATGTGCCCCGTGTTCCTACCTGCTTTTCGGATCTCTGGTAGGACAAAAACCTGTGTTCCAAGGGTCACTCCCTTTCGTACCGGTGCATTCCGCCTAGTCCGTCCGTAAGATCACCCAATACATCCTGAAATAGCCTAAGGATCGGACACGATCCCGGTTCATTTGTCCACGTGAGAAACCAATGCGTTTTCTTGTTGTGCTTGTAGGCGCTCTAGTCTTTCCGCTTGTCTGCCTTGCCGGTGACCTGACAATCATCCCAACCACCACGCTCTCGCAGCAGACGTCCAACAACACCAGCGCGGCGAATGGGTTTGGCACGCAGTCGAATGGCAATCCGGGCGCAACCAATGTGAGTAAGCTGGACACACGCTCGCTGCTCTATCCGGGTTCCACCACCAAGATCTTCGCACACCTCGTGCTCTGGTTTGGCCGGTCGGACCACATGAACGTCGGCTACAGTTCTACCGACCCCCTACATGTCAAACAGCAGATCACAGACATGATCAGCCGGGGCATCGACGGAGTCGTTATGGTCTGGTACGGGCCGAACAACTCGATCGACAAGGCTGCGCAGTTGGTGATGAAAGAAGCTGAACTGCATCCTGGTTTCACTTTCGCCATTATGATCGACCACGGCGCCATCGAGTGGGACTCGTGCTCCGGCTGCGATCCCCAAGAGGCCCTGATTGAGCAACTGCAGTATATCGAACAGACCTATTTCCCATCGCCCGCCTACTTGCGAATCGATGGCCAGCCCGCGGTCACGAATTTTGACATCGATCTCTTTTACAACATCGATTGGAACGCCGTGAAAGGCGCTCTACAGATCACCCCTGCATTCATCTTCCAGAATAGCGGTGGCTTCAGCCATGTAGTGAGCAACGGCGCCTATTCCTGGGTCATGCCCACCGGCACCGACTACGGCATGAGCTATTTAACAAACTTCTATTCGACGGGTGCGCAATTTCCAAGCGAGGCAACCTGGGGCGCAGGCTACAAGGGGTTTAACGACACGCTTGCGTCGTGGGGAATGAATCGGATCATGGGACAGCAGTGCGGCCAGACCTGGCTGCAGACTTTTTCCGAGATCAACAGACTCTACGATTCGACAAATCAACTGTCGGCGATGCAGCTTGTTACGTGGAACGACTATGAGGAGGGAACCGAGATCGAATCAGGGATTGACAACTGCATGAGCGTGTTGGCAACCCTGTCAGGCAGTTCGCTACAGTGGAGCGTAAATGGCGACGAAAGTACGGTCGATGATTACACGGTTTATGTGAGTGCCGACGGTCAGAACCTTATGCAACTTGCAGAGCAGGCCGACGGCGCGCGCTCGCTGGACATGTGCAGCTACGCGCTTCCATCCGGGAACTACACATTATACGTACAGGCTGTGGGCAAGGCGAGCCTCAAGAACGAGATCTCCGGACCGGTCCCCTACACGGCGCAGTGCGGCGGAACGCCTCCTCCTCCTCCTCCTCCGGCGGCGACTATGTCTCTAACTGCTTCACCATCGTCTGTGACTCTCGTGCGCGGCCAGGCAGTCAGTTCCAGTATCATCGTGACGCCCCAATTCGGGCCATTCAACACATCGGTGTCGCTCTCGTGTGCCAACCTTCCGACGGGGCTGTCTTGCGCTTTCTGGCCGGCTGTCGTTACTCCCGGTGCCGGAGCCGCGAGTTCTGTTCTCACGATTTCGACTACCGCCGTTTCAGCGTCACTGAATCGTCCTCACTTGAAACAAGGAAAGCCCCCGTTTTATCCCTACATGTTTAGTTTTGCGCTCGTGGGCTTCGTCGTGGTGGGTGCCGTCGAAAGGAAGCGTGCGGTCCGAGCGCTGGTGCTCAGTTTCGTGATCGGTGGCGTTCTGTTGTTTAGCTCCTGCGGAGTCAGTCGCAGCGCCCCAAGCCAGGTTGTTTCTTCTGCTGAAATCGCTAGGGGCACGTACACCATTTTGATTAAGGGCGTTTCGGGGACGACGAAGGCTTCCACTTCTGCGGTCGTTACGATCCGGTAGAATTTTCGATTTCCAGCGAGGGCCCGCTCGAGATCATGTAAGCGAAGGCAGGGAACTGCTGCAGGTCGCCGGGGAATATTTCCTTCAACATTTCCTGGAGTACTTGGCGTCCGACATCCTCAACTGGCTGTGGAGCAATGATCGTCATTCCGCCCACCAGTTCGCTTAGAGCCAGATAAGACGCACGGCTGCTGTGAAGAAAATCCAGCGGATACTCAGGTTTTCGCGCGCGCGCCTGAACCGGATCCGCATCCAGTAGGTAGCTGATATCTGGTTTTGGAACAAACGTCAGGAGCAGCCGAACATAGGCTCGTGCGATTCTATTGCGCAACGACAAGTTCGCGAGTTCGTCGTAGAGATATCGGTCAAAGATTACTACGTCTGCATCAGCTCTTAATGTTTTCGCCACTACGATGCGGAGCGAGATGGCATCCACGAAATAAAGCCAGAATCGCAGGGCTGTCATATACCAGGACCGCACGTTCTTGTCCCGTCGGTTTACCGGCTTGGTGGGAGTTCCAACACCCTTGTCTCCCTTGAACAAGGTGTGGCCGGTGACCTCTCGAATCCGCGTTAGCCTCGCAACATCGTTCCAGAAGGTAACCAACAAAACGCGGACGCCAACCTCATTCAGCCGGGCGTGAAGAGTTTCGATCTGGGTACTTTTGCCGGCACCGTCAATGCCAGAGAAACTTACAAATCTGGGGCGCCGGTTCTCAGTGGTTGTCCGAATCATGCTTCAACAGTTTCTTTCCGGATGCTTCCTGCCCTTGCGTTAGCGACTGCCCGATGGCCGGCTGGGACTGCCACTGGATAATGCCACTACGGTTCCAACGGCAACGCCCGCACCCACGAGGGCGCCGACTTTGATCAGGATGGAACGCGCCCGCCTCTGTTTTGCCGGCGCAATGGCCGCTCCAGCCGGTTTGGAAGCTGCAACACCGGTTGTGTTCGCTGGCTGTGCCGCAGCCGTACCTACGGGTTCCTGTGGGGACTTTTGCTGCTGTGTCGGGGAGGGTTGTTGTTGCCCACTGGACTGTCGGTCGTGATCGACCGTTTGCGAACGAACCGAACTTGGACTGTTGGGAAGCGTTTCAAGCTGGGACGGTTCGGGGTTCACCTGCTTGGCGCCAGTATCGGAGTTTTGAGACTGGACCTGGGCAGAAGACACCTGCTGACTGGGGCTCGTCTCTTGCTCCTGTGACGTGGCTGCAGTCACAAACGGGACAAGTAACAACAGCACAAGGCAACCCGCAATCTGCCGCATCAGCCAACGACCCGAGACTCTCATTTGTTACCTCCGAACCCGCGGACCTTCGCGCGAGTCAAGCTGGACCATCTTCAAACTTCAAAGCCGTGACGCTGCCTCGGACGCGAGAGTTGAATACTCGGGAGCGAGAGTCTGCTGGAACTCATTTACCGGGAATTGGTGGAAGCTGTTCACGGCGTCAGCGGTGTTGTCAAAAGCCTCGAAGAGACTGTCTACTCTGGTGAGTTCTAGAATCTCAGCTGCTCCAGCAGGGATCGCTGCAAGTTTAACGTCGCCATTCCGCTTCATGGCCTCTTCCAGGCAACGCAAGAGCACCTGGATTCCCGCGCTGTCGAGTTGCCGCACTTTGGAACAGTCCAGCACAACACGAGGCCGGTCCGTCTTCAAGGAAGACTCAACGTCGCGAAAAAATACGCGCCCTTGTTTCACGCTCAACTTTTCTGGTAATTGCTTCACAATCACAGGTCTTTCACTTGTCATATTCATCTTCCCACGTTCGTAAGATGCCGTCCTTTCCGTCCTCGAGGACGAAAGACAGCTCAGGCTCAGTTAATACATTAGATTGGCCCCGCTGCTGGGTCCATCCTGTCCTGCCTGTAGATGGGGGAAGGTTTTGCATTAGGGTATCTCTGAATAAGCCAGTGTCTTTAAGCTAGCAGTGTTCAACCAGACCCGGGCAAGGGTTTGGATTCGGTTTTTTCCACTCTTCCGTCTGCTTCGGTGGCGGCCCGTGATCAGCAACCTTCGCTGCCGGGCTATGCTGGTGCCAGAAGCAGCTTCTTCCGCAGCAGATACAGGTTCACCAGCGCGCACACCGCAAACAACTGGTTGGCATTCTTCTTCAGTCCTCGGTAACGCA
>DATNNO010000093.1:0-33504 GCA_035601775.1 Terriglobales bacterium | reverse complement strand
GGCTTTACAGTTTGCTGAAAAACTCATTTTCGGACTCTCTGTTGCCAGTAACGAGTTTTCCAGATTCGGCCCCGGTTGCGGGTTTCCCACCTGTTGCCGAAGATCGTTCTGTTGCCGAACTTGGTATTTTTCAGCAAACTGTTTAGCCCCTGAGGGATGCGAACCACTCAAGGCAGCCCGAAAGCATACAGCGAACTCCCCGCAGCAATCGCGACATACTCCTTCCCATCGACAGCAAAGGCCATCGGCGAAGCGTAGACCGCAGCTCCAGTCTGGAAATGCCAGAGCGCCTTGCCCGAGGCCGCGTCCAGCGCGATGAAGTTCCCTTCAGCATCGCCGGTGAACACAAGCCCTCCGGCACTCGACAACGCACCAGACCAACTCGGCGACAGATGCCGGAACTCCCACTTTACCTGTCCGCTCGCCGGATCGATGGCACGAAGCGCGCCCCAATAAGGCTCGGATCCATCCGCGGGAAAATAAGCGCTGCCGTAGTAAGCATGACCCTGTTCGTAAGGTTGAGGCGCGGTGCTGAAAATGTCGCACTCCTCGCGAGCATTCACGTAAAACAGCCCAGTCTGCGAGTTGAAAGTTGGTGACATCCAATTGGTAGTACCCAGCGCACCGGGACACACTTGGCGTCCTTCCGCCGTTGGTGAACTTTGTTGGTTCGGAACCGGACGCCCCTCAGCGTCCTTGCTATCACTCCACGTGATCTTGCCGTACGGGTTCGCCGAAAGCAGCTTCCCCGTCGCGCGATCCAAAGCATAGAAGAAGCCGTTGCGGTTCGCCTGCGCGATCAGGTGTTTGTCGCCCAGATCAATCATCACGGGCACCTGGGTCGCATCCCAGTCGTGCTCATCGTGCTTGGTGAATTGGAAATACCACTTCAGTTTTCCGGAATCGGCGTCAAGAGCAAGCAGCGAATTGCTGTAGAGATTGTCGCCGGCGCGACCCTTCCCCCGATTGGAAGGCGCCGGATTCCCAGTAGGCCAGAAGAGTTCGTTGTTCACCGGATCATACACCCCAGTCATCCACGCAGGCGCTCCGCCGACTTTCCACGAATCGCCTTCCCAGGTCTCATGCCCCGGCTCTCCCGGTCCGGGCACAGTGTAGAACCGCCACTTTCGCTGCCCAGTATCGGCATCGTAAGCATCGATGAAACCGCGAACGCCATACTCGCCCCCAGAAACACCTACAATGACGAGGTTCTTCACCACCAGCGGCGCGAGCGTGAAACTGTAGCCTTGCTGATAGTCGACGGCTGCGACATCCCAAATCACGCTACCGGTTTTGGCGTCAAGCGCAATGACGTGGGCATCGAGCGTCCCCAGGAAAACCTTGTCCCCGAGGATTGCCAGCCCGCGATTGACCCGGCCGCAACACGGGCGTATATCCCCCGGCAGTTGACGCTGGTACAACCAAATCGGCCGCCCGGTGCGCGCATCGAGAGCGAACGCGCGGTTGTCCTGGCCCGTACCGTACAGGACGCCATCCACGACCAGCGGCGTAGTTTCAAACTTGCCGGTCGCGGCCGTCTGATACACCCACTTCGCGACCATTGAATGCGCGTTGCTCGCGTTGATCTGGTCCAACGCGCTGAACCGGTGCCCCGCGTAATCGCCCGAATAGCTGAGCCAATTCTGCGGCTCTTTCGACGAATTCAGCAGCCGGTCGAATGTGACCTGCCCATGCGCATCAGTCGCTAAAATAGTCAGCAAAACCATCGCAGCGCAAAAAAGTCTGTTCACGTCCGCACTCCTCATTTCGCGCCCACGCTGAGCAGATATGCAACGATGTCCTGCAGATCCTTATCACTCAACAGGCTTGTGTCATAGGACGGCATCAAGGATACGCGGCTCTTCTCGAAGGAACGCAGCTTATCCTTTTCAAACAGGTGAATGTGCTCGCTCGTGTCCATCATTTGAACGCTGAAGCGATCCTCGTTCAAGGCGACGCCTTTGATTTCCTTTCCCTCCGCGGTTACGACCGTCACCGTCTCGTATTCCTGTGGAAACTCTTTGGTCGCTTCCGTCAGTCCCCACGCCAGCCGGCGGCTCGGGTTGCGAACCGAATCGACAATCGATTCCACGGTTCGCGACGCGCCTACTGCCGTGAGCTCCGGTCCCAGCCGTCCCCCTTTTCCTTCCACCATGTGACAGCCTGAACAGTTGGCATCCCCGTAGAAAAGCTGTTTTCCATGAACAGCATTGCCCGTTGGTTGTGATGACGTCTTGACCTCCACACTTCGTATATAGGAAATCAATTGCCAGATTTCCGTCTCGGTCATGCCGACGCCTTGCCCGTTGGTTCCGTTGGCCGGCATAGCTGTCCCCGCAATGCCGTCGTTGATGGTGCGGAACATCTGCGCGTCAGAGTGAGCATACCGCTTGTGCGCCCGGGTCAGATCGGGGCCACGGCCTCCGCCCCGCGCGCCCAGCCCGTGGCAGAAGGCGCAGTTGATGCGGAACTGAAACTCCCCTGCCTTCGCCGCTTTCGGATCACTCGCAAGCGGATTCCGATCCTCGCCCGCAAGAGCAGTAGTCATGCCGAGCAGCAAGAGCAGCGCAGCGGCAGCTGCCAATGTAGGCGCGAGCGTCCACACCCGTGCGGCCCCCATTTGAAATTCATCCTTAGTCAGAGTTTCCTCTAGTGCTGGCATTTATATAGTTGGCTAATCCACGCCATGAGTCTACCCGGTCGGGGCGAGTCGGTCGAGTTCGACCAATCGGTGACGAATAATGTCCCAATTGTTTTTGTATTGGTCTAGATTACCGACGAGTTCGTGGTACCGTGCGCGAGGCCATCCCTCTGGGCCAGCTTGAAAATATTCTGCGATGACATTTGACGGAACGATGAAAACGTCAGGTAATTCGGCAAACTCTTTGAGATCGACCAACGCAAAAAATAAGTTGGGAGCATTCAAGCGGGCGGATTTCCAACCAATGTCCCATTCATATTGGTATGGCTTCCTCTCCTCACCTCGCCCCCTTTCGCGCAAACCATACATCGTCGTCTTTACTTGCAATGAAATCAATGCCGAGCCGTTGAGGCTGCTCACGAGGATGTCTACGCTAGGAACATTCCCAAATGTTGCAGCACACTGAAGACCCATCGCGTTGAGACGCGCTGCGACAAAGTAAACACCTGCTGCGCCTGTTAGAGAAGTATGCAACTGCGTTTCAGCCCTTCTTTTTCTTCGGCCGCTTTCGTGAGTTTTGCTTGTCCTTCGCTTCCTGCTTCAGTATTTCCGCCTTTGGAATCGACATGACGGAACGAAAGACGTGCTCGAAATTGTTTAACTGATTATCTCTGTCGCACTGCGACAACAACTCTAGTCAACTATATAAATGCCCTAGTTCTTGCCAGCATCGAATAACCGCAAAAAAACAGCGGGCTGAAACTTGAAATACGCCGGCGCAACCGGAACTTTCTTGCCATTTACAAATAACACATTGAAGCTTGACCCCAGTGCTTTGGCCGCCTTGTTCAGCTCACCAGACCCAAGCCCAGGCCACTTGCCCGTATCCAAACGGCTCACCAGCGCCCCGAAGGCGACCACGGTTTCAGCAGGACTAAACTCGCAGTGCCCCGCGCGATGCACAAACAATTGACGCAGCAATGCGTCGTTATTCCCATCGTCGACAACATCCTTGTAAGCACTCTCGTCTTCAACCACGACCAAACCATCACCTTTGGTATGCATGGTCAAGACGGGTATAGGAATCTGGCCGTTGAAAATAATATTGCGTTTCAGGTAGGCAACCGATGATTGTTTCGCCTTGATCCGGGAAGCATCGTTCACCGCCTGAAGATCGGCATCCAGGCTAAGGCCCGCCGCCTGGTAGAGCGCCTGAACCTCTGCGTAATCGACGGAACTCTTGAGCTGTTTCGTATAGTCGACGCCATTGTTCCACGACGGATTGCCGCCCGCGCGCGCCTCAACTTCAGCGCGCAGGGCGAAACCAAAAGGAAAGTCAACCTGCGAAAGCCAGAGGTACTGGTTAGCTTCCTGGGTGACGTAATCCGTGCGAGAGGGTTCGCGGGATAGAGGATCAAACCAGCCAGGAGTGTCGGCGAGGGCGGCAGCCAGAGCGATCCGCGCCTGACCTTGAGCAGTGTTTTGTGCGGCGTTGAGGATTCCTTCGGCGATCCCAAGGTTCTTAACGGGGTCGGTGATATTCACCAACTGCAATCCCGACCCCGACCCGAGCAGTGCGTCGAACCCAAAAGCCGAGTCCAGAGCCTGATTCCAGGTGCCGACGCCTCCCGCCACCACTCCGCACATCGGCAACGCCGCGTCAAAGCGCGTGGGATATCTCTGTACCAGACCAGCGGTGATGATGCCACCCAGCGAATGCCCCCACGCAATGGTTCGGCTGGGGGGACCGACCAGAGTCTTGAAAGTGTCCAGCACTTCGATCTGATCCGGCAACGCCTGTTGAATGGCCCACCCGGTGGTGGCATAAGAAGAGCCGCCCAGCGCATAACCGTTCGCCAGAAGGTAAGCCCCGGTGATCGGATCCCCGACATCGGCAGCCGGATTCGACGATCCCGGCACCACATATCCGTGGCTGTACAGAACCAGAGTCCCGTTCCAGTTCGACGGAACTTCAATCAGGTAAGTCGCCCCGTCAGAAAATTTACCTTTGTAGGTTGTAACCTTCGACGCATGGGCACGTTCAAGAGAAAGAACCAGCAGCATCGCCGAGCATGCCGCCAAGAACATTGCCTGCCTGATCGTCCTCCACATTGCCTTGCTCCTCAGCAGCTACTGTTCTAATTTCAACCGTGCAGCGGCGGCGCTGGATGAATTGGAGCCAAACTTTATTCCGGATAAAGACGTTTGTCAAACCGCGAAAACATCGGACCTGCGCAAGTTGCTCCCCCCCGACAAATCGCATGGGGACAGCCGCCCGCGGCTGTCCAGTCGAGCGGAGCTAGATTTTTTTGCTTGTGTGGCGCGGACACTCCTGTCCGCGTGCCCGCAGTACAATGCGAAACAGGATGGACACTCGTAAGTGAGAAGAAGCGAAAAAGCAAAAGGCCGCCAAACCTGGCGGCCTTCTCCAAAACATCTTAACTCGTAATCGTTGAGCCCTTCTCAGCGACCTCTGCGATCAAAAGCTATTTCCGAACTTAATCCCCCAAGACCGGCTCACCCACATCCACCTTCGGCTTGGAAGCAGTCAGCGCGCCCAGAGGAATAAACCCGTTCTCCGCCACCACCGGTTTCTCCTGCAACACGACTTCGCGGTAGAGAGCAGCCATGCGCGCGTTGTAAGCCGCATCGTCTTTCTGCGGACCACGCGCCTCGCCCTTCGCCCCGGCAGCCTGCTGCTTCGCATCGCGCGCGCGTTTCTTTTCTTCACCAGAATTCTTGGCGATGCCCAGTTTATCCAGATCGTGCTGCACTTCATTAGTAACCAGCTCATCCTTGAGCAGCAGAGAGTGCGCGCTTGATTCCATCTTCACATTCTTGCCGCCCGCAAAGATCTCATGCCGCCCGTGCTCTTCATACCACTTGGTAAGCGTAGCCGTCATGTGCATCTTCTCGATAATGTTCCGCCAGCCCACACCCGTGTTGTACGCACAGAACGAAATCTCGCCTTCCTGGGTGGCGTAAGGAATAATGCACTGCTCGGTCCGCCGGAAATCGTAGTTGAAAAGATCCTGAAACCACATTCCCGCGATAAACAGGAAATTCCACCGGTCCTGCCGCCGCTTCATAACGTCTTCCATAGTCCGGTCCGGACCAACCTTGCCATAATTCTTCCCGGTCGCACTAAAGTTCTTATCAAACTTCCTCAACAAGTCCATCAACTTAAAATGCGTGGGCGACTGAAACGGATCGTAGTTCTTCATCAAACACAAAGCCATCCCCACAATCGTCAAAAACTTCCCCCGAGCCGCATCATTCACCTTGGCAATGTCTTTAGCCAGCTGATCGCCCTTCAAAAACGCCGTAACCGGAACCGCCTCCTTGGTCTCCTTATCGATCATCACCGCCATCCCCGTCCCACAATTCGGATGGCAGCCACATGACAATTGGCCCCAGTCGTTGTTTTTGTCTTCTACGTGCATTAGGTCGGCCCAGTCGGAGAAGGTTCCCATGAAGGAGATGGGGAACCAGTCGCGGCTTGGTTCGCCCAGGCCGGTTTGATTTTTTACGTCGTGGGCTAGATGAGAGAGCGTGTAGCGCTGGGCTTCGCGGCGGTCGTCAGTTACGGCTTCGTCGCGGCCGGTGAAACTTACTGGCTGGAAGGAGAGGAATCCGATTCGCTTGGGATTGTCAAGGGCGAATTTGATGATGCGTCCTACCTGCTCGTTGTTGATGCCGTTCACGATGGTCACGACCGGCACGATCTCGACTCCCGCGGTGTGCAGGTTTTCTATTGCCTTTAATTTCACGTCGAACAGGTTGCCTACCTTGCGGTGGGCGTTGGCTGCGTTTCCGATTCCGTCGAACTGCAGATAGGCGTAGCGCATCCCAGCTTCGGCGGCTTGCTGGGCGAACTCCAAACTCTTGGCGAATTCAATTCCGTTGGTTGCGGCTTGCACGCTGTTGTATCCGACCTTGCGGGCGTAGCGCACGGCGTCGAGGAAGTAGGGCGAGAGCGTTGGTTCGCCGCCAGAGAACTGCACCGACATCTGACGCCGCGGCTTGATCGTGATGGCGTTGTCGAGCATGGTCTTGATGTCTTCCCAGCCCAACTCGTGTACGAAGCCGACCTGGTTGGCGTCCATGAAGCAGGGGTCGCACATCATGTTGCAGCGGTTGGTGAGGTCGATGGTGAGCACCGAACCGCGTCCATACTTCACCGTGCTCGAGCCGTGGTGATGGAGCTTTTCGTCGTTGTGCGCGACAATGTCGCGGCCGGGGAACACTTCTTCGAGGTGGCGCGAGAACTCGGTGTCAATCGACATCACATCTTCGAAGTGGCCGTGAACTGCGCAATCCTTGACCATGAGGATTTTGCCGTCGCGCTCGATGATCTCGGCCTTGATCTCACCGATTTTTGAGTTGCTCAGGACTTCGACGGGCAGCTTGCCATCGAGAATCTGCTGGCGAATTTCGGGGACACACTTCGGACACAGCGAGTCCGTGGTACGCGGCCAGCCCAGTGGAGGCTTGGTCTTCTGGTACGACTTGAGCAGCGGCTTATCGGACCACTTGGGCTTGGGAGAAGGATTCTGCTTGATCCGGTTGACGCGCTCGAATACCGCCCACGCGCCCTTGGCGGCGACGGTCACTACTTTCTCCACGTACTTCACTGGCTTGTGCATTTCCTCTCGCTTTCCACTGCTTGGGATTGTGGCCAGTCAGGCATCTGCCACTTCTCCCTGGGTAATCTTCAAAGGGTAATCTTCAAAATCTAATTCTGAAAACGGTTGAACCCGTAGAGCCTACCCCTGTTTGACCTTCACTCCCTAACCTTCACTGCTGAACTTCATCGGCTCAATATTCAATATAAAGAGGCCTTCTCGATGGACCTCTCTCTAGGGTTTCTTTGTGTGACTATCTTATTGAAGGCAATCCAGTAATGGCACGCGCAACCCAATGAAAGGGGCAAAATAGCGGTTTAGCGGTGGAATGATGCATTGGATGGGATGTAAGTGATTGAATGGATTGCTTTTGTAGCTCTTGACACCGGGGCGGCGATCAATCATATTGTTGCCGCTTAGTTCTGGGTGGTGTACCTGTTTGCCCGGCCTGGTTGTGTCCGATGTCTGTGATAGAGGAGAACTGGTTTATGCGTAGCCTCTGCTTTGCTCTCGCCTTGACGCTGATTTCAGCCGCATCCTACGCCGCCCCAGCTGGCGACCAAGCCAGCCAAAGCTTTAGCCCGGGTTCGACTCGCACCGTGTCAGGCACACGAATCGGGCACTACGAAGACGGTCCAGTGCCGGTGGACCTTTCCGTAAGGCCAGTTGCCGCCAATGTTCCCGATGGATCGGGTGGCTACACCGTCATCAGCGGCTCGGGAACCAGTGCTGGCGCCTTCACCATCCCCAACGTGCCCGTCGGATTCTACCTCCTGCGGCTCGGCAGCTTTTATGTGTGGACCCGCAACAGCGTGGTGGATGCCGACTTCCACTGGGATTTTCGCTCCACCGGGGTCATGGCGGATTCCAATTCCACGATGACCTTCGACCTCACCCACCTGCGGGCTTGGCGGAGTACGGACTTCTTCGAGGTGGTGTGCCCGAACAATGCGGCCTTCGACTTGTTTCCTGGTACGGTGGGAGAGACCACGTTTACCGGCACATTTCCCTACATTGGGAACTTGAGCGACGCATCGCTAGGCGACCAATACTACATGTTTCAACTGATGACGCAAAAGGTGAAGGGCTACTCCTTTACTGCATTGGGGAGATACATTGCGCCACCCAAGTTTACCCAGCAGCAGGGATCGGATACGGCGATCGACGGGAGACTGAGGACGATTGCTCAGACCGGGAAGTTTGAAGCCAACGTCAATGGAGCGGATCTGGCAGCACAAACCATGGCGGCAAATCCCAAAGCGGTAATGACCGACACGACGATTCTTCTGGATGTTTATCCGGGTACTATGGCCAAGGGCTTCGGCACGTCTACGCCGGACCTGGTGGCTTACAATTTCGGGACAGGGGAACCATTTATCACGACCAACGGCGATCTGGGCCAGATCCTTTATGGAAACCCATTCCCGCCGGCAAAGTGGCCGTTGTTCGCCAGCTATTCGTACGCGGCGGCGACGACTTACGTGGCCCCGGGAGCCACGAACGGGGCTCCCATAACCAGCCTTGTGCTGGACTATAATCCGACCCTGCCAACCAGCCAGAGTCCGATGACGCCGCTGGTTGGGGTGGTGCAGAACCCGTCCATCAATGGCAGGAACTTCTTCCAGGACCGAATCGGCGTGGGCTCTATACCGCTCCTGAAGTGGTCGGCGCCCAGCGTGGGTACGGCGACTTTTTACGAGGTCCAGGTCTACGAGTTGACCAACGACGGGGCGGGCAACACCGTCATCAATCTAATTTTTAGGCTGCGCACTCAAAATACGTCGCTGAGAATTCCTCCTGGCCGTCTCACCACGGGGCTCGGGTACGTATTCGTTATCCGGCCGTACTACGTTCCCGGTTTGAACTTTGTCAAGACACCATTCATGAGCGGCCCGACCAGCGCCTTGGCCGACGTGCTCTCCGGGATGATGCAACCCTGAGGCGTCATCCCGCAAGCCCCGCGCCTTCACCAGCGAGGCGAGAGCCTGCCCCGAGCGAAGCCGAGGGGGATCCGGCGCGCGGTCTTTCAAACCACCCCGCCCGTCGGCGAACAGTGAACGATGGCGGATGGCCCATCCCTTCCGGGGTGGAAATCTAAATCGCACATGAAAGCGGGGTGCCCCATCCTTCCGCGTTCTTTCCGGAAGGGTGGGAGGCGATAAAGCAACAGGGGCGCTTCCATAAAATCCGCCGCGTAATGTCTCTTCAGAAGACTTGCAGGGCTGGGGCATTGTTCCTGTCACGATGCGGCTTTACCACAATCTCCACATCCTGGTCGAGCGCCACGAGGAAGCGCAAAAGGCGCTCAACCGAAAACTGCCGGAACTCACCCCGCAGCATCTTCGATACATCGGGTTGGCGGACTCCGAATAAGTCGGCGGCCTCGACCTGTTTCAGGCCGCGATCTTTTATGATCGTGTCGATCTTGAATACAAGCTGCGCCTTGATTAAATGCTCTTCCGCATTGGGCACACCGATATCCTTGAATACATTGCGGCCTCCGCTTTCGTATCCCTTCCTGTTGCTCATGGCTTCATCTCCTTTGCAATCTGTTCGGCCTGGCGCAGTCGTTGCTGAATCAACTCCATATCCCGGCGCGGTGTTTCCCGTCCGGTCTTCGATTTCTTTTGGAAGGCGTGAAGGACGTACACCCTCCCGCCATATCTCAAGGTGTACACTGCGCGGAACGTGTCGCCGCGATAATCCTTCACGATTTCCACGACCCCTGCCCCGCCGAAGCCGCTCAGCGCCTTTGCATCGCGATGCTTGCCGCCGCGTTGGGCGATGTACAGGGCATAGCCCATGTGATCCTGCACAGGCTCGGGGAACTCTCGCAAATCTTCGCGGCTCCTTCCAACCCAGGTCACCGGCTTCAAAGACGGTTCATTGGTCATTGGCAAGCATCAATATAGTGAATTCACTATATAATGTCAAGCGGAGTTGACCGGGCAGTAGTGTCCTATTAGGGTGTTGCTAGGTATAGGAATTGTTCCTCTGTTGCTGCTCTTGCGACTGAGCGTAGCACTCTGAATGAACTTCCTCTCCGGTTTCCGAAACCGTTACAACACTCTCGCCTGGTTGAATCGGCTCCGTGCAAAGGGCACATACTCCCGCTAGCTCAATGATGTCGGACATAGAAGCTCCTGTAGAGTCCAAATGTGATTTGTAATTCCGCTCTCCATTGCCGGGGTGCATCTAATCGTTTTGTGCGTTCGGCAGAAATTGTAGAAAGCAAAGTGTAACGCGAAAGACGCCTTAAGGTTCTCCCATTTCTTCGAGAACGCGTTCGTCAATCTTGTCATCCTCCGCATTTGCATCCTGATCGTGAGATTCTGTCTTTCGATGTGCGATGTACAGATGCGTTCATAGTCCGGCATTCCGATCTTGGGGATAAGAATCGCGTCAACGACTTTCGCGGGCGAGTACCGCCCCTCTCCCTCCGATGCGGCTGCATAGACCTTCACGTATTGAGCAAAATCCACGTCAGCACCAAACACTCGCTCAATTGCTTCGGGATACGCTGGCCATCCATCTGCTGAGTTGGAATTTGCCAGTGGTGGCATTGCGTAGCTTGAAAATGAAGGCCAGCGTATCCTGCGATGTTCGCCGCCCCAGGTGCCAAGAGAGAATCATTTTCGTGTTGCGTTCTATCGCTACAAAGCAGTAGGCATCCCCGAGTGTGTCCACGTTCTTGTAAAAAATGCCTTTGGATTTTTCCTTCATTCCAACGTATCCCCACAGTTCATCGCACTGCACGTCGCGCACTTTAAGGCCAGCGATTTTCTCAGACAAGAGCCTCTCGCATTTCTCCCCGGCTTGCACTACGCGCGAGAACTGTATCCCGATGCACGCCAGTGATTCGCTCCGTGCTCCGAACAGAATGTCCTTCCACGATGAGTTGGAGGCAGAGCAGAGCACGATCTAGCGAGAGCCGCATGTCGCCAAGCGGACGCGGTTGTGATTCGCTGAAAGTCTTTGAGCAGGTACGGCAACGGAAACGCTGATTACCTTGGCGAGTCTTGCCGAATCGTTTGCACTCAGTCTGGCAATTGTGGCAGGTCATTTTGGTCTTGCTTTCTTCGGGCCACAGAGCCAAAATGACAGCGGGTTTCCAAACCTGTCCTTGGCTCATACCGAGGACGTTCCCCGTAGGCGGTGGCAACCGCTTGCGGGGAGGATTGGTACGCGGTGGAGCTAGTCGGAATTGAACCGGCGGCGGGCCTGTCACAGCGATGGCCGCCTCCCCGTGGATAGCCCCACAAAGAAACAAAGGCCAACGTCCCTTGGGTTTAACTGGATGTTGGCCTTTGTTTTTCATAACGATACCGACTATACATCAAAAATGATGTACAATGCAAGAACTTTCTAATTGACTTACATCAATTTTGTGGTAACCTTTGAAACATGGCGCTGGGAGTTTTTTGCCTTCAAATCAACAGCGGAAGGCTGTCCGGTTCAGGTGTGGTTCGATGGCTCTTCCCCCAGATCACAAGGAAGAGATAGTCGAGTTGCTAGATTACGTGCGAAACACCACAAATCGCCCGTGGCCCGATAAGATTTACGACCCGCTAAAAGGGGCGGGCGGCATCTCGGAAATCAAGCCTACAAATATCCGATGTTTACGCGATGGCAAGGTGAAGGAGATTACTTATCGGATGTACGGTTTCTTTGGTCCGAAAGGCTATGACCGTACCTACACATTTCTTCACTGTGTAGAAAAGGATGTGAAAAATGACAGAATCGGCAAACAAATCGCCAAAGGACGACTTGACGAAATCGAGCGAGGATCAGCTGGAGTCCACAAATTTAACCTCACGGAAGACGTTGCTTCGGCGATTGCAGAGAGGCCCCGACGCCCGAGCTAAGTTCGTAGATTCTCACATCAGTAAGACTCTAGCTTTTCAAATCCGCGCTCTTCGGGGCGAGTTGAGTCAAGAGAAGGCAATGGAAAAGTTGGGGATGAATCAGAACGCAATCTCCAGATTAGAGAATCCCTATTACGGCAAGGCTACACTTACCACACTGAAACGAATTGCGTCGGCATACGATGTGGGGTTGTTAGTGGAATTAGTTCCGTTCAGTCGCTTGGTAGATCGAGCGAGTGGAACGCCGCATACAGACAATGGATTAAGTCCAAGTACGATGAATGTGCCGAGCTTCGAGGAAGAGATAAAACAAGGATTTATTGACGAAAGTTCTAATAAAAGCGAGGTTGCTCTCGAATTCAGCAGACGTTACTTGGGGTCCACCCTGGTCGGAGTTGGAGATTTGTCGGCGCAATCGGCGATTGAACACCGGGATGAGAGTGCGGCTGCGCTTAATTTCACCGCACTCCCAGCCTCCGGTGCTATCGCTACGGCATTGCCAGAGGCACCGATTGGCTCTAATACGCCCGTTCCTCAGAATGCTCCTAGAGAAACCAGAAGTATCCATTTACCAAGGACAGGAATTCAAGTGAGAAATAACTGGCCGCGTGGTGTTGGCCGTCGGCTTAACAGCAGACGAAAGCGATCCTCTTGGAGGGGCTAATGATGCCGGACGTTCCCGAGCAGCAATTAAAAGAACAACCGATAAAGTTGGTGCGTCATGAGAACTTTGAGTCGTGGTACGCAAATAATGTCCAGTACCATCCAAGTGAGTGGGATTTGAAACTAATCTTTGGAGAACTGGATTGGCGCGATAACAGTATGCTTATTCAACAGCATACTGCTATTTCTGTCACGTGGCTTCAGGCCAAGATAATGCTTTACTTCTTGACTATTCAAGTCGGAGTTCACGAGATGTCGCAGGGCAAGATTCAAATACCTCCCGGCGTTGCTCCCACTGAACCACCGCTACCTAGCGGTGACCTGGAAAATAATCCGTTTGCGATGCAAGTGCATGATTACCTCAAGCGGATGCGCGAACAATTCATGGCTCCTTAGTAGAGCCAGCAACACCCTAATAGGACACTACCTGACCGGGCAGTAGTGTTTGAAAGTTCAGCGCACTTTTCAGACACTACGCAAATTTCCGCCTCCCCAACACTCGCATAACATATATTTAGTGTGAACATCTGGCCCGTAGTGATTCCGGGCAGGAGAACCCTCAAGTGGCGTCGTTCGGCATGCGACTAAAACAGGAGCGGGAGAAGCGAGCGATCACCCTGGATGACATCTCCCTTTCCACGAAGATTAGCACCCGTATGCTGCGCGCGCTGGAGGAAGAACATTTCGACCAACTCCCCGGCGGCATCTTTAATAAGGGCTTTATCCGGGCCTATGCGCGCTGTCTGGGCATGGATGAAGAGCAGGCCATCGCCGACTACATCGCTGCAATCAGCCCGCCGGGGAAGAATTCCGAGAATGACGACCAAGCCCCGGTCCTCGATCCCCCGTCGCGAGAACCATCGCCAGAAGAGAACCACGGCGCCGCGGGCGTTCCCTGGGGCATGTTCGCGGTGGCGCTCCTGATCGTCGCGCTGGGCTTTGCGGCGTGGGGCTTCTACTCCCGCGAATCGGAGAAGGGAACTCCGGCCTCTGCAGCGCCTGCGGCCAATTCCCCGTCGCAGCCGCCAAGTGACTCTGGCGCTGCCACTGCCCAGGTCGCCAAGGCAAGCCAACCAACGGTTCCATCCACAGCGGGCGGCGAGTCATCTCAAACGCCGGCTGCGAGCCCGCCTGCTTCCACCCCCAGCCAATCGTCATCCCAGACTCCGTCATCCCAGGCTCCGCGAGCCGGAAGATTCGTGGTGCTGATCAGGGCACGCGAGGATTCCTGGCTATCCGTTTCCATCGACGGCGAGGTGAGCACCCACAGTACCCTGACTGCCCCCGCGGAAAAGTCCGTTCGCGCCGGAAAGGAGATCATTATCAAAGCCGGTAACATTGGCGCCCTGGATTTCGAATTCAACGGCAAAAAACTACCGGCGCAAGGAGGCTACGGCGAGGTCAAAACCCTAACCTTTGATGCCAATGGGCTGCGACCACCCGCCCCCAAGCCAGAAGATCCCGCTCAATCGCCATGACCGACCCAAGAAAGCGGTAGAGAACCATTAAGAAAACCAGAACAGAATTAAAAGAAATTAGAATTGACCAATTAAAGCTGAGCGGCACAATGCCGTGCAATTCGCTGCAATCTCCATTGAACCCGTGTCCCCAGCCCTCCGCCTCAGATAGAACTCCACTCGCTGCCAGAACCTGCAACCCAGCCCAAAAGGATTGCGCCTCTGCTCATTCTCTGGTAGCCTTTTCAGGACGCAGAACGACGCATTTCGTGTGGCCGTTGTGTTCTGATTGACCCCCGCCAGACGTGACGCCCAGATCGCTTGCTAAGGAGAATACGCTTGTCGAAGAATCGCCATTTATTTACCTCCGAATCCGTAACCGAAGGACATCCTGACAAAATCGCAGACCAGGTTTCCGATGCCATCCTTGACGCCTGCCTGACCGATGACCCCTCCAGCCGTGTAGCGTGCGAGACCCTGACCGCGACCGGCCTGGTCGTCATCGCCGGTGAAATCACCACCAAGGCCTACGTCGATTTCCAAAACCTGGTGCGCGGCACAATTGCGTCCATCGGCTACAACAACGCCCTCTACGGCTTCGACTCCAACACCTGCGCCGTAATCTCCAGCATCAACAAACAATCCGGCGACATAGCCATGGGCGTAGACACCGGAGGCGCCGGCGACCAGGGAATGATGTTTGGGTTTGCTTGCAATGAGACGCCGGAGTTGATGCCTGCGCCTATATCTTTTGCTCACAAGCTCTGCATGCGGCTTTCGGAAGTTCGTAAGCATGGGAAGCTTCCTTACCTGCGGCCCGATGGCAAATCCCAAGTTACAGTTGAATATGACCAGCATCACAAGCCGATTCGTGTGGATGCCGTAGTGATTTCCTCGCAACACTCCGAGACGGTTGGCAACGACGAACTCCGCAGCGACATTCTCAAGCATGTGATTCAGGCCACGATTCCGGCGCACCTCCTCGACGAAGATACGAAGTATCACATAAATCCCACGGGACGCTTCGTGATTGGCGGGCCCATGGGCGATACCGGGCTGACCGGGCGCAAGATTATTGTGGACACCTACGGCGGCATGGGACGGCACGGCGGCGGCGCGTTCAGCGGCAAGGATCCGACCAAGGTAGATCGGTCGGCTGCGTATATGGCGCGCCACATCGCCAAGAACATTGTTGCGGCCGGCTTGGCGGATCGTTGCGAAGTGCAACTCGCGTACGCTATCGGCGTGGCCGATCCGGTGAGCGTGCTGGTGGATACGTTCGGTACGGGCAAGGTCGATCAGGCGACCATTTCGGATCTCGTACGATCCCATTTCAAGCTGACGCCTAAGGGAATCATTGAATCGCTCAATCTGCGGCGGCCGATCTACTGCAAGACCGCGGCTTATGGACACTTCGGGCGCAGCGATCCCGACTTCACGTGGGAGTTAACCGACAAGGCGGCGAAGCTGGCCAGGGATGCTGGTCTGCGGGAGCCGGTCGCGGTGCACAAGTAAAGGTTGGTTTTCTCCCGCGTTTTCGCAAGAGACGCAAAAAGAGTGGGACACGCGAACCCACTTCTCGCAAAGAGCGCGAGAAATGGGGCACCCGGGAAGTAAGTTTTCCCGAGGTTTAGGTTTCCAAGGTTTAGATTTCCAAGGTTTAGAATCAAGATCAATTCAGCGCCACAGGAGAAGTATGTCGACCACACCAACGCAAGCGCAATCTGATATCAAAGGCATTGAGTTTGCCGATCTGGGCAAGAAACGCATCGAGTGGGCTAACCAGTCGATGAAAGTCCTGCAGATCATCCGCAAAGAGTTCATCAAGAATCAGCCGTTGAAGGGCATGCGCATCTCGGCGTGCCTGCACGTCACCGCGGAGACGGCGAACCTGGCCATCACCCTTCGCGACGGGGGCGCTGACGTGGTACTGTGCGCCTCGAACCCGCTTTCCACGCAGGACGATGTTGCGGCCAGCCTGGTGCGCGACCACAACATTCCCGTCTTTGCCATCAAGGGCGAGGACAACGAGACTTACTACAGCCACATCCTCGCGGCCATCGATCACAGGCCGCACATCACCATGGATGACGGCGCTGACCTGGTGACCATCCTGCACACCAAGCGGCAGGACGCGCTCGACGGCGTGATCGGCGGCACCGAAGAGACCACGACCGGCGTGATCCGGCTGCGGGCCATGGCGAAGGAGGGCGTGCTGCGCTTCCCCATCGTCGCGGTGAACGATGCCGATACCAAGCACCTGTTCGACAACCGTTACGGAACCGGGCAGTCCACGATTGATGGCATTATCCGTGCCACCAACTTCCTGCTGGCGGGATCGAAGTTCGTGGTCGCTGGCTACGGCTGGTGCGGACGCGGGCTAGCCAGCCGCGCTCGCGGCAACGGAGCCGAGGTGATCATCACCGAAATCGATCCGACGAAAGCTCTGGAAGCGGTGATGGACGGTTTCCGCGTAATGTCAATGACCGAAGCGGCCAAGATCGGCGATGTCTTCTGCACCGTCACCGGCAACAAGAGCGTCCTTACCAAGGACCACTTCGAGTTGATGAAAGACGGGGCCATCATTTCAAACTCCGGACACTTCAATGTCGAGATTGACATCCCGGCGCTGGAGAAGTTGTCATCGTCGAAGCGCACTACGCGCAATTCCGTCGAAGAATACTCACTAAAAGACGGCCGCAAGATCAACCTGCTGGGCGAAGGTCGCCTGATCAACCTGGCCGCAGCCGAGGGGCATCCGGCGTCCGTGATGGACATGAGCTTTGCGGACCAGGCGCTCTCGGTCGATTACATGGTGAAGAATCACAAGTCGCTCGAGAAAAAGGTCTACCGAGTGCCCGATGACCTGGACAAGCGCGTCGCCAAGTTGAAGCTCGAGTCCATGGGAATCAAGATCGACAAGCTGACGCCGGAGCAGGAAGAGTATCTGGCGGGGTGGAGTGAGGGGACGTAGAGCGGCAGTTGGCATTTGGCACTTAGCTAAACTGGGGCGGCGCTTGCCGCTCCGTTTGCTTTTTACGGCCAAATTTGCGCTCCATGCAGAATGCGGAGAATTTCTATTGCGTCTCCATTAAGGCGATAGACGGCGAGATAGGGAAGGCCGCTTAGAACAAGTTCGCGAGTGTCTGACTTGCGTCCCGTTCGTCCTTGCTCGGGAAATTGTGCCAGGGCTCCTATGCGCTCATAGATGGAAAGGGCGATGCGGCGGGCGATGGCGCTGCTGCCATGCTTTTCGAGATAATCTGCAATTTGAATAAGGTCGCGAGTTGCGGGTTCCGTCCAACGAATCCGCATTAGCCAGGATACCGCTGGTTCATGCGTTTTCCGACTTCGCCGTGCTCGATGAACTCGCCACGCTCAGCGGCGGCGATTCCTTTCTCAACTTCACGGATGAACCACTCGTCGTAGTTCACCATGCGCTCGACGGCTTCGACCACCAGCGCCTCGGTGTCGCGGCCTTGCTTGGACGCTAATTGCACGAGCTTCGCTTGCAGGTCGGGGTTCAACCGTACTTCCATGAAATATAGGGTAGGGTTCGCGAGGCGGGGTGTCAATGTTTTTGGCTTCGGGCTCGGCGCTGTCACCTCCTTCCGATTTCTGTCACTCGTCGATGTCGTCAAAAATGCTACGCTCAGTTGATGTAGTCGGCACTGTGGCGGCGGGCCGACTAAGTGCTCTTTGCGGGAGGTCATCCGAGTCAGGAGGCTCTCTTTGTGAAATCCATTCGCGGACTTGCTTCCTCGTGTTTTTGATTCTTCGCACTACACGTTTTGACCGGTGAAATAGCTTTTCAAACTCTTTCAGCGCATCTAGGAACGGCGACATGTGTTGCCAAGGATCGTCGCCGTGGCTGTGATCTAGTTGCTGCTCTAGCCGAAGCTCTTCTAACTTCGGAATCGTTTCCGTCCGCAGTTTGAGACGCAGTTCGGCGAACTCCGTTTCCGTGAGCATGGCGCGAAGGTGTGTGCTTCCCAGGACATATGCGTCCCTGCCTTCGATTGCGTAATTCATGACGGTTCTTGCAAACGTACTTCGCTGTTCTTCGGAAAGCATCCCGAGCTTGTAAAGCCGGATCGCGAGCGGCACTTCGGAGACAGCGCTCAAGTACAGTCCGGGTTCCACTACTCTTTTTAGAAGCTCCGGGCTCTGGTTCAGGAACAGCTTAAGAAATGCCGGGCCAGCCCGGTACGAGAGAAAGAAGTCAACAAGTCGCTGATTCTCCCAATTGGACGGTAACTTGAGAAGCCTTTCCAGCACCAGGGGAAAATAGTGTTCCGGAACCTCCACTGCCCCGGTGAGCCCGACATCGCCGCACGTGACCTGATCCACGAGTTGGTCCACAGCTGTTCCGCGCAGGTAAATACCCATCAGTTCAGGATCGCCCAAGATCATGTCGGCGAACGCATCGCCGATTGTTGGGTGCTTGAATATCCAACCTCCAACGCCGTCACGAACCACATATTGCAGTAGGCTGTCCTTAAGGGAGCTAAGGGCCACCGTACAATCCGGGAGGGAGCTGCCGAGCCTGCCGAGCGGATCAGTCTCAGCGGGCGTCAACTGCAGGGGGCTGGCCAGCATCCCGCCGTTCATATGGATGAGAGCTAGCGCAGCCTTGCTATGGCGGTCCAACGCCTGAATTACGTCCAAGAGGAACTGCTTCGGCCGTTCGACAAAGTCGGCGATCTCGTCGGAATTAATGCTGAGATTGCTGGTAAACAGCGGGTGTGCCAAGCGCCTGGCAATTTCTGGTATGAATTTGGGATTTAGGGCAATTCCATCGAGATACGGCTTGATGTCGGTCTTGAATTCACGCGGCTGTGTTCCGAGTTTCAGATGGTTATAAAGTATTTCACGTCGTTCCTCCAGCGTGAGGTCATGGACGTCGATTACGACCTGCGCCTCTTTGAAAAGCGGAAAAGCGTCTTGCTTCAAATCATTGCGGGCTCGATTGTAGATGTAGTCGCGGGACGTCATGACAACCCTCGCGCCATTAGCCAGTGCGGCCTTAACCCGAGGGAATGCTCGATTCCAGCCGTATGCGAGGACGATCTCGTATTGGGTTACGCCAAAAGCGTCGTCAATCCAAAAAAACTGGCTGGGCTCATGTGGATTCCAGTCTTCCTTTATTCCAGCGGGCTCGTCGATCTTAAGAGTTGAGCACCCCCATTGATCAATCGCGGCCATCGCAAGGGTAGCGGCGATGGTTGACTTGCCAGCCGCAGGTTCGCCGATTAAAAGAACAAAACCATACTTCTCAAGCATTTTTGCCGCCCGATAGTAGGTTCCCGTCAAGACTACTTTCGAAAGGTCATCCTGAAGTGAACTGAGCAGCGAGCGAGTTTGTGCGTACGACCTTTCGTCCAGGATCTGGCTCAGATCGCCCAGTCCATAGACGCGTGGAACGAGCATACGAAGCCGTTTGTTGTCCCGTATCGTGTCGCATATCCACGTGTACCCAAGAACACTGAAGTACCTCACTCCAACGGCGGTGAAGGCCGACCTGAGCTCTTGCTCGACCACGCCGGAGACACCAGCATTGGTCAACAGGAAATAGTTCTCACAGATCCCATCCTTCACTAAGCGAGCAGCTTTTTCGAGTTCGTCGGAAACGTCCGCAAGTGCCAGGTTGTATCCGGCTCGATTTGTGAATTTGCACCTGAAAGACGAATGTCCCCGAGATGTCTTCATGCTTTTGCGGCCTCCATTTTCCTCGGACCGCCGTCTCTTCCTCCATCGCGGCCGTCGAGGAAGGCGGAAACAGTTTGGCCTAGAATCTCTCTTAGGACTGTCAGGCAGAGCTGTTGGAAAGCGCGCCAGCCGAGTGAGTGCAAGTCGTAACTGACCGCAGCCTTGGCGATAGCCGGATAGGTTCGTTTTTTCTGCATGCTCCGTTCCTGCAAGATTACACTAACGGGATATAACGCTTGCCCGAGGCTCAAGACGGCTCTCGCTAGGCAGCACGAGCGTGGACGCTCGCGTCCTATTCCCGAAATGGGCCTTGCAGGATGTTTTTCTTTTGCGGAGTGTGCTTTTCGGCAGCGCGGTGTGGCATAGTTAGAATCGCGTCGAAGAAAATTGCGCGGCCTTTCTGGGCCGCGTTTTTATTTGGGGACGGTTTCTTGGCACGGGGAAGGGTTGGGTAGCGATAGCGAATAGCTTATGAAAAATAACGGAATGAAGATCAAGCATCCCAAGTTGCGGGGTGAATGGGCGGAGATGTGTTTTATGACACGGGCGGCGGAGCATGGTTTGTGCGTGACTCGGCCTTGGGGGGAGATGTCGCGGTATGACTTTGCGGTGGAGTATAAGGCGCATTTTGTGCGGGTGCAGGTGAAGTCGACGATGTTCTTGGATCGGGGAGGGTACACCGTTACCGTGCGCGGGTGGCGGGGGAAGTACACGGGTGATCCGTTTGATTTTGTGGCGGCATATCTGATTCCCCTGGATCTGTGGTACATCCTTCCGGTGGAGAGTTTCAAGATGCAGGGGAATGTCGGGCTGTATCCGAGGTTGAAGAAGTCGAAGTACGGGCGGTTTAAGGAGGCTTGGCATTTGCTGCGGGGTGGGGCACCATTGGGTACCGTGGGTCGGATTGAGGCTTGTGCGGCGGAATTTGGAGTAGCACTTAGCATTTAGCATTTGGCATTTGGCCAAAGCTTGGATACTTCGTCGGAGCTCTCGCGGTGCGAAGATCTGAGTTTCCTTGGGATGACTGGTGGCAACTGCACGAGCGAGGCCGCTCGCGCCTACATTAGGAGAGTTTTTCTGGGGTGTCTGGGTTCGCGGGCGAGATTGCTTCTGCATTGTTGGTGTGGGCTGGAGGTTCTGGGCGGGCGGGCGGCTTGACTGAGCTATCGAGGATGCGGCTGTTCAAGCAATAGAGGGCCAACTCCAGGCGATCGGCGACGCCCAGCTTGTCGTATACCTTGCGCAGATAATTTTTGACCACCTGTTCGGTGGTTCCGACGCGCAGTGCGATTTCCTTGTTCTTCATGCCCTGGGTTACGCAGGAAACGATCAGGGTTTCTTTGGGGGTCAACTGGACCTTGGTCCGAGGGGCTCCGGCGCGCGAGCCCTGGGTGCGATAGGCTTCGAGCACCCACTGGGTGGCGCGGCCATCCAACCATGGCTCACCCTTTGATACTTTTCGTAAACAGTCCACCAGCAACTCGGGTTCAACCTCGCGCGAGACGATGGCATGCACGCCCCGGCGAAACAGTTCCAGAGTGAGTTCTTGATCGGGGTCGGTGGTGATCACGACCATCCGAAGCAGCGGGTTCTGGCGCAGCAGGTCGGTAACCGCTTCGATTGGATTGGACGCGATGGCGGCTTCAAAAAGCAGAACATCGGCGGAAAACTTCTTAGCGGCGGTTAAGGTTTGGGCCAGAGTTTCGGCTTGTCCCACCACGCGAAGATCGTCCTCTACAGCAAAAATCTTGCGCAAGCCGGCGCGAAAGATGGCCTGCGTGTCAGCCACGATCACGCGGATGAACTGGCCGTTGCCGTCACCCTCATGCGGCTGTTCGCCGTCGATTCTCGCGGTAACAGGAGTGCTTGCCATCAGTCCCCTTGCCGTTCAGCGCGGTCGAAACGATACTCATCGATGACCACGCCTACCCCGCGGCGGCCACTGTCTTCAAAACTACGCACTACGCGGCCGCGGCAATCCAGCCGTACATCGGCCTCCGCGCCCACGACATCGGCCGGCAAAGAAATGGTGAAGTCGACCATCGAGCCGACCGGCATTTCGGAATCGACCATCTGGAACAGAACGCCGTTGGCGGAGATGTTCTGGGTTTCAGTATGACGCTCGCCTGTCTTCGATTTTACAGAAATCGGGAGCTTGATCGGAAAGCGCATCGCACTCTGCACTTCGGGATAGCGCGCACGCCTGGCCTTGAGATCAGCCGCTTCTTCTTTGGCTGATTCTGGAGCCTGCGGCGACGCGCCTTTTTCGTCCGGGAGTGCTTCCGGAGCCGCCTTCTTGACGAATGGGCCGGTGTTGGACATTACGAGCGAAGATTACACCCCGGAACCAGCGTCGCAAAGTTACCGAAGTCATGGAACTATTAGAGTTAAATTCTTGTGGGTCATGAACTTGCGGGGGGGGGTCCGGTTTGTGATGGCCGTCACCGAGCATTTTCGCGCCGAGCATTTAACATTCAGCACTCAGCATTCAGCCAGCAAAAGGAAGTTCCTAGAATGAAAGACTTCAGAGACCTACAGGTGTGGCAAAAGGCGCATTCGTTGACGCTGTCTTCTTACCGAGCGACCGACGCGTTTCCGAAGGCCGAAACGTATGGACTAACAATCCAGATACGGAGGTGCGCCGCCTCGATTGCCGCCAACATCGCGGAGGGTTGCGGAAAACGAGGCAACGGCGAGTTTCAGCGATTCTTGAATATCGCTTGCGGGTCGGCAAGTGAGGTGGAGTATCACTTTCTACTTGCGCGGGATCTTGCCTCTCTGAGCGATTTGGATTACCAGAAGCTGAACAATGGCGTGGTTGAAGTGAAGCGAATGCTAGCATCGCTTGCCCGCAAGGTAGAAGCGGAGCGTCTTGCGGGCTGAGTGCTGAATGCTAAGTGCTAACTGCTGATTCTAGAATTTTGTTACTTCCGTGAAGTTAAAGTCCCGCACCTTCATCGCTGGCGCCACCATGTCGAACGATTCTTCGCCGCTGGCGCGCACGGGAGTTCCCATGGCTTCCACGTTCGACAGCATTTGAATCAGGCTCTGGTTGAAACGGAAATTGCGAACTCCGTGGCGGATCTTGCCGTCCTCCACATAAAGGGTTCCGTCGCGGGTCATGCCAGTGAGAATTTTTTCGTAAGGATCGACTTCACGGATGTACCAGAGCCGCGTCACCAGCACGCCGCGCCCGGTGGAGGCGATCATTTGGTCAACCGAGCTTGGCTTAGGCGCTGTGCCGAATACTATGTTCATGGGAGCTTCGCCCATTTCGTTTGGGAGCGGGAAGCCGTGGCCTGTCGGCTCGATGGGGCCCACTTTGTCTTTGTGTTCCGAGCGCTTCATTTTTTCGGCGGTGGCCCGCGCATACACCAGCCGCTTGACTACGCCATTCTCGACCAGTTGCACTTTGTGACGGCGCATTCCTTCGCCATCGAAAGGAGCGCCCGATTGCAGGGGGTGAGCAACGTCGTCCCAAATATTGATGTTCTCGCCGAAGAGTTTGGTTTCGACACGGTTATTCAGGAAAGAGCGCTGGTCCAGGATGGACAGTCCACCAAAGTCAAAGAACATGAAGCCAACGATGTCGAGCACGGCGGCCGGTTCGAGAATCACGGTGTATTTCCCGGCAGGAATCTCGCGCGGACTGGCCGATTCGAACGCTTTGCGGGCCGCGGTTTCCGCTAGCGCGGCGGCATCGAGATTGGCGACATTGGGGAAATTGGCTTTCTGCCATCCCGAGGAATCCGCCGCCAGCATAGTGATTGAGATTTCCGAGGAAGTCTGCGAGTGCCAGTCGGTTAGGCCACGAGAGTTGAAAACGCCCTCCACCGACTCCGAGGTTGAGACGATGCCGGCCGTGGTGAGCTTGTGCTTCTCCGCGATCGAAACAATTTTCTTGACGGTTTCCGCGCGCTGCTGGGGCGTGATTGCAGCGGTTTCGGCGAAGTGGCGCATGGGCAACCCTTCGCGGGCAGGAGTGCCCGCGCCACACGAGTCAGGAATGGGCAACAGATCAGAATCGGGGTGTTGAACTTTCGCCAGCCTCTCCGACGATTGCACAACTCGTTTGAGGCTTTCATCGTCAAGTTTGTTCGTAGTCGACCGGGCGGTGCGTCCGCCAAATACCGTTCGCACAGAAACGACATAGTTTTCTTCAGCAACATTCTGATGGATGGTGTTATTTGCGAAGCGGGTGAGCGCGCTCTTTCCGCCATAGAAGAGGACTTCGACTTCATCCGCAGTCGAATGCTTCTTGATGCGTTCGAAGATGTCGGCGGCTTTGGCTTGATTAAGCATTGGTGTTCAGCACTTAGCACTTAGCATTTAGCACTTGGCCACGGAAACAGTTTGTGCCAACTTTTGGAATGACGGCGCAAGACTAAAGGCTAACTGCCAAGTGCCAAGTGCTGATTTACATCACGTTCCTTTATACGCACTTCCCACCTTTATATTGCGAAACCTAGCCGGTGCTGCGCCGTGCCCCGTTCCCATCACCTGCTGGGGCTGGCCTTTGCCGCAATGCGGGGTTCCCCAAACCACCCACTCGTCTCGCGAGCAGATCGCGTCCATCGCGTTCCAGAAGTCCGTTGTAATTCCAGAGTAGGACGGGTTCTTTAACATGCGGGTGGGCTTGCCGTTTTTGATCTCCCATCCCATCTCGCAGCTGAACTGGAAGTTGTAACGCTTGTCATCAATCGACCACGACTTGTTGGTCTCCATGTAGATGCCGTGGTCGGTATCCGCAATGAGCTGCTCGCGAGTCAGCGACTTCTCGCCGGGAAGAATGCTGATGTTGGTCATGCGGATGATCGGCAGCCGGTTCCAGCCTTCGGCGCGCAGGGTTCCGCCGGATCGATTCATCCCGATGGTATGCGCGGTTTCGCGAGAACTTAGATATCCGGTAAACAAGCCATTGGTGATGATCGGCGTGCACTGCGCGGGCACTCCTTCTTCGTCGAAGGCGAATGTTCCCAGTCCCGGACCGTGCTCCTGGCGCGCATCGGCGACGATGTTGACCAGATCGCTGCCGTAACGCAGGGTGCGGAGTTTATCAAACGTGAGAAACGAGGTTCCCGCGAAGTTAGCCTCCATTCCCAGCACGCGGTCGAGTTCGATGGGATGCCCCACCGACTCGTGAATTTGCAGCCCGAGTTGCGAGCCATCGAGAATGATGTTGAACACACCCTCGGGACACTGCTCCGCTTTGAGCAGCGCGACCGCCTCTTCGCCCACCCGGCGGGCGTTTTCCAATAGTTTCAGTTCGCCAATCAGTTCATATCCTTTGTTCTGCCACTGTCCGCCGTAAGAATTGGGATACGAGCGCTTCTGAATCTCGCTTCCAGCAAAGGCGTAAGCCGCGTAGCCGACACCGGTGGTGTATTTCGTCTGATGAATGTTGGCGTCTTCGGACGAAACAAACCACTGCTCCTCGCGGCGGAAATTCATGTTAGTCTCGGCCAGCGTAACTCCGGCAACCGAGCGCAGTTCGGAGTCGATCTTCAGCAGCAGGTCAATGTTCTGCTCGACGGAGGTAGTAAAAGGATCGATCTGAAAGGGCGTGGTCCACTGGGCGGTAACGGGCTTTTCCGAAGCCAGTTGAATGTCGCGCTGCTTCACCCGCGAAGATGCCTTGGCGATATCGACGGCTCGCGCGGCTGTGGCTTCGACGGCGGAACGGCTGAAATCGTCAGACGCAGCAAATCCCCAGGCGCCGTCGGCAATGACACGAATGCCGATGCCGAACGACTCGGCGTCCGAAGCGCCACCGACTTTGCCATTCTTGGTCGAGAGCGCGCGGCTGCGGTCGTCGGCAATGCGTGCGTCAGCGTAGGAAGCGCCGCGTCGCGTGGCGATGTTTAGAGCCCAGGAGGAAATGTCTTTCATGGCGCTTGATCAAATCTACCACGGAGTCACGGAGGCACGGAGAAGCGACAAATCCGCTCTTTGTTTTTTACTCTGTCCTCTGTACGTTGCTCCTCGATTAGGCTACTGAGCACTGCGAGTCGAGGCAAATACATAGATTCTTCGTGGGGAGCGCTCGCTTTGCGAAGGCTCCGCTTCCTCAGAATGACAATCAGTTCCCACGTCTTAGCCTTGCGGTTTCATCGGTTCGGGCCATAGAATCAAAGAGCACTGTGATCGCGGCGCTCTCGGTCGGTGATTGAGAGACGCCCGCAATCGCTTCCCAGAACTCGCTACCTGCGGCAGATTTTTTGGCAGCAGATTGGTCGCGGGAGAGATGGCCGAGTGGCTGAAGGCGCACGCTTGGAAAGCGTGTTTACTCGAAAGGGTAACGTGGGTTCGAATCCCACTCTCTCCGCCAGTTCTTTAGTTATCTAGCACTTGCAAGTCGGTAATACCTACACTGATACCAGAATCAGGAAGGGTCACCGATGAACAGGGAAGTCAATGTCACGAAACGAGTGCAGACCACTGCCGGTTTGCGATACTGCCGCGTAGTGCTCTCCGCGAATGGCCGGACCATGTGAACTCGCTGTCGGCGACCGATCCCCAGCGCTGCCGGTTTTGCAGCAACGACCGCGGCGCTAACGGTACCCTCGTGCAAGCGCATTGGCGAAGTTTGCCATGGCAGACTGATAAAGAATTGACAGCTGAGAAGCGCGTCCGGATGGAATGAGATGCAGGTAGTCCGCTAATAGACCGAACATCATCCGAAAAGCGATAATTGAAGTGATTCCGAATCCAAGATTGCCGCGTCTGCCCCCTGTCGGACGCTGAGGCACCGGTCGTTGGTTTACAAACCTAACGATCCCTGGCGGAGGCGGCGCTTGCCTGGTTTCTGCTGAGGAAGTTCTGGTAGTTCTTAGCTAACCGCATTCATGTCTTGGGACAGCGAGATCGATCGGTTAAACTTATCTTGCTCGCTGGCCTGAGCCGACTGACTGCCAATTAGTCGAAACCCACGGTTTTGCTGAGAATATGGCCGGTCCGGCGTGCCAGTTGTGCGCCGGATTGGGACTCGGGTTTTCCGCAGTGCTGCGACCTCGGCTCGGCAGCAATCAGAAAATAAGCTTTAGGGCCAATTGCATGTTGAATGGCTCACCCGGACCGATACCCGGCGCGCCATTGTAGTCGCCGATGGTGTCGGTGCTTTGACCAAATCCGCCGAAGAGGTAGCCGCTCGGCGGCGCAAGGTTCAGGCGGTTGAAGATATTGAACATTTCCACGCGGAACTGAGCTTTCAAGCGCTCGGTCACCGGAATGTTCTTGAATACCGAGAGGTCCACAGAAGCAAAGCCCGGGCCGGTGAGCTGATTGCGGCCCATCGTCCCGAAGCTTCCCTGCGGCGGATCTTGAAACGCCGCGGGGTTCACCCACTGCACGTAGGAATGGCTGACCAGAGAATGAGAAACACCTGCGTATGCGTTTCCGATTTGGTCACCACGGCCGGTGTTCTCCCCCGTGCCGCTGGTATCGGTGGTGGCATGAACGGTGAAAGGCAAACCGGTGCGGAACGACATCACGGTATTGAGCTGCCAGCCGTAGGTGAGCCATTGAGGGCCGTGCGAGGAGCCCGGGATGTTGTAAACGGCGTTGACGGTCAAGTGGTGGCGCACGTCGTAGTCGGAATTGCCGTAATCTCCCTTCAGATTTGTGCTGTCCTGAGGGAGCGCGCAGCAGGCTTGCGTCATATCGTCGAGGTTATGCCCCCAGGCGTACGAGAGCTGCGCCGTCAGGCCGTGCCATTGACTCGATCGGAGAGTTGTTTGAAGCGAGCTGTAGTTTGAAGTCCCCTCGGATTGCACCTCATTGATCACACCGAAGTTCGGATACTTGCTGAAAAACGGCCGCGTGGACTGCTGGTATGAAAAAGTGCCTCCGTTGGGTCTGATGACAGTGGTTGAATTGAAATCGCTGCCGAGGGCGGCTTGGTTGATGTCTCCTAGAATAAGCAGTCGCCGTCCTTCCGAACCGACGTAACCGACTTGCACGATCCAATGGTGTCCCAAGCTCTGCTGGACGTTCAAGGAGTACATCTCGTAGTAAGACGTTCGGAGCGTTTGGCTGACAGAAAAGAGGTCAAGGACATTGCTTCCCGAGATCGGCACCGGGCCAGTTGGGAAGATGGGCTGGTTCTTTACGATCGTGTAGCTATTAGCCTGAACGCTGTAAACCGGATTGTTCCCTGCGGGATTATCGGGCGCGCCGAGCGGTCCATTGTTCAGGAGAAAGACGTTATCGAGGAAAGGAATTATCGGCGGAGTGTCAAAAAAGATCCCATAGGAGCCACGAACCACCAAATTGCCGCTGTCCCGCGGCTGGTAAGCAAAACCAACCCGAGGGCTGAAGTTCAGGAAATCCTGCGGGTAAATTGAGGGAATGCTCTGCCCGGCAACCACGAGACCACGCGACGGAGTAAATACGGAAAGATCCTGCTTGTTGTCATGCAGCGGACCTTCGTACTCGTAGCGAAGTCCAAAATTGAGGTTCAGCTTGCGCGTGACTTGATAGGCGTCTTGTCCGAAGAGACTGAAACTGTTGACGTGAACCAGGCGCTCCGAATTGCCGATTGTGTTCGTGGACTGATAGACGTAGCCCGCCATGAAGTCGGCCAGGCTCAGCTCGTTCGTATCTTGGTTTGGATTATTGGCCAAGCTGGCCCACGGTCCTTGCCCGCCGGTAAAATCGAAGACGCCACGAGCGCCGAAGTTGTAGTACACATCGACCTGAGTCCTGCGGAATTCACCACCAAAACGAAGCTGGTGCTTTCCCGTGACATAGGAGAGTGTGTCGGTTAAGTGCCCGGTGACGTCCGTTCTTCCGGAAAACGGGTTGACCCCAACTTGGTCGAAACCGAATATGACGATGTTGGGAGCACCGGCCAGGGTGGGAGATGTAACGCCGGTGTTGAGGCCCAAAGCGATGGGATTGAAGTTTGTATCGGCATCCACGAAGGTCTGGAGGAAATAGTTGACGCCGGCGACGAGTTGATTAGTGAACCGGGAGGAGATGACGCGGTCGTAGATCGCATCGTAGTTTTGCATGTGCGAGGGCACGACCTCCCAGTAAGGACTCAGATGTGTGCTGTTCGGGGCCGTCTGTGTTCCCTGTCCGAGAAATACTCGAAACGAGACGCGGTTGGCTTCATTGAAGCTGTGGTCGAGTTTGAGCAAGCCATTGTGGCTGTACCCATTGGTAGACTTCGGATTGAAATAATTAGCTGCCGTCGCGGGACTAGTCAGCGCGGACGCAGGCCACAGCCCGTTGAGCAGATTTGCAGAAACCGGATTCACGGGGACGTTGTATTGCTTCAATAGGGCTTGAGTTTCCGCTTGATATGCCTGCGAAGGTTCCGTGGAACGCGACTGGTTGCCGATCAAGTACTTCTGCTCTTCCAGGTTTAGAAAAAAGAAGGTCCTGCCTTTCCGAATGGGGCCGCCGAGGGAAAAGCCATAGTGCTGATTTCTTAGGGCGTTCTTATGCAAATTCGGCGGGGCGAAGGGACTTTGGGCGGCGAAGAATTCGTTTCGGTTGTAGTAGTACGCAGTGCCATGAAATTGGTTCGTTCCAGACTTGATCGCCAGATTCAGCGTCCCGCCCGGGTTACGTCCCGTCTCCGCGGCTCCCTGGCTCTGCAGTGAAAACTCCTCAACCGAGTCAAGAGGCAACACGACACCCGCGATTCCCCCGACGCCGACTTGATTTACGGACACCATATTGCCCCAGGGATCGTTGTTGTCAGCGCCTTCAATCTGCCAGTTGATGCCCGTTGATCGTGTGCCATTCACGGAGCCCACAGCCATGTAACCTGAAAAGGCGGCGGACTGATCCACCAATTGAGTGAAGTCGCGCCCGTTGATTGGAATATCTTGAACGGTTTGCGTCGATAACACCGTGTCGTCGGATACGGTTGTCGTATCGAGCGCCACGGCCGCTGCTGAGACTTCGATGGTGCTCGATTGCTGGGCGACATTCAGTCGCCCATCCAAAGTGCAAATCTTGCCCGCCAGGACGGCGACATTCTTAAATTGGGTCTTCTGAAATTCGCTAGCTGTAATTTCGATCAGATAGCTCCCCGGCGGCAAGTCCTGGAACGAAAATACGCCCGCGCTGGAGGAGATCGTCTTGTAGGCCAAGCGAGTGGCTTCATTCGTTGCTGTAACGACAGCCTGGGGCAACACAGCCCCTGTAGCGTCCGTCACGCTACCGTTGATCCCTCCACGGAAGGTCTGCGCCACTGCGATAGTGGGCAGCGCAAAGCTGAAGCTAATGGTGAGGGCCAGTGCGCAAGCAAGCATTTTCAGATGGACCATAAATCACCATCTGGACAGGAGATTTAAGATGTCGAAAAAGTATGTCCTGAATGCGGGGAACTGTACTCCATGCTCTCGCCTTCTGTCAATTTGCGCAGAAGTCAACTTTTTCAAGGATTCTCATCCCCCAAGCACCGCGGGGACCCGCTTTCACCACGCCCACCTCGTTCAGGGCGACAACAATTGGGGCGAAAGTGTAGATTATGCATGCAACCATAAGCCGGAGATTGTGAGCTGCCGAAATTGAAAGATGGTTACCTTCTATGCGAATTTCACGCGAACAAACGGCTCAAGGGTTCGACGGGGAACCGCATCAAGTACAGACGGTAACTCTCGCTTCGAAGACAGTGAAGCTAGGCACTCCGAGACTGCTTCTGTTCTGCTTTGTCTTGTTTTTCTGCACCATGAGTCCAGTCGCCGCGCTCGATACCAGTAGGCGGATCTCTCAGTATGGGCACACCGCATGGCGGATCGAGGATGGAGTTTTTGCCGGGGCGCCCAACGTGATGGCCCAAACCACCGACGGATACCTTTGGATTGGAACGCAAGCCGGATTGATGCGATTTGATGGCGTGCGGTTCGTCTCATGGAGACCGCCGGAGGGGAGTGAATTGCCGTCATCCCGCATCAATTCTCTGCTCGGAGCGCGGGATGGAAGCCTGTGGATTGGAACCAGCACCGGGTTAGCGCGCTGGCGGAATGGAAATCTGACGAACTATACGAACCCGGCTGGGAGCATTATGGCGATCCTTGAAGACCGCGCAGGCACAATCTGGATCGCGCGGGCGAATCTTTCTGATACGAACGGTCCTTTTTGCAAGGTTGCAGATACAGGACTCCGATGCTATGGAAGGGACGATGGCGTTGCCCTTCCTTATGCGGTGACCCTGGCGAACGATACCCTCGGCAATGTCTGGCTGGCCGGTGGCGCCATGGTTTCCCGTTGGCCAACAAGTTCCGCCGACACGTACGTCCCAGCCGCGCTAAACCCAGCGGAGAATTTCAACGGAGTGGTAGCCCTCGCCGGGGGACCAGATGGGTCTGTTTGGGTCGGGCTGGTGCACGCCGGAAAGGGCGGCGGGCTACAGAAACTCGCGCATGGAACGTGGAGACCATTCATCACTCCGGAGTTCGATGGAAGTACGCTCGAGGTCACAGCGGTGCTCGTAGACCGAGACAGCTCTCTCTGGGTCGGAACGTTAAACCAGGGTATCTACCGCATTCAAGGAAACAAGGTAGATCACTTTCGCGGCTCGGATGGCTTATCGGGCGATGCTGTGAGCGGCCTCTTCCAGGATCACGAGGGAAATGTCTGGATTGTGACATCCAGCGGGATCGATAACTTCCATGAAATTCGCGTGGCTAGCTTTTCCACACGGCAAGGGCTGAGCACGGATCAGGTCAATTCCGTTCTCGCTTCGCGGGATGGCACTGTGTGGATTGGAAATTATAGTTTGGATATTCTCCGGTCGGGCAGGATCACTTCGATCGAACCAAGGAATGGATTACCGGGGCGGGAGGTCACATCGTTGCTAGAGGACCGGGCCGGTCGGCTCTGGGTTGGCGTCGACTCGGAATTGTCCGTCTATGAGCAGGGAAAGTTTACAAAGATTCATACGCGTGATGGCAGTCCCTTAGGCATCGTTCGCGCAATGACCGAAGATGTCGATGGCAGCATCTGGGTTGCGACCCACTCCACCGAAAACCGGAATCGGCTCCTTCGCATTCAGGATCTCAGAATTCGCGAAGATATCTCCCCCCCTCAATTGCCACTCGCGAACGCGCTTGCTGCTGATCCGCACGGCGGTGTCTGGCTAGGCTTGGCGAGCGGTGGCTTGGCCCGATACCGAAATGGCCAAATGGAATTCTTCTCTTTAAATCAAAACCCTCATGATGGCCCAGTCCACGGCCTCCTTGTGAATTCCGACGCTTCGATGTTGGTAGCGACGGCGTCGGGACTTGTCGGATGGCAAAACGGGAGAGTGCAGAGTCTGACGGTGCGGAATGGCCTTCCTTGCGACGTCATTTACGCCCTCATCCCTGACAGGAAAGCTAGCCTTTGGCTTTACGCGGCGTGCGGACTTATTGCGATCCCAAATGCGGAGCTGCAGCGATGGTGGAAATCGCCCGATGCGACGGTGAAGACCATACTCATTGACGTGTTTGACGGCGCCCAACCTATGTCTACTCCTCTCCGGCCAAACGCGTCCCAGTCTCCGGACGGACGATTGTGGTTCGCCAATCAAAACGTCGTCCAGATGATCGACCCAGCTCACCTGGACGGCAATCCGATACCGCCGCCAGTGCACATCGAAGAAATTATTGCCGATCACAAAAGCTATGCGGCGCGGGATGGCCTTCGTCTTCCTGCCCTGACTCGTGATCTCGAAGTTGACTATACGGCGCTGAGCTTCGTAGCTCCTCAGAAGGTGCGCTTTCGCTACAAGCTGGAGAGTCACGATTCGGAATGGCAAGATCCTGGAACACGGCGTCAAGCGTTCTACACCAATCTGCGCCCGGGCAATTATCGCTTTCGCGTGATCGCGAGCAACAACGACGGCGTCTGGAACGAAGAAGGCGCAACTCTGGCCTTCAGCTTGGCGGCCGCCTGGTACCAGACCTGGTGGTTTCGGGGGGGGTGTCTAGCCTCTTTTCTAGCACTGCTTTGGGCACTCCATCAATTACGCATTCAGCAACTCCGGCGCCAGGAAAGGCAGTTGCGGGATGTGATTGACACGATTCCGGCGTTGGCGTTTTCTAGCTCGCCCAACGGGAAGAATGAATGGGTGAATCGACGTTGGGTGGAATATTCAGGTTTGTCATCGGAAGACAGTTCAGGATCAGGTTGGCGATCCACGGTTCATCCAGACGATCTGGGTGAACACGTGAAAAAGTGGCACAGGTCCCTGGCGAGCGGGGAGCCGTTCGAGAATGAAGCGCGCCGTCGGAGTGCCAGTGGTGAATACCGCTGGTTCATAGTTCGAGCTGTGCCACTGCGCGACTCGCATGGAAACATCCTCAAATGGTATGGAACCCTGACGGACATTGAAGATCGCAAAAAGGCAGAACAGGAACGCGAGAGATTACGTCAGCTAGAGGCAGATCTCGCACATGTCAACCGGATCAGCACGATGGGACAGCTGGCCGCCTCCCTGTCTCACGAGCTAAAACAGCCTATAGCCGCGGCCATCACAAACGCCAAGACCTGCTTGCGGTGGCTTGCGCGCGAACAGCCGGATATTGAAGAGGCGCGCGAGGCGACGA